>NZ_JBEPOL010000001.1:0-946488 GCF_040546795.1 Devosia sp. UYZn731
TTGGAAGCATGGAATCATTCGATTCAACTACGAGCTATTTTGTCGGTGTATGGGTACCCACGGAATTTCTTGCCGACGATTTAAGGCTAGAAATCAAAATTATAGGTCCAGCCCGCGAACTTGACATGAGAGCTTTTCTGGGCGAGGCGCCTTTGGATTATGAATGAGTTTCAACTCTCACGATAAATCAGGCAGCGCGACATCCTAACGGCTGATGCCCGCTATGCTTCAGGCTCGCTCGCAAGCAGACGTTCGGCCTACGACCCCATTTCGGTCATTGGCGGCCAAATGGAACTTGCTCGATAGCCGCCGTTCACCGCCTCGGCAAACCGGCAGTTTCAATGCGCTGTGGATCACCGTCATGCAGAAGACGTAAGCATTTACAAAGGTGGGTGGAGGGGATGCCCCTCGTGAAATTGAAAACCTCGACGAAGAGCGATTTGCCCTAACACCCCAACAAATGCTTCGATCTCATCTGGCGCAAGCTGTGGCACGCGCAGAATGCGCTGACGCCCGTCATGAAAATTAAGTTCCAAGTTTAGGTTGTTAAGTGCAAAAATCCAAGGCTTTGGGCGCAGGACTACGTGCTCAATTTCGGCCCAATCGAACGTTACCGCCCGTTCGGCGACAACGTTTTGCCAAATGGGCGGCCAATTCACATGGCCCATAACGCTACTTATGTTCCCAAGCAGGTAGTTTTCGACAGCCAGTTGCCCTGTTCTCCAAAGGAAGAGAAGCGGGATTGCGCCTAGCGAAGCTACGGCAACTCCGACAGCGATACAGGCACTCACCCAAAGCTCAAGTCCGATTTCCCACCCACCCGCCAATGTCAGGATGCCAAGTGCCAAGGCAACAATGACGACGTGCATGACTTGTGGGTAGAACTTGCGGGTCGCGAGGACGAATTCACAATCGTGTGGCGAAAAGCGGTGCTCTTTGTAGGGTATCGTCATGCCATTCGACCATAGTCGCTCTGATCGGATGGAAACACGAAAGCACCGATACTGCTAGCCGAACGTCAGACTTCTGCAGGGCTGGCAGCAACTGACCCCCATTGCGGTTTTCTGGTTCTTAGACGGCTGCTTTCGAACGGTCACGCTTAAGAGCGGACAGTCGGAAAACCACTCCCAAAACGCAGTCATTCCGGACTTCTGATGTCCCAGTGGGTGCGCCCTTCGTACCAAGCTTCGAGATACCTGTTTGCTCTCCTCAATTGGTCTGTAGAGTAGGCAGGGCCTGTACAATCACACCAAGTGGGAAGAACCATTAAGGAGCGCAATTTCGGAGGGACCTCGATATCGAAATTACAATATACGTTGGACGGCTTTCGATCGTCGAGATCGATGATACCCAACTCGATTACAGGTCGTCCGTCCAGTTTCATCTCTTCTGATGTGGATGTTAGCTGGTAATTCATGGCGCTATCCATTTGCACTACGTACTTGCAGGCCTCTTGATAGTCTCTCTCTTCCAATATCTCACTCGACTGTGGGCTCAATATAGGCAGGCTACTACCGACCAATGCGACTGCAATTCGGAGACAATACATAATCGGCGCCTAACCATCATTTGAGCATTGTTGGCCAGCCAACCATCGCAGCCTCTGAATGTCCACCATCTGGAAATTGACGGTTTGCTGATCTTTCACAGCAATTGAGCGCCAACAGGATGTAGCCCGCTCCTGGCCCCTACACGACAATTTGGAAGTCTCCTTTTCTGGAATCATGCCCAATTCCTGCCTGACTACATCCCACCCCATTCGGGCCGTCCCCAGGTTGGAGAAAGAAGCCAGTAAGCTGGCAAGAACCGACCCCATGACGGTCTTTCGGCGATGGTAGCCGCGAGGCCAAAAGCGGCCGTCAGTCCGACGTGACTTTGTTGATCGTCCCGACGTGATCTTCTTCAGGGGACACCGACAAATGTGCATCACCTGAGCGCAATTTTTTTGCCATGGCTGACGCCTCTTCTGCGGTGTCAAAGCCGCGGACTTGCATCAAACCAGCAGTGAGTGGAGTCTGGATGAATGGGGAAAGAACCACCTCGTCGTCAATCAGGAAGTCTACCGTGGTCTGGACGTTAACTGTCGTGAACATGGCGAAATCCCGAGCACTGTCTGCGTTGAGGCGAATGCTCACAACTGGCAGTGCAGATATGGGATCAACAGCTTGTTGCGCATCAGCGACCACAAGCCTTAGCCGCTCCGCGTATGCGGGAGACGCAAGCGAGGTCGCCAGTACAAGCGTTAGGATGATCCGAAACATGATGCGCTCCCATTATGTGAAAGCGACTCTGTCTCATCGAGACCGGTCGATCAAGCAGTTGGCTCAAGGTCTGCTGGTCCCCGTTCGTTGCTAGAAACTGGCAGTCAGCAATCTACCCCCAGGCTGACAGTCAGCTGCCGACCCCATTTCAGACGTTAGCTCTCGAGCTGCGAAACCCCAATATCGGACATTCGCCTGCAACCCGCTGCGGCCCAGCGGACCAGGTGGGCTATGATATCTCTTGCAAGTTGACCGCGTTGGATCGTTGCCCTGTTCCTTCTGGATCTAGAAGAAAGGTGGCGGGAACTTCGCCAAAAGTGCTCCCACGGCTGCACCAATTAGCACGCCTAGGACGGCCGTCAACGGGCTAACAGTACTTCCTACAGCGGCCCCAATAACAGCGCCGACGCCAGCACAGAGTAAAATCCAGGTCCTGAATGGACCCTTTTTCGGACTGCGGTTTCCCGGAATGAGCAATGTAAGATCCCCAATTCACGATGCAGTTAGCTAACCGGGCAAATTCTACAGTCAGATCTAGGATCAGGTTCCGCTTCCTTATGAACGTGCCTGAAAGCCGCCGGTCTGGAAACCACCCCGTTTCGGCCGTTCAACGGTGAAAGAGGAGCAGAAGCAGCCATAGTCAAAGGATCAATTCAACGCAATTTGTGGCAACCAAAGAACTCATGCAATTTGGCTATGGAATGAGCCATTGTTCAAGCCATTGAGCTCTTGAGTAGCCGCTGTATATGTCATCTTTTGACGGCTACTGGAGGCTGGGATTAAGCGGAAAAAAGAAATTTGCCCGGAACATGGGGTGGTTCTTGCCAACGCAAGGAAACGCCATGACCCATCTTCATCGGCATGGTAATAATATCTCTTGGGCAGAGTGTTCCGACATTTGATTACAGATGCCCGAAGTGCGGCTGCCTCACGGAACCATACCCGCAGTAACCGAGGCGCTTTTTCTGCCGGGGCAGGAGCGCCTGTCTGCTTTCCGCTACGTTTCCCGCAACCTGTGGCAGTAGAACCAGCTCGCATCAATGCTCAGAGGTTTACGTTATGTCCTATGCAAAAATCATCGGAGCGCTAACGGCCTTTCTCACGCTGGCCATACCAACATGGGGCCTGGATTTGCCCCTCACGGCTTGGACGGATCCGAATGTACAGGAATACATCTGCAAAACGCTTACTGATGATCAGGAGCGGACAAATACTGCCGGTTCCCTTGGTTTCGGTCGACTAATCGAGTCGATGGAAGTCGAAATTGATTGTGACCTGAAGCGATACGCTATGATTGTAACCGTCACACAGGCGATGATGGACTTGCCGCCGGAAGCCCTCCCATACGCAGTAACGTCCATTGCACGCTTGATTTGCGCAAGGCCCGGTTGGGGACGAGTATTTGAACTTGGTTGGTCACTTAAAGCGAGGATTTTTTTCAAAGGGGAGTTAATTCATTCAGGCGCAGAATTGAGAAATTGCCCGCCGTAAATATAAAAAGGTATCTGCCATTATGTATTCAAATGCGGACAGACTGCAATATCCCCTGCAGCCAGCCTATCGATCGACTACAGTCACGGCCGACTACGCCGAGCAGCGTCAGAGCCAGCAAAAGCCGGATCACATTGCCCCACCTCAATCCGATATCCTCTACCGCAACCTCTGCTTACTCGCCGTTTGCCTGAGAGCTGACTGGCACGAAGCCGAACTTTAACGCTATGAGTACCAGCCCGGAAAAGGTTACCCACCTGGCGTGGCTCACCTACTGGATCACGGTTGCCACGTGCTCCGGCCTAAGCTTCATGATCTGGGCGCTTTGGGCCGTAAATGGCTGGCCTTCTCCGTTAAGGTCGACGGTCAACTATGAAGCGGTCTTTGCCATAATGTTCGGGCTATTCGTTTTCTGTCCTGCATTGATATTATTCGACGAGCATATTCCAGGGTCGTCGAGAAACCCGGCACTAAAACGGGTATTCATAACCGGTCTCGCCTTCGCGAGTTATGCGCTTGTCCGAGGAGCGGAGCTTCTGCTGCAAATGATCATGTTGCACCTCTTCTAGTTGCACCCCGGCAGCTCGTTCTACCGCGCCTTTTGTCTGGGGACCGCATCTCGAACTTGCCCGTATCCGCCGACTTGATGGCTATCCGACAGCTGCCTTAACTCGTCCAAGAGCGTTTGCGAAAGGATTAGCTCCCCACGTCACACTTTGGTCCGCTTCTGCAATGTCCGTCATTTAGTCGAGATAACTGGAAGGCCGATGCCGGACATTGACCCTATCCGGCTATCGAGCGATGGTCAGCTAGCCGTCCGGAGAATTTTCGCAGCGTGGGGAGAATATCTATCGTCATGACAGGGCATCGGCCGGACTTTGGTCCGCTCGCGGCCGCCAAAGAAATGCGGACGATCGACGCGAGGTCGTCCCGCAATAGGAAGGCTTTTGGCTCGAAATTGCCGATCCGGTCGGCATCGACCAACCCGTCGCGAACGAAAGCGCGAATGGCTTCGACGTTGGCGGTGGTTGGTGACAGAGTCACGTTACAGGTGCAAAGGCATCAATTCCCACTGTTTTCGTTCATACCATCGTCGGAGGTGGGCCCAATCAACGCCGCACCGTAAATCTGGCGGCCAGTTCGAATGACCTCTGAGATCAAACTCGTTCCTGAAATGCGCTCCTCGACAAAATCCTGCTCGGTGCAGGGCACTACGTCGACACCGACGCCGAGCCCGACAATCGGCGCATAGGCCCGGTCGTAATCGCGTCCCGCTTCACCATCTTGGTCACGAGCAACCACCAAAAGATCGAAGTCGCTATCCGGCCGGTGTCGTCCAGTTGCCCGTGATCCAAACAGCCAGATTGCTGCCGGCCGCAGTTCATCAACCAAACGCCGCACCACAGCGTCCAGAGCATCTTGCTCCGTTGGGAATGCTCCACGGTTTGGACGGACGCTGCTTTGAGGCTGATGCATGACCTCGATTGTATAACTCACCCGCTCATGGCCCCTCAAGGGCCGCAAAATCCAGAAGCGCGTTGGGGAGACCGCCCTGCCCCGCCGCCCCGTCGTCCCCCAGAGGCCTGCCGCTCCAAAAATGAGTTGGGCAAACTATGCCTTCAATTTTCTAGATGAGGGAATTTTTGAGGGTTCAGCGGCCAAACTAAGGTGAACTGGATCCCTATCCCGTTGATTTATATGCTGCATTTCCATGCCCATGGCAAACTTGGGCTGTACCTACAAACCACCCCACCGGGTAGTCGCCTGTACATGTGGTTGAACAGCGGTTTTTTGCGAGCAGTGTCACCGCTACTAAAATCCCCAAGGTCCACCGCGACAAGACGCACGGCCGAACGCCTCGGAGATACTTGAGGTCTTCTGCAGAATTCGCGCGAAGGGTTCTGCCGTCAAATAACGGTTGGATGGTCGGTTGGCTTCAGAAACTGAGATAGGCGGGCGAGACCTCAACCGTGAGCCAGACCCCGTTATCGGCCCTCCAGAACTCGATGCCATCCGCGTGCATGCGCCCCGCTGCAATCCGCAGCACGACTGGGGTGCCGTGACGGCCACCCACCTTGATTGCGGTTTCTTGGCTTAGCGACAGGTGGACATGACGCCGACGGCCCGCCAGGAGTCCCTTGGCGAATATCGCGTCCAGGTTATGCCGCGCCGTGCCATGGAACAAGACTTCCGGGGGCTCGCTCGGTGGCAGACCCAGATCGATGGGGATCGAATGGCCCTGTGCCGCCCGAATGCGCTGACCGTCGGCCGACAGGGTAAAGCGCTGCTTGTCGTTCTCGGCAACAACCCTTTCCAGAATAGCTCGGTCGATCTTGAAGCCAGCTTTTCGGGCATGTGCAATCAGCGGTTCGACCGGCGTCCAGCCATGTTCATCGATGGTGATGCCCAGCCGCTCCGGCGCGTGTCGGAGCACATTGCTCAACAGCCTGCCAAGCTCCTTCATGCCCTGGGTGCGGTTTGAAGTTTCTGTCATTGGCTGTGATCCCGACCGCCAAATCCTTGCGGGCAAAGCAGCGTTTCATCTCTCTGAGTCTGGCTACCGCTTTGCCCCGTGAAAAGATCTTTTGCGCGACAACCTCGCCATCCGCAAATCGCCTCACCCGGGCGTCGCACTTCAATGTTTGGCAAATCGTCGACCATGGACCTCTCCCCTCTTTTTCAACTAATGCAATACGTGCAGCGTGTGCTTCGGCGGAGCGATCTCCGAGCCTCGAACCTTTGCTGCCACCATGGTTTCCAACTCGGCTCTGCGGTCCAGCAAGATTGACGACGCCCGCGTCATCGCCGCGTCCAGACGACGTCGCACGCTGCCGATGAGTTCGGCTGGCAGAATTGTGCGGAGAACTGGGTCGCCCAGATCGACCAACCCCACCTCACCCAGACCAGACCGGGTCTCGAGTTGCCGTGCCAAGGCCGTCGCCAGGGCGAGGTCGGAATCGGTGGAACCCACAGCCAGCACGGACGGATCGCCGAGCAGAATTTCTTCCGCCGCTCGGCCAGCCACGAGCACGGCGATGGCATCATTATAGTGCCGCTCAGTTGGAATTTGACCGTCGTCCAGCGTCTTCGAAAGGATCCCGCCGAAATCAGAGACCTCATCCGCCGAGGCAAGGTCCAGCAAACCTAGGGATTGGGCTACCAAGGCCTGACCAGACCGATAGGTGGCGATCCGACGCCGGACTTGTGGGGGAAGTTTCTCGAAAGCGCCCGAGACTTGCTCGTGCAAATGCGAAACCGAGAATGGCTGTTCTGCCCTTCGCGCATTTGCTTTTGCGGCCCGCACCAACTTTTCGATGTCGGCGCCGGTCTGGCCTTGCAATGTGGACGCTAGCATCCGCAGGTCCTTTTGAGGAACGCTCGGACCCGCATAGTGGGCCAGGATCCCGGCGATCTCCTCTGTGTCTGGGAGTTTCATCACAATAGTATGGTCGAGCCGGCCGGATCGCGTCAGGGCTGGATCGATCCGGTGGACATAGTTTGTTGCGCCGACCATTACGAGGCCCGGAGTGGTCGTGGCCCGTGTCACCAGCTCTAACATCAGGTTGACAATCTGGGTCCAGTACTCCGTGTATCGGCCAGAGATGTTCCCTCGGCTCGATATGCCGTCCAATTCATCGATCAACAAAACGCACGGCGCCTTCTCGATGGCGTCGTTGAACACCATGCGCATCTTTTTAAGTGTGCCCGAGAGATAGTCTTGCGCGTTCCAATCGGCGACGCTCGAGGCGATCAGGGGAACATCCAGCGTACCCGCCAACAGCCCGGCGAAGCTGGTCTTCCCCGTGCCAGGGGGGCCCGCCAGCAGCACGGAGCGGTGATCAACTTCCTCCCAGGATAGCCGCCCTCGACGCCAGAGCTCGAAGTCTTGAGCGAGCTCCAGACCCCAAACTTGCGCCTCCCCATAGCCATGCTGATCCTGCAACCTGGCGCGATCGACCTGCTTTACCGGCTCCTTCGGCATCAAAGCCTTGAGACTGTCGACGCAGGCCTCTGGCGAGCGCCCGTGTCGGAAATGCAGGGCCAGGTCACTTGCGGCCAGCTTGGCTGGATTGCCCAAGTCAGAAAAGTTGGCTGGCATCTGGCCAAAAAATTCAACAAAAGCAGCTGCCAGATTGTCCCGTGTCAGAGTGGGGGCATCCACGATGACATCGGCGATTGTGGTGAATTGCGCAGGCGCCGTTGCCTCAGGATCATAGAGCCAGATCACCGGCAGGCCGCGTCTTCCTGCGTCGGCCACCATTCGAAGGCGCTCGTCAATCTTGGATCCAGAACCAACGAAAATTGGGTATTTATCTTCGGGGCGCAGTCGATATTGGGGCTCGATGATGGCCCCAGCGTCCGGCAGCGCAGCTCTAAGGACCGAGGCGAATAGCCACGCATCCTCCGTACTGCGAACTGTAATCGCGATGAAGTCGGTCGTTGCGGAGAGGTCCTCCAGCGATTGGAAGTGCGGTGCCAAGCTTGCGCCGAGTAAATGGCCGGCCAGAACGTGCTCGGCGCCATACCTCGGGGCCTCGATTGGTGCAGCCAGATCATCGACATCTGACGATGGCTTGGTGGAAACATCGGCGCGGAGCCGTTGTAGGATTTCTTCGATAAGTGGAACTGATCCAGCATTGGAAAGGGAAGCGGCCACGATATGCTCCTGACTGCAGCGCGAAGCTGCGGGTTGTGTCAAGGAGTGCGGCTCAGGATTACTGTCTGCAGGCGCTCCGCCCGGTGGGCGGACGCAATAAAGAACCAAACATGAACAATGTCAATGAGCGATGGGGAACAGGCGACAATTTTGTCAGCTCATGAGCCCGCGATCGACCGGTGTTGCAAAGCCATTACCGCAGTCTGCGGCACGAATGGACAAAGGCGTGTGTTCAGTCTTCGCGCATCGCGCGGTTGAGTTGCTCCACAAAGGGATGGATCAAGTAAGACAGCACGGTGCGGTCCTCTGTCTTAACGAACGCCTCGACCGGCATACCGGGAACCAGCCGGACATTGCGCGGTAGCCTGCCGAGCTCGGATTTGGCGATCGCAATGCGGGCACTGTAGAACTGTTGGCCGGTGGCGGGCTCCTGGGTCACATCGGGGGCGATCGCCGCCACGGTAGCGATCAGTTCGGGCGTGGTCCGCTGGTCGAAGCTGGCGAGGCGCAGGGTGGCCTCCTGCCCTACCCTGATCTTGTCGACATCCATAGGGCTCAGGCGCAGGTTAACCGTAAGCTCATCGCCCTGCGGGACGACCAACATGAGGGTCTCACCGGCGCCGATTACGCCACCCAGGGTGTGTATGATCGACTCGTGGATGACGCCTGATTGCGGGGCCCTAATGTAGGTGCGCTGCAGGCGATCCAGCGTCGCGCGCTTCTGCTGCTTGATCGCCGCGATAGAGCGCCGTGTCTCCTGCAATTGATCGAGGGCAGTGGAGAGCGCATCGTCAGTCAGTTGGGTGATCTGCAGGTTTCGCTCGGCAATACTGGCACGCAGTTCAGCCACACCCGCGATCAGCCGGCCTCGAACGCCATCGAGATCGGCCTGCTGTTTGTCGAGCGCACTGACTCGGCTGCTCTCAACCAATTGCCCCTCGTAGAGCGTGCTCAGCTTCGCGATCTCGCCGCCGAGAATTTCCAACTGGCGGTCAACGGCAGCCTGCTGGATGGTGGTGCCGTCGATCTGCTGCTCAAGTTGGTTAACCTGTTCGGCCAACTGCGCGATGCGGCCCGTGCGGGCCGCCCCTCGCGCTGCAAGCACCTGCTGCTCGGTCTGCATTAGTTGCAGTACTTCAGGATCATCGCTGAAGGCCGCCAGGTCGCTCGGGAGCGCAAACGTCTGAGCATTTACGATCTCCGCGCTCAGACGGGCGTCTCGCACCAGAGCCTCGCGCAATTGAGTTTCGAGCGTTCCCAGATCGGCAGAGATCGCAGTATCGTCAAGCCTGGCAAGCAGTTGCCCTTCGGTCACAACGTCTTCGTTCTTGACGTAGAACGCTTTGACGATACCACCCTCCTGATGTTGGATGCGCTTGGCATAGCTTTCCACGACGACACTGCCCGAGGCCATGACGGCCCCAGCAATCTCGACCGTAGAGGCCCAATATATCAGGCCTCCAAATAGACCGAACACTGCCAACAGCCCCGTCCAGGAGTGCCGGCTCAGGCTGGCGCGATCATCAGGTGCCCTCACATCTGCCATGGCGGTCATGCGACGGGCACCTTCATGGCGCGAACGTTATCGCCGCTGCTCTGCTGGGTGATCTGTTGCAGGACGTCATTCTTCGGACCGAATGCGGCCTGCCGACCATTTTTGAGGAAGAGTAGTTTGTCGACCGCCGCGATGGCACTCGGGCGATGCGCAACCACGACCACGATAGCACCGCGAGCCTTCGCTTGAATCACGGCATCGGAAAGCGCTGCATCCCCCTCGGCATCGAGATTGGAGTTCGGCTCATCCAACACCAAGAGGAATGGCTGGCCGAACAGCGCTCGGGCGAGGCCTAGCCGCTGCCGTTGTCCAGCAGATAAGAGATCGCCCTGCTCGCCGATCTGGGTGTCGTAGCCATTAGGCAGACTGTTGATCAGATCATGGATATTGGCTGCCCGAGCGGCGTCAATGACCTCGTCGCTGGTGGCGTCCGGACGGAAGCGCGCAATGTTCTCGGCGACGGTACCGTCGAACAGTTCGACCCGCTGCGGCAAATAGCCGATGATCTGGCCGATCTGGGAAGGATCATAGTGGGCAAGCATAGCGCCATCGAGACGCAGTTCGCCAGCGGTGACGGGCCACACGCCGACCAGAGCACGGGCAAAAGAGGATTTTCCGGCGCCGGATGGCCCCAAAACCCCGAGAGCTTCCCCCGCATTCAATTCCAAGGTGATGCCCATTAGAGGCGTGACCTTCGCGCCCTGTGGCCCACTCGTAAGTTGTTTGATGATGAGAAGCCTATTGGGGAGCGGCAGCCTCGTATCGCGGCCTTCAACGGGAAGGCCGCCGAGAATTTTGGAGATGCGCCGATACGCCTGGCGCGCGCCGATGAAGCCACGCCATTGTCCAACAATCTGCTCCACTGGCGCCAGGGCCCTTGAGGAGATCACCGAGGCCGCGATCATCAAGCCGCCCGTCATTTGTCCCTGAATGACGAGGTAGGCGCCGAGGGCCAGAACCCCCGACTGCAGCAGAAACCGCATGCCCTTGGTGACGGAAGAAAAGAACGCCGCGCGATCGCCGGCCACGCGCTGGACGCCGACCAGCTTCTGGGTTGCCACGCGCCAACGGGTCTGGACATCGGCCAACATGCCCATAGCGATAATGGTCTCGGCATTCGTGCGAGCCGTGTCGGTCTGACGCTGGCGCATTCCCATCGCCGCATTGGCCTGCTGAGATGGCTTCCGCGACAACGCTTCATTGAATGCCATCAATAGGATGATGATCAGTCCGCCGCCCACAGCCAACCAGCCCAGCGCAGGGTGGAGCATGAACACTACAGCCATGTAGATCGGCAGCCAAGGCAGATCGAGCAGCGCCATCGGCCCGGGACCGGACACGAACTGGCGCAAAGTATCGCCATCGCGCACCGGATCTGCATTTGCCGGCGCACCGGTCATCAGCTTGAGTCGAATGCTGGCGGCGAACAGACGTTCGCCGATCGAGGCATCGATCACATTACCGAACCGTGTGGCCATCCGCGAGCGCAAGGTTTCGAGGAAGGCGTAGAAGCCGTAGAGAGCCGTTATCAGGAAGGTCAGGACCACGAGAGTGGGCACAGACTTACTGGCGAGCACCCGGTCATAAACCTGCAGCATGAACAGCGGCCCAGTCAGCATCAGAAGGTTTGAGATCAGGCTGACGATGAACAGCGCCGCCAAAGGCGCCATCGGGATCATCGGAGATGCGGCAGGCCCGGAGGCCCGCCGCTCAAGTGACGTCAAAGGTTTGGTCATGGCTACCGATCAGACAAACCGGAAATCGCTGACATCTAGCGAAGCCAGAGAGACCCCATGAAGTGCGATGGTGTCGCCGCCATCGAGATGAATGAAGGCAGTTCCACCCGTCTCCGTGGCGTTGGCCATCAGTGCGGCAAACGTGGAAACCGACTGGTCATGGAGCTCGATGATGTCACCATTGAGCTGTCCGGAGTGCACCTGGAAATCTTCTATGGTGTCGTCGTCGGATCCGGCGTTGAAGACGAAGATATCGTCGCCCATTCCACCAACGAGAATGTCATTGCCGAAACCTCCGATGAGAGTGTCGGCGCCGAGGCCACCATCAATGGAGTCGTAACCAGCGCCGCCATTCAGGATGTTGTTGCCGCTATTGCCGTTGATGATGTTATCGAGAGCGTTCCCTGTCCCGTTGATCGCTCCGCTGCCAGTGAGGGTTAGGTTCTCCAGGTTCGCCCCCAAAGTGTAACTGATCGAGGACTGTACCAGATCATTGCCGGTGCCGGATTCGGTGACCACGTCGCCGGCGTTGTCGACGACGTAAATATCGTTGCCGTTGCCGCCGATAAGCGTGTCGGCGCCCGCTCCGCCATCAAGCGTATCGTTGCCGTCACCTCCGCTGAGGACGTTGGCGCCGGAATTGCCGATGAGGATATTGCTGCCGCTATTGCCCGTCCCGTTGATCGCAGCGGTGCCGGTCAAAGTCAGATTTTCGACGTTCGTGCCGAGGGTGTAGGTGACCGACGATTGTACCAGATCGGTACCTTGGCCTGCTGCCTCTGTCACGATATCGCCTGCGTTGTCGACGACATAGGTGTCGCTGCCGTCACCGCCGACCATCGTATCCGCGCCTGCGCTACCATCGAGGATGTTGACACCAGCATTGCCGGTCAGCACGTTAGCCAAGGCATTGCCAGTACCGTTGATCGCGGCGCTACCAGTGAGGGTGAGGTTATCGACATCTGATGATAGCGAGAAGGTGACGGAGCTCTGAACCAGATCTGTGCCCGCGCCGGCGGCTTCGATGACAACATCGCCGATATTGTCAACGATGTAGGTATCGTTGCCGCCGCCGCCGATCAAAGTATCGGCCCCTGCCCCGCCATTGAGAATGTTTGCCCCGGAGTTGCCGGTAATGACGTTATTGAGGCTGTTGCCGGTGCCGTTTATCGATGCGGTTCCGGTTAGCGTCAGGTTTTCGACATTGGCCCCAAGCGTGTAGGCGATTGCCGCTTGCACCAGGTCAGTGCCTTGACCCGACAGTTCGGTTACGACATCACCGGTGCTATCGACAACGTAGGTATCGTTGCCATCGCCGCCGATCATGGTGTCAGCACCTGTTCCCCCGTTCAGGATGTCATTGCCATCGCCGCCATCGAGGGTGTCAAGCCCGGCTCCGCCGGTGAGCGTATCATCGCCTGCCTCACCATAGGCGAAGCTCGATGCACCCGACAGGATGATGGCGTCGCTGCCGCCGCCGCCGTAGACCTTGGCGGCATCGTGATGAATGGTGAGATTGTCGGCGAAGCTCGTGCCGCGCAGCCCTTCGATGCTGTCAAACGTATCACCGGCGGCGTCGCCGGTGTTCGCTGCAAGGTTTAGCGAATTAAACACGATGCCGGCTGTAGCGGTTTCATAGGAGGCGATGTCGAAGCCGTCACCGCCCCACAGGTCGTCGGCACCTGAACCACCGATCAACACGTCATCGCCGGTATACCCAAACAGATAGTCGTTCCCGATGCCGCCATCGAGGCGATCATTACCAAAGTCGCCCGTCATGTTATCATCGCCAGCTTCGCCATAGAAGGTGTTGACGTTGCCCGAGCCGTAAATCGTGTCATTGCCAGCGCCGCCATAGACGATGGCATTAGCGGCGATGACCGCAATGGTGTCCGCAAAATTGCTACCGCGGATGATCTCAATGCTGCTGAAGGTATCGCCTGCTGCATCACCCCCATTGGTGGCGGGTGGCTCGGCGAGGTATAGAACGATCCCAGCAGTAGCTGTCTCATAGGTGGCTGTATCGATGCCGTTGCCGCCGATCAGGACGTCAGCACCGGCGCCGCCATCAAGGACGTCGTCCCCGTCCCCGCCGTTGAGCGTGTCATTACCGGCTGCACCCACTAGGGTGTTATTGCCCGCATTGCCCAAGACGATATTGTTGAGACTATTGCCGGTACCGTTGATCGCGGCCGCGCCGAGCAAGGTCAGATTCTCAAGATTGGCCCCCAACGTATAGCTGATAAAAGACTGAACCGTGTCGGTGCCTGTCCCACTCTCGGTGACGACATCACCGATGTTGTCCACGACGTAAACGTCGTTACCGTTTCCGCCAATCATCGTGTCCGCCCCAGCGCCCCCATCGAGGGTGTCGTTGCCGTCACCGCCGCTCAGGGTATTGGCTCCGGAGTTGCCGTTCAGCACGTTGTCCAGGCTGTTGCCCGTACCATTGATGGAGGTCAGGCCGGTCAGCGTCAAATTCTCAAGGTTAGCACCGAGAGTGAAGGTGACAGACGACTGCACCAGATCGGTACCTTCGCTGGCTGCCTCTGTGACGCTGTCGCCGACATTGTCGACGACATAAGTATCGTTGCCTGCCCCACCGATAAGCGTGTCCGCCCCGAGGCCGCCATCCAGGGTGTCGTTTCCGCCGCCAGCGTTCAGGGTATTCGCTCCAGCATTGCCGATAATAACATTGTTCAGGCTGTTGCCCGTCCCGTTGATCGCAGCGGACCCCAAGAGAGTTAGGTTCTCGACATTCGCGCCCAGGGTGTAGGTTACCGAGGCCTGAACCAGATCGGTGCCTTGGCCTGCTGCCTCGGTCACGACATCCCCTGCGTTATCCACGACATAGGTATCGCTGCCATCACCGCCGGTCATCGTATCCGCACCGGCTCCACCATCGATAACGTTGGCAGCACTGTTGCCGATCAAGATGTTGTCCAAACCATTGCCCGTGGCGTTGATCGCCGCGGCACCCGTCAAGGTCAGGTTCTCGACGTTGCCGCCGAGCGCAAACGTCACCGAGGACTGAACAAGATCTGTGCCGGCTGCCGCCGCCTCGGTCACCGTATCGCCGGCGTCATCGACGAGGTAGGTATCGTTGCCGCCGCCGCCGATAAGAGTGTCGGCCCCAGCTCCACCATTGAGAACATTGTTCCCCGAATTGCCGGTGATGACGTTATTGAGGCTGTTGCCAGTGCCGTTGACAGACGCAGTGCCGGTCAAGGTCAAGTTCTCGAGGTTGACGCCCAAAGCGTAGGCGATGGACGACTGCACCAGGTCTGTGCCTTGGTTCGACAGTTCGGTGACGACATCTCCGACGTTGTCGACCACATAGGTGTCGTTTCCGTCACCGCCAATCATGGTGTCGGCACCCGTCCCACCATTCAGGGTGTCGTTGCCGTCACCACCATCTAAGGTGTCCGAGTTCGCATCGCCGAGCAGAATATCATCACCAGCCTCTCCATAAGCGAAGCTGGCTGAGCCAAGCAGCGTGATGTTGTCATTGCCGGCACCGCCGTAGGCCTTGGCTGAGTTCGGAAGGATGATCAGAGTATCGGCGAAGCTTGAGCCGCGAATTCCTTCAATGTCATGATAGGTGTCGCCAGCTGCGTCGCCGGTATTGAGTGCCAAATTGGTGCAGTTGACGAGCACGCCGGACGTTGCTGTCTCATAGGACGCAATGTCGAAGCCGTCACCGCCCCACAGGTCGTCTGCACCTGAACCACCTATCAACACGTCATCGCCGGTATAGCCAAACAGATAATCGTTGTCGGCGCCACCATCTAGGCGATCATTCCCGAAATCGCCGAAGACCGTATCGTCCCCAGCTTCGCCATAGAAGGTGTTGACGTTGCCCGAACCATAAATCTTGTCGTTGCCGGCGCCGCCGTAGACCGTGGCATTAGCGGCGATGACTGAGATGGTGTCGGCAAAATTTGTGCCGCGGATGATCTCGATGCTGCTGAAGGTATCGCCCGCAGCATCGCCCTCATTGGTAGCGGGTGGCTCGGCGAGATACAGCACGATCCCGGAAGTAGCAGTGGCATAGGTTACCGTGTCGATGCCATTCCCGCCGATCAGGACGTCGGCACCGGCACCGCCATTGAGGACGTCATCTCCGTCCCCGCCGTTGAGCGTGTCGTTCCCCGTGCCGCCGGTAAGGGTATCGTTGCCTCCCAGGCCCGAGAGCACGTTGTTGCCGGTATTACCGGTCAGCGTATTATCGGAAGCGTTGCCTGTGCCGTTGATGGATGAGGAGCCGGTCAGCGTCAGATTCTCAACGTTAGCGGCGAGCGTATAGGTCACGGACGACTGCACGGAGTCGGTGCCCTCGGTGGCATTCTCGACGATCACGTCGCCAATGTTGTCTACCACATAAGCATCATTGCCTTTGCCGCCTGTCATCAGGTCGGCTCCGCCGCCGCCATTCAGAGTGTCGTTCCCAGCTCCACCGGTCAGCACGTCATTGCCGGCACCGCCGGTAATGTTCATGGAGCTCGATTGGCCGTTCGAGCTAACCGTGGTCACGATCGTCTGCTGGAGGGTGCCGTTCGCGTTGAGGATGGTGAAGGTCTTGACAGTGCTCATATCCTCAAGAGTAATCGAGGTCTGCTTATTGTCGATAAGACCGCTGTTGGTGCTGTCGCTTAGCAGGATGCTGATCTTGCCATCGGCACTGATGGTTTCGGTGCCGCTGGCGACAACCACGCCACTCGCATTCACATCGGTGATGGTCGCGACCTGCGAACCGTCGATCTTGGTTTTCCAGATCTCGGTATGTTCGTAAGTGCCGTTGCCGTCATAGTCGGCCTGCACTGTCTTGGACAAACCATCGGCACTAATCGAAATCAGGGTCGCCGACGCCGTTGTCTTGTAACTGGTCGCGACGGCCGAACTCCAGATGACTTGGCCCGGCAACGGGGCGACGCTACGCGCCGCGATGTTGTCCGTGACCGTTGTGACGATCGAGCCATCCGCCTTCATGATGGTCGTCGATATTTCGTCGTTGGTGCCGTTTCCATCAACATCGACGCTCGAGATTTGCGTGCGGCTGTCGGCACTCATTGTGGTGACGGAGGTCTGCTGCAGCACCGGCGTGATGGTCGTCACCGTGCCGTTCGCAGCGGTCTGGCTGACCTGGTAGATTTGGACCGTTTCGACCGTCGAGCCATCAGCATTATAGGTCCAGCTGTGGTTCGTCGTGCGATCGATTATCCCGTCGGCATTCACATCGCCCTGCGACGTCATGACCAGACCATCGGCCGAGGTGACACTGGTCGACTGCGCCGTCTTAACACCGGATGTGTTGAGGTCGGTGATGACACGGGTCGAGCTACCGTCGACCGATTTGGTGACCACATCGGTCTGATCGGTGATGCCGTCACCATTCGTGTCTCGATTGGCGGATTCCACCATCCCATCGCCACTTCGCTGGGTGGTTGTTTTATCGACCAGCGTTCCAGCCGCATTGAAGTGGCTCAATGTCAGAACCGTCGTTCCATCGGCCAACGTCAAATTGGTCGTGGTCTGGCTCTCCTGGAAAGTCCCGGCGCCGGTGAGGTCCTTCTGCACCGTTGTGTTACGTCCGTCGCGGCTAGTGGTTGTAACGAACTTTGACAGCAAAGCGCCGCTGGCGTTGGTGTTGGTAACGGTCTCGGTCGTGGTCCCATCCGGATTCTTGACGACCACATCGACCGAGTTTTCGTTGTAAATGCCGGTTCCCGTCGCATCCCAGTTCTTGGTTGTGGTCAGGCCGTCGGCACTCGTGGTTTCGGCAAAGCGGCTGTCCAGAGTCGCATTGGTGAACGTGCTGGTGGTTTTGGTCACCGAACCGTCGGTGGCCAAGGTGGTGACCTCGGTCCGGCTCTTGCCAAAACTGCCGACCCCGGTCAGGTCCCACTGCGTGGTCACGGAGCGGCCATCCGCACTGGTGGTGATGACCGCCTTGTCGGTCAAGGTGACCGTATAGATAGGATTCGCGGAAGCTGGGTCACCCCCGGTAAGGTTCGAGTTGGTAATGGTCTCGACCTTCGAACCATTGGCATTGAGTACGACGATGTCCGTGGTCTGGCGCTCGGCCAGGCCGTTGCCGTTGGCCTCGTATCGAATGGTTCTGGACAGACCGGTGGCGTCGGTCGTGTCATAACGCCCATGAAGCGAGCCGAAGATGCGCCCGGAAGCCAACTGAACCAGGCCATCCATGGCCGAAACCGTTACCGATCCGTCGGCATTCTTGGTCTGGACGATGGTGTGATCGATCGTGCCGTCGCCATTGATGTCTTCCGTTCGGGTGACACTGGTCCCATCGGCGGTCGTCACGGTCGTCGTGCGGTCATGCAGCGAGCTGTTGGGATTGAGGTTGGAGACGACGCGGGTCTGTGAGCCGTCGGCATTGATTGTGGTCACGTCCGTCCGGGTCCGCGAGAAGGTACCCACACCCGTACCGTCCCATTGCTGTGTGACTGAGAGGCCATCGGCGCTGTTGGTAATGACGGATTTGTCCTTGAGGACACCACCGACGCCGAAATTGGAGATGGTTTCGGTCTTGGATCCATCGGCATTGATGACGATGACATCCGTCTTCGATTTATCGGTCGTGCCATTGCCGTCGAGATCGGTGGCAAGGCTGGTCGAAAAGCCATTGCCGCTGATGACCTGGGTTGAGCGCGCCGTCAGCGTCCCGGCAGCATTATAGGTTGAGGCAACTGTTGTTACCGACCCGTCCGCGTTGGTCGTAACCGTGGTCACCTCGTCGTTGACGGTATTTCCATCGAGATCAGTAGCGACCGTCACGCTGCGGCCATTACCGCTGGTTGTGGTCGTGGTCTTCGACATCAGCGTGCCGTTGCCGCTGTTCGTCGAGACCGTCTGCACGCTGGAGCCGTCGACATTGAGCACAGTGACGTCGGTTTTGACCATGTCCGCAGTAGTGTGATTGCCGTGAAAACTGGACTCGGACTTGGACAGACCATCGTCGCTGACCGTGCTGATAGTCTTGCTGGTCTGGATAGTCCCCGCACCATTGAAGTTGGTCGTGGTGACGGTCTTGGAGCCATCGGCATTGAGCACGCCGAGCTTGGTGGTTTTGACGTCGAAGACGCCGTCGCCATTGGTGTCTTGCTGCGTTGTCTGGCTCAAACCATTGGCGCTGGTGGTGACGACTGTCTGACCGATCTTGTTCGCGGCAGCCGTGCCGGAGCCGCTGTAGGACGTGGTTGTCGTGGTCGTGGTGCCATCGGTATTGAGCAGGGTCACTGTGGTGGCCCTAGCATCGATCACGGCGTCGCCATTGGCATCCTGGGTGGTTGTAGTGGTCAACCCGTCGGGGCTGATAGTGGTGATCGTCTTGCCGATCAGGGTCGCCCCGTTCAAGCTGTAATCAGAAACGGTCTGGGTCTTGGTGCCATCTATATTGGTGACGGTGATCGAGATGATTTTCGGCAGGGCATTGGTGTTGAGATAGGTCTTGACCGTCTCAGTCAAGCGATCAGCGCTTATTTCGACAACGCTTTTGCCGATCTGTACCTGGCTGGTGCCGGCAAAGGTGATCACCGTTTCTGTCGTTGAGCCGCCGCTATTGAGGACTTTGACGTCGGTCACGGTTTTGTACGGCGCAGTCTGCGCATTGAGATAGCTTTGCATCGTCATCGACAGGCCATCGGCACTGGTCGTCGTGATGGTCTTGCCGATCTGCGTTGTGCCGGCGCCGTTGCTGCTGATGGCCGTGACGGTCGATGAACCGTCGACATTCCACACCGTCGTGCTGGTCATCACGGCGTCGAAGGTCAGATCACCATTCGTGTCCATCTGGCTGGTCCGGACCAAGCCATTGGCGCTGGTCGTCGTCACCGCCTTAGACAGCAAGGTCACGCCATTGCCGGAATAAACCGAAGCCGTATCGACAGAATTGCCGCCGAAGGTGGCTACGGTTTCGATATGATCGAATGTCCCGTCGCCATCGCTGTCAATGCTGGTACTGCGCGTTTTGAAGTCCGCAGTCCAGGTCTCGACAGTTTGGCTATGCCGCGTGCCATTGGAATAAGTTTCCGTGGTCGTGTCGGTGGTCACCCCTGCTGTAACGGTGCGCACATCGCTCGTGGTCAGGTCATGGGTGCCGTTGCCGTCCATATCGACGCGCGTCGTCTTGCTAAAGCCGTCCGCGCTCAGATCGGTGACCATCTGGTCGCGCAAACTGGCATTGCCATTGTTATGGCTGCTCGTCGTGGTCGTGCTGCCATTGGCGTTGTGGACCAGTACACTCGCTGTCGTCAGATCGGTGTCACCATCCCCATCCAGATCGCTGGTGATGGTCTTGGTCGTACCATCGGCGCTGGTGACCGTCACGGTCTGGGAGATCCTATTGCCGGTGGTCGTGCCGCTACCGGCGTAGTTCGCCGCAGTTTCGGTGCGCGTGCCCGTGCCGCCAACAGCCGTCGCCTCGGCGCGGGTCGCGTTAATCACGTTGCTACCGGTCAGATCAATCTGTGTTGTCTTGCTCAAACCATCGGCACTGGTGACCGTCGTCATATGACCCTGGGCCGAGCCGTCATCATGGAGGTCGGTAATCGTGACCGTCAGATTGCCGCCAGAGCCGGTGACCCGGACTTCGGTCTGGTCGTTGGAGCCTGAACCGTCCAGGTCGCGGCTGACCGTGATAGTTTTTTGATCGGCGCTGGTAAGGGTGACTTCCTTCCGGCCCAGAATGGTCCCGCTGCCGTCATAGTCCTGCAGGGTACGCGTTGTCGATCCGCCGGAGTTGACCACCGTGACATCAGTCTGCAGCCGATCGGTAACGCCATCGCCATTGTTGTCGAATTTCATGGTACGCGACAAGCCGTTAGCACTGATCGTCGAAATCGTTTCGTTTGCCAGATTGCCGCTGGCGTCATAGGCCTTGTTGTCGATGGTCGTGGAGCCATCGCCATTCACCGTCACGGTCTTTGCAACGACATATCCATTGGGATCATAAACTAGCGACACGTCGCCGACCGTACCGGTCGTGCCATTGCTCTTGGTATAGGTGGCGGTGCCAGCGACGATGGACCCGTCGGAAAGCATGACTTCTTGCTGGTTGCTGACCAGACCAATCGACGTTATGCCCAGTTCCGCCATGGTCTTCAGGGTCGTGGTGCCATCGGCGTTGGTCACCATGATCTTGAACAACGCCCAGTCGGCATCACCGGCGTTCAGTTTGCCATCGTGGTTGGTATCGAACACGCTGAGCAGCGCCTGCATATCCGACTTGGCGGTCGGGTCCCACTGCGTGAAATCATATTCGTTGTTGAGTGTGATGACGCCATCGTTGCCGGCGTCTCGAACCAATACGCCGTCGCCTGCCCCTGCCCATGCAGTGCGATGCTGTTTGCCGTCACCTGCAGTATCAAAGAACATGTTAGAAGAAGTGACCGGAGTGACCTCAATGCCGTCGCCGTCAAGATCGAAAATGACGGGGCTCATGGCAGATTTCCCGCCGATGCCGTCTTTGTTGCCGCTGCCGCTGCCTGCCCAGCCGGTATCAGAATTGTAGCTTCCTACTTGCGAACTGCCATTCGACTGCAAGCCCGTACTGCCGTCGCTCCCGGAGGTAGTATGGCCTGTCTGAAGATTGGTGATGGAGCGGTCGGCGTTGACTCGATAGGTATAGCCACCCTTCTCAAAGGTCGTTCCAACTGTGACGCTAGCGCCGGATCTGGTTTCGACCACCGGCCCCGACCCCGAAATGGCCGTGTGATCGTTGCCCGACGCTTGAGGGATTGGCGTGTTGCCGAGCCCTAACACTGTCGCGGGGTCAACCATCTTTCCCGTAACAGGGTCTTTTACGAATATTCGGCCATCGGCAGCCGCATAAACGACTGCCTTCATGCTGGTTCCGTCGGACATCTCAATCTGTCGCATGATGTCTGTTCGCCAGACATGCTTTTGCAGAGACGGTAGTTCGCTTGTTGACCCGGCGTTATAGATATCTCTTGCTGGCTTCCCATTTGCCGCTTCTATATGTTTATAGATGTTCCCCTGAGAGTCATAATTTAGATACCCAGAGTTAGGAAAATCCTTAGTGCTCTCGACGCCCCCGTCTTCTTCCTTTGGATTAGACCTCCTTTGGTTTAGCGCAGCCGTTTCCGAGCTAGGAAAGTTGTCTTCAAACCCCAGAATTCTATACCATTCTTGTTCTGCATAGTAGAAGGCCGGTTTATGTGGATCATGTTCGCCGCCAATACCTGGTGTCGACGCGTGTACCAATTCATGAATGAATCTTTCTTGGAGGGTTTTGCCCGAGCCAGCTAGTCCCACCCAATATCTGTCCGCCGGAGCTAAATAAATGTAGGTTGAACCTGACGTTAGACCGCCAAGATTAGGAGCTTCATATAAATGATCATACCTAATGTTGCCTAAGTCATCTTTAACGGGCTCCGCAAGCCGCGGCCCCGGATATTCAGATGGGAGCATCGTTACATTAATTTGATTGGAAAATGCGGCGTGATATTTACTTCCCAAAAATGAATTCATCTCGCCAACATGAGAAGCCATAGAATTTGCAGTCTCCGTCAACGTCTCCCTGTACATCTCCGGAACTGAGTCGCTAAATTTAAGAACTACCAATTTCTGTTCCAATCAATCAACGTAAGTTATGTTTACCGATATTTTTTCGCCGACAAAAAAATGCGATGAAGGAAAGTGACGGGAATATTCAAGCCAAGATCTGTACTGGAGATCGGCTTCAGCTCCAGAGTCGAACCTGGCAATAGAAATAATATAGTAATTTCCTTTTGGGCCAGAAATGTTTAGCATAATGGAATTATCTTCCTGCTCATACAGACAATAATCTGACATGCCTGAGGCGTCCATAACATACCCGTCTGGCGCGATATAAATTTGCTTTGTGGTATTTTCTATGCCCGCCTCGCGGCGAAGAATGTCATCGGCCTGGGTTTGACTTATAGGAGAACAAGGAATATCCATCGATGCGTGGGTTGGCGTAATCTTTGCCGCGCTAAAAATTAAAATTATCGCTACTATTAGGCTCCCCGAAATTTGCATGTTCATAGCAACTCTCCATGCGAATTCTCGCAGTATTACTTCCACTACAGAAATATGCTCAATTGCGAAGCTAATCTTTCGCGGTCCGCAGCATGCGATCTTCTCTCGATAGCTGAGGCTAAGCGGGCCAATGCACATCTCCTAGCGCTAAAACTACGAGGAGTTGGGGACGAAATCCGAAATCATTATTGACAATTAGGATTGTAACGGTTTTGCAGTCTGTCGCTGGCGGCGGGATATCAAACTGACCCACACCCGGATGGCAGGCATCGCCGGGACTCAGCTCAAAGCTAGGAAGGTGCTCAAACGGCACGTTGAACAATGAAGTGCGTACGAGCCGCTCCGCCGTTTGGCGTCTGAATGAAAGAACAAAACACGAACTATGTCAATCGGGTTTTTGGTCGAGCGATTTGGCTATGATTTCTTCGACGAGCTCGTAAGCATGGCGGTCCTCCTCGAGTGCTTTCATCTTGATCGACTGAATGAGTTTAGGATCAAGGTACACAACGAATTTCTTGCGACCGTCTGGCCGTTGCACCGCGCCTGCCATTTTGCCTGGTTTCTCCTACAATCAGAGACTCTTAGTTTTTCGCAAACCTGTATACCGCGGCGCGGTTGCCAAAATCTGCGCGCACGCGACAGAAGTGCGCGTTTCTGATCAACAAAGTGTAAACCTAGGCACCTAGACACCTAGGTGCCCAGACGTCTAGGTGTTGACTTTTCAGCATGGCGGCGCAGATTTGGCTAGACCCTGGGAATTCGGTCTCTTTTGGCAAAAACTCAATCAGGAGTACCAGAATGAGCGCTGACGTTCTCTCGTTTCCCGGGCCAGTCCAGTCAACAGAAACTGGCCGTGGTTTCAACTGCTTCAAAAGCGACGGGCCCATTCGCTATACTAGGCGCTGCTGCCGCGACGCGCTGATCCAGGCGACCCTTGATCCCGACATAGTTCGCATCTTCGAACCCGACGTGGCCCGCGCCACCCCCAAGGACACGTTTTTCCAGTTCGGCGTCGAAATTGGCGACCGACGCTGTTTGCTCGTGCTTTGCGACGAGACAACTGGTGAGGAAGTCACCGCGCCCTCAGGCTTCGACCTTGGAATTTGCTTCAACCGCGATGCCATCCTTTCTGAGCCTGCGCTGACGACGTCACGCACGGTTTGGTCTCGGCGTGATGTTCTGGTGCCGCCCGCATTTGCGGTCCGATTGCTTGGTCGCCTTGCGAAGACTGACGTTGGACTGAAGCTCGGAGAACTTGAGGATGAATTGGTGGACGAGCCTAAAAGATGGGTGGACTACGTCCTGTCAATGGCTTGTGCCGGCCTCGTGACCTTCGACTGTCGCCATGCGATTACTGAAGATACCAGGGTTGCCCTAGGTCCCCCACTGGGACGGCGTTCAGGTGAGAAGCACTGGCTTTACTGAGCAAATAGTAGAGGTCAGCTGCGACCGCTGGCCTATGGCTCGCGCAAAGCGAAAAAGATTCGACTCTCATATTTTCCAACAAGCCGTTGGATTCGCGCAAAGATTCAAGAAAATGAATCAAGTCGCTGATTTGACTCGCGGTTTTCGTTTTGAATTTTCACTCGCTGCTCAGATGTTCAGCTAACGAACCGGATCGGAGACACCAAGACCAGCACGCAAAAGAAAAAGGCCAAACCTTCCGGCCCAGCCCTTTCCAATCTCAAACGTTGATCGCTCCGCAATTTGGAAGAGAGCAAGCGATCGGCACAACATCAGCTGTGTACCTCGAATCTGATGCTTGAGCATGAAAATGTCAAGCGGATCGGGGGCACGGCGTGGAGCAACCATGCTTGATTCGACATTCTTCACCCCTACGCTGCACAGCCGCGCGTCGCGGCACATCGCCCTTCGAGCAAGGGGGCACTTTTCCGGCGCGTGCGTAATATACAAGGGCGGGACGCGCCAACTCGTCGTCTTTGAATCGCGGTGTGAACTCGTGACCAGTTACCGCTGGTCCACCCGTCCCGACGTCGTCGACCTCATCGATCAGTATCCACTCGATCCCTACGTCGATGACGACGGGTCTGAGCACCGCCACGTCCTGGATTTCCTTGCGATCATGGACGACGGCCGACGGATCGGCCTCTCGGTGAAGCCTGAGGGTTCGGCGCACCGCCGCGACTTCCGCCGCACGCTGCAGCTAATCCTGGCTCAAAACGCGGACCACTTGGATGAACTGCGCCTCGTGACTGAGAAGTCATTCACCCGGGCGGAAGCTGAAAACGCGGAGCTGATCCATTTCGTCGGCTCCGAAATCGACGACGAAGCGGATCGCCTGGTCGCAGATGTGATCGCCAGCCTCGCTGGAACGACCACGATCGAAAGCATCGTCAACGCCACAGGCCTCGAAGGCCGCGCCTTCCGCGCCGTCATTCGCATGGTGGGTCGACGGGTCTGCTTCCAGGTCGATGAAGGTCGGCTGCGCTATCCCTCACTCGTGCGGAGGAATGCAGCATGAACCCGTTCCGCTTGTCCGCTGCTGACACCGTCAACATCGCGGGAACCGTGTTTCGGTTCAGCGAAGTGCTCCAGGACGGCTATCTCCTGCGCCGCGCCCCCGACAATTCCACCGAGTTCTACAGCAACGCCCACCTGATGGACATGTGGGGTCACGGCCTCGTTGAACCGCACTTTGCCAACCCTGGCCCTTTCTGGCAGGTCATGACGCCGGACGCAGACGGTGCTGCGAAATGACCCGGTTCCGTCTCGCCACTGTCGACAGACTTACCATCCACTCCACCTTCTATCGCCCCATTGAAGACAATGAGGAGGGCGTTCTGTTGGAACGCCCCGACGGGCTGAAGGAGTCCTTCACCCATGAACAGTTGGAGGCCCTCTGGGGCAGCAACAGTTTGACGTTCGAGCCTGGTTATTACAGCGAGGCCAGGGCGCGCATTCGCCTTCACACCGATGAGGAGCTCCTCAGCAATCTTTCTCCCGCCGAGCGGGAAGCATGCCTTTGGCGTCAGGCCTTTTGCGACTTGTTCCTCAAGGCGAGAGCCGCCGACCCCAAGAAGTATAAGCGCACCAATGACGGTGCTTCGGCCGCAGCCTTGGAGTTTGCGCCCATCATCGAGAAGTTGGGGCTCAAGGCTCCCGACAGCGTCGGGACACGAGCAAAAAGCCCGAAACGGAAGACCCGTGCCAAACCGAAGCTGACGGTCCAGCCCCCGGAAAAAGTGGGCGTTCCTTCGGGCCGCGCATTGCTGGGCTGGGTGCGGCTGTATGAGCGCAATGGATGCTATGCCATAAGCCTGCGCGACAACCGCAGATTTTCGGGTAACTTCAATCCGCGTTTTGTCGCCGAAGTGCTGCACCTTCTCGCGCTCGAGGTGAAGCGCTTCGCCTCGGCAGAGCGGCCCACGAAAACTGAAGTCCACGTCAATCTCGAACGAGCGATCAAGAAGGCCAACAAGGCCCGGAAGCTCGAGAACCTCGATCCCTTGCCCATACCCGGGCGTGACATGACGGATGAGGCGATAGATCGCCTTCCGAAGTACGCCACGATGGTAGCCCGGCACAACAAAGAATACGCCGACAAGCACATGCCCTGGGTTGGGGCCGGCCTGCAGGTCGATATTCCGGGCCTTCGCATCGAAATCGATGAACACGAAATCGATCTCATGACGCTGTGCTGCCTGGCGGGGATATGGGATCAGTTAACCGAAGAGGAACGCGCCAACATCGAGCGCGCTCGTCGCTTGGTTATCATTGCGATTTGCGTGGCCACCAAGGTCATCCTCGCCCTTCGGATCATCGACCGTGCCACGCACATGGCGCAGCTGAAGGTGCTGGAGATGATCTCGCAGGACAAAACTCGATATGCACTGGCTGCTTCGGCCAAGTCCACCTGGCATCAGCGATGTGGCCTGAGCGGCGTGGTGACGGATTGGAACTTCCTGTCTCATGAGGTGCGGACGGCCGTGGGGGACTCCGGCGGCACTCTGGAATTTCCCGGCGCCGGCGACGCCCCGGCTCGTGGCACGGTCGAGCACGTTTTCTATACCGCCAGTCTGGGTCCAATCGCGCGTCTGACGGGCCGGACGTTTTCCAATCCTGTTGCCAAGGCGGATTACGATTCACAGGGGCGCGCGGGTGTCACCGACGACGAGCTGGCAGACGTTCTGGTCAACTGGGCCGTCGACAACTACCTCAACACCCCACACGATTCCCTTCACGGGGCCACCCCGGCTAACACTTGGGAGCACGCGGTCCGGCGCTATGGAATCAAGCCGCCGCCAGACCAGCGAACCCTGCGGGCCATCTACGGCATAAAGCTCAAGCGCACGATTACCAGCCGCGGCATCCGCGTCATGTCGAACTATTACCGGACGGAAAGCGGGCCATTGGGCGAACACTTCCGCGATGGCAACGACCTTGAGGTCGAGATCCGCGTAAACACCGACAATCTGGGTGCCATATCAGTACGGCTACCCACCGGAAAGCTGATCGAGGTGCCTTGCCGTGAGGCCTCGATGGAGGGGGTCACTGCGCAGTGGTGGATCGCTGCCACCACGCACCTGCGAACTCAAAATCGGCATGAAAGCAATTTGTCGCGCGAGGTGGCTCTGGAGTCCCTCGACTATGTCGACAACCTCGCTCAACGCGCCCACAGCCGGGCCAATGTGAGGGCGTACTTGTATTCGCCAGAGGAGATCGACCAGGCCGAGGTCGCCTATTTCTACCACCTCGAATTCGCCGACCAACGCCGTCCCGCCGTGGACGACGGCTATGGCGAGGTCATTTCGGCGGAAAGCCCGGCGTCGAAACCGGTTGACCAGCCCGAAACGCCGCCTTCTCCCCTCCCCTCGCCTGCAAAGAACTGGAGCCTGGACTGAGCATGGAACACTTTCCCCTTCCGCCTAGCTTCGATCGGCTGACCGCCTTGCGCTCAAAGTACGTCACGACCTCGCGTGACCAGAAGGTCAGCACCATCATCGACACCATCCTGACAAACCGCGAAATCGCCCATCGCATCTCTCAGCCGCTCTCGCGCGTGGGCATGATCGTTACTGCCGGCTCAGGGGCCGGCAAGACAACCACGCTGATCCGCGGAATTCAACGCCATCCATCGCTTCAACCAACATGCGACGACGACTTGCCGGCCGTTTGCTTCAAGGTCGAAAGCCCTGTCACATTGAAAGCCCTCGCCCTGCAGATGCTCCGCCAGC
The DNA here is from genome assembly GCF_040546795.1 of Devosia sp. UYZn731. Taxonomy (NCBI): domain Bacteria; kingdom Pseudomonadati; phylum Pseudomonadota; class Alphaproteobacteria; order Hyphomicrobiales; family Devosiaceae; genus Devosia; species Devosia sp. UYZn731. Next base: position 27,939 of record NZ_JBEPOL010000001.1, read on the forward strand.
TCGGCTACCCCGTCAACGGAAAGGGTACCCGCGCGAACTATTGGGAGGACGTCCGCCAGCATCTGATGCTTCGGAATACAAAGCTGATCTGGCTGGACGAAAGCCAGGATGTCTTTGCTGGACGCAATGCCCGCGACGCCGGCGAAGTGCTCAGCACACTGAAGGGGCTCATGAGCGGACCCGACTGGCCCGTGGCCCTCGTCCTGTCCGGTGTTCCGGATCTGCTCGATCAATGCGCTCACGACCGACAACTCCTGCGAAGGACCTTTCCGTTGGCGCTGGAACCGATTTCCGCCGCCGCCGATGGCGAGGCGCTTCGGAGCATCATCGCCGAATATTGTGCCGTTGCCGGTGTCAGCCACACTCTGCCCGATGACTTGGTCGCCCGTCTGATCCACGCAACGGGCGGGATGCTCGGGACCTCTCTCGAACTGATCGTGGATGCGCTGCAAGACTTGTTTCTAGCGAACGGCCATGTCCTGACCATCGATAACTTCGTGCGCGCCTACCAGCAGCACAACGACTGCCCGACGCCGCTCAACATCTTTCTCGTGGCTGGTTGGCAGTCTATCAGCACCAACGCAACCCAAACCAGTGCGGCGGCCACGCCGTCTGCCGCCAGTCTCAAAAGCGATGCAAAGCGTAGAAAATCGATCGATCGGAGCCAAGGACCATGGTGAAACTGGCTCTGACTGTGCCCTCGGTTGCCCATGAAACGCCCTTGTCGCTGGCGTTTCGACTGGCGTCCCGCAACGCCCGTGCTTCAGCGCGAAGGTTCTGCTCGGACATGGCGTTGTCCTTCGACAAGCTGTTTGACGGTGACGTCGAGGTTGCGTCCTCGCTCGCAGAGTTGGCGGGGATTGGCGAGGAGGAGCTGGCGTCCTCATCTATTCGCCGCGTCGGTGTGAAGACCTACATGTTGGGCCGCGAGCTTCTGCATCCGAGCATCGTGCGCCGAGAAACGGTTCGGGTGTGTCCGGCCTGCGTCCTTCAGGATCGCCTTATGACAAATTTGCCGCCGGGCGCCTCAATGGCCGGTCGCGTAGCCTGGCAGCTGCGTCCGGCCCGCACCTGTATCGAGCACCAGTTACCCTTACTAACCTTTCCCATAGAGGGGACGAATGACCGTCACGACTTCGGCTTTTGGCTCGGGAGAGTACCGGTCCGCGATTTGCTTCGAGCGGCTCAAGCCGACCGCCGATCGCCGAGCCCGTTGGAGGAATACCTAGATCGCCGCCTCTTTGATGCAGCAGGAACGGGATCCTGGGTGGACGACATGCCTGTCGGCACCGTCGCCCGGTGTTGTGAGATCCTGGGCGCCATGATCGATCGCGGCCGCGATGTCGGTCTCGATACGCTCGGCGAGGACGACCTGCACAAAGCTGGCGGCGTCGGGTTCACCATCTTGGCAGCCGGCCCAAGTCACCTGCGCGATTTCCTGTCTACGCTCCAAGAACGGTCAGGTCTTGCCGGCCCCGCTGGCGCACAGCAAATGTTTGGGGCGCTGTATAAGTGGCTGGCGTTTTCGGCATCCGGCTCTGACGCCGATGCCATACGTCAGGTCGTGCGGACCCACATCGTCGAAACCCTGCCTGTCGGCCCCGAAGACAATGTCCTCGGCTCCCCCGTCGCGAAACGGGTGATCCATTCAGTGTCAACGGCGGCCGCGAAATACGGCCTCCACATCAAGACGCTTCGAAACAATCTGGTTTCCGCAGGTGTTGTCACCGCGGACGAAAATGTGGTTCACGCGCACGCAATATTCAAAGCCGACGAAAACGAAGCCCTGCTCCATCGCCTGCAGAGGGGCGTGCCCGCGATAGCCTTGCGCAGGTACATGCACATCGATCGAGTGCCGCTGGCCACCATCACGACTAACCGGCTCCTGTCGCCGATAGTGCACGGGACCAGCGTCGAACCACTGTTCGACCCAAACGACGCGGATCAGCTGTTGGCCGAGCTGGGCCGCGGAGCAGAGAGCGTGATCCAGCCTACCGACAGCCAAGTCAGCATCTCCATGGCGACCAGGCGCGCGAACTGCTCCCTGCTTGAAACGTTGCAGCTGATGCTTGCCGGCAAACTCACCTGGGTCGGCATCCTCGAGCGCGAGCAGGGTTATCGAGCCTTGCTAATCGATCGTCGGGAACTTCGCCAAAAGGCTGCCCTGCCGCCGTTGGAGGGCCTGATCCCGAACGCCATCATCAGGAAACTGGGCATCAAGGGGGATGCCGTTCAGAAGCTAATCGCTTCGGGGCATTTGAGTACCGTCCTCGGGACAAATCCGGCGAACCGTTGCCCTCAGCGCGTCGTGCCGTTCGAGTCCTTCGACAGGTTCACCTCCACCTACGTCTCGTTGCGGGATGTCGCCCGCCAGATGAACCAGGCCTCTGCGCGAAAGGCGTTGGCGCTTCTTGCCAACGACGACATCCGTCCGGTGCGCGAGTTTCAGACCTATGGCGCGTACCTGTTTTTGAGATCCGACTTGAGATAGCCCCCCGCTCGGCGGCGATTTCGAACCCAGCCGAGAGGCTGGGTTTTTTGTTCCTGCGAAATGTGGAGAAAACTGCAAGCGCTGCTTGGTCCATGCCGATGGCAGCCTTATGGTCGAGGACAGGCAGACTAGGCAACAAAGGACGATTTGACGGCCCCGGATTCCAGGCCTTTCAGCGGGCGCCAGTGGCAATTCTGTGCTCGGCGTCACAGCCGCCCGCTGCTGTGTACGTTTAGCACTTGAATTTTTAGGCCCAAGCATCTCTGCTCGGGCCTAAATTTTGGGGAAATTAATTGGCCGACGAAGAAGACCTAAAACTGTTGAAGGGTGGAAGTAAGGATTTAACCCGGTGCGATTTTCGTGAAGCGGATCTATCAAGCATGGATCTAAGCAATTGCGATTTCAGCCACGCCCTCTTGGATAATTCTATTGCAATAGGAACTAATTTTTCTGGCTGCAAATTTCTAAATACAAGCATTACCTCGATGAATGCCAATGGGGCAAACTTATCAGGAACAAATATAACGTCGAGCCCCAGCATTTATTCTGATTTTAGCAATGCTGATTTCAGGTCGGCCACGACAACCGAGTGGCATATAATTAGTTCAAAATTCATAAATGCTAATTTGATTGGTGCAAATCTATCCGGCGCGACATTCATGGTCGACAATGAATTCGATGGTGCGATTGTCGATGAGAATACAAAATTCGACGACGCAACAATAATGCGTCCTTTGTCACGTCATCCAACCTTCCGTTATTATGATTTTGTCCAAGGCAAGTTAGTAAGAAAGACATCGGAGGGCCAATTCTCTCCAGAATTTGCCGGGGCGGAGCAACCCTCTAACAACATTGGCGGATTTGATCGCATGGAGGACGATGGTATATATTCTGTCGATGAACCATTACCAGACGTCACTTTGTTCATTGACGAGAACGTTGTCGACGACGAGGAGGAACTCCCTGCAGGCCAATCTTACATCACCGACGAAATTGGTAATTTTCTGACAACTGAAAGCGATGAGAAACTCGTCGCAAAAGTCGAAATTGGGCCAGCGGTTGACCCTGTCCCGCCCGTGCAGTTGGCTTTCGATCTCTACGCGCCCTATAAGCCGGACGATCTGGCACAAGCTGCATCCGATGCAAGACGGCGGCTTGAGCAATTGCTGGCGGCTAGCGCGGACATTGCAGATGTCCATGGTGGAGCGGGTCATAATCAACCGCCTCCAGAGTTGGTGACCGATCTGACTGTCCAGCAGAAAGCGTTCGAAGCATTTGATCTTATTGGTGCGTTGAATGCGTCAGATAGAGCCAACAGGGAGGCCTTACTGGAGGCTGGCATTTTGCTTCGCAGTGCAGCCGGGCGAGTTGGTCAGTGGGCACTCACTAAGCTCGATACCGCCACAGACAGCTTTGCCGGAGAGGTTGGCGCGATTGCCGCGCGGGCGGCGCCCGTGGTACTTGGCTGGTATTTATTTAGCGGCGATGTTCACAGGCTTGTGAGCATGCTAGAAAAATTGCTTGGCCAGTAGGCTCGTCCACTGGTGCGAAGTCTCGTGTCTTTCTGACTTCCCTTTCGGGTATCACCTCCAAGATATGCTTCTTGTCCCCCAAGCCCTCACGATGAGGTGGGAGCCCTTCGCGAGCCTCCAACCACGAAGGCAGACGCGCCGAAGCGGCAGAGCCCCCAAGAGCCCCCTGGGGGACGTTCGGGAACCGCTTCCGCTTCGGCCGCCCCGCCAAATCTGGCAGAGCCTCATAGTCGTAGGCGATCAGCGCTTCATTCTTTCGGCGCGAGTAGCGCCTGAACTAAAGCGTGCCTATAGTCCCGGGATAAATACAGATTCCATTTGCGCCGAGACCATTATGAAAAAGTACTTTTCGGTCATCCTCGTTTTTATTTGCCTGCTTGTTTCAACAACACCGACCTTCGCCTCCTGGGCCGTGGCCGTTGGGTCTGAGGGGACAGTGATCACAGCGCGCGGCTACCAATACCCCGCGCAAGCTAAGGCCGCGGCGCTCAAGGATTGCAACGCGCGCTATACCAATTGCGCCATCGTCGAAAGCTCGGCCAACAATTGCTTCGCCATGGCAGACGACGGCACTCATTGGGGTTTCGGTCAAAGCCCCAACGAGCATAAGGCAAGCGAGGAAGCCCTTGCCGCTTGCTCGGCTCTCACCACGCGTCAATGCGCGATTGTGAATAATTTCTGTGGGCGGTGAGCCTCTCTTCATGAGGGTCCGCGCTGCGGCCCTAAACCGAAAAGCCTGGCTGCCGCCCAAGCATAGCTATGAGCGCAACAGCCAAAGCACGGGCCGCTCGGAGGACTGAACGGCGCTTCTCGGTGTCGGCTCAACCCGGCTCGGGTATCCAAAACTTATCCCCACCCCAAATCCCCATGGCATCATTCCCCCATTCCCGTCACACACGCGGCCCCGACGCAGGGTCGGGCGGGGAGACCGTGGGATGGGGGCGCCCATTCAGCAGGGTGGAAGCTCGGCACGCGTGCCTGCAATAATGGCGCGCATGAACCGGACCCTGAGCAAAAGCGGATCGTGACGGGCGGCCATTGGTCCGTTCTACAAAATCTAGGAAGGCCCAATGGCCGCCCGTTACCGTGTATCCGCGACGCCGCAAGGCCGGGCGGCGCTTTGCCATGTCCGGCGTTCCGTCCGGGGCGTCACAGCGACAACCGTCGTCTGCCTCCCGGCTCGGGCTTGTCCGCCGAACGATCAGGCGTCACCCTGTTTTCGAGCGCCTGTCGGAATCCTTCGCCCTCGAACGTCGTCCATGCATCAGTGACGCGAAAGGAACAGAACATGGCTATCGCCAAGAACACGATCTGCCTCTGGTATGACAAGGACGCCGAGGCGGCGGCGCGGTTTTATGCCGACACTTTCCCAAACAGCACGGTCGGAACCGTGAGCAAGGCGCCGGGGGATAATCCGTCCGGCAAGGCGGGCGACGTGCTGACGGTGGAATTCACCGTGTTCGGCATTCCCTGCCTCGGCCTCAATGGCGGACCGACCTTCAAGCAGAGCGAGGCCTTCTCGTTCCAGATCGCCACCGACGACCAGGCCGAGACCGATCGTTACTGGAACGCCATCGTCCAGAATGGCGGCGCGGAAAGCCAGTGCGGCTGGTGCAAGGACAAATGGGGCGTCTCCTGGCAAATCACGCCGCGCGCCCTCACCGACGCCATGGCCGCAGGCGGCGCCGAAGCCAAGCGCGCGTTCGATGCCATGATGACCATGGGAAAAATCGACGTGGCGGCCATCGAGGCGGCGCGTCGCGGCTAGCTTTGCCACGCATGGCGGCGAGAAACTTATCCCCGCCGCCTTGCCCCATGCCATTATCACCCCATTCCCGTCACACACGCCGTGCCGACGAAGCTGGCAGCGGCACACATGGGCGCAGCAAACCACGCGGGCAAATGGGGTCCGACCCACCCTTCAGTGGAGTTCGTGCGCCACCTCCCAGACATGGCCCGACGGATCGGCAAAGGCCGCCGTGCGGCGGCCCCAGGGACGGTCCATCGGGCCATTGAGCAGGCTCACGCCGAGCGCCACCAGTTCGGCGCAGGTCACGTCGACATTGTCGACCCGGATGGTCAGCAGCATCGCGGCGCCAGCGCCCGGCGCGGCGACGGCGCTGGGCGTGACCAGTTCGGGGGCTTCACTCGCCGCGAGCAGATTGAGCATGGTCCCCGAAAATTGCAGCACCGCCGAGACGGCATCCTCGAACAAAACTTCGGCCGAGAACACCTTGGCGTAGAACGCCTTGGTCGCGTCGATATCGTAAACAAACAGCGTCACCACTTCGATGGCATCCAGTTTCATGCGGTTTCCTTCCGGTTGTGATGGCCCATGGCCACTCTGCTCATCGATTGAGCAATAGCGACTTCGACAATGCTGGCGCATTTTTAACGCTCACCCTATCAAGCACGTCTCGCCGCATGCCGCAGTGCTTCATCGACCGCCCGCGCGGGTCATGGCCGCCGCCAAAAATGTTACTCCCGCCCTGTCGGTTTGCCCGTCTACTGTTCGTCTATAGTGTGCAAACGCGTTGAGGAGCGGGCAATGGAAAACCGGTACGGCTGGGTTATCGTGGCAGCGGGGGCACTGATCACCTGCGTGGCGATGGGCGCGATGTTCGCCCTGCCCGTCTATCTGCAACCCATGTCGGACGATACCGGCTGGGGCCATGCCGGCATTTCGCTGGCGATGACCTTCGCCTTCATCGTCATGGGCGTAGCGGGCTTCGGCTGGGGTGCGGTCACCGACCGGATCGGGCCGCGGCCCGTGGTGCTGATCGGCTCGGTCATGCTCGGGGTCGGGCTGTTCGTCGCCAGCCGCGCGCCGAACCTGCTGGTCTTCCAGATTGCCTATGGCGGGTTGTGCGGCGCGTCGGTCGGCGCGTTTTTCGCTCCGATCATGGCCACGACCCTGGCCTGGTTCGATAAGCATCGCAGCCTCGCCGTGTCGCTGGTGTCGATCGGGGGCGGGGTCGCCCCGATGGTAGTTACGCCGCTGGCCAGCGTGCTGATCTCCGCCTACGGCTGGCGCAGCGCCATGCTGATCGTCGCCATCGGCGTCTGGGCCATCCTGATCCCCGCCACCTTTTTGATCCGCCGCGCGCCTGCCGCAGTGGCGGCACCCGCGCCTGCTCCAGCGGTCATTGCCGGCGGCCCTGCCCCGCGCTCCGTGCTGTCCACCACATTGCGCTCGCCCCAGTTCATCGTGCTGGCGGCGGTGTTCTGCCTGTGCTGCGCCGCCCATTCGGGGCCAATCTTCCACACCGTCAGCTATGCCATGCTGTGCGGCGCCTCGTCGCTGGCAGCGGCCAGTATCTACAGCGTCGAGGGTGTTGCGGGCCTGTTCGGCCGGCTGCTGTTCGGTCTGGCGGGAGACCGGCTGGGCGTCAAGCGCGTCATCATCGCCGGCCTGCTGCTGCAGGCGGCCGGCATTTATACCTATATCTATGTCAGCGAGCTGAGCCATTTCTACATGCTGGCCAGCGTGCTCGGCATGGCCTATGGCGGCGTCATGCCCCTCTACGCCGTGCTGGCCCGCGATTATTTCAAGCCCCAGGTGATGGGCACCGTGCTGGGCGGCATCACCATGATGTCGAGCATCGGCATGGCCATCGGGCCGATCGGCGGCGGCTGGATTTTCGATACGTTTGGCGATTACCACTGGCTCTATATCGCCTCCGCCGCCATTGGTCTCGGCGCGGCGGCAGTCGCCTTGACCTTCCCAAAGCCCTCGGTGCCAACCGAGCCGGAAGGCCAATTGGTGCCGGCATGATCAAATCAGATCAATCCAGCGCAGGACTTATCCACGGCAAGTAGACTTGGCCTCATAGTCATGCTTGATGAGGCAAACCACAGGAGCCTGCCATGAAACGTCTTGCCTGCGCCCTGCTCGCCGCCTCCGCGCTGATCACTTTTGCCGCGCCCGCCTTTGCTCAGGCCGATCCGGTGGAGAGCTATTGCGCCACGCTGGGCCGGGCCGACCATTTTGCTTCGGATGGCTATCCGCTGGACAATGCCGCCGCCATCATCCGGCAGGATCGCGCCAATTTCCATCAATTCGGCAAGCGCGACCCCAGCGACGAAAACGACTCGATTTTCAGCCGCAAGGCCAATCGCGCGCGCCTCGAACAGATGCTGCGCAACGGCGATATTTCGCGCAGCGCCGAGCGTGCCATCGTCCGCGGCACGCCCGATATCTGCGTCGATGTCTATGACGACTTCATCAACGTAACCCTGCTCTAGACGCGGCGGTAACGCGTCGAGACGCCCGGCTGGCGCTGAGCTGCCAGCCTCAAGCAAAGGTTGTCCTCCGTCGCCCGATGGGCTAAGGCACCGCGTCTCACGCACTGCACGAACAGGAACGAACGCATAATGAAGCAGCCCAAGGAAGCCGGTTTCGCCGAACGCCGGAACAATTCCGTCGAGGCAAAGAAGCTGTTGCTGGAAAAATTCAAGGCGGCGCCCAAGCTCGACGACCCCGAAGTGGCCGCCAAGCGCGCTGAGCGCGAAGCGCTGGCTGCTGCCCGCGAGGCCCGTCGCGCCGAGCGTGATCGCGCCAATGCCGAGGCCAAAGCCGCAAAAATTCTGGCCGACGCCGCAGAGCGCGAAGCCAAGGCCGCTGAAGCCGAAGCTCAGAAGGCCGCCGAAGAGCTGCGCCTGAACATGAGCGAAGAAGAGCGCAAGGCCGAACGCGATCGCCGCTACGCCGCCCGCAAGGCCCGCAAGCGCTAATCGGGAAGGCAGGAGGTCGCCTTTGGACAATGCCACTGCCGACCGCCTGCGTAACCTGCTCGATGGCGATCCGCGCATCACTGAAAAGAAGATGTTTGGCGGTATCACCTTCCTGATGAACGGACACATGCTGATCTCGGCCAAGAAGAATGGCCAGGTCATGGTTCATGTCGGCAAGGACGACAATGACGAGGCCCTGTCGCGTCCGGGGGCCAGCCAGATGGTGCATGGCGACAAGGTTATGCGCGGCTTCATCTGGGTCGATGCCGACGAAACCGAGGACGACGAGACGTTGCGCGACTGGATCGCGCTGGCGGAAAAGTACGTGCGCGCACAGAAGCCGAAGTAGAGCGCACTTGACCCGGCCCTTGGGGCTGCCCCGATAAGCTAACGGTCAGCCATAACGAGGTGAGTCGTGAGCTCTTCCAGCCAGTTCCTGAACCCCGCCGCCGCCGCGCAACGTCTCGGCGTTTCTGCCAAGGCCCTGCGGCTCTATGAACAGCGCGGCCTGGTTTCTCCCAACCGCACCGCAGCCGGATACCGGGCCTATGGTCCCGACGAGATGGCCCGCGCTGGCGAAATCGTCGCCCTCCGCGCTCTCGGCCTTAGCCTGGCGCAGGTGGCGCGTGTGCTTGCCGGTGATCCAAACGGCCTGGAGCCGGCTCTCGCTGCGCATCAGGCCACGCTTGAGAGCCGCCTCCGCAATCTGGCCGATACGGTGGAAAGCGTCCGGCAGCTCCGTGCTGATCTCGCCCAAGGTCGTTCCCCCGCTTCTGGAGAACTGGCACGGCTATTGGTGCCGGAGACGGAGCTTGCCGTGGTCTTCGACCTGCCTTGGCCGTGGGGCGGTGAGCGCTTCGAGTTGCGCGATATCCGGGCGCTCAACTACATCATCGGGCCCTTGGGCAGCGGCAAGACGCGGCTGGCCATGGCGCTAGCCGAAGCCTTGCCGAATGCAGTCTTCCTCGGCCTCGAGCGGCTGGAGAACCGTGGTGCGGCGGCACAGTCGGTATTGGACGCTGACCCTGCCCTCAAGGCGCGGGTCGAGCAGACTCTGGCCTGGCTGATCGAAGACGGCGCCACGCCTTCCGATGCCTTAACGGCGCTACTCGCCGGACTGGAATCCACCGCCGCCATTGTGGTGGTTGACACCGTGGAGCAGGGATTGGACCACGCCACGCAGGAAGCCGTGATCGCCCATTTGCGCAATCGCGGGTCGAGCAGTGGGCCGCTATTCCTGATGACGCGATCGAGTGCGATCCTGGACTTGGCCGCGGTAAGCGCCAACGAGGCAATTATCCTGTGCCCTGCCAATCACAGCCCACCGAGCCGCGTCGCGCCCTATCCCGGTGCGCCCGGGTATGAAGCAGTCGCCACTTGCCTTGCCACGCCCGAAGTGCGCGCCCGGACCGAAGGCGTCATCGCATTTCGACCGCCGCAGATCGCCTGAGGCGGGCCGGGCAGCCGCAGGTCAACGCCATTCGGACAATTGCCGCCAGATAGACCATTCCCGCCGCGCATCGTCTACCGCCCGATGCATCACCGGGAGTGCGTTGACCCGCTGACGCACCTCGGTGACGCGCTCGGTCGCGATTTCGGCTCCGACGTGTTGGCGCGCCGCTGCAACGAATGCCTCCTCGCTATCCTTGAGCCGCAACAGGTGGCGCGGCCGGCCCGCGGCGCGCAGTAGCATGCTCAGCCAATGGCCGTCCCAGGACGGAGCGCTGGCATAGACCACATTGCCCTCGAACACCTGCACCAGCCGCGCACACACCACGTCATGCGCCTCGCCGTCACGGTCCAATTGCTCACGCGAAATGCCGTGCACCGCCTGCGCCGTATCGTCCCAATCGGTCCAGTTGGGCGCGGGCCGGATCAGATGACCTTCTGCCGTGCCGTCCTCCAAAACCCAGCCAACCTCGATGGGATAGCTTTGCTTGTTCAGCGATGACGCTTCGAAGTCGAGAAAGATATGCATGCGAGCAGCATAGCGGGCGCAAATGGGCGGGACCAGCCGATCTAGGTGGGCTGGCGCGACAGGGTGCGTTGCACCGCCTCGCGCCAGCCGCGCAGCTTGCTCTGCCGCGTTTTGGTTGACATGACCGGCCAGAACTGGCGGTCGCTCTCGCGCCGAGCGGCGAAACCGGCAGCGTCGGGCCAGACGCCGGCTTTCCATCCGGCAAGCCAAGCCGCCCCACGGGCGGTGATTTCCGGATCGATCGGGCGGTCAACGCCGACTTCGACGACATCGGCGATGAACTGCATGGTCCAGTTCGATGCCACCATGCCGCCATCGACCCGTAACACGATATCCTTGGCGCCGCTCCAATCTTCGCGCATGGCGTCCACCAGGTCGCGCGTCTGGTAGCCAACCGCCTCCAGGGCCGCGCGGACCAGTTCGGGCCTTCGGGTCCCGCTGGTCAGCCCATAGATCGCGCCGCGGGCATCATTGTCCCACCATGGCGCGCCGAGCCCATTGAATGCCGGCACGAGGTAGATCGGCTGGTCAGGATCGGAGGCGATAGCCATGGCGTCGCTCTGGCTCGAGTGCTCAAGCATGCCAAGGTCGTCGCGCAGCCACTGCACGGCACCGCCAACAGTGAAGATCACGCCTTCCAGGGCGTAGGTCGAGCGCCCATCGAGCCGATAGGCAATAGTCGACAGCATGCGATTATTGGAACGCACCAGGTCGGTCCCGGTATTGAGCAAGGCGAAGCAGGAGGTTCCATAGGTAGACTTCATCATGCCGGGCAAAAAGCAGGCCTGACCAATCAGTGACGCTTGCTGATCCCCGATTACGCCATGGATCGGAATAGCTGCGCCCAGCACGTTCGGGTCGGTGCTGCCATAGTCGTCGGCGCTGTCCTTGACGGTCGGTAGGATATTGGGGGGTATATCAAATAGATCCAGTAAGTCTGGGTCCCATTGATTGGTTTCAATATTGAAGAGCGCGGTCCGGCTGGCATTGGTAGCGTCGGTCGCATGCACCCGGCCACCGGTCAGCCGGTAGATCAGAAAACTGTCGACGGTGCCGAAAGCCAGCTCGCCCTTATAAGCCCGCTCGCGCGTGCCTTCGACATTGTCGAGGATCCACTGCGCCTTTGGGCCGGAGAAGTATGGATCGAGCAGCAGGCCGGTACGACGGGCCAGCATTTCTTCCTTGCCGGCCTCACGCAATTTTGCGCAAGCATCGGCCGTGCGGCGATCCTGCCAGACGATGGCGTTACAGATTGCCTTGCCGGTCATCCGATCCCAAACAACCGTGGTTTCGCGCTGATTGGTGATGCCGATGGCCGCTACGTCCTTGGCGGTGATGCCTGCCTTGCGCAGCGCTGTCTTGCAGGCCCAGAGGCACGTGGCCCAGATTTCCTCAGGGATATGTTCGACCCAACCGGGCGCGGGATGGTGTTGGGTGAAGTCCATCTTGCCCAGGCCAACGATGGCCTGATCGTTGTCGAAGACGATAGCCCGGCTGGAAGTCGTGCCCTGGTCAATGACCAGAATATAAGGTCCCATTGGCGCTGCCCTGTCTTCGATTTGAGATTGGACCATTGTTTACTGGCATCACTACCGAAGAATCGTAGTAGTCACCGCAAAACGGCATCTGCGGCAATGACTTGGCTCTCGTCGCCGCGCAAATGCAATGCTATCACTCCCCTGCATCCAGAAGACCCAGCGTTAAATGGCCAAATCCGAACGGCGGCTGGTCCCGATCGTCTCAATTGACGTGGTTGGATTCTCCCGTCTTGTGCAGCACAGCGAATTGCAGACCGTTCGCCTGGTGCGGCGGCTCTACGAGCATTTTGCCGTCGGCCGGATCGAGGCCATGGGCGGCAAAGTGTTCAAGACAATGGGCGATGGCCTCTTGGCCGAGTTCAACAGCGTCATCGCCGCAGTCGATTGGGTCGCCGCTGTCCAGAAGGAATTGAACAGTCGTCAGGTTCAGGCGCCGGGCGGAGAAATCCTGCAGGTTCGCGCCGGTATCGTGATGGCGGACGTGCTGGTCCATGGCGACGACCTTTTCGGCAACGGCGTCAACCTTGCGGTGCGCGTGCAGGGCCTCTCCCCGCCTGGCGGTATGGCGGTGACCAAGTGGATGTATGAGTATCTGGTCGGCCAGTCAGACCTACAATTTGCCGATATCGGGCCCACCATTCTCAAGAATATCCCCAAGACGGTGCGCATCTTCGTCTGGCATCCGCAGGGTACCAAGGCGGCCGAAGCCGCGGCACCGGTGGCGATACCGTTGCCGGCCTCCAAGCGCCCATCCTTGGTGGTTATGCCGTTCGACAATATGTCCGGCGAGGCCGACCAGAGTTATTTCGCTGATGCCGTAGTTGAGGAAATCACCGCAACGCTGGCTCGCATCAAGGACTTCTTCGTCATCGCCCGCAACTCCGCCTTTGCCTACAAGGGCCGTTCGGTGGATGTGCGGCAGGTCGGCCGTGAGCTCGGCGTGCGTTACGTGGTGGAAGGCAGCGTCCGCCGTGTCGGCGAGCGCGTCCGCATTACCGCACAATTGGTGGAGACGGAAACCGGCAACCACATCTGGTCCGACAAGGTCGACGGCACGGTGCACGAACTGTTCGATCTGCAGGACACCATGGCCGCGCTGGTGGCCAGCGCCATCTCGCCCTCGATCCGCCAGGCGGAAATCGACCTTGCCCGCTCCAAGCGCCCCGATACCCTGGCCGCCTATGATCTGGTGATGCGGGCCATGCCACATCTGTGGTCGCATCTGCCCCATGAGAACCGCGAGGCCATCACCCTGCTCGATCAGGCGCTGGCGTTGGAGCCCGCTTACGGTCTGGCGGCTGCCCTCGCCGCCTGGGCGCATGGCCAGCAGGTTGCCTATAACTGGACCAGCGATATCGCCGCCGAACGCCTTGAGGCCAAGCGGCTGATTGAGTTAGCGGCGGGCACGGTTAGCGGTGACCCGACGGCGATGACGGCCTTGGCCTCGGCAATGATGCAGACGGGTGGCGACGTCGCCCAGGCCACCGCGCTGGCCGACCGGGCGCTGGCGCTCGACCCCAACCACGCCTGGGCCTGGATGCGACGCGGCTTCGGCCAGGTCTACATGGGCAATCCCGAGGACGGGCTGACCGCCTTCGAGCGCTCGGCCCGGCTGAGCCCGCTCGACCCGTTTTCCTTCAACATGTATCTGGGCATGGGACTGGCCCATTTTGGCGCTGGCCGGCCGCAGCAAAGCGTCGCCTTTGCGCAGCGGGCGCTGGCCGAACGCCCCGGCCTGACGTGGCCCTATCGCGACCTCGCCACCTATTATGCCAATTGGGGCGAAACCGCCGCGGCGCGCGACGCGCTGGAAAAATTCCGCGCCGGGCGTCCCGACCTGACCCTGGCCTCGGTCAGTGACAGCCTGCGCTTCATGCACCCGGCCCTGCTGAGCCGCTATATCGGCGGATTGAAGCTGGCCGGGCTGTAATAGCTCCGCGGTTATCCCTATCGGTCGGTCAGTGCCAGCTTGGCACCTAGCAGCACAAAGGCACCGGCGAAGCTGCGCCGCAGCCATTTCATGATCGATGGTCGCGAGGTGACGTGATCCCGCACTGCGGCGGCGAACAGCCCGTAGATAACAAACACCACGAAGGTCGCCAGCACGAACACCCCACTCAATTCCAGCATTTGCGGCAGCGCGTCGGGTGCATCGGCCGGCACGAACTGCGGCAGAAAAGCAAAGAAGAAGATCGATAGCTTGGGATTGAGAATGTTGATCAGAATGCCCGAAACGATCACCTGTAACGGCGAACGCGGTGCCGCGTCGGTATCGACGCTCAGCGCACCGGTTTCGCGTAGCGTGTTCCACGCCATGTAGAGCAGATAGGCGACGCCGAGATACTTGATGACATCAAAGGCCAGTGCGCTGGTGTGCAACACCGCGGCGAGGCCGGTGATAGCCGCCGCCATATGAGGCAGCGTTCCCAAGGTACAGCCCAAGGCGGCAACGAAGCTGGCCTTGGCGCCACGCGATAAGCCGGCGGCCAACACGTAGAGCACACCAGTGCCCGGGGAGACGACGACGATTAGCGTCGTCAGCAGGAATTCAATGGTCATCTGGCCCTCGGCGCTGATTGCCGTAGAAGCCTATGCGGCCGTTTGGAGGGCCGCAAGTGGAACGCGGTTATTCCCGCCAGCAGGTTGGCCAATAGAGGTCGTCGGCGAAGTCCGCCGGGATCGGCGATAACTTGCAGATGGCGCGCGAGGCGAAAGTGATCTGCAACTCAAGATATTTGACATCAGGCGGCATGGGATGGCCGGTGACGAATTCGCGCACGCGCCACTCGTTGACCTTGCCCTCGCGCATCCGCCGCGCGGCCTCGGCCTCCACATCTTCTGGCCGGATCGGCTCGGCGCCGCCCCGTCCCTGGGCATAACGCAGCCCGCCTTCGATAACCGACAACCTCACCTGACAAACCCCGAGCGCTAGGCGCGGGCTTCTGTCCGCAGCCGATCACTTAAAACTGTCATGAAGTGGTTACGTATTTACAAAGGCTGTCTTCACGGTTTCGGCACCTGCAGTGCCCTATTTGCGGCGCGAACGGCGCCACAGGGTCCATTTGCGGGTGCCGCGCAGGATGGCGGAGTTGACCGGCCCCTGCAGGAACGCGAAGTCCAGCGCCAACAAGAGCAGGCCGAGCGGCAGCATCCAGAGACCCAGCACCGGCAGGAAGCTGAAAATGCCACCGAGGATCAAAAGCAGCCCGAGCGGAATGCGGATCAGCCGCGCTTGCGGCCGGCGTAGCCAAGACAAGGCACCCGAGGCGAAATTGGGGATGCGGCGCTCGATGCGATCGAACTGGCGGTGCAGGCGGGCGTGGCTCTTGGGCGGCATGATATTTGTCCCCTGGTGACGCGGTCGTGGTCCTTAAATGGGAAGCGGCGGCGGCATATCCAATAGCGCTGCACCAAATCGCCGCAGGAACCATTGCCCCGAGGCGGAGTTTATCTCGAAACATCAAAGCGGAGCGTCATTATGGCCACAGCAGCAAAACGAGCTATCAAGCGGATCGAAGACAGTGGCGACGACATCGGCGAAAGCCTGGCCGCCCAGATCGCATCGCTGCGCGAGGAAATTGCCTCGATTTCCGATAACGTCAGCAAATACGGCAACAGCCATTTCAAAGACGCCCAGCACAACGCCGTTGCCGTCGTCGATCAGGTTCGTCATCAAGGCGCCGTCGCGGCCCGCCAGATTTCGCGGCAAGCCAATGTAGCCGGCAAGGCAGTGCAGGAAAATCCGATCCCGGTGATCGTGGCTTTGGGAACGATAGCCCTGATTTCGGCCCTGATTTTCACCGCGACCGACCGGTAATTTTCTTAAAGGTTTAATTAACCTTCTGGGTCAGACCTTCCTTAAGCCTGTTGGGTCATCTTCGATTAGGCACGCCAAGCGTGTGCGTGATCGAGGATGGCCTTTATGCTTGACCTGACAAAAACTCTTCTGCGCGGTGCTGCGGTCGCCGTGGCGATCACAAGCCTGGGCGGTTGCAGTTTTTTTGGCATGAACTTCGGCATGGCGCAGCTCAGCCCGAAAGAATGCCTGATGCGGGCGATGTACTTCGAATCCAACCGCTCCAGCGCCGAAGGCATGCTGGCCGTCGGCACGGTCGTCATGAACCGCGTCAACGATCAGCGCTATCCGCACAGCATTTGCGGCGTCGTGGGACAGCCCAATCAGTTTGCGTCGGGCGTTCTATCCAAGAAAATGACCGATAGCGGCGCGGTATTGGCGTCGCAGGTTGCCGATCAGGTCATGCGCGGCGAACGGCATCCCGGCGTGCAGAATGCCATGCATTTCCACACCGCCGGCCTGCGCTTTCCCTATGACAACATGCACTATGTGCTCATGGCAGGCGGCAACGAGTTCTACGAGAAGTACTGACTATTTGACCTGGATGAGCGCGCGGCTGACGAAAAAGCCGTGGCCGTCTTCACGAGCACATGTCAGGCCACGGCGCTCGGACAGGCACTGGAACGGGCCGATTTCAACTGTCTTGCCGTACTGCATGGTTTGCGCCAGCGAGCAGCAGCTTGGATCGCCGACATCGTTGATACGGTAGGCGGCGCCGGAGTCCCCCAAAATCGTGCGCACATAGCTGGGCCCGACCCGGTCGCACTGGATTTCAGCGCCGCCATTGGCGGTCTCGTAAACCGGCGTGCCACCCGCAGGGGTATAGATGCAGCCGATATTGCCGGAGGGCGCATTGAACTCGACCTGGCCATACTGGCCCACATCGAGTTGCTGAAACTGACCGGCCTGGGCCGGGACGCCGAGGACGATGGCGATGCCAGCAATCGCGGCAAGGATCAGCGCGGTCTTGACGGCACTACGATGCTGGCGGCGAACGACGATCATGGCCAAACCCCTCATTGGCATTGCGTTGAGGGATATTCGGACAGATCGGCTGAACCGGTGCTGGAACGCCGGTTCAGCTGGCGTTTATCTTCAGAAATCGCCGCCGGTGTCGAAGCCGTCGTCGCCGCTATCGTAATCATCGTTTTGCTGGTCGTCCGGCGCGGGCTCGTCCCCTGGTTGGTCCGCGGGTTGATCGGCATTGTATTCGCCGGCATTGGCTTGTCCGGAGAGCATGCCGGCAATGGCCGAGCCCAGCAGCACGCCGGTGGTCACGCCCAAGGCGGTTTGTGCCGCGCCAGCGAGAAAGCCGCCACCGCCGCCGCCACGCTGGCGATTGTCATTGCCTTCATCGCGATCGCCCCACGGACCACGGGCAGCCCGCGCTGGCTGCTGGCTTCGTTGCGGCTCGTTGTCGCCGCCGAACAGGCCACCAAGAAAGCCGCCAGCGGGCCGGCGCTCCGCATTGGCTTCGAGCTCGGCAATTCGCCGCTCGGCCAGTTGCAGGGCATGCTCCTGCACCAGGATGGTTTGGGCCATATAGTAAGGCGCGGCGGACGCCTGTTGCAGGCGCTGGCGGATGAGGTCCTCGGCGTCGGCATCGCGCGGGCCGCTCTTGGCGGCAACGGTCTCGATGCGGTCGAACAGGCCTTCGATGGCGTCGCGATCTTCAGGTTTCAGCACGGTCCCACTCCTTCGGGGTTGAACAGCTTTGAAATGGGATGGGAGGCTAGACGTTGCAATGGGCGCGGCTATTTCGTGCCGAGCCGCAGGACGAAGCCAATGACCACGGCGATGGATTCATACAGTTCGATCGGAATGGTATCGTCGATTTCGACGCCGCTCAGCGCTTCGGCCAGCGATGAATTGGACTCGATGACGACGCCGTTCTCCTCAGCCAGCGCCACGATCCGCTCGGCGACAAGGCCCCTGCCCATGGCCGTCACGCGCGGCGCCTCGCGACTGCCCTTCTGGTATTGCAACGCGACCGCCAGCGCGCGCTCCTTGTGCGGGTCGCTCATGTCAGTGAATCCACAAAATGGCCCGTGGCCGTAGGGGGCGGCACCGGCTCGTCGGCGCGGACGACGATGATACCGGGCCGCAGCCCGGCGGCGGCCAGCGATTGGCTCAGCTCGGGCACAGCCTGCTCCAGCCGCGCCGCCGTGACCCCGTTGGTGGCCCAGAGCCGGACCGAGGTGACGCCGCCGCGCAGGCCGACCTGGGCGCCGACCTCGCCCAGCTTGGGCAGGTCCATGGCGAAATGGATCTGCCAGCCGCGCTCGGAGACAGATTGCTCAGGACCAGTAGCATCACGGTGAATCTGCAGTTGCATAACGGTCTGGTAGGTGCCGATAAGCACCGGAATATCAGTCGACCAGTCGGCCGGGGCCCCAGCCGTGGCGGTTTCGGGCAGCGAGGCATGCTGATGCAGCCGCAGCCGCGCCAGCGAGCCCTCGGCCCGGCCCAACATAACCTTGCCGACCTCGATGGGCGTTTCGGGAATCTCGATCGGGCCGGTATTGGCCGACCTTGCCCGTGGCAGGGCACCGCGCACCGGTGGGGCCAATGGACCGGGCGGGACAACTGGTGCCGCAGTCTGTCCCAGCCATGTCACCAGCGTACTGCGCAGGGTCAGCAATGCCGTCTTCAGATCGCCCTTGGCCAGTTGGGGCGCGCCCTGCGCCAGCACCGCCTCCTGGAAAATACCCGAATTGGCGATCGCCTTCTGCATCGCCGCACCATCGAGCGCCGGTCCGAGCGGCAGGCTGGCGGCCAAGACCTGCTGAGCTGCCTGCAGTACCGGCTGCGGCAGCGCCACCTTGCCCACCACGGCGGCGAGGACTGTGGTGAGGTTGCCGACGCTGTCCTGGCGCTGCACCGCGCTCTGCACCATCTGCGTCAAGGCCACTTGAGCTGAGCCGGGCTGAGGCAAGCTGGGTGGCGGGAGCGGCGCCGAAGGCTGGCTCGGGGGCACTGTCGTTTGCGCTACCGGACTGCTCGAGGGCTGCGGCGCGTTTGTGCTGGCAGATTGCGGCGCCTGCGGCGTGGCACCTGCATTCGCCGGCGACTGGGGTGACGGAGCTTGCGGAACGTTGCCCTGCACCGGCGGCGGCACTAGCACCAGCCTCTGCTGCGCGCCGCTACCCTCCACTTGCAACGGCAGCGTTGCGCCCTGCGGCATGGCCGTCGGCAATGCGACCTCGATGGTCTGCCGCCCGATCTGCACCTGCGTCATGCCGTTTGGCGCCGGACCCAGTACGCGAGCCTCGAGCTGCTGGCCCGGTTGCAGCGCCAGCGCCTCCAACGCCCCGGGACGCGTGGGGACCGGCACGGGAGGCGGCGCCGGATTGGCACCCGCTTGCGGAGGCGTCTGAATGCTTGGTTGACTAACCGTGACCACACTCGCCTGCGTCGGCAGCGGCGCAGTTGGTGTTGACGCCGGCTGCGGCAACAGCACGAGCTTTTGCTCCGCGCCAGTTCCCTGTGCCTGCAGGTTTAGCGTCGACCCGACCGCCAGCAGCACCGGCAGCGTCAGGTTGAGCACCTGCTTGCCGATCTGCACCTGGGTGGTGCCACTCGGCCCGGCGCCCAGCACCTTGCCTTCCAGCACTTGCCCGGCCTGCAAGACAAGCGCCTGCAACGCCGCTGACCGGACGGCCAGCGCGGCGGACGGAAGCTGTGTGGGAATCGCCATCGATTGCCAGCCCAAGCCGCACCATGCGGCCGGCCAAGCTTAGCCTAACGAAGGTTACTGAACAGCCCGGATCAATCGGGGCGAATGTCCGTGTAATCTTTCGTCGCTGGCTTGCCGCGGAAGGTGACCCAGAAGAAGTTGAGCGTATAGGTGCCCGCTGTCTTGAACACGCCCTCTTTTTCCAGCCGGCGGCCCGAAGTCATCATCTTGAGCGCAAAGGTGAACTTGACCGCGCCGACCTTGGAGAGGCGGACCGCCACGTCAGTGTCTTCGCCGAAGAACTGGATGGTGCGGTCATAACCGCCAACAGCGGCCCAGGACGCCCGCTTGAACACGAAATTGCCGCCCTGCACCACCGAGCCAACGCGGAGGATGAAGCGGTTGAGGATGTAGATCAGGTAGGTAAGGCCGTAAAAGGCGTTCACCAGGATCCGGCTCCAGGTGCTCATGTCGTAATAGACATAGGGTCCACTCAGGCAGACCAGCTTGGGATCGCGGTCGAATTCGCGGAAGACAGTATCCAGCCAGCCCGGCGGCACGATGGTGTCGCTATCGATATTGGCCACCAGTTCGGCCCCTTCGGATGCGGCAAAGCCGGCGTCGCGGGCATTGACCAGGCCCTTCTTCGGCTCATCGACCACGCGAACGCTCGGGAAGCTGCGCGCGATCTCGCCGGTCCGGTCGGTCGAGGCATTATTGACCACGATGATCTCGGCATCGGCCTTGCTGCGCGCGATTTCGGCAATCACCGATTCCAGGCACTTGCCGATCAGCGCTTCCTCGTTATAGGCGGGAATGACGAATGCCAGTTTCATGCTTGCCTCTTTTGGCCCACACCATGGGCTTGCGCCGTGTGCCAATAGCTTGTGTGACAGTCTGGGGCAACCGGATGGCATGCTTTTCTGTTGCACTCGGGCAGAGGTGAGGCCACGGTTGGATCGCGACCAGGGAGTACGACAATGTCCGACGAGCTGCCCGCAGACTCCAAACTTACCCGCACCAAGCAGCGGTGGGCCGAGCAAGGCCGCTTTATCACCGGCCGCACCAGCCGGCCCGGGGAAGATCGGCTGCCACCGGGTCAGCATCTGGTCAAGAACTGGCCGGTGCTCGATCTGGGCATCGAGCCAGCCATCGCGCTCTCGAGCTGGCGGCTCGATATCGGCGGCGAAGTCGATACGCCCATGGCTCTCACTTGGGATGCGTTTACCGCGCTGCCGCAGGTCGAGACCGTCTCGGATATCCATTGCGTGACCTCGTGGTCGCGCTACGACAATCGCTGGAATGGTGTTTCGACACAGGAGCTTGCGGCTCATGCGGGTATCCACGCTGAGGCGCAATTCGCCATCCTTACCAGTCACGACGGCTATACCACCAACCTGGCTTTGGCCGATTTTCTCAGCGAGGACGCGTTGCTGGCCCATAGCTGGGACGGCGCTCCGCTGACCGCCGAGCATGGCGGCCCGATGCGTCTCGTGGTGCCGCACCTGTATTTCTGGAAAAGCCCGAAATGGCTGCGGCGCATCGAATTCGCGACGAGCGATCATCCCGGATTCTGGGAGGTTCGCGGTTATCACAATCACGGCGATCCATGGCGTGAACAGCGTTACTCATGAACCGGTTTTGGGGAATTCAATAAGTCATCAATATATGCCATGGTGCCGCGGAAGCATTGCTGTTCATCGCGGGTTCAGCCAAATTGCGCAACTACACAGGCATGATGATGAAGAACCTGATCTTTGCTGGTTTCGCTGTTGCTATTGGTTTGCTCGCCATGCCGGCCATGGCCGTCAATGAGGGTACGGCGGTTGGCGTCAATCCAGATGCAATCGCGCGGATCAATACCGGCGACCGCGTCCTGATCGCCGGCTCCGGTATCTCGGTGGGCGAAACGCTGGTGACCGGTCCGCGCGGGCAGGTGCAGATCATCTTCGCCGATGACACCCATATGGTGGTTGGCCCGAACAGCGCGCTGCGGATCGAAACCTATCTGATGCGCAACAATGGAACGGCCGAAAAGCTGGCCGTGAACGCGCTGGCCGGCAGTTTCCGTTTCATCACCGGCCGCAGCCCCAAGCCGGCCTATCAGATCAACACCCCTACGGCGGCGATCGCGGTGCGCGGCACCGAATTCGATATCCTGGTCACCCCGACCGATACGCGCGTCATGCTCTATGAGGGCGCGCTGCAATTGTGTTCATCGGGCGCCGACTGCGAACAGGTCACCCAGCGTTGCGAGGTCGGCTTGTCCTCGGCAAGGCAAGCCGACTTGTTCACCCGCAACGACCCCAAACGCCCGCCACTGGCGGACGGGTTCTACTACGCTCATTTCCAGTCGCCGCTGATGGGCGAGTTCCGCGTCAACGGCGCCGCGCAGTGCCTGAAGAACCCCTCAGCCCCCGCGCCTGCGGAGTCGATCGGGCCCACTTTCTCACCAGAGGATGGACCGGCCACCGGCAGGCAGACGGGGGGAACTAACGGTCAGACCGGCACCACGACCACGGGCGGCCAAACTTGTACCGGGCCGCGCTGCTAGCCGATAAAGTCAGTCTTGCCGATTGGAACGCCGTTGTGCCGCAGGATGGCGTAGGCCGTCGTGATGTGGAAATAGAAGTTCGGCATGGCACGGTGAAGCAGATAAGCCTGACCGAGCTCGACATATTCGCCGGCGCGGTTCTTCAAGGTGATCGGCTTGTCCTCGGAGCTATCGATCTCGGCCGCAGTTGATGCCGCACATACGTCGAGCGCCTTGCGGACGCGGGCGCGCAGATCCTCGAACGTGACTTCATTGTCATCCCATGAGGTAACCGGCTTGCCGGCGAGCCGGGACAGGCTGCCTTTGACGTGGTCGGTGGCGATCTGAACCTGGCTTTTGAACGGCAGCATGTCGGGCGCCAGACGGTCATTGACCAGCACAGCCAGATCGATCTTGCGCTCCGCCGCATAGGCTTCGGCCTTGTCGAGCCAGGTCAGCAAGTTGGTGAGCATGCGGGTATAGACCGGCACAGATGCGCCATACATGGAAATAGTCATTGGAAAGATGCCTTGATTTTGGTGTGCCGAACGGCCAGCATGTTGTGCGCCGGAACAGCCAAGCAAGCAAGCCGTTGAGCGTGCGTGCATAGGGAGTTGCCGGGCCGCGATGGTCAATAAAACTGAACAGAGCACGCCGCCGGCCGGCCGCTTCGCCCGCCTCCGCTCGACCCTTCGCCTGTTTTATCACAGCCCGTCCCCCAAGGCGCAGCGCTTCCAGTTTGCAGTGTTGATCGTCGATCTGGCGATCATCGCCTTTTTCGTGGTCACGCCATTGCTGCGCGATAATCCTGCTTTCCTGTGGATCGACTATTCGATCGCGGGATTGTTGTTGCTCGATTTCGGGGCGCGCGCGCTGGCCTCGACCGATATCCTGCGCTGGCTGCGGCAATTGCCGGTCATCATCGATATTTTCATCCTGTTGACGCTGCTGGCGCCAACTTTGTTCTTCAATCTCGGCTTCCTGCGCATCCTGCGGCTATGGACACTGTCGCGCAGTGCCAATATCTGGCGCCCGCTCAAGAAGCACGGATTGGGCGGCTACCAGGACACGATCCAGGCCGTCATCAACCTGCTGGTCTTCCTGTTCATCGTCACTGGCTTTGTTTACACGGCCTTCGCCAACCGCAGCGACGGCATCGCCGGCTATGTCGACGCGCTCTATTTTACCGTGGCGACAGTCACCACGACGGGCTTTGGTGACATCACCCTGCCCGGCACCTGGGGCAAACTGGCCTCGATCGTGATCATGATTATCGGCATTTCGCTGTTCGTACGGCTGGCGCAGTCGATCTTCCGGCCCAACAAGGTGCATTTCCCCTGCCCGCAATGCGGATTGCTAAAGCACGATCCGGATGCCGTGCACTGCAAGGCATGCGGGCATATTCTCAACATCCCCGACCCGGGGCATGATTGAGTTTCAGACCGGCAGTTCAGGCGCGTCGGCCGCGATGGTGATCCCGTCGCCCTCCAGTGCATCGCGGATGTCGCGCGCCAGGTCGACTGCGCCCGGCGTATCACCATGCAGGCAAATCGAGCGGGCGGTGGATTTGAACACCGAACCGTCCATCGCCACGATCTCGCCGTCCTTCGCCAGCCGCAGGCAGCGCTCGATCATCATGTCGGTGTCGTGCAGCACCGCGCCGGGCTGGCCACGCGGCACCAGCAGCCCCTCGGGCGTGTAGGCGCGATCTGCATAGGCCTCGCGGATCAATGGCATGCCCACCGCTTTGGCCGCCCGCACCTGCTGGCTGTTGTCGAGCGCCAGCACTGCGACATGCGGGTCCATCGCCTGGATGGTGGCGAAAATTCCGACTGCGAAGGCCAGTTCCTCAGCGGTCTGGTTGGCCAGCGCACCATGCAGCTTCACATAGGCCAGCGGCACGCCCACCTCGTCGGCAATGAAGCGGACCAGGAACAGTTGCGAGCGGATTTGCCCGAGCAATTGATCGAGCGGCATCACCACGCGAAAGCGGCCGAAGCGCTTGGGATCGGCATAGCCGGGATGCGCGCCGGCCCGCACGCCGCGCGCCTTGCAGACCTTGAGGATGTGGCGGATGGTTGGTGCATCGCCCGCATGACCGCCGCAGGCGATCGAGGCGCTGGAGACGATCTGTAGCAGATCATCGTCCGTGCCAGTGCCTTCGCCCAGGTCGGCGTTCAAATCGATCGACGTCATGGCCGCAAGCCCCGCAACAAGTGATGCGCATGGTTCACGCTCACGCTGGTAAAAGCAACTGCGCTACCCGGTCGCAACTGCGCGAACCGGTCCAGATCGGCCGTGATGATGGTGGCAATACGCGGATAGCCGCCGGTGGGCTGGTGATCGCGCATCAGTACGATCGGCGTGCCGTCGCCGAGAATCTGGATATCGCCGGGAAGGACGGCATCGGACACCAGCGATAGAATCGCGCTGTCAGCAAAGACACCCGCGGGGTCCTCCAGACGAACACCCATGCGATCCAGCCGCGAGGAAATTCTGAACGGCGTGGAGACGAAACGGTCCCGCGCTGTCGGGAACAGATCGGCATGAAGTCCCCAGATGACGCGGATCGGCCCCTCCGCGATGGGGGGCGCTGCGGAAGACAGCTCCGGCGCGTATCCATCGATCAGGCCGATGCGGTCACCGGCAACGAGCGCCCTGCCCTCCAGCCCGCCAAGCCGGGCGCGGCTATTGGTGGCGATGCTGCCCATAACGGCAGGCACATCGATGCGGCTGTCAAACCGCAGATAGCCATAATTGCCATTCGCGCCCGGACTGACCGAGATGGTGTCCCCGGCGTCCAGCGCTAGTGTGCCCGGCCATTCAACGGGCTTGCCATTGCGCCGCACGGTAAAGGCGCCGCCGGCAAAGCCCATGACGCATGGACCGGTTTCGACGCTGAAATCCAGACCGGCCGTTGTGATCTCAATTGCCCCCGGCGGCGCCGCGGCAAGCCGCCCCGCCAGATTGTAAGCCGCTTGATCCATCGGCCCCGAGGCGCTGATGCCATGCGCCAGCATGCCAAAGCGCCCGGCATCCTGGATCGTCGTCAGCGGCCCGACGCGCGTGATACGCAAGCTCGCGCTCATGATGCGGGCTCGAATCTTATCGTGTCGCCAGGTCGCATCTGGGTTGGCGGGGTCGCCCGGGGATCGAAATTACGGAATGTGGTGCTGCCGATGACATGCCAGCCGGTGGGAATCGCAGTGGCGGCGATGGCGGTTTGTCCGGCCGCGAATAGCACGCTTCCTGCCGGAACTGCGGCGCGCACGTCGGCGCGGCGCGGCAAGTGCAGTTCAGGGGGGTGGAACCCGCAATACACGAATCCCGGCGCGAACCCGGTGGCAAGGACCCGCAGTGCGGACGCGTTATGCGCACCCACGAAAGCCGCTGGCGTCAACTGCAGCACCGCAGCCACGGCCTCGAGGTCGGGGCCGGCTTCACCGCCAAACGTGACAGCAATGGTGTGGTGAGTCGCAGGCGGCAGCGTCGCGTTGTCGCGCGCATAGAGCCGCAAGCGCAATTCGCCGCTCAATTGCTCCAGTTGCACCATGCGCGGATTATAGCGCAGCAACACCGATACTAGATTGGGAACAGTTTCCACGATTCCGGCCAAGGGCAATTCGGCCAGGCTTCTCACAAAGGCGATGGCCGCGCTGTTGGCCGCCTCGGAGAGCGTAGTGCCGAACCGCACCAGCAAGGCCCCATCACCCAGCGACATGAGCGTCGGCAGCATCGGCGCAGTTTCATTGGTCGTGAAGATCATTGGACTGCCCCGCTCGGCATCTTTGGGACGCTGCAAGAGTACAGCGACACAAACTGCACGGCGATCACCGTGTCCGCAATTTCCACCCCGGCTGCGGACCTATCGCCACCGCAGCCGACGGTTCACGACGCGTCAACCCAGCCTAATTGGGGTCTTTGCCATCCTGTTCGACGACGGCGTCGAACAACTGCCTGGCTTGCCCGGCGCCGATCGCCTCGATGGCGACAGCGGCAATGGCAGCGAACAGCTCTGCGATTTCCTGGGGATCGGTGATTTCTGCGTCGTCATCGGCGTCGGCGTTAATCAGAGTGAACAAGTTGCGCCTCCTAACTGCCTGGGAGACGATTTAGCAATTCGCTCTGACGGGTCAGAGGCCGTGGTTTCGAGAACCGGAGCACAGCGCACGCTTGGTACGTGAGCGCCGGAAGCGCAGCAAACCGCGGCAGATGGCCGACAGAGTAGAATTCCCAAACAGTCTCCTACACCCACAGTGTGCTGCGATTCTTGTTACAGAACAAATAATGGATTGTTCCGTTCCGCCAAACTGTCCCGATTGCGCGACAGGTCAGCAAGGCTTACTCTTCGCCCGCATCCTCATCGCCATACGTCTTGTCCAGGTACGCCTCGACATCGTTTAGCGTAGCGGTGAACGGCAACGGGCTGTCGCCGAAGATCACCTTGAAGCTTTCGTCGTCGCGGATGGCGTGGCCGCCCTTGCCCATTTTCGATGTCAGTTTTTCGGCCGTCAGGATGGTCAGCCCATGCCGCCCGGCTATTCGGCGCATGCGCCGCATTCTGGAGGCATCGAAATCACGTCTGCTCACGGGCAAGGTCCTGGGGCGATGGATTGGAAGCGCAGACCTAACAACCAATGCGCCCGGCTTCAAGGCCGCAGGAGCGGACATCGCCGCTCCTGCCCCGCGCTACGGCTCGATTAGTTCATCGTCACGCCATTGATCTGCAGTTTGGTGGCCTCGAGCGTGAGCGAAACGCTGGGTGCAGCCAAGATGGAATTGGTCGCCGATACCGAACCGACATGGGCGTCGGTCAGTTCATAAACCAGGTCACTCTGCTTCCCATCGGGATTGGTGACGGTGGTCGTAACCTTCACGCTGCGCAGTTCCTTGCTGTCCGGCTTGGTCTGGGCCGCCCACTGCAGCAGTGAAGCATCCACGGGCGTGATGGTGGTCAGGGACAAGGACAGGCTGGTGGAAGCGGGTACATCATCGTAAGCCGGATTCAACGACAGATAGACCGATACGTCGGTGACCTGATAATTCGTTGCGGTGCCGTCTGCTGTCGTTATCACGACCGTGGACGGTGCCAGCGTTTCGGCCTCCTGCGCCGCAACGGCAACAGGCGCCATCAGCACCAGACCAATTGCGAAAAAGGCGCTGCGCTGATTGTCGGAAAGAATGCGGCTGATCATGGTCGTCTTGCTCCCTAAGTGCCTGCCGACATGGGTCTTTTGGCCAACAGGAGTCAAGCGGCTTTCAGGGTTCAGCAGAGATGGCGGGCAGGGAGGGATTCGAACCCCCGGAACGCTTTCACGTTCGCCGGTTTTCAAGACCGGAGCAATCAACCGCTCTGCCACCTGCCCAGCGCGTTTCGTTTAGCGACTGGCGCCAAAGCTGTCCAGAGCCGGTTAGGGCAACAGCAGTATCGAGCCGGTCGTACCGCGCGAGGCCAGGGCCTCATGAGCCTTGGCCGCCTCGGCCAGCGGGAAGGTCTGGCTGATCGACACCTTGATGTCCCCACGCGCGATTGCACTGAACAGAGCCCCTGCCCCTTCGAGCAAATCCTCGCGCCGCGAGACATAGTGTGCCGTGGTCGGCCGCGTCAGGTAGAGCGAGCCCTTGCGCGACAGCACCGTCACATCGGGGATAGCGACGACGCCCGAGGCATTGCCGAAGCTGACCATCAGCCCGCGTTGGCGCAGGCAATCCAGCGACTTGTCGAACGTCGCCTTGCCCACGCCGTCATAGACGACATCGACACCCTTGCCCCCAGTCAGCTCGCGTACCCGGGCCGCGAAGTCCTCGGTATTGTAATTGATCACGGCGTCGCAGCCGTTCTGCTCGGCGAGCGCGGCTTTCTCGGCACTGCCTACGGTGGCGATGACCCGCGCGCCGAGGGCCTTGGCCCATTGCGTGGCGATCTGGCCGACGCCACCTGCTGCAGCATGCCAGAGAATGGTTTCGCCCGGCTGCACTGCCCACGTCTTGAATAGTAGATAGTACGCCGTCAGGCCCTTCAGCATAACCGCTGCGGCGGTTTCTTCGCTGACGCCCTCGGGAATGGCGACGACCCGCTCGGCAACCAGCAGCCGTTCCTGCGCGTAGGCGCCGACCTGCCCCTGATACGCGACCCGGTCACCCGGCTTGAACATTGTGACGCCGGCGCCCACGGCTGTGACGACGCCGGCGCCCTCATTGCCAGCCACGAAGGGCGTGGGCACGGGATAAAGGCCAGAGCGCTGGTAGGTATCGATGAAATTGACGCCGACCGCAGTCTGGCGAACGGCGATCTGGCCTTCGCCAGGAGCGGCCAACGGCCACTCCTCCCACTGCATGGCCTCCGGACCGCCCGGCTGGCGAACGACCAAGGCCCGGTTCATGGCTTGGGCGTCCGCGGCTTGCGGGGTGCCGATTTGGGCCGCGACTGCGCGCGGGTGGCGGGCGTGGCCTTGGGCTTCGGCTTCACTGCCGCCTCGATCTCGCGAGCGGTCACATGGCTCCCCGGCACCGTCGCGGCAGCGGTCAGCCGTTGCGGATTGGCGCGGTTCTTGCGCTGCTTGGCGATGATGTTGATGGCTTCGACCAGCACCGAGAAGGCCATCGCCGAGTAGATATAGCCCTTGGGAATGTGGAACCCGAGGCCATCGGCGACCAGCGACACGCCGATCAGCAAGAGGAAGGCCAGCGCCAGCATCTTGGTGGTCGGGTGGTCGGCGACGAATTTGGCCACAGGGCCAGAGGCGACAAACATCACGCCGACGGCGACGATCACCGCGGCGATCATCACTTCGACGCGGTCGGCCATGCCGACGGCGGTGACGATCGAGTCGATGGAGAACACCATGTCGATGATGATGATCTGGCCAATGATGGCGGCAAATACGGCGCCAGCCTTCTGGGCCATTTCGCTTTCATGCGGCTCTTCGAGTTCCGCATGCATTTCGTGGGTCGCCTTGTAGACGAGGAAGGCGCCACCGGCGATCAGGATCAAGTCCTTCCAGGACAGATCGAAGCCAAAGGCGGAGACTGCAGGCTGGGTCAGGCTGATGATCCAGGAAATGACCAGCAGCAGCGCGATACGGAAGATCAGCGCCAGCGCAAGACCCAGCCGGCGGGCCTTGTCGGCCTGCTCTTTGGGTAGGCGCGACACCAGCACGGAGATGAAGACAATGTTGTCGATGCCGAGAACGATTTCCATCACAGTCAGCGTAGCAAAGGCGATCCAGGTGTTCGGATCGGCCAAAAGTTCGTACATTGTCGGGCTCCATGGGTGAGTCAGGCGATGGCTATATCTAGGGTGTGTCATCCATACAAGAAAGCCGGGGAAGCGCTGTTTTTCGCATAGCGTTCCTTTGTCGCGGGTTCGGGCAGCACAAACCGGTCGCTCGTTTGCTGGTTTGGGCGCAGATCGGATGCTAGACTCTGCGCAAGTCGCGCGTGTTCCGAGGAATTTCATGGAATCGTTTTCGCCGCTCTCCGCTGCCATCGGCGGCTCGTTGATTGGCCTCGCCGCAGCAGTTCTGTGGCTGGGCAATGGCCGTATCGCGGGCATTGCCGGCATTTTCGGCCAATTGCTGCCGCCTGCGCAGACTGTGGTGTGGCGGCTGGTTTTCCTCGTGGCGCTGGTTACGGCGACCTTCGCCGCCGCCAAATTGCTGCCTGGCCTCGGCGTGGGTGGAGATATCCCGGCCAAGCTCGTGGAGGCCCCGCCGGCCTGGGGCATTCCAACGCCGATCTGGCTGGCAATGGCAGGCCTTTTAGTCGGCGTCGGCACAAAAATCGGCAATGGCTGCACATCCGGCCACGGTGTTTGCGGGTTGGCGCGGCTGTCCCTGCGCTCGCTGGTGGCGGTGCTGGTGTTCTTCGGCGTTGCCATCATCACCGTAACCCTGACGGGAGTGGTCTGATGGCCGTGCTGAAACTGCCCTATCTTGCCACGGCTGCCGTTAGCGGCGCTCTGTTCGGCGCCGGCCTTTACGTGTCGCAGATGGTCGATCCCCTCAAGGTGCTGCGCTTTCTTGATTTCACCGCCATTCCGAGCGGCGGCTGGGACCCAAGCCTGGCCTTCGTCATCGTGCCCGCCATTGTCGTCATGTTCATCGCCGTCCGCATCGGCAAGGGCCGGTCGGCGCCGCTGTTCGACACCGCGTTCCACGAGCCGGAATACAAGCGCATCGACGGCCGCCTGATCGCCGGCGCGGCACTGTTCGGTATCGGCTGGGGCATGTCGGGCATTTGCCCGGGACCGGCGATCTCGCTGATCGCCTTCCTGCCGGACAATCTGTGGATTTTCCTCGTCGCGCTGTTTGTTGGCTCCTATGCCGGCAGCGCCATCGTTCCGAGCGGCGACGCCCGTCGTCTGGCGGAGGCACAATGATGGACGCAGATGCCATTGTCGTCGGCGGGGGCCTCGCTGGTCTGGCTGCTGCGATCGCCGTCGCCAAGGCCGGACTGTCGACCATCCATCTCGCCCCGCCCGGCCCGCCGGATCGGCGCACATCGGCGCTGATGATGCCGAGCGTCGAATATTTGCAGTCCGCCGGCCTGATCGGCGCGCCCGAGGCGTTCGGACAAAAGCTGAGTCAAATCCGCATCATCGACGCGACCTCTCGCCTGTTACGTGCGCCCGAGACGGTGTTCGATGCCAAGGAGGCCGGGCTTGATGCCTTCGGCTGGAATTTTGCCAATGTTCGGCTGACCGAGGCTTTCCAGGCCAGCATTGAAGCGCTCCCCAATCTGCGGACGGTCGCTCAGCCATTGACCCAATTCGAACTAAGCGCTGATGGTCCCAAGATCACCCTCGCCGATGGCGGCCATCTCCATGCGCCCCTTGTGGTCGGCGCCGACGGCAAGAAGTCGCTGGTGCGCGCTGCTGCCGGCTTTCGCGCCCGCGAGAACGGCTTCACCCAGGCCGCCCTGGTTTGCGATCTGGAACTAGGCCGTGGCCTGGACGGTGCCTCGGTGGAATTCCACTATCCCAATGGGCCGTTCACGTTCGTGCCCGCGGGCGGTAAACGCACCAATCTGGTCTGGATCGATGAGCGCGAGGTGCTCAAGCAGGCCCAGGCCTTGAGCAAGGACGCGTTGACCGCGCTGTTGTTGGAAAAGTCCCAACGCCTGTTTGGTGCCATCGCCCTGGCGACGCCGACCCACATTTTTCCGCTCAGCACCATTACGGTCGACCACGCGGGCGCCAATGGCGTGGTGCTCGTTGGCGAAGCGGCCCATGCGTTCCCACCCATCGGTGCGCAGGGGCTCAATCTGGGTCTGCGCGACGTCGCTGACCTATCAGGGGCGCTGGCGACTATCGACCGCGCCGAGCCCGATTGGGCGGTGCGCCTGAGCGAGGATTACGCCCGCCGTCGCGCCGACGACTTGAGTCGCACCGGCGGCATGGTGGATACGCTGTTCCGCTCGCTGCTCGCCGATATGCTACCCGCGCAGGCCCTGCGCGCCGGCGGCCTATGGGCACTCAAGCTGCTGCCCGCTTTGCGCAAGCAGGCCTTTGCCGTCGGTATGGGTTCGCGTTAGGCGCAAGTGCTGACCGCGGAATGGTCACCCCACCGTCTTTCCCGCGGGCTTGATCCGCGGGCCGCTATCAGCATGGCGCAGGTGGACAGTGGCCCGCGATCAAAAGCGTGACGAGAGCGAAATGAACGGCGGAGCGCCCAAAAGAAAAGGGCGCCCAAGGCGCCCTTCCCCAATCCAGATACGTCGAGCCTGATTACGGCGCAGCGGGTGCCGGCGTAGCCGGAGTTGCAGCGGGGGCGGGCGTCGTGCCATTGGCTGGCGGCGTCGCGCCTTCATCGAGCTGCTTGCGCAACTGTTCGGCACGATCCTGCAGCACCTGCTCAAGCGCGTTGGAACCACTGGTTTCCTTCTGGAATTCGTCGAAGGTCAACGCAGCCGGGCCATCATATGCCGAGGTGAAGCCGGCCAGGGTGATCTCGATGGTCAGGTCCTGGTTCTGGCGATTCTTCGCGGTCAGCTTGAGCGTGCCGCCCTTCTTGAGCGAATTGACATAGGCTTCGTTGATCACGAGCTGGGTGGCGCATGACGTGGGGTCGCACAGCATGAAGGGGACGCGGATCGGCTTGGCGCCGTCGATCTGCCAAGTCAGGCCGAATGGCAGCAGCACGCCGAGGGGAACAGCCGCAACGGCGAGCAAACGGCTCTCCTGGCCCGGATCGTCACGCAGCAGGAACGAGCCGAGGAACTGGCCATTCGCCAGGATCACCTGGCGCATGATGCAGGCCTGCTTGCCATCGGGCAGCGGATCGCAAACCTTGAGCCAGTTCTGCGCGGTCGCGCCAGCGGCTGGGGTGGCGGCAGCGCCTGCAGCGGGAGCCGCAGGCGTATCGGTTGCGGCAGGAGCTGCGGGTGCCGGCGCTTCGGTAGCAGGGGCCGGCGCGGGAGGCGTAGCATCCTGGGCGTAAGTCGCGACGGAGGACAGCATGAGCGCGGCCACCGCAAATCCGGCGACGAGAGGTTTCCTGAAGATCATAGAATTTCCTTGGCTTCCTTGGCAGTCCCGGTGGTCGCTTCGCCACCTCGAATAGAACTGTCCTTCAAGTGCTGAATTCGGGCAATAACATGACAGTACGGTCTTGCCAAAGCATTATGGGGCCGATGTCGTTCCGGCAAGCCTCACTAAACAGATCACCAAGGCGATAATCAGGCATTGGCGGTTTCTGCGAGCTTGGCCAGCCGCGACAGAATCGCTGCGGCTCCCTTGAGTCGGTCGTCCGGCGTCGGCCAGTTGCGGGCAAAAACCAGCTTCTGGTCGGGCTTGATGCGCACCTGGTTGGCCGGATCTGACACCATCCGCACCAGCGCACCGGGATTGGGGAACTCGTTGTTGCGCAGGCTGATGACGACGCCCTTGGGGCCGGCATCGACCTTCTCCACATTGGCCTGGCGGCACAGCGCCTTGACCAGGATGACCTTGAGCAGGGCCTCGACTTCCTCGGGCATCGGCCCGAAGCGGTCGATGAGTTCGGCACCGGCCGAGTCGATCTCGCGAATGTCTTGCAGGTCGCCAAGACGGCGATAAAGCTGCATGCGCAACTGCAAATCGGGCACGTAATGCTCGGGAATCATCACCGGCATGCCGAGCGAAATCTGTGGGCTCCACTCGTTCTTGTCTTCGTAGTCTTCATCGCCATTCTTGAGATTGGCGACAGCCTCTTCCAGCATCGACTGGTAGAGTTCGTAGCCGACTTCGCGGATATGGCCGGACTGTTCGTCGCCGAGCAGGTTGCCGGCCCCACGAATATCAAGGTCGTGACTGGCGAGTTGGAACCCTGCCCCGAGCGTTTCCAGCGACTGCAGCACGCCTAGACGCCGCTCGGCCGTGTCGGTCAATTTTCTGTCGGGTGGGACGGTGAACAGCGCGTAGGCGCGTGCCTTGGCTCGCCCGATCCGGCCACGGATCTGATAGAGCTGCGCCAGCCCGAAATTGTCGGCGCGATGCACGATCAGCGTATTGGCATTTGGAATATCGAGACCCGATTCGACGATCGTGGTGGCCACCAACACGTCGAACTTGTTGTCGTAGAAGGTGTTCATGATGTCGTCGAGCTGGCCCGGCGGCATCTGACCATTGGCGACTACGAACGATACTTCGGGGACCTGCACCCTCAAGAACTCGGCAATATCCGGCTGATCCTTGATACGCGGCACCACATAGAACGATTGCCCGCCACGATACTTTTCGCGCAGCAACGCCTCGCGGATCGACAGCGGATCGAACGGCGAAATAAAGGTGCGGATGGCGAGACGATCCACGGGCGGCGTTGCCAGAAGCGAGAGGTCACGCACGCCGGTCAGCGCCATCTGCAACGTCCGCGGAATCGGCGTCGCCGTCAGCGTCAGCACATGCACATTGGCCTTGAGCTCTTTGAGGCGCTCCTTGTGGCCAACGCCGAAGTGCTGTTCCTCGTCGATCACCAGCAGGCCCAGATCGCGGAACTTGATGGTCTTGCTCAGCAGCGCATGCGTGCCCACCACGATATCAACCTGCCCATCGGCCAAGCCTTCCTTGGTGGCTTTGAGCTCCGCCGCCGAAACCAGCCGGGAGGCATGGCGCACATTGACCGGCAAGCCGGCGAAGCGGTCGCGGAAGGTCTTGAAGTGCTGCCGCGCTAGTAGCGTTGTCGGCACCACGATGGCCACCTGCTTGCCCGACATGGCGACAAGGAACGCCGCGCGCAGCGCCACCTCGGTCTTACCGAAGCCGACGTCGCCGCAGACCAGGCGGTCCATGACCTTGCCTGTGGTCAGGTCCTCGAAAATCGAATCGATGGCGGCAAGCTGGTCCTCGGTTTCCTCGTAGGGGAAACGAGCGGCAAATTCGTCGTAGGCGCCCGGCGCCAGTTCCACCGGATCGGTGCGCATCAACAGGCGCGCGGCAGCGATCTTGATGAGCTGCTCCGCCATCTCGCGGATGCGCTTCTTGAGCTTGCCCTTCTTGGCCTGCCAGGCGACGCCACCGAGCTTGTCGAGCGCGGTATTGCTATCGTCCGAGCCATAGCGCGACAGCAGCTCGATATTTTCGACCGGCAGATACAGCTTGGTATCGCCGGCATATTGCAGTTCGGCGCATTCGTGCGGCGCGCCGCCGGCCTCGATCACCTTGAGCCCGAGGAAGCGGCCGATACCGTGATCGACATGCACCACCAGGTCGCCGGCGTTGAGGCTGGCCGCCTCGGTCAGTGCGTCGCTGGCCTTGCGCTTGCGCTGCGGCCGCAGGATGCGCTCGCCGAGAATATCCTGTTCGGACAGGACCAGCAGGTCCTTGGTCTCGAAGCCGCTTTCCAGCGCCAGCACGACCAGCGACGTGGTCGCGGCGCTCGTCGTCTCGGCATCGCGCCAGTTTTCCGCCATGCGCGGATTGGTCAAGCCGTGGTCCTTGAGCACCTGCGCCATGCGGTCGCGCGTGCCCAGGCTCCAGCAGGCGACGATGGTCCGCCGCCCAGCCTTGCGCTCAGCCATCAACCGCTCGACGACCGCTGTGAACAGATTGACGTCGGTGGCCTGCCGCTCAGCGGCAAAGCTGGGCGCGATGCGCCCGCCCATGTCGTCGCTCGCCTTGGCATTGGGCGATTGATATGGCGACAGTTGCAACACGGATGCGCCGGCCAGCGTGTACGGATGCCGGTCGACCGCGTAGAGCAGGCCCGGCGCCACCGGCTTGTACGGCGCCCCGGCGCCAGCCACCTGCGGGCTCAGCCGCGCGTGTTCGCGGGCTTCGTAATAGTCCTTGATCTGGCCCTGCCGGTCGGCAAAAGCCTCGGCCGCCTGATCGTCGAACACAAACGGCGCGTCGCCGACATAATCGGCCAAGCTATCGAGATGTTCGTAGAAGAACGGCAGCCAGTGCTCGGTGCCGGAATAGCGCGAGCCGCCGCTGATGGTGGCATAAAGCGTGTCGTCAGCCGTGTTGCCGCCAAAGGTCTTGGTATAGTTCTGGCGGAAACGGCGAATGGTGTCTTCGTTCAGCACCACTTCGCTCATCGGCGTCAGGTCGATGCGCTTGAGCGTGCCATTAGTGCGCTGGGTATCCGGATCGAATGTTCGAATGGACTCGAGCTGGCTGCCGAAGAAATCGAAGCGCAGCGGGAAATCCGCGCTGGCCGGGAACAGATCCACCAGCCCGCCGCGCACCGCATACTCCCCAGATTCCCGCACTGTCGGAACCCGCAGATAGCCGTTATTCGCCGCCCAGCCGATCAGCTTTTCGCTATCGACCACCCGGCCGATTGCCGCCGAAAACGACATACCCTCGACCACATCGCGCGGCGGCAGCTTCTGGATCAACGCATTGACCGCCGTCAGCACCACGGCGCCCTTGGTCCCGCTCTGCGTCAGCGCCGCCAGCGTATTCATCCGCGCGGCGATGGTGACATTGTTGGGCGAAACGCGATCATACGGCAGGCAATCCCACGCCGGCAGCGTCAATATCGTATGGCCCGGCAACATCTGCGCCAGGATTTCCGCCATCCGCTGCAACCGCCGCCCATCGCGCGCCACGAACACGATGCTTGCCGCATCGTCAGGCGCAGCCGCCAGCCGCTGCTCGACCAGCCGCGACAGCGCCAGCGGCTGCATGCCATCGGGAACACTGCCAATCATACGCGGTGGATGGATCGGGGCGGCCTCGTTCATTTGCTCATCCGCGCGGAGTGGTCGGCAATGATGCGGTCGAGAAACTCGGCATCCACAGTCTGTGGCGGCACTTCCTGCCGCATCACCCACTTCAGCAAGGCCGGGTCTTCCTCGCTCATCACCGATTCGAGCCGGTCGAGATCGGGCTCGCTCAGCGCATTGATATGAGCGTCGGCGAAGGGGCCGAGCACGCGGTCCATCTCCAGCGTTCCGCGATGCCAGGCGCGGTAGCGCAGCATCTTGCGGCGAATAGCAATGTCTTCACCGGCTGTCATCGACGCCATGATCCCGCGGAGGTTGATTTGCGCGCTCTCTTTATCGTCATTGGCGGCCTTTGTCAGCCGTGCTCGGCCAGATAGGCTGGCGGGGCAAGGAGATCGTCCGAATCGTGTCGCGTCCGTCAACCCTCGATCCATTGTTCCGTTCCCTCCAGTCGATCAAAGGCGTGGGGCCGCAGCTTGCCGCGCTGCTGACGCGCTTTTTCGGCGCGCCCGAGGGCCAGGAAGCCATCGCGCTCGATGTCCTGATGCACATGCCGTCTGGCGTGGTGGATCGCAGCCGCCAGGTCGGCATCGCGGAGGCCTATCTCGGGCAGGTCGTCACCCTGCTGCTGCATATCGACCGCCACCAGCCGCCGCCTCGCGGCAAGCCGCAGGTGCCGCATCGCGTGTTCGCCCACGATGAAACCGGCGAGATGCAACTGGTCTTCTTCCGCGCTCAGGGCGGCTGGGTAGAAAAGGCCCTGCCCGTCGGGGAGCAGCGCTACGTCTCCGGCAAGATCGATTTCTTCAACGGCGAAAAGCAGATCACCCATCCCGACTACGTGGTGGAGGTCGACAAATTCGCCACCCTGCCGCTGGTCGAGCCGGTCTATCCGCTGACGCAGGGCCTCAGTTCCAAGGCGCTGACCAAGCTGACTCGGCAGATCATCGAGACGCTCCCCGAACTTCCCGAATGGATTCCGCCCGCGACGCTAAGTCATTTCAATTGGCCCACTTTCGGCAATGCAATGCGCTCGGTCCACACGCCTACCAATCCGGCCGAGGCCGAATTGTGGGCCCCTGCCCGCATGCGGCTGGCTTATGACGAATACCTCGCCGGCCAGCTGACCTTGCAGATTGTCCGCTCCACGATGGTGGCCGCGCGTGGCATCGCCCGCACGTTTACCGGCGAGATCACCGGCCGCGTTCTAAGCACGCTGCCCTTCGCACTGACCGCCGGGCAAGTAGAGGCCATCGCCGAAATCCGCAACGATCTCGCCTCAAGTGACCGCATGTCCCGCCTGTTGCAGGGCGATGTGGGCGCCGGCAAGACTGTCGTTGCGCTCATGGCCATGGCTGCCATGGCTGAAAGCGGCGCCCAGTCAGCGATGATGGCACCGACCGAGCTCTTGGCCTCCCAGCATTTCAAAACTCTGAAGCCGCTCTGCGACGCCGCCGGTCTAGGCTGTGTCCTGCTGACCGGCAAGATGCCCGCCGCCGAGCGACGTCCAATCCTCGCCGGGCTCGCCAGTGGCGAAATCACCATCGCCGTCGGCACCCATGCGCTGTTCCAGACCGGCGTCGAGTTCAAGGACCTTGGCCTCACCGTCGTGGACGAACAGCACCGCTTTGGCGTGCACCAGCGCCTCGCCCTCTCGGACAAAGGCCGCCACACCGATCTGCTGGTTATGACCGCGACCCCGATCCCGCGGACGCTCGTCCTCACCCATTTCGGCGATATGGAAGTCAGCGTCCTGCGCGAAAAGCCCAAGGGGCGGCAACCGATCGATACCGCCGTACTTTCCATCGGCGACTATCCCCGCGTCATCCAGCGCCTCAGGGCGCGCATCGAGGAAGGTGCCCAAGCCTTCTGGGTCTGCCCGCTGGTTGAGGAAAGCGAGCATCTCGACGTCGTCTCCGCAGAGGACCGTTTTGCCGAACTGCGCAAAGTCTTCGGCGATCAAGTCGCCCTGATCCACGGCCGCATGAGTGCCGCCGCCAAGCAGGAGACCATGCAGCGGTTCTCCGCCAACGAGGTCAAACTGCTGGTGGCCACAACTGTCATCGAAGTCGGCGTCGACGTGCCCAATGCCTCGATCATGATTATTGAGCACGCCGAACGCTTTGGCCTCGCCCAGCTCCACCAGCTTCGTGGCCGCGTCGGGCGCGGTGCGCAACGCTCTGCCTGTCTGCTGCTCTACAAAGACCCTCTCAGCGAAACCGCCAAGGCCCGCCTCGAAACCATCAAAGGCACCGAAGACGGTTTCGAAATCGCCGAACGCGACCTGGAACTGCGCGGCCAAGGCGACGTGCTCGGCACACGCCAATCCGGCATGCCCGGCTATCGCCTCGCCGTCCCCGACGTGCACCGCCACCTGCTCGACTACGCCCATGACGATGCCAAGGCTGTGTTTGCCGCCAACCCGAGCCTGACAGGCACCGACGGGGAGGCCCTGCAAACTCTGCTGTACCTATTCCGCAAGGACCTCGCGATCCCGCTGCTGCGGGCGGGGTGATCGGCGCGACCGCTGAACCGCCAACACCCACCGTCCCTTCCCGCGGACTTGATCCGCGGGCCACTATCAGCACGGCACAAGCGGCGAAGGGCCCGCGGATCAAGTCCGCGGGAAGAACCGCGGTTGAGGAAATGCCGTGATCGACGAAGGATCCCTTATTCCACCGTCACCGACTTCGCCAAATTCCTCGGTTGATCCACGTCCGTGCCCATGAACACGGCTGTATGATAGGCCAGCAATTGCACCGGAACCGTCGCCAGGATCGGCGCGACGAAACTAGAGACGCGGGGGATGAGGATGATATCTGCCACGCCCTCGCCCACGGTCTTGGCGCCCTCGGCATCGGTGATGAGGATGATCTTGCCGCCGCGCGCGGCCACTTCCTGCATGTTGGACATGGTCTTGTCGACCAGCTCATCCGATGGCGCCACGACGATGACCGGCATGTCCTCGTCCACCAGCGCAATCGGGCCGTGCTTGAGTTCGCCTGCCGCATAGCCTTCGGCGTGGATGTAACTGATTTCCTTGAGTTTCAGCGCACCTTCCATGGCGATCGGGAACATAGGCCCGCGTCCCAGATACAGCACGTCCTTGGCGCGCGACAGCCGCTTGGCGATTTCCACGATCTGCGCTTCCCCAGCGAGGGCTGACGAAACAGCCGCTGGCAGGCTGGTCAGTGCGCGGACGTGTTCGGCTTCCTGTTCGGCGTTTAACACGCCACGCGCGCGCCCGGCGGCGATGGCGAGGCTGGCCAGCGCCGTCAGTTGCGCCGTCAGCGCCTTGGTGGAGGCGACGCCAATCTCCGGGCCACACAGAATGGGAAACACCACGCTGGACTCCCGCGCAATGGTGGATTCCTGGGTGTTGACCAGCGACGCAATATGCTGCCCCTGGCTGGCGCAATAGCGCAGTGCCGCCAGCGTATCGGCCGTTTCGCCCGACTGAGAGATGAACAGCGATAGCCCGCCCTTCTCCAGCGGCGGCTCGCGATAGCGGAATTCGGAGGCCACATCGATGTCCACCGGTAGCCGCGCATAGCGCTCGAACCAGTATTTTGCCACTGCACCGGCGAAGTATGCCGTGCCGCAGGCGCTGATGGTCAGCCGGGTCAGATCGGCGAAATTGAACGGCAAAGTCTCGCGGATCGCCACCCGCTCCGCGCCCATGTCCACATAATGGCTCAGCGTATGCGAGATGGTCTCCGGCTGCTCGTAGATTTCCTTGGCCATGAAGTGGCGATAATTGCCTTTGTCCACCATCAGTGCCGAGGCCTGAGACACCTGCTGCTCTCGCTGCACGATGGCGTCCTTGCCGTCGCGGATGGTGACGCCCTGCGGGGTGATCACCGCCCAGTCGCCGTCTTCGAGATAGGTCAGGCGCGAGGTAAACGGCGCTAGCGCCATGGCGTCGGAGCCGAGATACATTTCCGTCATGCCGTAGCCGATAGCCAGCGGCGCACCGCTCCGAGCCGCAATCAGCAGGCTTTCTTCGCCCTTGAACAGAA
Organism: Devosia sp. UYZn731; assembly: GCF_040546795.1. Lineage (NCBI taxonomy): Bacteria > Pseudomonadati > Pseudomonadota > Alphaproteobacteria > Hyphomicrobiales > Devosiaceae > Devosia > Devosia sp. UYZn731. Next base: position 68,447 of record NZ_JBEPOL010000001.1, read on the forward strand.
AGGCCAGCGCGAAGGCGCCCTTCAACTGCTTGAGCGTGCGGGCGACGGCCAGTTCGGGGTCGGCACCGTTAGCCAGCTCGCGGCTCACCCACAAAGCGACCGATTCCGTATCGGTCTGGGTCTTGGGCAGGTAGCCGTCCTTGGCGAGATCGGCCAGCAGTTCGCGGAAATTCTCAATGATGCCGTTGTGCACGACCGCCACGCGGTCGGTGGCATGCGGATGGGCATTGGCCTCGGTCGGCGCGCCGTGGGTGGCCCAACGCGTGTGGCCAATGCCGACATTGCCGTCGAGCGGCTCGAAGCTGAGCTTCTGGGCCAGGTTGCCCAGTTTGCCTTCCGCTCGGCGGCGGGTGATCGCCCCACCTTCCAGCGTCGCCACCCCCGCGCTGTCATAGCCGCGATATTCAAGCCGCCTGAGCGCGTCCACCAAACGGGGAGCAACCGGCGCGCTGCCGACGATGCCTACGATACCGCACATGGCTATTTCCCCTTGGACTTCTTGAGTGCTGCTGCGCGCTCAAAAATGGTCTTGGCACGTCCCGGCTTGTTGGTCTGGCGGCTGCGACCGAGCGCCAGCGCATCGGCAGGAACGTCCTCGGTGATGACGCTGCCGGCGCTCACCAACGCGCCTTCGCCCACCGTCACCGGTGCCACCAGCGCGCTGTTAGAGCCGATAAAAGCATGGTCGCCCACCACCGTACGATGCTTGTTGTAGCCGTCGTAATTTACCGTGATTACGCCGGCCCCGATATTGACCTCTTCGCCTATTGTGGCGTCGCCGATATAGGTCAAATGGCTTACCTTGGCTCCTTTGCCGATATCGGCCTTCTTGATCTCGACGAAATTTCCCACCTTGGCACCTTCACCCAGCTTGGCCTCCGGCCGCAGCCGCGCGAATGGCCCGACCGAAGCGCGCGGCCCGATGCTGGCGCCTTCGATGTGGGAGAAGGCATGGATCACCGCGCCCTCGCCGATGGTCACGCCCGGCCCGAAGTATACATTTGGCTCGATGGTCACATCGCGGGCGATTTCAGTGTCGTAGGAAAACCAGACGCTGCCGGGGTCTTTCAGCGTTACGCCGGCCTTCATGAAGTCCTCGCGGCGCACCTCTTGGAACAGCCCCTCGGCCCGCGCCAACTGGCTGCGGTCATTGACGCCCATCACGTCATTTTCCGGCGCCAGGCCCCAGCCGACTTTCTTGCCGGCCGCATTGGCCAGCTCCACCAGATCGCCAAGGTAGAACTCGTTCTGCGCGTTGTTGGATTCGACCTTGTCGATCAGATCGCGGAACACTTCGGCGCGGAATGCAAGAATGCAGGCGTTGCACAGGCGAATGCGCCGCTCGTCCTCGGTGGCGTCCTTATGCTCGCGGATAGCCAGCAGCGTTTCACCATCGGTAATAAGACGGCCATAGCCGGTCGGATCCTTCGGCTCAAAACCCAGAATTGCCACATCCAATCCGGCATCGAGCCGATCGAGGACAGCGCGAAAATTGACGCCGCGCAGCAGCGGATGATCGCCGTAGACGACCGCAACATAGCCTTCCGCTGTTTCAAACAGCTCGCGCGCCATGGACGCAGCATGCGCCGTGCCCTTGGCGATAGTCTGCTCGAAATGCACCACGTCGGGATGCATTGCGGTTACCGCCCGGCGAATTGCGTCGTGTCCGGGCCCGGTCACCAATGCGATCTGGTCGGAGCCGGCTGCCCGCGCCGCGCGCGCCACATGACCCACGATCGGCATGCCGCCAACTTCGTGCAGGACCTTGGGCATGGCCGATTTCATGCGGGTGCCTTCGCCGGCAGCAAGAATGATGGACAATAACTGGGTCATGAGGCCTCTCCGGACAGCGCCCTATTGGCCGCGTAATTCTACAAATTTATGGCATGCAAGCGTTGGCGAAGCGATAACGCCTCGCGCAGTGTTATCCTAGCGGCAATACTTGATTCGACTACGCTTCCGGGGGCGGACATTGGCTAAAGCATCAGAACAATTCCGGCAATCCGATGTCACCATCTGGGCCATCGTGGCGCTGGTCTGCGGGGCCATGGCGGTGTTCGGGGCCAACGTGTCGGCATTGGTGCCGCAGGGCATGCTGTCGGGGCTGCACAAGTCGCGGCTGGCCGGCGCCAGCATCGATCAGTTGCGCAGCGACGTGGTTGAGCTCAATGACGAAACCGCCCGATTGCGCCGCGATAACAATACCTTGGTGAACCGCTTTTCGCTGCAGGAAGAAGCCGGCAACGACGTGACCCAACGCGTCGGCGCGCTGGAAGTGAGCCTGCCCAAACTGCTGGAGGCCATTCCCGATACCGCCCAGATCGACCTCACGGCGGAGACCGCGTCGATCGATCCGGGCAATACAGTGACCTACGAGGCCGATGGCGGTTCGGTGGCGATCCGCCAGCAGCCGATGCAATTGCCCGCCGTGATACCGGCGCAACCCCTGCCCGACGCTGTCGCCAGCACCCCGAAATTGTTTGTCCCCAATGACTCCGCCTTCGGCATCGCCGTTGGCGCCAACGTCACCGCCGAAAATGCCGCCGCGACCTGGGATGACCTGTCGAACAAGCTCGGGCCCCTGCTGATTGGCCTGTCGCCATTGCTGGTCGATCAGCAGGACAGCGACAAAAAGCGCATCGTTGTCGGACCGATTACCCGGATGACGGAAGCAACCGCCCTGTGCAAGCGCCTGGAGCGGGTATCGATCTCCTGCATGCCGATGCCCTATGGCGGCACGCCGCTGAGTTTTTAGAAGACTGTCCAGAAATTCGCTCTGGCGAGTCGGATGCAGTGGTTTTCGAGAACCGAAGCGCAACGTACGTTGGCACGTGAGCACCGGAACCACAGAAAGCCGCGGCAGCTGGCCGCCGCCGTAGAATTTCCAAACAGTCTTCAGGCCGCTGCAATTGCGGTTGACAGCCAAGCTTGTGCCGCTATGTTCCGCCGCGACGCCACGGCGTCCGCATTTGGTGCGTGCCGGTAGCTCAGTGGTAGAGCATTCGACTTTTAATCGAATGGTCGAGGGTTCGACCCCCTCCCGGCATACCAATATAATCAAACGCTTACCGCGGATTTAGTTGCGCCCACCGTAGTTGGGGGTAACGCCCGGGGTAACCGATGACTGAAACAACCCAACTCGAGGATTTTTCAGAGTTGACATTAGTTCTCGCTCAGAGGAACTGGCCGCGAGCTTTCTAATTGGCTTCGTGGCTTTCGCGACACTCGAGAATTACCGCTGACCCAGTCACTAGGGTCCGGAACTTTGGTTCAAAAGGCCGGTATAAGTTCTGACGCCCGTTCATGTAGCCCGCGAGCTCCTCAAGGAGACACGAGTTGGGATTGTGACCTTTTGGATCTAGCCGGTTTCAAACATTATCCTTCAATCCCAAATCGCCTTCTATCTGAAGTCCGACGAGCCGGACGGCATAGATGGAGCGGGTATCGCGTTTGTACAGTTGCTCCATGAGGCGGACAGACAATTGTCGATCAACCAGGCTTTCCGGCAGCGCGTCCCACCGGGTTGCCCATCTCAAAACTGGTCGCCATTCCATTCTAAACCTACGGCCGCCGCGCACGATTGTGCCGCAGCCGAAGCGCTGGTTGCAGCGCCCTGTGGCAGCCAGGCTAGTTGTGAGGCCCAAGGTACGACGCTGGGCGCTGCCATACACAATCACCTCGACGGGAAGCTCTATCGTTCACGTTAATCGCTAAGAGGGAGCCGATACAAACCTGTCGTGAACGCTGTGACGGTGTTAACTTCCGGCCGGTTGACACGCTTCAAGGTTTTTCGCTTTGTCTTTGCGACCAGATCCGACAATTCATAGACTGCTAATCTCTGCAACTTGCCGCCTTGTTGGCGAGTATGACGATGGCGAGATCGCCGTTTATCACGCTTGGGCGGGAATGAGTTCGACCTCTATGGTAGGCGCTTCGAAGCGGACCGCTGTGGTGATCTCATTTCTGGCAGACGAACCACAGAAAAAGCCGGGCGTCGTCATGCCAGACTACACCCAGGTTGGAGATCATATAGGCGCATATATGGCGGTCCTTTTCGGCAAGCGCTTCGACAACATGGGAATTCTTGAGTCGCACGGTCGCTTCGCTATACCGGAAATAGGCGTATATAACGTGCCGCACCGTCTCAACATCCCTCATAACAGTGACCATGTGCGGGCTGATATTCCCGTTCCTTTAAACCTTTCAGAGGTGAAGCGCCTGCACACGCTTCTTCACGGACAACACAAAGATGTTGCGTTATTGGTGAAATTTAATGCTGCCTGCGCTTTTTATTATCTCGCCATTGGCAATTTTGAAGCGAACCCCGAAGTTTCTTATCTGCACCTGATCACTGCTGGCGAAATCCTCGCCGGTGCGGTGGATTTGACGGATGACCAGCTACTGGATGAGCAGCTGAAGAAGGCTCTGGAACAGGTAACTGAAGCCATGGGCGACGAGGGAGCAATGGCACGTTACTTCCGCGGCCGCCTTCGTCAGGTAAAGCGTCGGTTTAAGCTTGCTCTCGGGGGGTTGCTAGATCCCGGCTTCTTCGAACGCTCAGAGTCGACTGTTGAGTACGGCAGATTAAACGAGGCAACAATCGACAAGAGACTGGGTGCCGCGTACGACCTCCGGAGCAGGTACGTTCATACCGGAGTGTCGTTTGGCCAGTGGATTTCTCGATCTTCCGAGAACTCGGAGGTGCCTTTCGGCACCCCGGTATTGTCTGACGTGGAGTTCGTCAAAATCCTTTCATTGGCGCCAAACTTCCTCGGCCTGGAACGTATTATCCGGTACTGCCTCCTGCGCTTCGGCGAGCGTCACTTTGGCCTGGACCTTGCTATCAGTGCGCCATAGCAAGTCGGTGGCTTTGCCTAAGATGCTCACCTTGATGGGGTGCGGACCTTTTTGGAAGTGGTGAGTTCTTTTAAACCCGCTCACTCGCTGCTATCCATCGGCTTTTTGTTGAGCTTGTAGGGAACCGCTCGGCATGCAATATCCGCGCATGCCAATTAGGTCAGTTGTGACAAATTGGTCAAATTCACCTAAATCACTGCCGTTGCCTACAGTTCTTTCATATCCAACCAGCTACAAAATAATCGAGGCACGGATCTGGTGATCTCCCAGCTATGACGCGCACCAAGAAAGCATTCGACCATTTTCGGCAAAACTTCGGTCCGGCTCGCACCTATCAGAGGCCGCCGGCAAATTCAGATGAGCTAATCCAAATGCCTGATGCTGAAGGGCTGCTTTACTGGAAGGACGGAGGCTTCGTCGAGGGGGCCAGTGTATCCCAAGATATTGTGGAACAGATTGATAACACCTCGGAAAAGCACCTTTGGGTGGTTCGGGAAGAGGATGTTGTCTACGCTGAGGAGACGGGGGATTGGGGCAAGTCCCTCGCTACAGGCTCGATTAAGCATACCAACCTCACGGGGGGTGATTTGGCTTACTGTGGCGGCGAGCTGGTAATGCTTGACAACCAGAGTGTGCTAGTGAACGGCCGGTCTGGCCGTTATGGTCCGAAATCCGCAGACGAATTGAAAGCGGCAGCCATTGCTTTCAAAGCGTCGGGATATGTGGTTTGGTCCTGTGGCTTTGATGATGAAACTCTCTTCGCACTGCCGTTCGGCACTAATCCGGTGTTGGTACCCTAATGGCCTCTTATCCGAACGATCAGCTTGACCTCGTATTTGGTCCAGGTTCTCAAGGCACCGCTCCTTTTGAGCGGGCGAAGACCTCAGCCGCTACGTTTGTACGAAGCCAAGTTTTGCTTGCAAAACCGAGAGACGGTGCCACAGGGTTGGTGCTTACGGCATCACAGGCGCTTGCCGCCTTCGGCTGGGACATTCTTTTGGCGGTAGCAACAGAAGGCTCGGCCGTGATTAGCGACTCTAGGCACGAGCCAGCTAAAACGATCAGTGAGCGTAGAGTAAATCTGGGTCTGACATCTCAGCAGGTCGCCCGCGCTGCGGGATTAACGCCAGCGAAGATGGCTAAAATTGAGTCTCCGGGCGAAGTATCTCCTGTCAGAGATATAGCGAAAGTAGCTGTAGTTTTAGCACTCGACGAGCGGGTGGTGGGCTACGAACCTGCAGGTCGCGGAGACCGTGACTTGGGCGTCCGGCTGCGTGAAATGCAGGCGGCGGATGCATTTCAATTTACATCCACCACGGTTCTCAAACTGGCCGAAGCTGCATGGGTCGTGAAGAGACAGCGCGAGTTAGCTCGAGCGCTCGGGGTTGTCAGCAATCCTCATATAGAAAGTGGAACCTTACTGTCGTCGAACTACAATTATCCCACCTACAAAAGAGGTTACGAACTCGCCGCCCAAGCAAGGTCGTATTTTGGCATAAGCGGTGCGGAGCCTATCCGAAGCCTGCGGACCCTTTTGGAAAGCGAGTTGGGCATCCCCTTGGTCCAGGAGAAGCTGAGCACACGGTTCGCTGGCGCAACAATTGCCAATGCCAGCGACCGCGGAATAGTTGTCAATGAGGACGGTCACAATCAAAACGTCTTTGTTCGGCGTATGACACTCGCGCATGAACTTGGGCACCTCATAGGAGATCCTGATGGGCGCCTAAACAAGCTTAGAGTGGACGACTACGATTGGATCGAAGCCGACTCGGAAAGCCATGCTGATCCAGTGGAGATCCGCGCGAACGGCTTTGCAATTGCCTTCCTAGCGCCTGTCGAAGGCGTCAAACTACTAGTCTATGAGGGCGGGTCTAAGGCAGAAATCCTGCGCCGGGTTACGGACTATTATGGGATTAGTCGGACCGCAGCTACGTGGCATATAAAGAATGCCACACGCATTGATGTTTCAGGGGTCCACCGGAACGAGGTCCCGGAGGCTTCTGCAGACTGGATAGCTCGGGAAAACCTTACACTCGACTACTTCCCGCTCGGCAATGAAACGCCGTTGTCGAGACGTGGTCGATTTGCGTACCTAGTGGCCCGCGCCTTCAAGGAAAGTATTGTGAGTAGCGATAGCGCAGCCCTTTGGCTCTGCGTTACGCCCAGCGCCTTTGTGCAGCATGCTGATGAACTGATAGCACTGTTTGAGTAGACTTTGGCCGACCTGACAAAGCCAGCGCGCAACGAGTTACAGCTGAAGCTGGTGACATCTAGCCCGGCCAGCTTGGCATACCGCTCACCACATTGGCGACGGTGTGCCCGATGGTGGCGCTCGCGACCACTAGGCCGCTGCGAGTGACGGCACGGAAGATCGGCCCCGACTTTATGCCCCTTCCAGCCGGTCCCGGAGCGCCTCCACGGGCATAAGATGGATGCCGTGGGTAGAGTTGCCGCCCTCGCCCGGCGCCCTTCTGGTCGGTCTTGCTGCGCCGTATCAGCACATCCACGCCGTCGGTGCCGAATGTCAGATCGTCGACGTTGGGCGACCTGTCAGCCGTTTCTGGTGGCACTACCAAGAAGCAATGCCGCACTCGCGGTAATAGCTGCTCCATAGGGAGTTCCCCAAAGATGGTACGCAGCCATGGAAAACGCCCGCCCCCTTCGGAGCGGGCGCTGGTATCGCCACGGCATCAACTCCATGGCGACGTGCCGGTCGAGGAAAGACTCGACCTGGCGGCGGGGCTGACCTGGGCGCCGCCGATCTGCTGCCGGCTATGCGCCGGGATTTTTATACAAGCCGCGGAAGTCCGTCACGGCCGCGCCGAAGTCCAAAGCGACTTTGAACTCGGTCCCGTCGACATCGAAGCCGATGCGCTGGTCCATCTGAGGGCCCTCTTCGCCCTCAAGGTGGGCAAATTCGACGCTCGCGAACAGCGCCGGGTCGGCGCTGAGATACCAGGCAGTGGCGTTCTTCAGCCGCGGTTCGACGATGAGCTCGAGCTTTCCGGCGAATGGGTTTGCATCCGCTGTGCTAGTCGGCGTGATAGTTGCCAGCAGCTGCTCGGCAATTGTTTCCAAAGCCGACGGCACGATCAGGTATTTCGGCACGATGGCGACTAGGTCGCCGTTGGCATCGGTCTGCTGCCGCATGGCCAAGCGGGCTGCAGAAAGCGACGCCACCGACAGAGCCGAACCGGAAGCTGCAAGGTTGGCGTGCGAAACGTGGAACACAGCCAAGGCGTCGCCCATCTTGGGGTTGCGCTCCAGCATTTCCGCCAGGTAATTCGCTTCGAAGTCATTGGCAGCACGGCCGAAGCGCGCGGGAAGATCGGCGAACACGCCGAGGTCGTCATTGACCAAGGCTTGGCGGGTAATGCCAAAGATGCGGCCGAAGCTCGACAAGGCGTACTGCTCCAGGCCCTCAACAAAGCTCGCGCGCTTGAATTCGCCGTGCTCGTTGACCTTGAGTAGCTGCCCCCCGCCGGCCAGAACGATTGTGGCTTTTGGTCGGAAATCACGTGCCGTCGTCTTCTTCGCAATCAGCTTCAGTCCAGAGGGCGCTGACTCGTATCCCCTGGCCAGCTGCCGGCTACCTGCCAGCAGGAGCGCCGTCGGGAAGTCAGACGTTGTATGCAGAGCACGTTGTACCAGCTGGTTCGGCGACATACCGCGGGTGCCCTCGCCACGCGCTTCGAGGGCGCTACGGGCCATTTCTGGCGCCGATAGTCCGACGTATGCCCGGCTGCCTTCGCTTGGCGTGAACGAGCGATCCAGGCGCGCGGAGATCGCCTCCGAGAGGGCTTGGGCCAATGGCAAGTCGCTATGACCGCCATGCTGGGGAGCAATCAAGAAGGTTGGGTTGCGGTCGTATTCGCGGACGTTTTTGTCCATAATGGCTTCGCGGAATTGTTCGACCGTAAAGCCCTCCGCCAATGCCTTCTGGGTCAACGGAGCGCCGGCACGGTGCTGGAGGCCGATCTGGCTGATCATGGAGGTGCGAGTGCGCTCCTGCTCGACGGCGCGGCTTGCAAGTTCAGTTTCGCTCATTTCAAACTCCATTGCGCCCGCTGCGGCCTCGCCGCGCGTAGCAGATGTGACGGGGACTTTAATTCGTGGCTCAGAGGGCTCGCCGCGCGCCTTGGCGCCAGGATCGGCTGGAACACCCACGGCGGAAATTTCCATAGGTTCCCATCTCGTAGCGGTCAGAACAGGCAACTCGTCGCCGGTGCCCTCGTCTCGCTGGTAGGCTGAAACCCGGTATCCGATCGAAACCGGAAGGGTCAGGCCTACTTTTAGATCGGCGAGGATTTGGTCGCCGGATTTCGACGTACTCAAAACGACGGTGGCAATGCCCTTACCACCTTCCAGTCTAGCTGAGCCCGGGATCACGGCGCCCAATCGGTTTGCCATCGACCCTTGGAGGTGGCTATCCAAAAGGCTGGCGCCAGCATTAAGCCGACCAAGGTCAACAGCCCCTGGGCTCATGTCGAGTTCTTCCCAGTAAAACCCGCCCTCTGCCCAGTCGTATCGTTTGACGCGAGCACCGGTCGACCAGATGACATCGATTGTGCGAGCGGCCTCATTCAGACTGGCACTCCGGATCTCTGCCGGCCGCAGGGCACGGTCGGAAATCTCGATGCTGGCGCCGCTCATACTGACTTTCCCTTGCGTGAGAACGTTAGGTTGTCGATCGCCAGGCCAATGTCAGCGGCCCGCGCCGCGATCTCGGCCGCAACGGACGACACGTTGACAATAATCGACGCGCTGGGAGCCTCCGGCATGGCATTGGCCAATTCCGCCTTGGTCCCGAAGCTGCGCGACAGCGTGCCGTCCGCGGTAGTCCATCGGGCAAAATGAAAATCGCCCGACTGCCCATTGTGGCTCAGGAAGGCCGATAGGCCAGCGCTGCGGACGAACTGGGCAGCCTTGGCGAAATCCATCCCAGCGGCTTCCAAGACGATCACCGCGCGCATGCCGACGCAATCGAGCGGATCGAACCGCGAATGCCGGCCTGTGACGATGGGCGTGATCGGCAGGACCAAGGCGTCCTCGACCGGCCGCCCCAAGGACTCGGCCACATCCAGCGACGCGCGTTCCCGCTGGCGGCGAACTTCGAACCGCTTCGGGTCGATACCGACGATCTGGCAAAACTCAGTTGCGCCGATGAGCAAATCAAAAATCCCTACGTGTGTAGGAATTATCGATGCCACGGATTGCCAAAAAGTACAATGGGGCGGCTTCCGGCCGCCCCTTATGCTCAGTTTTTTGCGACCAGCTTAGCCGAGATCATGTCGTCGATCTCGCCGGCCAGTTCTTCGCGCAGGGCTGGATCAGGCTGCATTCTTTCGATGATGATTTCGAACCCGCGGGCAATTGTAGCTTCGGACTCTGTCCGCTTTTGCGGATCTGGGATTTCGGCACAGGCCGCCTGCATGCTCGAACCGTACTGTTCAATCACTGCGGCCAAGGACTGCGTCACGACTTCTGGCGGACACATGCCGCGAGCTTCATCCATTATGGTAACAATTTGGACCATGTCATCGATTGTAATCCCGAAACGTGTGGCGAGTTCTTCCAGTAATTCCAACCGTCTATCTCCTAAAAAAAGAACCAGAATTGGTGTTTTCCGAACCTTAAAACCGTGAAGATGTTGCGCTGCGCCCTCCCCGCGGGCGGCCCCCCACCGGGGAGAACCTATGACGCCCCCTTGCTTCGGGCATCTGTGGCGTCCGATGATGCGCACCAGGTCAAACACCTGCGCCTCGGCTAGCACGAGACGATCTAGCAAGACCCTCAACCCAGTCCCTAGCTGAGACGGCCGAGGGTTCAGTCAGCTGACGATGACCAAGGTTCACAAGATGCACCGTGAATTTCTGAATACCAATTCGCTCGGCGAGGTCGGAAAGGGCGCTTAGGTGATCCTGGGACAATTCTCCGAAGCATTGAGCCGCGAGTTCTTTGTGATCACGGGATAGGACCGCGCCCTTGGGCGCGCGGTACACATCCCCTGTTGCCGGCTTAGATTGGTGCTCAGATATATCAACGAGATCTGATGTGCTGGACGCGCGCGCCGGGCGCGCGTCCTCTTCGATCAATCCAGTTCCTACAATCTGGGGGGACCATGTGCCCCCCATAGGCAAGGCTTTTGCCCCCGATAGGTGATCGATTTGCCCCCGATAACATACCTCTTCTATGGGGGGCTGTGTTCCCCCTTTAGATCCTCCGCAACGCTCCTCATCTAAGGGGGGAACTGTGCCCCCCTTATTACGTTTGCGCCTTATGCGTGGTGAAGTGATCTGCATAGGTGCAAACGCCACCATTGCGCCTGCCTCTGCCGCCGGTGTCCCCTCCCGAAGGATCATCCGGAACCCCCTAAGGCGACCGCCAATTTTGGCGACGCCATCCCTAGAGGCCGCAGCTGCGATCTCCGAATGCTTGACCTCGTGAATAAGGCTAAGCGCGAGCAGCGCTGCAATTACCCTCGCGACTTCTCGACGATCGATGCCGCCCGCCGTTTCACCGATAGTGTCAAAGCTTGGGTAGGCAATACCGTGTTGGCTCGAAAAGAACTCACCCAATGCCCATGCTACGCGGCCTTGCTGCCAGCTTAGTGTGCCAACCGTTCGCAGGTGCTTTGCCCAGGCCCGATGGGCATCATAGAAGCCAGCGACCGCCCTGCTCATAACGCCTCCCACAGGCATACAATGGCGTCAGGATCGCTGCCGACGACCTCCCTGAAGGTGGCGAGACAGCTGTCGCTGAGCCGTAAGGGCGCCACTAAATGCACATGAGTTGCTGCGCCAATCAGCGATGCCCAGGCAACAACCACGCCTAGTTGCAGTGCAACGATGTGCTCGGACGAGGATCCGACGAGTTGAAACCGGGGAGAGGTGGCAGTAGGGTCAATGAGCTTTCCAAAGTAAACTTCATACTCCCGGCCCGCCGTTGACGCGGCGGCCGGGGTTTTCTCTCCTGGGGTCATCATGAAGCGCGCCCCGTAAGGCGCGCGTGATCCCACGCGTCAAGCTCATCCTTGTCGTCGTATTTCCTGCCGTTGATGATCAGCGGCTTCGGGAAATTCATTTTCGGATCGTTTTCCCACCGGTAGATGGTCATTTTTGTCACGCCGTAGCGCAACTGCGTCTTGGGACGCGGCAAATATCGCTTTGAAGATTGTTCCACTGGAAGGCTCCTTGTTACTGGGAGCCTTCTAAGTGTCACATTGATTTGCCCCCATTCAACGGGGGATCTGGGGCTAAGTTTTGTGAAACGCCCGGTCGTAACCGACTTCGGTCAGCGCGAGGTAGACTAACGTTTCGTGCGGACTGTCAGGTTCTTTCAGTTGGGCCTCCCACTTCTGCCGCTCTAACGGAATGAGGGACGCAACCTCCAGTCCGCGGCCCTTACTGACATTTTCGCGCAAACGCTTTAGAGCTTTCACCGGCATGCCCGATCTGTGCGCGACCAATCTGTCGGCCTGCGCCGCAGTCTTGAACGCACTCGCAGCCAGCTCGGCGGCTAGAACTGCCCTGGCACGAGCATTTGCCCGCGCGCCACGAGTTTTCCCCCGACCAATCGCTCCTTCGTCAGGGCGAAGAATTGGGGGAAGGTAACCACGGTCGAGATCCTGTAAGGCTTCTGCAAGGAACCGGCCAACAGTCTCCCTCGGACCTTCGTGCTCGTTGTTGGCAATCGTGGCCAGTAGCCAGTCTAGAGCAGCTGAGCGTTGCTGCTCTGGCGTCAAGGCCAGTGCGAAAGCTCGATGTGCCTCGTATGCCCGGCTCATGCCGCGCCCTCCCTAAAGGCTACCACGTTACCCTTACCGCCACGAAGGGCGGTCAGGAACGACTCCCACCGAGTTCCACCAGCCCGGATCGCATCACCAAATTCTAGCTTGGCATCATACTCGTCCTCGGCTGCCCGAACCATTTCTTGCCATGCAGCGACAAGCGATTGGTCGATGATGAAGGCTACATAGCGCCCCCAAGCATTGATTGCGCGATACCGAAGCGGCTCAAGCTCCGACCGGTTGTACGTTCCACGAACCCCAGACTTGGCCGACCCACTTTTATGGTTGAGCAGGGCATCGACGACCGCTGAAGGCACACCCAGCTCCGCCAACCTCGTCGTCATGGTTCGCCGGAGGTCATGAAAGACCCAGCCAACGACGCCCGACTCTTGATCGAGGCGGCTTTTAGCATCGCTGAAATCTGCAACAGGCACCCTGCCCCGGCTAAATACAAAGACCCCCTCTTTGGACAATGGCCGCATTTCGTGAAGCAACTCCGCGGATAGATGCACCAGATGGGCCTCGCCATTCTTTGCTCGCTCCGCCGGGATCACCCATTTACGTTCGGCAATGTCGAGCTCCAACCAAGGCAGCTTGGCCACTTCGTCTCTGCGCTGGCCGGTGAGCATCAGCGCTCGGACGAGCGCTGTCCAAGGCTGTCCAAGGCCCTCAGCTGCATACCAAATCCGTCGTAATTCATCATCTGAAAGGACGCGGTCTCTGGACGTCTCGGGGGTCTGACGCTCCAGGCCTAGCAGCGGATTGGCCGTGGCCAACTTCAAGCGGGGAGAGAGGGCAAATTTCCACAATGTCCGAAGCGTGTTGAGAAACCTGTTGGCTTGGATTGGCGCTTGGGCGTCCAGCTCAACGATAAGCTCGTCGGTACTAATCGAGTCGAGAACGCGCTTTTTCCACCTAGCAACCAAGCCGCCGTCGGCCAGTACAAACGTTGCGACGTCGTCGCCGGCCGGCTCGCCACGCTTCCGTGCAGGTGGCACCAGTCCGAGCTGACGGGCAGGCTCACGCCATGTTCTGTTGCCCTTTTTTTTAAGAGCCTCAACATATCGCCGGGCAACAGCTTCAAAAGTACGGGTTTGGTCGAACTTCTCTGCTTGAGCTGCGATCTTTTTAGCACCGGGATCAACGCCGATTGCGACGTCTACCAGGGCCGTCTTAGCTGCAGCCCTCGCGTCAGCAAGACTGACAGCAGGGTACTTGCCCAAAGTCAGCTTTCGGGGAGCACCGGCATTTCGGTAACGCACGGCCCAACTGCGCTTCCCCGACGGCTGGATCACAAGGTATAGTCCGGTAATGAGTCCGTCCGGGATTTCCTGGCGCCGGTCCGCCGCCTTGAATTTGTCGATGGATAGAGCGGTCAAAGGTTTTGGCATCTCGTTCCCTGGGTAACGCCAGGGTAACGTACACGGTGCGATACCCGGTGTTACCCTGCGATGCTATCAATGGGTAACAATGGGCAAAAGTGCAAGGGATTGCTCGGATATCATGGATTAGATGTCGTACTTTTATGCCTTACGTTACCATCTTGCGATTGACTTTTAATCGAATGGTCGAGGGTTCGACCCCCTCCCGGCATACCAATATCTTTTCCAACAGAATCAGTAAGTTGGGCTCAAACACAAATAAGCTTGACCCCGACGCACCTCCGTCAGCCTCACCGCTCGTCCAAAACAGATAAAACTGCATTGCGCGACAGAAGGGCCACTAGTTCCTGCTGCCGATTGACCCCCGCCTTGCGGAAGACCTTGCGCAGGTGGAAGGCAAAGGTGGTGCCGGTAATGCCCAGGTCCAGCGCGATCTCGTCTGTCCGCAGGCCCCGGGCGATCGAGGTGGCCGCGCGAGGCTCCGTAGGGGTCAGCGCGAAGCCTTCGCGCGAGCGATTTTGATATCGGCCGTTCGACCTGGATTCTCGATTTCTCCGACCAAGAACGTTCATCGCACGCGCTGGGTCGGCAAGCGTTCTCCATGAAATCCGCTACGCGACTAGTCCTGCCGGCGGATGGCGTAGCGGAAAATGTCGTCACTTGGCTCGACGCCGAGCCCGGCGCCGGTTGGCACCAGATAGGCGCCGTTGGCGCAGCCCATGTCGCCATGAGTGTGGGCGAGGTTTCGGTCGAAAATCGAGTGCTGATATTCGTGATAGGGCACGTTCTGCAGCGTTGAGGCCACCTGCAGGCTCGCCGCCATGAAGATGCCGATACTGACCGAGGCATGCGGGATGACGTTCATGTGGAACGTCTGGGCCATGCGGCCGATCTGGACGAATTCGGTGATGCCGCTATGGCCGATCTCGGGTTGCACGATGCTCATGGCGCGCGCCTCGAAGCGCGGGCGGAACTCGTAGGCGGTGCGCAATTCCTCGCCCAGCGCCAGCGGCACACCAATGCCATTGGCGACGCGGACTTGACCTTCCAGGTTTTCCGGCTGCACGGGCGCTTCCGCAAAATAGAGATTATGGGCATCGAGCCGCCGGATCAGCCGAATGGCCTCGGCCGCCTCGAACTTCCAGTGCAGATCGACCATGATGTCGATGCCGGGGCCCACCGCCTCGCGCAGCGCGGCCATTTCGGCGACGATGCCCTCATCAGACACGGCGGCGGCAAACTTGATGCCCTTGTAGCCGTTGGCGACCCACTCCACCGCCAGCTCGCAGCGCTCCTTGATGGAGGCGCGCGGCAGGCCCGAGACGTAAGCCGGAATAGTGTCGTGACGGCGTCCACCCAAGAGGGTCGAGACCGGGACCCCAAGCACCTTGCCGGTGAGGTCGTAGAGCGCGATATCTACGCCCGCCAGCGCGTCGAGATAGTAGCCGCCAAAATAGCCGCGCACGCGCATCAGGTCGTAGAGGTCTTCGTGGATCACCACCGCATCGGCCGGGTCGCGACCGATGATAACCGGCGCCAATACATCATCGATGATGGCTTTGGTGGCCTCGGGCGCCACGATGCCATAGCACTCGCCCCAGCCCACCTTGCCGCTTTCGCCGGTCACCTTGATCAGCAGCGTCATGTCGGTCGACGGGTAGATCGTGCGATTACCTGCGCGCACCAGATAGCCGCGTTCGTTGATCGCCTCGCCCGCCTTCAGCGGTCCCAGATAGGGCACCGCGCGCGGGATCGAGATGATGAAGCTTTCTATCCTGACGATGGCATCGACGATATTGGGCATCACAGCGGCTTGTGGTTGGTGTAGGGCAAATCGGCGTCCGCCAGTAGCAGCGTCAGTTCGGCGAAGTCGCCGTCATCGAAGCGCGGACCCTTGCCGCGCACGAACACGTGCTTGATCACGCCGCGCCGGCGCAGCACTTCCTTGGTCATGTGCATACGGAATACCGCCTGGAAATTTAGCAGCGGCAGCGAGATATTGTAGAGCTTGCGGGCCGTAGCAATATCGCCTGCCTGCCAGGCATGCACCAGCGAGGCGTGAATGTCGGACAGCTCGGCCGCCGGCATCGTCCCGGCCGCGCCGCGCGCCAATTCATCAGTCACATAGCGCCCGCCTGCTCCACCGAAGATCGCATCTACCGATCCATTGGCCGCTGCCTTGATCCGGGTCAGGTGCTGGCCGCACGGAGCGGTTTCTTCCTTGATATAGCGGATCGCCGGCACCGCCGCCGCGACCGCCGCAACCTCCTCCGGCGTCAGCCCGGCGCCGATGGGCTTGGGCTGGTTCTGCAGCATGATCGGCACGCCTGCGCCCGCCGAGACCGCCGCGAAATACTGCGTCTGCGCCGCGATGTCGTTGCCGAGGTGCAGCGGCGCCATCACCATCGCTGCCGCAGCTCCGATTTCGGCGGCCTGCGCGATATGCCGCGCGGACGCCTGGGGATCGGGGTCACTTGCTCCAATGATGATGGGGATGCGGCCATTGATGCGCTTTGCGAGCAACGCCACCTGGCTGCGGCGCTCCTCGGGCGTCAGCGTATCCACTTCGCTGGCGACACCGGGATAGACGACACCGTCAACGTCGCTTTCCAGCGCAAAATCGATGACGGCGAGGAAGTCCGCCTCGTCGATCGATCCGTCATCGCGGAACAGCGTGGGCAGCACGGGAAACGCACCGGCGAGAGTTTTGGTCATTTTACGGCTCCGGCAGTAACGCCCTGGATGAAATAGCGTTGAAGGAACATGAAGGCGACGACGATGGGCAGCGATACCATCAGCGACGCCGCCATGGCACCGCCCCAGTCGGCATTGGTCTCGTTGAGATAGGTGAGCAACAGGCCCGGCCCGATTGTCCGCTTGTCGTCCGAAACGATGATGGTCATCGAATAGAGCAGGTCGTTCCAGCTCCACATGAACGAATAGAGGAACACCGTGATGATCGGCGGGATCGAGATCGGCATGATGATGGTGTGAAAGATGCGCAGATCGCTGGCGCCATCCGCCCGCGCCGCATCGATCAGCTCGTCCGGCACCTGGGTGAAATAGCTGTAGAGCATGTAGGTCGCCACCGGCAGCGCAAACACGATATAGCTCAGGATCAGCCCCGGACGCGTATCCAGCAGCCCCAGATTGCTCATCGTCGGGTAGAGGCTGATCAGCAGCAGCCCGAACGGGAACATCTGCGCGCTCAACATGAACAGCATGATCGGCTGGCGCCCGAAATAGCGGTATTTGGCGAAGCTATAGCCCGCATAGAGCGCCAGGATCGTATTGATCGTCGCGCTCGACCCCGAAGTGATCAGGCTGTTGGAGAGATAGACCAGCAGCTTGCTCTCGGCGATGGCCGACCAGTAATGGGCCAGCGTGAACTGCTGCGGGAACCAGGTCGGGATGACGCGATAGAGCTCCTCATTGCCCTTGAGCGATGAGGTGATCATCCAATAGATCGGGAAAAACAGGTAAAAGCCGATCAGCGCCAAGGTGAGGCCAAAGACGATTTTTGCGGTGCGGCTGGACAGGTCAAACATCTCAGCGCCCCTTCACCAAAAGCCGCAGGTAGAAGAATGCCGGCGGCAGCAGCGTCGCTACCCACAGCACGCCAATGGCCGAGGCCATGCCGATGTCCCATTGCTCGAAGGCCTTGCGGTAAACCTCGATCGACAGCACTGCCGTCGCCCGCACTGGTCCACCCCCGGTCAGCGCGAAAATCGTATCGAAATCCTGCAGCCCGCCGATCACCCCCAGCACCACGACCACGATCAGCACCGGCCGCAGATGCGGCAGCAGATGGTCGCGCAGGATGGCGAAATTGTTGGCCCCGTCGACCCGCGCCGCATCGAGCTGCTCGCCATCGACATTCTGCAGGCCGGCGAGGAAGAACGCCATGAACAGCGGGATCGAGCGCCAGATACGCGTCAGCACCACCGCCAGCATTGCCCCTTCGGGCGTCGACAACCACGCTTGCGGCACATCGATCAGCCCCGTCTCCAGCAGCACGCCATTGATGACGCCGAACCGGCTGTTGAAAATCCACGCCCAGATAAAGGCGCTGACGGTGCTCGGCACCACCCAGGGCAGCAGCGTCAGCGCCCGAATGGCGGCGCGTCCGCGAAACGGCTGGTTCAGGATCAGCGCCCAGCCCAGCCCCAGCACCAGCGTGCCGCCGGTGGAGCAACCCACGTAGATCGCCGTCAGCAGGAAGGACTGCCAGGTCTCTGGGCTGGTCAGTACGTCCTGGAAATTGGCCAGCCCGATAAAGGTCGGCTGGATCGATTGCAGCGTATCCTCGAACAGCGACAGGCCCAGCGCCTGTCCGAACGGATAGAGGATGATCAGCACGAAGGCAGTCGCCGCCGGCAGCAGCATCAGAATGCCGACACGGCGCTGAGCGGCCTGCAACCCGCCACGCCTTGCATTGGCAGAAACCGGATAGTCAAGGCGGCGACCGCCGGGCGGCGCGAGATCGGTCATCGTCATTCTCTTATGTGCTGGGAAGGAGCGTGAAGGCGGGCACCCGCATGGGCGCCCGCCTCGGTGTGCGTATTATTGCGGGAAACCGGCCTTGGTCATGGACCCCGCCATGCGCTGACCCATCGAGGTGATGGCCTCGTCGGCGGTCTTCTGTCCCAGCAGCGCGGATTGCACTTCTTCGGCCAGGATGTCGGTCAGTTCGCCGCCGTTGCTCCAGGTGCCCACTTCATTGGCGAGCGGATGGGTATTGTTCTGCGCCCATGCTGTCAGGTAAGCGTCGTCGGCAACCACCGGGTTGGCGCGGGCCGAAATCGTGCCCGGCAAGGCGCTCTGTTCCACCGGAAACTGGGTTTCCACCGCGTCGTCGCCGAGATAATTGACGAACTGCATGTTGGCGTCATCCTTGGTCGGCGGATTGCTCTGCGCGAACGAGATGATCAGGTGCGCCCACTGGATCGACTTGGGCTCGTCGCCCTCCTTGACCACCGGCACCTGCATCGGCCTGATGTTGACGTCGAACGCCTTGTCCTGGCCCGAAAAGCTGCGCAGAAAGGTGCGTGATTGCGGCGCGTCGAGATAGAAGGCCGCAGCGCTCTGGCCCACCAACCGGCGGGCGTCGGGCCGGCCGATTTCGGGCGCCACCAGGCGCTCCTTCATCAGGTCGACGAGAAAGGCGAGCGCCTGCTTGCTGGCGTCGCTATCCACCACCACCTTGCCGCTGGGCTCGATGACATGGGCGCCGAAGGTGTATTCCCACACCAGGAAATCAACCAGGATGTCGCTGTTGTTCTTGGTGGCCATCGCATAGGGCACCGAATTGGGCACCGCATCGCGGATGGCGATCAGGTCGGCCTTGAACTCTTCAACCGTCTTGGGGACGTCGGTAATGCCGGCCTTGGTCAGCACGGCCTGGTTGGCGACCATGCCGATCGAGCCCGACATCAGCGGCAGGCCGAACTGCTTGCCGTCGACCTGGCCCATGGCCAGGGCCTCGGGGGCATAGGTTTTGGCCAGATAGTCCTTGCCGAACACGTCATTGTAGTCGACCAGGCCCGGCAGCGTGCTGAACATGGGCAGCCAGCGCTCGGAGATCTGCACCACGCTGGGCAGCGTCTTGGACCGGGCGCGCAGGAACAGCGTCTTCTGCATGTCACCGAACGCGGTGCCGATCGGCTCGACGGTCAGGTTCGTCTTGGCGGTGAAGCCGTCGATGATGCGGTCGACCGAGGGCTTGGCCGATTCTTCGGCATAGCTATAGCCCATGAAGCTGAGATCGGCCGCCTGTGCCGCCCCTATGGTGAAGATGCCGGCTGCCAGGGCAGTGGCCATTAGCGTTGTAATCTTTGTCACGTCGTCCTCCCTTTGTGGAACATTGTTTCAAGTCGAAAAAATTGCAGGCTCGGCCTCTTGTCGGGCCTGATTTTAGATGACGCCCCCATCGACGATGAAGGTCTGCCCCGTCACCAGCCGGGAATCGTCGGCCGCCAGGAACAGCGCCATGCGAGCGATGTCGGGGGGCAGCAGGTGCTCCTTGAGGCACTGGCTCTCAAGGTATTCGTTGAACTTGTTCTGGTAGATGGCCTTGGCGCGCACGACCTGCCGCTCAGTCAAAACCCAGCCGGGGGCAATGGAATTGACGCGGATATTGCGTTCGCCCAATTCACGCGCCAGCGATTTGGTCATCCCCATCACCGCGGACTTGGCTGTGGTGTAAAAGATCAGCCCCGCCGCTCCCTTCATCCAGGAAATCGAGCCCATATTGATGATGGCCCCGCCGCCAGCTTTTGCCATACCGGGCGCTACCGCCTGAACCGCGAAGAACTGGTGACGCAGGTTGGTGGCCTGCCGCTCGTCCCAATAGTCCGGCGTCACCTCTTCAAGCGGCTTGCGGTCGTCATTGCCGGCATTGTTGACCAGCACGCGAAACGGTCCAGTCTTGGCGGCAAGGCGCTCGATAGCCCCTTGCATCGCCGCGATATCGCGCAGATCCACCACTTCATAATGCGGCCGCGTCCCGGTCGATTTTTCCACCGCGCTGGCATTCTCGGCGGCCACCGTGCCATCCAGCTCGATAAAGCCAACCCGACACCCCTGCCCGACGAAATGTTCCACCAGCGACGCGCCAATCCCCGAGCCACCGCCGGTGATCAGCACGCTCTTGCCCTCAAGGCTGGGATAGCGGGCCACAGCCACTTCGACCTTGGGGATCAATTCGGGATGCAGGCTCATGCCGCTTCCAGTGCCACCGGCCGCGCCGATGCGATCGAACGACCATCCGCAGCGAAGACGTGGATCATCTCAGGATCGAACCCGACCCCGATCTTCTCCTTGCGCCGCACTGCCCGTTCGCCCGACAGCCGCACCACCAGCATGTCCTCGCTGCCATCCAGCGCCACATACGCGTAGGTGTCGCTGCCCAGATGCTCGGTCATGGTGACGGCGCCGGACAGGCTATTGGGCGCGCCGTGATCGACCAGTTCGAGATGCTCGGGTCGAATGCCGATTTCGCTCGGCTTGGCGGCAAGGTCCGGCGGCACGCGCACGGAGCCACCGGGGATGGCAAAACGCTGGTCACCGACCGCGACGCCCAGGGGCAGGAAATTCATCCGCGGACTGCCGATAAAGCCGGCGACAAACTTATTGATGGGTTTGTTGTACAGATCGAGCGGCGAGCCCACCTGCTCCACCTTGCCAGCATTGAGCACCACGATCTTGTCGGCCAGCGTCATCGCCTCGACCTGATCATGGGTGACGTAGACCATGGTGGTGCCGAGCCGTTCCTTCATCCGCGCGATTTCGATGCGCATCTCGACCCGCAGCGACGCATCGAGGTTGGAGAGCGGCTCGTCGAAGAGGAAAATGCGCGGTTCGCGTACGATGGCCCGGCCGATGGCAACGCGCTGGCGCTGTCCGCCCGAAAGCTGGCGCGGCTTGCGGTCGAGATAGCTCTCGATGCGCAGCACCTTGGCGGCGATTTCCACCCGCGCCCGGATTTCGGCCTTGGGCGTGCCCGCCAGCCACAATGCGTAGCCCATATTGTCGGCCACCGACATATGCGGATAGAGCGCGTAGCTCTGGAACACCATGGCGATGCCGCGCTTTGCCGGGGGCACATCGTTGACGATCTCCCCGTCAATGGCCATCTGTCCGGCGGTGATTTCGTCCAGCCCACAGATCAGGCGCAGCAAGGTAGACTTGCCGCATCCGGAGGGGCCGACAAAGGCGACGAATTCGCCGTCTTGCACGGTCAGGTCGATGCCCTTGAGCACTTCGGTGGTGCCGAAGGATTTCCTGATACCGCTGAGTTCGAGTTTGGCCATGTCGGTTCCCTGGTCAGCCGGCAAACATCGGGTCTTGCAGACCCTTGATGCCGGTATCGATAGCGAAGACGCTGCCGGATAGCGGCGCTTCGGTCAGTTGTGCGGCGGAGAGCCGGATACGGGCGGTGGTGACGAACAAGGTCTGCATGTCCGGCCCGCCGAACACGCACGAGGTCGGGCGGGGCACCGGCAGGTTGATCACCCGGTCGACCTTGCCGTCTGGATCGTAGCGCGTGACGCACCAGCCATCCCAATGGGCGGCCCAAACGAAGCCTTCCGCATCCACCGTCAGCCCGTCAGGCTTGCCCTCGGATTCCGGCACCGAGATAAACACCCGCCGATTGGCGATCGAGCCGCTGTCGATGTCGAAATCATAGGCATAGATGAGCTGCTTGGCGGTATCGGCGAAGTAGAATGTCTTGTCGTCCGGGCTCCAGCCCATGCCGTTGGAGACGTGGAAGCCCCGGTCCATTTCAAAGGCGCGCCCATCGGGATCGAGCCGCCACAGCCGGCCCTGGTCGGGCGCGGTATCGATGGCCAGCGAGCCTGCCCACAGCCGTCCGCGCCGGTCGCATTTGCCGTCATTGAAGCGGTTGCCGGGCCGGTCGGCTTCCGGGTGCGAAATGGTGGTGATGCTGCCGCTGGGCAGGTCGATGCCGCGGATTTCACCATGCATGGCGGTGACGAACCCGCCGCGGGTGCGCGGAATGATGAAGCCCACCAGTTCGGGCACCGGCATGCTCACATAGGTGCCCTTGACGGTGTCGCCAGTGTAGACGGCGGGCGCCAGGATATCGACGAAATAGAGCTTCTTGTCCCGCTCGGACCAATGGGGGCCTTCCCCCAAAAAGGTGCTGGCGGGAATTACACAGCGCACATCGGCACGGTCGACCCCAAGTGGGCGCGGCTGGATGCCTAGCGACATAGCGAATTCCCCGAAATTGCCAGATGTGCGGCGCGCCGCCTCGATGACTTCGCGCCCCAGCGCATGCAAGCGTTCGACCGGTAGCCGGAACGATGGCCCGATAATGCCGATGGCCCCGATGGGCTCGCCCCGGTGGTTCAGAACCGGCGCTGCAACCGAGGAAATCCCCATATTCTGCTCGTCCACCGACACCGCATAACCACGGGCCTTGGTCAGGTCGAGCTGGCGGATCAGTTCATCGACGTCGATGATGGTATTGGGCGTCAGCCCTTCGAGATGAGCATCGGCCAGCAGCGCCCGGCGCTTTTCCAGCGACAGGTGAGCCAACATCGCCTTGCCCAGCCCACTGCCATGCGCCGCCGCGCGAGACCCTACGCCATTGTTGAGGCGCAGCGGCTGGGGCACGTCGCTCTGGTCGATATAGAGTACGCTGGCGCCATCCATCACCCCAAGACGGATGGCCTCGCCGGTCAGGTCGCGCAGCCGTACCAGTTCCGGTTGGGCGGCACCGCGCAGGTCGAAATCGTCCCAGACCTTGTGGGCCCATTGAAACAGCCGTGCTCCCAGCCGGTAGGTCTGGTCGCGTCCGTCAAAGGCCAGCAGATGCTCTTCAACCAGGGCCTGCAGCAGCCGATGCAGCGTGCCCTTGGGTACGCTGGTCTGTTCCAGCAGCTCGGTAAAGCGCAGCCCCTTGGGCGCGGAGGCGACGATATCGAGCAGCTGGATGCCGCGCGTCAGCGCCTGCACCCCGGGCGTCGATGGGCCATCGGCCTCGACGTCCTTGTCGCCCGTGCTAGCGCTGAGTTGGGGCTTGCCCATCATCTCTCCCGAGAACCGAAACTTGCCGGTTTGACTGCCTGGCGTTTGTCCGCCGTGTTGCCAATCGAATATCTTGGAACTAAGTTTCATGTCAAGGCGTCAACAGCGGCATGGACCGCGTGGGAGCAAATGTGAAGATTACCAAGGTCGACCACTGGCTGGTTAGAATGCCCTTCACCGAGGATATACTGTGGGGCTCGGGCCGCCGCATCGGCACCACCCGCCTCGTCTGTCGAATCGAGACGGATGGGGGAATCACCGGCTGGGGCGAAACCATCTCGCTGATCGCCAGCGTGCCCGCAGTGTTCGCCGATATCGTCGCGCCCTTGGCCATCGGCTACCCGGTGGCCGACGTGGAGCGGCTGCATCGGCACGTGCTCGGCGCCGGCTTCTACCATCACAAGCGCGCCGCCGTGATGGCGATCGCCGCGCTCGAAATGGCGATGTGGGATGCGCTCGGCAAGCAGGCGAAACTGCCGCTTTATGCCCTATGGGGTGGCAAATGGCGCCGGGACGTAGCCGCCGCCGCCTATCTTTTCACCAATGAACCTAAAGGCTTGACCGAGCGGCTGCAACGTTTTCTCGACAAGGGCTATGAAACCTTCAAGGTCAAGATCGGCTTTGACGAGCGCAGCGACATTATCCTCGCCGAGACCGCCCGCAAGGTGATCGGCGACCACCCGTTGCGACTCGACGTCAACGGCGCCTGGCACCCCGGCACCGCCAAGCGTCAGCTGGAAAAACTGCGCCCGTTCGATCCCGCCTATGTCGAACAGCCGCTGGAACTGGACGATCTTGCCGGTCACGCCGCGCTCGTCGCCCACTCCTCCGTTCCCATCGCGCTAGACGAAAGCGCCTATACGCTAGCCGATGTCGGCAACATTATCCGCGCCAGCGCTGCCGATGTCGTCCTGCTCGATCCCCATGAAGCGGGCGGCCTGTGGCAGACCATCAAGGCCGCCGCGATCTGCGAAGCGGTCGGCATCCCGGTGACACTACACTCCGGCGCTGAACTGGCCCTGTCCCAGTCCGCCTACATCCACCTCGCGGCCTCGATCCCCAACCTGTCGCTGGCCATCGACACCGAGCGCGCCTATCTCGGCGGCGATATCAGCCCCAATCCGCCCGTTCTGACCGGCGGCCGCTTCGCCATTCCGGAAGAGCCAGGGCTGGGCGTCGATGTCGATGTCGAAGCCCTCGAGCGCTATCGCGTCGAAGGCATTGCCGGCGCCTATCTCGACACGTCCCGCAAGGACTGGTTCCCCATCAAGCCCGCCTACTGAGTGCAGCCATGTATATCGCGATCGAATGGACCTCCGCGGCGTTTCACGCCTGGCAATTGCAAGCTGACGGCAGCGTGCTTGCCGAGCACAGCAGCGCGCGCGGGGTCAACAGCGTCTCCAACGGGGCGTTTGATACGGCTCTGCGCCAGGAAATTGGCCCATGGCTAGGCGAGGCCCGTGCCATCCTGCTCTCAGGCATGGTCACCAGCCGGACCGGCTGGATCGAGTCGCCCTTCGTCATGGTGCCGGCAGGCCTTCCGGACTTGTTGGCGCAGGCGGTCCGGCAGGACATCGATGGCCTGCCAACGCTCTATTTTCTGCCCGGAATCGCGCGGCAAAATCCGGTCCCGGACGTCATGCGGGGAGAAGAATTGGCGGTCTTCGGCATCGGCAGCCACATGCCTGCCCTCGTGGTCCTGCCCGGCGCACACAGCAAGTGGATCACCACCGATGGCAGCCAGATCACCGACATTGCCACCTATATGGGCGGCGAAGTTCTCAGCCTGCTGAAAAAGGACTCGCTGGTCTCCCGGCTTATTCCGGCCAGTTACGAGCCGCATCCCGACGCCTTCGAACGCGGTACGCGCTTTGCCCTCGACAAGTCGGCCATGCCGGGTGGCGTGTTGCAACGCATCTTCTCCGCCCGCTCCCTCGTCCTGTTCGGGCGGCTACAACCGGCCGAAATCGCCGACTACCTTGGCGGAATCATAGCGGGTTCGGAAATCTCCGAAGCTCTTGCAGGCATCCAGCGACCGGCTTCCATCACCGTCATGGGCACAAGTGCGGCCGCTGCTGCCTACAGAACCGCGCTCGAGATTGCCGGGATTCCCAGCCCAGTCCTGGCAAGTAGCACCGTCTCGGCCTTTGCGTTTCTCGCGGCGGAGCTGCAAAGGGAAAGAATTTGAAGCCTACCCACGCGGACGATCTAGCCCGATAGAATAGCACGAATCAAAAACACGGCCGAAGGCCGAGTGAAGGGACGAGACATGAACGAGATCGATCTGAAGGGCCGCACTGCAGTGGTAACCGGCGGCGCGCAGGGCATCGGCTTTGCGATCGCGCGACGGCTGGTGGCATCGGGCGCCCGGGTCAGCCTGTGGGATAACAACGCTGCGGTTCTGGCCGATGCCAAGCTTGCGCTCGGCGACGCCGCCTCGACCGTTGAAGTCAATATTGCCGCCTACGACGCCGTCGAGGCGGCCGTCGTCAGCACCGAACAGGCGCTGGGCGGGATCGATATTCTTGTACATTCCGCAGGCATTGCCGGCAAGAACGCCCCGCTCGACGAATACTAACTGGACGAGTGGCGCCGCGTCATCGACATCGATCTCAACGGCGCGTTTTACGTCAACCGTGCCATCCTGCCCGGCATGAAGGCCCGCAATTACGGCCGCATCGTCAACATAGCCTCGATCGCCGGCAAGGAGGGCAATCCCAACGCGGCTGCCTACGCCGCCGCCAAGGCCGGCGTCATCGGCATGACCAAGGCCGTGGGCAAGGAATGCGCCAAATACGACATCGCCATCAACGCCATCCACCCCCGCCACCGCCAAGACGCGTATCCTGGATGAATTGAAGCCCGAATTCGTCGACTACATGCTCAGCCGCATTCCGCGCGGCCGGTTCATGGAAGTCGAAGAAGCCGCCAGCATGGTCGCCTGGCTCGTCTCCAAGGAAAACAGCTTCACCACGGCGTCCGTTTTTGACCTGTCCGGCGGCCGCGCGACCTACTAACAGCGCCGGCTGCGAAGGTCCGATAACGGCGCTTCAATTGCGAATCGACGCGAAATGCTCTTTCAGTCGCTCGTTGGCGAGCTCTGTCGCCGACGTCCACTCCCCCTGCAATTGGCGGTTAGCCCATGTCTCAGGACACCATCGATCTGATCAAGGTGATGGTGGTGAGCCTGCTCATCTTCGCCATCAGCACCATCGCCGTCGTCTATCTGCTGGTGGTGTTCCGGACCTACGGCGGCAGCGTACCGGTGATCGGCAAGCTGCCGAGCCTGGATCTGGGCGCCATCATTCCTGCGCTGGCCGAAACCCGCTTGCTGGTGATTCTCGGCGCCATGTTCGTGATGGCGAGCGGTATCAGCCTGATCTTGACCAGCGTCACCATCGATATGGCGATGCTGATCATTGCCAAGGCGATGACCCTTTTGATCACCGCCATGTTCGGCGTATTAGCCGGCCTGTGGGGCTATGTGCGCTTGTCGCAGGGCAGCGAGCTGGCTTTGCCCGGCATCAACCGCTTGGCGATCGCCTTGATCGTATTCTTCGTGCTGTCGTCGGTGCTGCGCAACGCGACCTTCCGCGGCTGGGGCGCGATGCGCTTCGTCGCCGCGGCCGCGATGATCATTCTGGCACCGGTGCTGCTGGTTTCCCTCTAGGCGGCCAGCGTCACCACGACGGCACCGCGCGGCGTCGCCACCACCGTATGCTCGTATTGCACGCAAGGCGCAGCTGGCCGGGCAATCAGCGTCCACTCGTCATCCGCCGACTTCTGATCGGCCATCCGCCCACCCAGCGACAAAAACGGCTCGATGGTGAAAACCAGCCCATTGGTCATGCGACGGCGTTCGGATTTATCCGGCCAGGTCGAAATCTCGCCCGGCTCATCGTGCAGGCTGTCGCCAACGCCGTGGCTGGCCAGGTTGCGGATCAGCGTATAGCCGCCCTTGCTGGCGAATTTGCCGATGGCCTCACCGACATCGGCCAGAGGCGCACCGGCGCGCACGGCGCGAATCCCGGCCCACATCGCCTTCTTGCCATCGCGGCACAGCGCATCGAGCTTGCTGGTGCTGGGCGCGACGACAAACGAGGCGCCGGTATCAGCGAAGACGCCGTCCTTGACCGCCGAAACGTCGATATTGACCAGATCGCCCGCCTGGATCACCCGATCCCCAGGAATGCCGTGAGCGATTTCCTCGTTTATCGAGATACAGGTGGCGCCCGGAAAGTCATAGGTCACCTGGGGCGCCGACATCGCGCCGTGTTGTTCCAGCAGAATCCGGCCCAGATCATCGAGTTCCGCCGTGGTCATACCCGGACGCATGGCCGCTGCCATGGCGTCGCGGGTCAGCGCGCAGATGCGGCCGATGGCCTTGAGTTTTTCGAGTTGCTCGTCGGTGGTGATCGTCACGCGCCTAGCCCTTGTGGCTCAGGTAATAGCCCAGCAGGCCCTTGGTGGAACTGTCGTGGCCATCGCTGCTGGCCTCGCCTTTGACCTTTGGCAACAGGGCCTTGGCGAGCTGCTTACCCAGCTCAACGCCCCACTGGTCATAGGAATTAATGTTCCAGATCACGCCCTGCACGAACACCTTGTGCTCATACATCGCCACCAGCGAGCCCAGCATTTCGGGGGTCAGTTGTGGATAAAACAGCGTGTTGGACGGCCGATTGCCCGGAAACACCTTGTGCGGCGCCAGCTCTTTAATCTTTGCCTTGTCGAGGCCCCGCGCCTTGAGTTCGGACACGACCTCTTCCTCGGTCTTGCCCAGCATCAGCGCCTCGGACTGTGCCAGCACATTGGCGACCAGCTTGTCGTGATGCGGCGGCAGGCTTTCATGCGGCTTGGCGGCAATCAGGAAATCGGTGGGGATGACATCGGTGCCCTGATGGATCAACTGGAAGAACGCGTGCTGGCCATTGGTGCCCGGCTCGCCCCACACGATAGCTCCGGTCGACCAGCCAACGGCCTTGCCGCCCAGCGTCACCGACTTGCCGTTGCTCTCCATATCGAGCTGCTGCAAGTATGCCGGCAGGCGCGACAGGCGCTGGTCATAGGGGATCACGGCTTGGGTCGAAAAGCCCCAGACATTGCGATACCAGACGCCGAGCAGGCCGAGGATAACGGGGAGGTTCTGTTCCAGCGGCGTGGTCAGGAAGTGCTGATCCATCGCGTCGGCGCCCTTGAGAATCTTGGCGAAATTCTCGTAACCGACAGCCAGCGCCACCGGCAGGCCGATGGCCGACCAGATCGAATAGCGCCCGCCCACCCAGTCCCAAAAGCCGAAAATGCGGTCCTCGCGGATACCAAAGCCTTTGCAGGCCTCGATATTGGTCGACACGGCGGCGAAATGATCGCTGACCGCCGCATCCCCCAGCGCGTCGGCGATCCACTTCCGAGCCGAGGCGGCATTGGTCATGGTTTCGTCGGTGGTGAAGGTCTTGGAGGCGATGATGAACATCGTCGTCTGTGGCTTCAGGCGCTTGAGGGTATCGTGGATATGGGCGCCATCGACGTTCGACACGTAATGCGCGCGCAGGTCGGCGCGGGTATAGGGCTCGAGCGCCAGCGTCAGCATGGCCGGGCCGAGGTCGGAACCGCCGATGCCGATATTGACGACGTCGGTGATCTGCTCATTGGTGTGGCTGCGGATGACGCCATTGCGCACATCGTTGGTGTAGCTCTCGATATGCGCCAGCACGGCGCGGATATCGGGCATGACATCCTTGCCGTCGACGGGCACCGGCTTGTCGCCCTGGTATCTCAAGGCCATGTGCATCACCGCGCGGTCTTCGGTGATGTTGATATGCTCGCCTTCGCACATCTGGGTGCGGCGTTCCTCGACCCCGGCGGCACGCGCCAGGTCAAACAGGGCCGCCATCACGTCTTCGTCGATGCGGTTCTTGGAATAGTCGAGCAGTAGGTCGCCGGCCGCGGCGGAATAGCGCTTGAAGCGGTTCGGATCAATGGCGAACTGGACGCGCATCGGCGTCTCCGCGAGGCGCTTGCGGTGCTTGTCGAGCGACGCGAAACTGGCCTTGCGTCCTGATTTAGCCATGTCGATGAACCTTTGCTGACCGCGGAAGAACGGAAATTAGAGTGTTGGCAGGTCGCCGGCGTCCCATGCTGCACGGGTCGCGGCGGCGTAGTCGGAAAAACTGTTGGCTTCGATCGCCGCGCGGGCGCCTTGGACCAGCTCTTGATAATAGGCCAGGTTGATCTGCGAAAGGATCATCGCCCCTAAAATCTCTTCGGTCCTGACCAGATGGTGAAGATAGGCGCGCGAAAAACGGCGGCAATTGGAATTGGGCGACGCCTCGTCGATGGGACGATGATCATCCTTATGCCGGGCATTCTTCAGGTTGATGACGCCGAACCGGCTATAAACATGGCCATGGCGGCCGGCGCGGGTCGGGTGGACGCAATCGAACATGTCGATGCCCCGCCCGATGGCGCCCAAGATGTCATCGGGCTTGCCGACGCCCATCAGGTAGCGCGGGCGATCGGTTGGCAACTCCGGCGTGATGTCCTCGATGACGCGGAACATGACTTCCTGCGGCTCGCCCACGGCAAGGCCGCCAACCGAATACCCATCAAAGCCGATCGAGGTCAGCCCAGCCGCCGAACGGGCCCGCAGTTCGGCATTATCGCCACCCTGCACGATGCCGAACAGCGCGCGGTTCTGCTGGTTGGCGAACGCGGTCTTGGAGCGGTCGGCCCAACGGAGCGACAACTCCATGGCGCGCTCCATTTCCTTGTACTCGGCCGGTAGGGCGATGCACTCGTCGAGCTGCATGATGATGTCGCTATCGAGCAGCGTCTGGATTTCGATCGAGCGCTCTGGCGTCAGCTCATAGGCCGAGCCATCGATATGGGATTTGAACGTCACGCCCTTTTCGGTCAGCTTGCGCAACTTGGCCAGCGACATCACCTGGAAGCCACCGCTATCGGTCAGGATCGGCCGCTGCCAATCCATGAACGTGTGGAGGCCCCCCAGCCCAGCCACGCGCTCCGCGCCGGGGCGCAGCATCAGGTGATAGGTATTGCCCAAAAGGATATCGGCGCCGGTCTCGCGCACCTGTTCGGGGTACATCGCCTTGACAGTGCCGAGCGTGCCCACCGGCATGAAAGCCGGGGTCTGGATATCGCCCCTCGGCGTATCGATACGGCCGCGCCGTGCCATGCCGTCGGTGGCGGAAAGGGTGAAGGTCACGAGTTTGGTCGAAGCTTGCATGGCGCGGGTTGTATCGGTTCAGCTTCTATTGGACAACAGGGGCAGACGGTCGATTTCGGCCATGATTGCCACCCAAGATCACGCCGATTTGACACCAGCACTTTTCACAGGTTTGCCCATGCTCCGCTTTGCCCTGCCCCTGCTTGCCGTCGCCATTTTTGCCAACCCGGCCTGCGCCCAAGAGGGCAATTATACCGGCAGCGGCGAGGGCGAACTCAGCGCCAAGATCAAGCATATCGACAATGACGTCTTTGCCATTTCGCTCGACACGATCGTTCCAATGGAAAGCGACATGCCTGGCTGCGCCGGGAGCGTCGAAGGCGAGGCCATCCTTGATGAAACCGGTGGCAACTTATTCGTTGAGAACGAGGACTATGAGCCGGGTTCGGACAGCCCGATGCTGGGCGAACAATATTGCGAGGTCAAACTAAGCTTCGACGAAGACGGTTTCCTCAACATCGAGGAACAGACCGGCTGCCTCACCTATCACGGCGCCGCTTGCGGCTTCACCGGCCAGTTGCTCAACGAGAACGCTGTGAACTAAAGCCCATTGTCTTCCGGCATTTCCGCTCGCAGCAGCAGCGACGAGTCCCCGTACGAATAGAACCGATAGCCCTCGGCGATAGCGTGCTGGTACGCCTCGCGCATCGTGTCCATCCCGGCAAACGCGCTGACCAGCATGAACAGCGTCGACTTGGGCAGATGGAAATTGGTCATCAGCACGTCGACCGTCTTGAAACGAAAGCCCGGCGTGATGAAAATCGAGGTATCGCCGCTGAACGGCTTTAACGCGCCCGTCCGCACCGATGCCGATTCAAGCAGCCGCAGGCTCGTCGTGCCGACCGCGACGATACGGCTACCGGCCGCCTTGGCCGCGAGAATGCGCTCGACGGTATCGCCGTCGATCTCACCCCATTCGGCGTGCATGACGTGATCGTCCGTGTCCTCGGCCTTCATCGGCAGGAAGGTCCCTGCCCCCACATGCAGCGTAACGCGCTCGATGGTGACGCCGTGTTCGGCCAGCTTTTGCAGGAGCTCTTCAGTAAAATGCAGCCCCGCAGTGGGCGCAGCGACGGCGCCGTCATGGGCGGCGTAGACGGTCTGGTAGTCGGTCTTGTCGCGTTCCTCGATGCCGCGCTTGGCGCCGATATAGGGCGGCAACGGCATGGCGCCGTGGGATTTGATCGCCTCGTCGAGCGCCGCGCCGCCGAGGTCGAATTCCAGAGTAACTTCGCCGGTTTCACCCTTCCCTGCAACGCGGGCGGTCAGCGCCGTGCCGTCGCCATTGCCCAGTTCCAGCCGGTCGAGCAGCGCCAGCCGCTTAGCCGGGCGGGCGAAGGCGCGCCAGGTATGGGCATCGTCGCGCTTATGCAGGTTGAACGACACCGACGCTCGGTTATCGCCGCGAATGCGGGTGCCACGCAGTTCGGCGGGCAGCACGCGGGTGTCGTTGACCACCAGCACATCGCCCGGCTTCAGCAGCCAGAGCAGATCGGGGATGGCCCGATCCGACAGGCCATGGACCGGGTCCACCACCAGCATGCGCGCACTATCGCGCGGCTCGGCCGGGTGGAGCGCAATGAGGGATTCGGGAAGCTCGAAGTCGAAATCGGAAACACGCATAACGCGTGGTTAGCATGGCAGATGGCCACAAGGCGAGATTTGAGTGGCGGCTAAAGCACGCGGATCATGATGGCGCCCGCGACCAACAGCGCGGCACCGGCGGCACGGCCAAGGGTGATCTCACGCACCGCGATGCCCATGAAGCCAACCCTATCCAGCGTCAGGCCGGCGAGCAACTGGCCGGCAATGGCTAGGCCCATGACAGCGGTGGCGCCGATCATCGGCGTCAGAAATACGGAGCTGGTCACATAGACCGTGCCCAGCGCGCCGCCGGCCACGAACAGCCAGGGCGCGGGACCGCTGAAATTGATGCTCGTGCCCTGCACCTTGGCAAAGACCAGGGTCACGACCCAAAGAATGATCGCGCCCGCGAGAAACGACATGGCCGCCGCCGCAATCGGCAGGCCCAGGCCCTTGCCAAGCTGGACATTGATCGGCCCCTGCGTGGCGATGCAGGCGCCGGCGATAACGCCTAGCAGGGTCCACAGGATGGTTTGCATGGGGCGCACTCGGGGTCGGTCTCGAATTACGGGAAAGGCACCCCCACCTAACCTCCCCCTCAAGGGGTAGGACCTCTCCATTCTTGGAGCTCTATCGAGTCCCAATCACTGGAGCACTCCTCCCCCTTCCAGGGGGAGGTTGGGTGGGGGTTAGCTTACTTACTCAGCCAAGTCAGCAGCAACGCGAACGGTGACCATCTTGTCTGGGTTCTGCACGGGCTCGCCGCGCTTGATCTGGTCGACGTTTTCCATGCCTTCGATGACATTGCCCCAAACAGTATACTGCTTGTTGAGGAAGGGCGCGTCGGCGAAGCAGATGAAGAACTGCGAATTGGCGCTGTCGGGATTGGACGAGCGGGCCATCGAAGCGGTGCCGCGAACGTGCGGCTCGGCCGAGAATTCCTGCTTCAGGTCCGGGTACTTCGAGCCGCCGGTGCCGGTGCCGCGCGGATCGCCGGTCTGGGCCATGAAGCCGTCGATGACGCGATGGAACACGATATTGTCGTAGAACTTCTCGCGCGCCAGCTTCTTGATGTGGGCGACGTGGTTCGGCGCCAGGTCTGGGCGCAGGGCGATGACGACATTGCCCTTGGTGGTTTCGATGACGAGGGTGTTTTCGGGATCAGCGTAATCGGCCATGGGGCTCACTTTCTTCAGTTTTTGTGGAATGCGTGGTGCGCATGTAAGGGGAATGGGCGGGCGGTGCAAGGCGGGGACTTCGTACCCCCACCTAACCTCCCCCTGAAAGGGGGAGGAACAGATCGCGTCTGCCCACGATACTGCCCAAACCACAGAACGGTCCCTCCCCCTTCCAGGGGGAGGTTAGGTGGGGGTTCGCTCGGACTTACTTATATTCGATCTTGGCCGAAATAATGCTGTCCGGCCCATCGACCACGCCGCTCTGGTCGGTGCCCTTCTTGAGCGCATCGACGGCTTCCATGCCGGAAACAACTTTGCCGAAGACCGTGTACTGGCCATCGAGGAAGCTGGCATCCGCATAGGTGATGAAGAACTGCGAATTGGCGCTATCGGGATCGGAGGCGCGGGCCATGCCGAGCACGCCGCGCTGGAACGACACCGAAGTGGTGAATTCAGCCTTGAGGTCCGGCAGGTCCGAACCGCCGGTGCCGTCGCCTTTCGGATCACCGGTCTGGGCCATGAAGCCGTCGATGACGCGGTGAAACTTGAGGCCGTTATAAAACCCCTGATTGGTCAGGGTAACGATGCGCTCGACATGGGCGGGCGCTAGGTCAGGCAGCAGCTCGATATCGACATCGCCCTTGGGCAGCGTCAGGATCAAATGCGGCGTGCCTGTGGGCGTCTGGGCCCAGGCGGGAGCGGCGAAAACGGTGGCAGCGGCAATGGCGAGCGCACCGAACAGACGGCGGGAAACAGCGATCATTTTGATTTCAGGGCCTTGAGAACAAGCTGCGGGACGAAGGCGGAAATGTCGCCGCCCAGCTCGGCTATCTGGCGCACCAATGTGGCCGAGATGTGCCGCACGGGCGGGCTGGATGGCAGGAAGACGGTCTGCAGGTCGGGCGCCATCTGGGCGTTCATGCCGACCATCTGCATCTCGTAATTATAGTCGGTGGTGTCGCGCAGGCCTCGGATGATCAGCTTGGCGCCATGCTCGCGAGCGGCGGTGACCATCAACCCACCGAAGTCGACAATCTTGAACTCGGTATCGGTGCGCTTGCCGACCGGGGCCAGCACCTGTTCGAGCAGGATCAGCCGATCCTCATGGGCGAACAACGGCGTCTTCTTGCCGGAATTGATCCCGACCGCGACAACCAGCGTATCGACCAGCTTGCAGGCCCGCTCGATCACGTCGAGATGTCCATTGGTCACCGGATCGAACGAGCCGGGATAAAAGCCCACCAATTTGCTCATTGTGCCCTCCCCAAGGTATTGCCGGGTTTTGTCACGCTGGGTGAGTCAAGGCAAGCGGCGCAGCATGGTAATGGCGGTGACCATGCCAAGCAGTAGCACCAGCGCCCCACCACAAAGAAAGGCGGCCCCGGTGCCGTAGGCGCTGGCGATCAGGCTGCCGATGAAAGGCGCCGACAGCATCACCGTGGTGATCAGCGCCTCCCCCGTCGCGAAGACGCGGGCAATGCGATCAGGCGGCGTTTCGGCCTGCACGATGGTGCGATACGGCACCAGCATGAACGCGGTCGATCCGCCCATCACGGCCAGCGCCGCGAAATACAGCCAGATCGGTACGGCAATGTGCGCCATGGCCGCCAGGGCGATGGCAACGGTGACAGCCCCTGACAGCATTGCCGACCAGCTCATGCAGGCGATCGGATGGCTGGCCAAGCGTCCCGCCACCAAGGCGCCGATCAGTCCACCCCCGCCCGACGCGGCGATGCCGAAACCGAATGCCGTGGGGCCAAAACCAAAATCGGCGGCCAGCAAGGCAATCAGCGCGTCATAGAGAAAGAAAGCGAAATAGGCGACGGCGGAAAAGACCAGCGCCAGCAGCAGCATTCGGTTGCGCCTGAACTCGGCGGCGCCCGCCGACAGTTCGGTTCGAATGTCAGACGGCTCACGCGCTTCCCGCAGCGGCAGGCCAAGTTTGATCAGGCTAAGCGCAGCCACCAGCGACAGCACGGCATTAAGGCCGAACACCGATTGCGCCGGTATAAAGGCCAGCAGCAATCCACCCAGTGCCGGGCCGGCGATCTTGGAGGTCTGGTTGATCGCCTGATGCAGGCCATTGGCGCTGGCCAGCAACGTGGGCGGCGTCGAGGCCTGGATAGCCGCCTGCCGCGCCGGGGTGAAAGCCGAGTCGATGGATGACCGCAGGAATACGAGAAGCAGCACCAGCGGCGTGCTGCTGGCAAAAACCAGCGCCAGCGTGGTCAAACCACGACCGAGATTGGACAGCACCAGCACGCGCCCCAGCGGCGTGCGATCGATATAGACCGCCAGCAGCGGGCCGATAAGCACATAAGGCAGCGTCAGCGCGAAGCCGAACAGCGCCAGCACGAACGGCCCCTCCCCCCAGGCAAACACCAGCAGCGCGACCACGGCCGCATAATCGAGCCAATCGGCGAAGTCTGCCGGGATACTCGCCAGCGCCAGCCGACGTGGCACCGCCAAAGCAAGCAGCGCGCGATAGCCGCCGGGTTTGGTCGCAAGAGTGTCGGTCACGCCGGATCATCCTTCTTGGCCGGATGGCGGATATAGATATCGATGACGTATTTGCCGAACCGCTCTTCCAGCAGGGTCCATCCGAGCCCCAGATAGAAGGCTCGCAGGCTCGGTATGGCGTAGAGATAAACTTGGGGGTGACCCTGCCCGAACATTGTAGAGACCGCGCGTTCGACCAGCGCCTTGGCCAAGCCGGCGCGACGAAACTCCGGGTCTACCCAGAGCGCGGCAACCCATGGGGTCAGCTCGGGCCGCTCATCCAGGTCGGAGGCGATAGCAGTGACGGTGCCGGCGAAGACGCCGTCCGAAACCGCCACCAGCGTAAAAGGGAAATCCGTGGCCGCGACGACCTCGGAAAGCTCTTGCTCAACCTCAGCGAGTGGCTCGCCATTGGGCTCCGACCAGGCGCGCCAGATGCGATCGGCGACCTCCGGGAAGAACTGCCGGGCGTCGCGCAGATTGACGATATCGAGGGTCATGCCCGCCGTTGCAGCGCGAGCCAGACGCCGCCGCACATCAGGATGGCGCCCGAGACGCGGTTGACCATGCGGACGCGGGCGGCGGTCAGCAAGTGACGCATCTGGCCGGCCGCGACGGCGTAGATGGCGTCGCTGAGGCTGGTGATCGACATGGTGATCAAACCGAGGGTCATGATCTGGCCGAAGGCGGGGCGGTTCAGATCGACGAACTGGGGCAGGAAGGCGCTGAGGAATAACAAGGTCTTGGGATTGGACCAACTGACCAGCATGCCCTGCCGGATATAGCGGCCGATGGGCAGGCGATCTCCCGCATTGAACTGCAATTCGCCGGTGGAGCGCAGCATTTTCCAACCGATCCAGATCAGGTAGGCGGCGCCGGCGAGCTTGATGATTTCGAAAGCGCCGGAAATGAAGGTCATCACCGCTTCGAGGCCAATGGCGACCACGAAGACCATGCTGAGCATGCTCAGTTGAGCGCCGAGGATGGTGATCAGTCCCGCCTTGGTGCCACCCGCCAGAGAATTGGCGATGACCACCGAGACCGAGGGGCCGGGAATGACGGCAAACAGGACGCAGGCCAGAATATAGGGCAGCAGGATATGGGGATCAATCATGGGGGACTCCTCTTGGAGCAGCGAGCCACAGAACTCGATCGGTTGGCAAGGGTTGAGCCCTGAATTGGCGGGCGGTAGCCGCACTTCACCTCTCCCTTTGGGGTAGAGGTCGACCCTCTTGGGTCGGGTGAGGGGCCTTCCGCGGGCGCCTCACCCGGTAAAGGCCCCCTCACCCGAAGGGAGAGGTGAAGACAAAAAAGAAGGGCGCCGAAGCGCCCCTCAAATTCCTTATTCCGCCGTCGGCTCGTCCGGGGTTTCCGGGCCATCCGAACCGTCCGGGGTTTCCGGGCCATCCGAACCGTCCGGGGTTTCCGGCCCGTCGGGTGCATCCGGCGTATCGACTGCCTCGGGGGCATCGCCCTCTTCGTCATCCTCGGGCTCGCTGATGCGCTCCACCGAAACCACCTTCTCGTCCTCGGCGGTATCGAACACGATGACGCCCTGGCTACCGCGCGAGACGATGCGGATGGGCTTCTTGCCCTCGACCGGCATGCGCGTCATCTGGCCCTTGTCGGTAACCAGCATGATCTGGTCCTCGTCGGCCACCGGGAAGGAGGCGATCAGCTTGCCGTTGCGCTTGTTGACGGCCATGGCGGTGATGCCTTTGCCGCCGCGCCCGGTGATGCGGTATTCATGGCTCGACGTGCGCTTGCCATAGCCGTTTTCCGAGATTGTCAGGATGAACTGCTCGGCTTCGCTCATGGCGACATAGCGGTCCTGGCCCAATTCACCCGCGACCACTGCCTCTTCGGCATCATCGGTGGCGGTCTCTTCGCTGTCGCCCTCGCCACGCACGGCGCGGCTCATCTTGAGATAGGCGACACGCTCTTCGGACACCGCATC
Organism: Devosia sp. UYZn731; assembly: GCF_040546795.1. NCBI lineage: Bacteria > Pseudomonadati > Pseudomonadota > Alphaproteobacteria > Hyphomicrobiales > Devosiaceae > Devosia > Devosia sp. UYZn731. Next base: position 106,491 of record NZ_JBEPOL010000001.1, read on the forward strand.
GAAGTGGCGGATGATCGCCATCGAGATCACGATGTCCCCTTCGGCAAGCTGGATGCCGCGCACGCCGGTGGAGTCGCGGCCCTTGAACACGCGCACTTCATCGACCTGGAAGCGGATCGCCTGGCCTTGGGCGGTGGTCAGCAGCACGTCGTCGGCCGCCGAGCAGGTGTCGACGCCGATAATGCCGTCGCCCTCGTCCAGCTTCATGGCGATCTTGCCGTTCTGGCGCACTTCGACGAAGTCGGCCAGCGAGTTGCGGCGCACGGTGCCGCGATCGGTGGCGAACATGATGTCGAGATCGGCCCACGTGCCCTCATCCTCGGGCATGGGCATGATCGAGGTGATGCGCTCGCCCTGCTCCAGCGGCAGGATATTGATCAGCGCCTTACCGCGCGCATTAGCGGCCGCCAGCGGCAGGCGCCAGACCTTAAGCTTGTAGACGATGCCGCGACTGGTGAAGAACAGGATCGGCGTATGCGTATTGGCCACGAACAGGCGGCTGACGAAATCCTCGTCGCGCGTGGCCATGCCCGAGCGGCCCTTGCCGCCACGGTTCTGCGCCCGATAGGTCGAGAGGGGCACGCGCTTGATGTAGCCGCCATGGGTCACGGTGACGACCATGTCCTCGCGGGCGATCAGATCCTCGTCCTCGAAATCGGCGGCGCTATCGGTGATTTCGGTCTTGCGTGGCGTGCCGTATTGATCGCGGATCGAGGTCAATTCGTCGCGGATGATGGTGATCACCCGTTCGCGCGAGCGCAAAATATCGAGATAGTCGGCGATTTCGGTGCCAAGCCCATTGAGCTCGTCGCCGATTTCATCGCGGCCCAGCGCCGTCAAACGGGCGAGACGCAGTTCGAGAATGGCGCGGGCCTGTTCCTCGCTGAGGTTGAACGTGCCGTCCTCGTTGATCCGGTGACGTGGATCGTCGATCAGCGCGATCAGCGGCGCCACGTCGCTGGCCGGCCAGCGGCGGGTCATCAACTGCTCGCGCGCCGTTGCCGGATCGGGCGCGGTGCGGATCAGGGCTATGACTTCATCGATGTTGGCGACGGCCACAGCCAGGCCGACCAGGATATGGGCGCGGTCACGCGCCTTGTTGAGCATGAACCGGGCGCGGCGCGTCACCACTTCCTCGCGGAAGGCGATGAAGGCCACGAGGATTTCCATCAGGTTCATCAACTGCGGCTTGCCGCCGTTCAGCGCCACGAAATTGCAGCCGAACGAGGATTGCAGCGGCGTGAATCGATAAAGCTGGTTCAGCACCACATCGGGCAGTGCATCGCGCTTGATCTCGATGACCACGCGCATGCCCTCACGCGAAGATTCATCGCGCATGTCGGCAATGCCTTCGATCCGCTTCTCGCGCACCAGATCGGCAATCTTCTCGACCATCAGCGCCTTATTCACCTGATACGGCAATTCGGTGATGATGAGCGCTTCACGCTCCTTGCGGATTTCCTCGATGGCGACACGGCCGCGCATCATCACGCCGCCGCGGCCGGTTTCATAGGCCGAGCGGATGCCGTGACGGCCCAGGATAATACCGCCGGTGGGGAAATCTGGCCCGGGCATGACGGCCATCAGGTCTTCGGTGGTCACATGCGGCTGGTCGAGCACCAGCAGCGTCGCCTCGATGACCTCAGCGAGGTTATGGGTCGGGATATTGGTGGCCATGCCCACGGCAATGCCGCCGCCGCCATTGACCAGCATGTTGGGGAACCGCGCTGGCAGCACCACGGGCTCATGTTCGGAGCCGTCATAGTTGTCGCGGAAATCGACGGTGTCCTTATCGAGATCGTCGAGCAGGTTGCCGGTGATGCGCTGCATGCGCACTTCGGTGTAGCGCATTGCCGCCGGCATATCGCCATCGACCGAGCCGAAATTGCCCTGGCCCTCGATCAGCAACTGCCCCATGGAAAAGTCCTGGGCCATGCGAACCAGCGCCATGTAGACCGATTGATCGCCATGCGGGTGATACTTACCGATCACGTCGCCGACCACACGCGCCGACTTGCGATAGGGCTTGTTCCACTCGTATCCATTCTCGCTCATCGAGAACAGGATGCGGCGATGCACGGGCTTGAGACCATCGCGCACATCGGGCAGCGCCCGGCTCACGATCACGCTCATGGCGTAATCGAGATAGGATTTGCGCATCTCGTCGGTGATCGAAATCAGCGTAATATCGGACGGCGGCAGTGCGCCGGCCCCGTCATCGGGCGTATCTGTCACTGGGGTGATTCTATGTTGTTCGAACTGGCCATTTATATAGGCGATTATGGGCAGGAATGCCAATTTTCGAGGCGGTCAGCCTGTGGATAGGCATCCCTGCAAATCCATCTCCGCAAAACGCCGCCTTACGTCGCTGGAGCCATAGCCGGCTTGTCGAATCGCAAACCGAGCACCAGCGGTATGGTGATCGCGTAAACAACCACGACAGAGAGCCAGATGGCGCCGGGCCACTCCTCGCGGAACACGAAATAAAGGCTCGCGAACGCCAGCGGCGCGATGATCGAGGACAGGCTGACCGCCGACTGCAGCACGCCCTGGAACTGGCCCTGCTGGCTCTCGTCGACCTGTCGCGTCGCCAGCGACTGCAGCGCCGGCACGCCGATACCGCCCAGCACCATGATCGGCATGATGGCGAAGACCACCCAACCCTCATGGGCAAAGGCCAGCACGATCAATGCAATCGACGCGCCGGCAATTCCGGTCAGGATAGCACCGCGCTCGCCGAGCAGCTTAACTGCCGGTCCGGGCAGGAAGGCCTGCGCCAGCGTCTGGCAGACGCCATAGGCGCCGAGCGACAGCCCGATCCACAACCCGTTCCAGCCGAACGCGTCGTTGCCCCACAGCGCCCAGCAGGTGCCGTAAACCTCGCCGGTGCCGCTGAAGATGAAGAAGATCAGAACGATCGGCAGCAGGCTCTTGAGTGAAAACACCCAGCGCAACGGCCGCAGCGGATTGAGTGCCGCAAAGTCGATCTTCTCGCGGGTCGGGGTTCGCGACTCCGGCAGCATTAAGAACGCGAGCAGCAGGTTGCCTCCGTTCAGCACGGCCGCCGCAATGAACGGCAGCCGCACCCAATAGTCGCCCAGCAGGCCACCGAGAACCGGCCCGATGATGAACCCGATGCCGAACATGGCGTTGAGCAGCCCGAAGCGGCGCGCCCGCTTATCCTCGGGGGAGATGTCGGTGATGTAGGCGGCCGCCACGGAGGTATTGGCGCTGGTCAGGCCCGCAATGGCGCGCCCGAGCAACAGCAACCAGAGATTGGGCGCAAAGGCCAGGAACAGGTAATTGACCGCCGCCCCGGCCAGCGAAATCAGCAGCACTGGACGGCGGCCGAGCCGGTCGCTGAGCGAGCCGAGCACCGGCGCGAAAATGAACTGCACGGCCGCATAGAGGGCAGTCATGATGCCGATATAGGTCGCGACGTTCCCGGCGTGGGTCACCTCGGCAAGCAGCGTCGGCAGGATGGGAAAGATGAGGCCGATGCCGACGGCATCAAGGACAATGGCGGTATAGATGACGACGAGTGGTCTGTTCATGGCGTGTTTCCGGATGGCGCAAACATGCAGCGCCGCGCGGCGCCGATAGCGTGCGATGGAGCCTGAGCGATGTCAGGCAATGGGTGTTTTGGAAACGCTGGCCGACCATGCCAAAAGGCGCATGGAGGGCGTGTGCTTGACCGCCTGGACGACTATTCGTCCACCTGTTTACTCCGCCACTGAGCGGATCAAGGGAAGTGGTCGCTTTTCGCGATAACCGACCACATACGCCCGGCGGCGGGGCTCCGCAAGCCCCATTACTCAGAACTACGCCGTAACCATGCGATCAAGGACATCGTAGTGCCTGACCATCCACGCGGCACTGCGGGCTCGCCAGGTGACCGCCCATAGCGGCGTTGGGTCCGTGCTTTCCGGCGTGACCTTCGCCTCCACGGCTTCATTGGCAGCGCTGCGAATAGCGAAGTCTCGCATCTGACCGACAAACCCTACGCGACCGGACCGCGGCAGCTCATAGCCGTCGAGCAACATCTTCACCTGTCGTCCCCTGGCCTCTGCGGAGCCTAGTCCGAGAACCTCCGCCAAGTCGTCATCGAACAGTAGCGCATTGAGCCAACAGACCTGAGCCAGCTCGATGATCGGATCGACCGGCCCGGCTTGTTCCCAATCGATCAAAGCGACCGGCAAACCGCCTCGCGCAATGATGTTCCACGCGCCGGTGTCACAATGCCCGATGACGCGGGGTTGGCCGAGGTGCCGCCCGAACCACGGCCGCCATACGGCATTGGGCTGGGGCACAAATGATGCTGAGGCGATGTGCAGCTTCCTGACCATTTCCCCAAGCGCGGGCAGTGCGCTGTCAGTCCACGGATTGGGATGAATGCTCTCGCCCTCGACATAGGTGAGCATCTCACGCCCTTTCGCGTCGAAGCCTTCTCCGATGATGCGGGGAGCGTGCTCGAACCCCTCCTGCTCCAGGTGTCGCAGCAGGGCAGCCGTGGTTGCAGACCATGGCGCGGCCTGCCGAAACACCACATCGCCCAGCCGGGTGACGGTCGACCTGCCACCAACCAGGGACAACTCGTCGGTACGATTATCTTGCTCTGTCATGACGCCATTGTGGGGCAGCGCACGCGGAAATCAAGAATACTCACTCGTAAGGCGCATTGTAATGGGCTCAGGCATCGCAGTGGCCCTCGGGCTGTTACTTCTTGTAGTGCTGATGCCTATTTTCGGCCTGACGAACGTCAGGCGCTGACACAGCCTTAATTTCCGAGTTCGCGAGTACCACGGCTCTTGCTACCTGAGGCCAAGCTCTGCCCCGTCATACTGCGCCCGCGCCACGTCAATGTCCGGATGGTTCGCATTGGCCCAGCGGATCAAATGCCCGAATGGCACGATGATGGATTGGCCCATGGGCGTCAGGCGGTATTCGACCGAGGGCGGCTTGGTGTCGAAGACGTGGCGGGAGACCATGCCGTCGCGTTGCAGGTCGCGCAGGGTCTGGGTCAGCATCTTCTGGGAGATATCGGGCACGTCGCGGCGCAACTGGTTAAACCGCTTGTGCCCCGTCGCCAGGGTCATCACCAGCAGCATGCTCCATTTGTCGCTGATGCTGTCGAGCACGCCGCGCACCGGGCAACTGGTGTCGAACGGCTTGTAGGCCGAGGCCTCGATCCACTGGTTGATGATGGCGGTTTCGTCGATCCGGTCGAGCATAGGTTACCTCAAGGTGCGCTTATGCGCTCAAAGTGCCTCCTTTCGCCGCTTGCCGGCATGTCCTAGATAGCACTCTCCAATCGATACTTACTCTCTGGCGGGTCCTTCCGCAAGGCAGGGGATCGACCAACATGGAGAGACACAATGAGCGATTTCAAGGACCAGACCCTGCTGGTGACTGGTGCATCGGGCCATTTCGGGCGGCTGGCAGTCGACGAGCTGCTGGCACGCGGCGCCACCAAATTGGTTGCCGGCACGCGTGATACGGCCAAGCTGGCGGACCTGGCAGCCAAGGGCGTCAAGGTTGTGGCGCTGGATTTCGACGATAAGGCGAGCTTGGCGAGCGCCTTCGCGGGCGTCGACCGCGTGCTGATGATCAGCACCGATACCGTCGGCAGACGCATCGAGCAACAGCGGGCAGCCGTTGCAGCGGCTGAGGCAGCTGGCGTCAAGCATGTGGTCTATACGTCGGCCCCGACACCGCGCCCGAACCCCGAAGGCGGCGCCGGCATCGAACACTTCTGGACCGAGCAGGCACTGGCGGCGTCGGGAATGGATTGGACCCTGCTGCGCAATCATCTTTATACCGACTTCATCGTCTCGATGAGTGCGGCGCCAGCCCTGGCATCAGGGCAATGGTTCGATGCGACGGGCGGCCGAGCCCGCGCCTATGTCACGCGCCTCGATACCGCCCGCACCGCGGCGGGCGCACTGCTGCAAGCCGAAGGTCGCACCATCTATGACGTTACTGGCCCGGCTGCGGTCACGCAGGAAGAAGTGGCGGCACTACTGGCGGCGGCGGCAGGCAAGCCAATTACACGTGTCGGCCTGACCGCCGAGCAACTCAAGGGCGGCCTGGTGGCGGCGCATGTTCCCGCATCCATGGCCGAGCTTCTGGTGGCGTTCGACACCGATGCCGCCGCGGGCTTCCATGATATCGTCATGGACACGGTCGAGCGTTTCTCCGGCCGTGCGCCGCAATCTGTAGCGTCGTACATCGCCGAGAACGCGGCCGCCCTCAAAGCCTGAATTCGGACCGCCAATACTACGCCCGGCAAGACGTCGATGGGCAGCAGTACATGCATTATTGTGCCAAACTGTTGTCCATCGCCGCCGCCCGCTAGACGAAACCCCAGTGACACCGTAGGAATCGCGCCACTTTGTCGCGGTTACTGCGGAGTCGGGTCGGTTGGCTGGGTTTGGCTTCAAGCGCCTGTGGGCGCACTTCACCTATGATCGCTCCATCGGGTTTGGTCTCGAATATATCGGACTGACGACATTGCGCTATCCGCGCGCCGTGGCGATCGCGGTGCTGCTGTTCTCGATCCTGTGTTTTTCCCAGCTGCCCAAGGCCAGTGTCGATGGCGACCTGCTGCGCGTCTATGCGGATTCGGGCGAGCACTACGATGCCTACAAACGCCTCGCCGATACTTTTGGCACGTTTGAAAACGACATCTATGTGCTGGTCAATTCGCCCAAGCTGACCGACCCGGTCGTCCTCGAACAGGTCCGCAACCTGGCGTTCGACCTCGAGCTGAACGACTACGCCGTCGGCACCATGTCGCCGTTCACGCTGCGCAAGCCCAATGGCAGCGGCGGGACGGTGCCCTCCGTGCCCGAGGGGATGACCGATTTTTCGCAGGTGGCTTTGGCGCTGACCGACCTGCAGCAGAACGACCCGATGATGCGCAATCTCATCACCCCGGACCTGACCGGCGTGGTGCTCATCATGTTCCCCAACCCCTGCCAGTTGAGCCTGCATCCGCAGACCACCTGCGACCAGGATAGCCTGCTGCCGCCCGAGCAGCGCAGCACCAAGGCGATGATCGCGTCACTGCGCGACACCATCGCGCCCTATCAGTCGGCAGACCTGACAGTGGAACTCACCGGTCCGCCGGTGTGGACCTCCGAAATGCTCAATGCCGCCGTCGACGACCAGGTCAAGTTCACCGTGTGGGGCTTTGGGCTTGGCGCGCTGATTGCGCTGCTGGCACTACGCTCCCTCGTCGGCGCGCTGATCGTCGCGGCAACGCCATTCCTCGCGGTGATGTGGACCATGGGCATGGTGCTGCTGTTCTTCGGCTCGTTCTCGTTCCTCACCATTATCGTCACCACTTTGGTGCTGGTGATTTCGTTCGCCGAGTCGATGTTCTTCGTCTTCAACTGGCTGGCTTATTGGCGCGATGACGGCATGGAGCCCAACCAGGCCGTCGACGCTACGGTCAAGCTGGTGGGCCCTGCCACCTCGCTGACCATGCTGACCACGCTGGTGTCGTTCGCGTCGCTGTCCTTCACCTCGGGCAAGGGCATTCTGGAATTCTCCATCGCCGGCTCACTGGGCTGCTTCCTGCTGTTCGTCTGCCTGATGACCTTCATGCCGCTGCTGCTGAAGTTCGCCATTCGCCGCGGCTTCAAGGCTCCCAAGCGTTCCAGCCTGGTGCTGACGGCACCCCTCCCCCTGGCCTGGTTCATTGCCCGCCGCTATGGCCGCCTGATGTCGATCGTCGCCATTGTGGGCACGGTGCTGCTGCTGATCCCCTATGCGTTGATCAAGCCGCATTTCTCGTTCGAGGATTTCGTCGCCAAGGATTCCACCGCCGTCTCGGCAGCGGAGGAAATCGACTCCGGCGTCGGCGGCGTGGCGCCGCTCTATATCCGCGTGCCGCTGAAGGAGAACGATCCCAACGTGGGCCCGCAGGATTTCGAGACCATCAAGAAGGTGCACGAAATCCTCGAAAGCGAGCTGGGCAAGAACAAGGTCATCTCCGCCGCCGCCATGTCGAATTACACCGATACCGGCTTCACCCGCGAGGAGGTGCTGAACGCCGTCGGCAAGCTCAGATCGCGCTTCGTCACCCCCGATGGTTCGGAAGCCCTCGTCACCGGCTTCATGCCGACGATCATCGACTCCGAAGATCTAAAGGCGCTGGTGGAGCGCATCGACACCAAGCTGCAGCAATCCGGCGTCGAGGGCGCCGAGATTGGCGGCTTCCGCATCATGACGACCTTCGCCACCGACCAGATCGTGCGTGGCCTGCAGCTCGACCTGACCATGTCGGTGCTGGTCAACCTCGCCCTTATTGGCTTCGCCTTCCAGTCATTCCGGGTGGCGCTGGCCTCGGCCATCCCCAACCTGTTCCCAGTGCTGGGCACGGAGGCGTGGCTCTATTTCAGTGGCCAGGGCCTGCAACTGACGACGGTGATCGCGCTGACCATCGCCTTCGGCATCGCGGTCGACGACACGGTGCATTTCCTGTCGCACTATCTGCATTCGCGGCGCGAGGAAGGGCACAGCCATATGGAGGCGGTCAAGCACACGCTGGACCGCATCGGCGGCGCCATCGTGGCGACCACCATCATCCTGTGCTCGGGCACGGTGATCGTGGCCTTCTCCGCCCTGCCCCAGGTCGCGCTGTTCGGCACGCTGTTCGTGATGACGCTGGGCCTGGCGGTGTTGGGCGACCTGTTCATCCTGCCGTCGCTGCTGGCGGCAGGTGGCAAATTCTTCCATCCGCTGGGCCGGCTGCGGGTGCGGACCGCCGATCACGAATCGACGCCGGACGATCCGACCGGCGACACCAAGACCGATGTGGCCCATCCCAAACAGGCGTGATCGTCGCCTGCGTCAAAGCCGCGGTCAGCGTGCATTTTGACGGCATCCAGTCAATTTAAGCGGCGCGATGGTGCAATCATTGCGCGTTTGTTATCAAGTCCGGCGCAGATACAGCCGGGGGGCACACATTCTCACTTGGAGGCGTCGTCAAATGACCATTTTCGGACCCCTGTCGCGGTGCATCGCGCTCGCCGGTCTGCTTGTTTGCATGGGCGCGGCCGCGACTCCGGCCTTCGCGGCGCCGGCAGATGTGGCGCTGCTCAAATCCTATATCGGAGAATGGCGCGGCCGTGGCACCCTGACCGGAGCCGATACGGAAACCGTGGTGTGCCGCCTGTCCCTCAAGGAGGGCAATAGCGACAAGGTCAACTATTCGGGCCGCTGCACCCTGGCGGGCACGAACCTCGCGATCAACGGAACGCTGGCCTATGTCGAGGCCAGCAAGCGCTTCGAGGCCGCCATGACCTCCAATGCCACCTTCACGGGCATCGCCGTCGGCCAGAAGCGTGGCAATGGCCTGGCGTTCAACCTGCGCGAGCGCGACGAGGACGAAGAAGGCAAGGAAATCAACATTTCCGCCAATATCACGCTGTCGTCCGACGCGATCAACGTGTCCTTTGAGGTGGTCTATGTCGCCACCGGCGAAAGCATGCGCGCTCAGGTGCCGTTCAGCAAATAGCTCCTGGAAATACAAACGGGCGGCCACTGGCCGCCCGAATTGTTTGAAATCACGCGGCCGCGGTGCTGGCTGCTGCTGTGCCCCGCCCCAGCATCAGGCGTTCGAGACCGACCATCCCCAACGTCAATGCGATCATCCATGCCAGGTTCATCGATCCTCCCGCCAATTGCAGGCAGACCATAGCGGACGTAACCGGCAGTTGATCTCTTGCGCGCAAAACGCCCTGCCCCAAAGGGCCGCTCCATGCCGTCGATGCAGGAACGCGCCTGCCCGCCAGCAGCAGACCAACACCGACAGCAATCAGCGCCATTTGCCACTCAAAATCCGGCGGCTGCCCAGCCACCAGCAGCCCCAGCGACTCCATCACCCACTCCACCACGGCCGCACCGGCGACGACCGGTCCGAGCAGGCACAGGTGACCAAGACCATAGGCCAGCGACGCCGTCAGGAACCCATAGCTCGCGCGCCAGCGCCAGCCCGCGGCAACCATCGCCGTGACCCTGCACGGCACCAGCATCGCGGTCATCATGACGCTCCACATCGCCACAAGCCCAACCAGCCGCTCCGCATCCCATGGATGCGCAAAAGCGAATACGCCATTGGCGCCGCACAGCTCCAGCAGGCCGCCGCTGCCCGGGTTGGCCAGCGACCACCAAGCCAGCGCGCCAAGCAGTGCCGCCACCAGCGCCACCAACCATGCCTTGGGATAGCGATAGACATCGTTTGTCATCTGGACCGCCATGGAAACGCGACCGGGGCCTTGCGACCCCGGCCGAACGATCAGCAGTGGCAGGTCGGCGCGCCGCCATCGGCCAGCACGCTGGCCTTGTTGACCTCGCGCGGCAGGTCGTTGGACGGGTTGAGGTTGAAGAACCCCGAGGGCATCAGCGAGAAGCCCGAGGACATACATGGCTGCACCGGGAAATCTTCGGGACGCACCACGTGATGCAGGCCGAAGCAGTGCCAAACCACGATGTCGGTATTCTCCACCGGCCGATCCTGCTTGACGATTTCGGCCAGGCCCTGGCTCCCGTCGGAATTGCAGACATATTCACCCGCCGGGTAGCGCTCGTCCTCGTTATAGGGGGTGACCCAGATGTGATTGCGCACGAAGTTGGAGCGCTGCCCGGACGGACCATCCTCATTGAGGAACGGCGTGACGCAATCGGGCGTATGCAGCCGATAGCCGACCGGACGGCCCAGCTTGTTGAACTTGTTGGGATTGATCACCCGCCAGGTGCGCTGGCTGGCCGCATTGGCGCGGCGCGCGGCCCCCAGCTCCGTTTTGAGCACCGTCTCCTCGGCATAAAAACCGTTGCCGTATTTATTGGTCGGCCCCATCGGCTCGGCCTTGCTGTTGACCTCAACGACGCTGTTGCCGCCACCGTCCAGGTCCATGTCTAGGCGGGCACAGAAGATATGCTGGTGGATCGGCGCCGACAGGCCGGGCGACACTTCGCTCGCGAACTTGCCCGGCTCGCCCGGATCGCAGGCCATGGTATCGACAATGCCGGTCGCCTTGACTTCGCATTCGATTTCGCCGGCCTGGTCGAGATACCAGTATTGGGCATATTCGTAATTACCCACGGTATTGACGCAGGAGATCACCAGCCGCCGGCCACGGCGCAGCTCGGTGCGGTCGACGCGGAAGTCCCAGTGCTTCCACAGAATGCCGGTGTCTTCCTCGTGGATGCAGATGCCCTTCTCGATGGTGATGGTGCTGCCATCGAGCCCGCAATAGTGGGAGTCCAGGTAGTGGATAGCGCCCAGGCAATCGCAGCCGAGCTTGAGCGAGTGGTTGAATTTGCCGAATCCATATTCGCCGATATCGAAGATGTTCTTGCGATAGTGACCGCGCTCCGGCGAGCCATAGGGCACCACCAGTTCGACCAACGCGGCGCGGCGCACCACAGGGCGGCCGTCATAGCGGATATCGTGCAGGATGATGCCGTCGCGTGGCGAGAAGCCGATGCCCAGCGTCCACTTGTCCCAGGCGATGGCGTGGCCATCCATGGTGAAGCTGGTGCCTTCAGGCTGCACCACGTCGAGCGGCTTCATCGGCGCGCGCGGCGGGGGCATGAATTCTGGATCGTAGGGCACGTCTATCATCGGGATCGGCGGGCCGCCGTGATCGTCGATACGCAGGATTTCGCCGGTCTTGACGTCGATCGACACGTTCAGGCCATCGATCGGATGGGCATAGAAATTCTCGTTGGCGTAGAGCCGTAGCCAGCAATGCACATAAGAGATCATGTGGCCCTCCTCTTCGGGATGGCCGAAATTGCCGCCAGACCAGCTATCGACGCAGACGCCGGTCATGTCGACAATACCTCGCTTGCGGCAGGCTTCGATGAAGGCCGGGTCGGCCTTGACCACGCGCTCGACGTCCAGCAGTTGCTCGACCTGGAAGGCAGAATGAGCCGTGGGGAAATTTCGCCGAAAGGTGATGGCGGGCTTGTCGGTCGCCACGTAGGCCTGCCACACGCCCGGCCGATCCTTGTGCGAGATATTGATGCGCGCTTCGCGCAGCAGCGGCTTACCGCCGAGATAGTCGCGCCAGGCCTGGGGGCTGGGCTCGCGCAGGTCGATATTGCCGAACAGGGCGCCGGGCCCCAGTTCAGGATCGGCCTTGATCACATCGACAACGGCCTTTATCTCGTCGGGGCCGAGTGGCGCCAGCGCCCGCAGATAGGCGGGCGGCGGCAGTGCGGCCTGGCCCTTCGCCTGCGGGGCAGCCGTGTGAACATGCGTCATCATCTTCTCCATCAATGGTCACCAAATGCGCGCCGCCGTGGTCGTCAGACGGCCGGGGCGAGGTCATCGCTGGTGCCACAGTCATCCGTCATCCGATGAGCGACTAGCCAAACGGCTGCAGACGGCCGCAATTTCCGGACGCTGGGTCAATCGCCTTTCTCGCGCTTAGAGGCCTCACCATGTGGCATCGGTTATTGAGAGAGGCAGAAACCCCCGGTTTCGCGGCGCTTTCCGGCCATCGCCCGCAATTGCGCTCGGTATCGCTCTCTGCCAGTCAACAGCCCCGCTTTCGTTGACGCGGGGCCGCCCTTCTGTTGAACTGTGACAGTTGAAAGTGTCGTCCCAACGGGACGGGACCAAGGCATGGAGGGAGGCATGACGGGCATTCTTGGAGCCTATCGGGGCAATTTCGGCCGAGTGACGGTCCTCGACATCACGCGCCCCATCACCAACCATGCCCACCCCGATATTCACATGCTCTTCGCCCTCTCGGGTGCCCCGCGCGGCATGCAGATTGAGAGCGAGCGCATCCATCTGACCCGCGACAACTGGATCTTGGTCAATCCGTGGCAGCGCCATTTCGACATTGCGGAGCAATGCATCGCGCCGACCCAGATACTGGCCCTCTACATCAACCGCGACTGGTGCAACGAGCGCTTCATGTGGCCCACTTTCGCAGGGAGCCAGTGCCCGATGTCGCCGGCCATCCGGCAGCGCGTCGATATGCTGGCGCGCCTCGTCGGCAATGGTGAGTCGCTCGATAGCGCCTGGGTCGAGCCGCTCGTCGCCTCGATCATGATTGAAGCGGCAAGACTCGCGCCCACCCGCCAAGCCGGCAGGGGGGCGATGGACTTCCGCATCCGCCGCGCCCTCATGATGCTCAAGGATCATGCCAGGGTGGGATCGGACTTCCAGGCACTGGCCCGCAGCGTCGGCCTGTCCCGCTCGCGCTTCTTCGAGCAGTTCAAGAATTCCATCGGCATCGCGCCCAATATGTATGTGGATGGCCTTTTGATCGAACGCGCCATTGGGCTGCTGGAACAGTCAGATCAGCCGCTCGACGACATTTCGGAGACCCTGGGCTTTTCGGCGCAATCGAGCTTCACGCGCTTCTTCAAGGAGCGGGTCGGCTTTCCGCCCAGCACGCTGCGGCAGGCCAGTTCCGCGCACCAATAAGCGCGGCTACCTGCAAAAAGTCGGACGCTCCGTCAAATCGCGCCTGCAGAAACCGGGCTAGTCTCCCCGTAACAACGGAGGGGACCAAACTATGGTCGAGACGGCACAGCATCTCATTATCGGCGGCGGATCGGCGGGCTGCGTGCTGGCAGCGCGGCTGACGGAAGACCCCGAAGTCACCGTTATCCTGGTCGAAGCCGGCGCGGACCTGACACGCGCCTCTATGGCGCCGCATGTGCGCAGCCGTTATCCCGGTCGTGCCTATATCGACGCCAACAATATCTGGCCCGATCTCAAGGCCTATTTCGGCCCAGCTGCCGGCAAGAATGAACGACACGCCCGCCATTATGAGCAAGGGCGCCTGTTAGGTGGCGGCTCGGCGGTCAATGCCATGGTGGCCAATCGCGGCGCCCCTTCGGATTATGACGAATGGGTCGGTGCTGGCGCGCCGGGCTGGTCGTTCGAGGAGGTCCTACCCTACTTCCGCAAGCTTGAGCACGATGCGGATTTCAACGGCCCCTATCATGGCAAGGACGGCCCGCTGCCGGTTCGGCGCATTTCGGATGCGAAAATGTCGCCCTATGTGAAGGCCCTATCGGACGTTTTCGAAACGCAGGGCTTTCCCCGCCGCGACGACCAGAATGGCGAGTGGCAAGACGGCGTCTATGTCGGCGCCATCGCCGTCACCGACAAGGGCGAGCGCGCGCCGACCTCAATCGTCTACCTCACACCCGAAGTGCGCGCGCGACGGAACCTCACCATCATCAGCGGACACTTGGCCGAGCGCCTTCTGCTGGAGGGCAATCGTGTGACCGGCGCACAGATCGCCCCGACCGCGGGCGGCGCCAGCCGGACAATCACGGCGCAACAGGTGACCGTGTCCGCTGGCGCGCTCCATACGCCGACCTTGCTGATGCGCAGCGGCATAGGGCCGGGCACGCAACTGCAGGCGCAGGGCATCGCGATCGTCGCCGACCGCCCCGGCGTTGGCGGTAACCTGATGGAACACGCCTCGACCGCCGTCAGCACGTACCTGCCCCCGGCCATGCGGCTGGCCGATCTCGACGAGCATCATGACCACGCCATCCTGCGCTTCACGTCGGACCTGCCGAATGCGCCGGCGGGCGACATGCATGCGGCCATGATCGCGCGGTCGGGCTGGCACTCGATCGGCCAGCGCATCGGCACCCTGTTCATCTGGCTCAACAAGCCCTATTCGCGCGGCAAGCTCAGCCTGACCAGCGCCGATCCGCGCGCCGAACCGCTGGTCGATTTTGCCCTGCTGTCGGACCCGCGCGACCTGCCCCGCCTGCGTTATGGCTTCCGCGTCGGTGCGGCGGGCCTGCTTGGACTATCGCAAACTGGCGCCACCGGTCCGGTGTTTCCCACCAGCTATTCGGCGCGCGTGGCGGCCGTGGGGGGACCGGGCCTCGTCAATACAATGCAACGCGGTGCATTTGCCGCCATGCTGGACGCAGCCGGCCCGGCGCGCCCCTGGCTAATCCACAATGTCGTCACCCTGGGCCTGGAACTCGAAAAGCTGTTGAGCGACCAGTCAGCGCTCGACGATTTCCTCCGCGCCTCGGTGGGTGGCGTCTGGCATGCCTCGGGCACCTGCCGCATGGGCCGCGCCGACGATGTCGGTGCAGTGACGAATGCCGCGGGCAAGGTCTATGGCGTCGAGGGGCTGCGGATATGCGACGCGTCGCTGATGCCCTCGATCCCGAGGGCCAATACCAATGTTCCCACTATCATGATGGCCGAGCGCATCGCCGACCTCATCAAGCAGGGCCACTGATAGGCCAAAGGCATGGGCGGCACAGCGCCCACGCCGCCATCCCTACTTGCCGTAGCCTTGGCTCAATCCGCGGATGAACTGGCGCGAAAACACGGTGAACAGCAGCACCAGCGGCACGGCGCCCAGCGTCAGCGCCGCGAGCAGCGCCGGATAGTCGTTGAGGAACTGGCCGACGAATTGCTGCACGCCCAGCGTGACCGTCTGGTTGGCCCGGCCCGGCGCCAGGATCAGCGGGAACCACAGGTCGTTCCAGATCGGCAGCATGGAGACGGTGGCAACCGCCGCCAGGCCCGGCCGCACCAGCGGCAGCGCGATGAGGAAGGTCTGCCACTCATTGGCACCATCCATGCGGGCCGCTTCCTTGAGCTCGCTCGGCACGGTGCGGAAATAGGTCATCATCAGGGTGACGGCCAGCGGAATGCTCATGGCCGTATAGACCAGGATCAACGACAGCAGCGTATCCATGATGCCCAGCGCCACCATGGTCTTGATGATCGGAATGGTCCCCAGCCGGATCGGCAGCATGACGCCGACGATGAAGAACGCCGCGAGAAACGGCACGATCCGGATGCGATATTCGACCAGCGCATAGGCCGCGAGCGTCGAGAACACCACGGTCAGCGCCACGGACGACAGCGTGACGATCAGGCTATTGGCATAATTGCCGAAGAAATTGCCCCGCGACAGCACGCGGGCATAGCCCTGCAGATTGAAGGTCTCGGGCGTCGGCAGCGCGAACGGGCCGCCAAAGATGGCCGGCGTCGTCTTGAACGAATTGAGGATGACCACGAAGATCGGGCCAAGCGCCAGCACGACGAAGGCGATCAGCGCGGCATGAACGACCAGGCGTTCCAGCGTCCAGCGGCGTGAGTCGCGTGGTGTGCCGATGGCTTGGGGGCGGGCGATATCGAGCGTGGTCATGTTCGCCCTCCTAAACCATATGTGCGCGAAGGCGGCGTTGCACCAGAGCGAAGTAACCGCCGGTCACCGCCAGCATGATGGTGAAAATAACGGTGGCCACCGTGGCGCCGATGTCGAGATCCGCCACCTGCCCGCTCGAGCCGAAGAAGCTGCGATAAAAGAACGTGCCCAGGATATCGGTCGAATAATTCGGCCCCGGCGCCGAACCGTTGAGCGCGAAGACCAGATCGAAGCCGTTGAAGGTCCAGATGAAGGTCAGGATGACGATTAGCCCGAACTGCGGCACGATCAGCGGGAACTTGATGTCCCAGAAAATGCGCCACGGACTGGCGCCATCGAGCCGCGAGGCCTCGACCAGATCGTTGGGCACCGCGAGCAGCGCGCTATACAGAAACACCATCGGAATGCCGACATATTGCCACACGCTCATCAGCGAAATGGTGGTCAGCGCCGTGCTCGGATTGCCCAGCAGCGGGAAGCCCACCAGCCCCCAGAGCGGATTGATGATCAGCCGCCAGATGAAGCCAACAATGACCACCGACAGCGTCGCCGGAATGAACAACAGCGTGCGGTAAACGCCCTCGCTGCGCCGCAAAACACCCGAGGTCAGCAGCGCCGCCAGCAGCAGGCCGATCGGCACCTCGACGATGACATGAACGGCGAAATACTTGGCCGAATTGGCCAGCGCATTCCAGAACCGGGCGCTGACCACCGGCTGGGTGAACAGATAGACATAGTTGGCGAAACCGACGAACAGATTGCCCGCTTCCCCGTTCGTGTCGAAGAAACTCATGACGATGGAGCTGAACAGCGGCACCACCGCGAACAGCAGATAGACGGCCAGGGCCGGCAGCACGAAAAGGAACAGACTCCAGCGAGCCGTTGCGGGGCGTGTCACGATGCGTACCTTCTCAACTGAGGCGCCTGGCGATCAAGAGCGCATGCCGAACCATATGGCCCGGCATGCGATAGGGCGAGGATCACTTCGCCTGTTGCGGGCCATACCAGGAGGCAAGGCCGGTCTGGAGTTCCCCGGTGACGGTCTCGGGCGTGGTGTCCGAGGTCATCATCACCTGCAACTGACGCCAGATTTCGTCGTCCAGCGGCGGGGTGCCGGCGCTCAGGCGATCGAGTGCCAGGCGCGGGGTCAGCAGCGCGCCGGTCTTGAGATCGGCGAAATGCTGGGCCAGCGGGTTGTCATAGGTCACCGCCTGGTTGCTCATGGCGAAGAAGCCGGGCGCACTATTGACGTAAAGCTGCTGGAATTCGGAACCCGCAACCCAGTCGAGGAACACCTTGGCGGCGTCCTGCTTGGTGCTGGCGGCATTGATGCCGATGGCCATGTCGGGCATTTCCTGGAGATAGCGCTGACCGTTTGCTTCAACTGCCGGAGGCCCGAAGACACCGACATTGAGACCGGTCGAGGTCACCTGATTGATGTTCCACGAACCATCGGGAAGGATGGCGGCCCGGCCTAGCGTGAACAGCTGGGTCATGTCGGAATAGGAGAGCGCCTCCTGCCCCGATGGGAGGAACGGCTTCCACGCCTGGAATGCGGCAAAGGCCGCGACGAAATCGGGATCGGTCAGCTTCTTGGTGCCGTCGATCAGGCCAAGCCGGCCCTCCTCGCCCTTCCAATATGCCGGCCCGATGCTGTAGAGCCCGTTATAGGCCAGCTGCCAGCTTTCGGCAGAGCCCTCGGCGAGCGGGGTATACTTGCCGCTGTCCTGGATTTTCTGCAGCACAGCGGTGAACTCGGCCGCCGTGGTCGGCGGGGTCAGCCCCAGTTCGTTGAAGATATCGATATTGTAGTAGAACCCGGCGAGCACGGCCGCCACAGGCACGCAATAGGTCGCGCCCTTGACCGTCCAGGCGGCCTTGGCCGTGTCGGTGAAATTGGCGAGCCCAGCTAGGCCATCGAGCGTGGCGAAATAGCCGCGGCCGATCCACTCGTTGTTCACGTCGAACGGGCGGCAGGTGATGAGGTCGGGACCCGTGCCGCCCTCGATCTGCGACTGGATCGCCGCATTATATTCATTGGTATTGACCGGCGCGAACTCGACCTTGATGTCGGGGTGAGCCGCTTCGAAGGCGGGCAACACCTGATCCTGCCAGATGGCAAGGTCTTCGGTGCGCCAGCTGCCCAGGGTCAGCGTGACCGGTTCCGCCAGGGCGGCGCTGGCGATCGAGGCGATTGAAACCCCCAAAGCCAGTGTTGCGAGTGTGGTTCGTGCAGGCTTCCAACGCATCCAAATCTCCCTAGTGCTCGGCGTGGTCTGTGCCCCTCAGCGACAAACCTTAACAACTTGACGACAGACCGATACCTCATAAGACCACATGCGACAAGTGGTAATAAAATTGTCTTCACATATGGCCTTTTTGCCCAAGTGGCATTATGAGGTATTCAACTTATCGCCAAGGGAGAGCGAAATGATCGGTGTTGGCTTACTGGGTTCCGGGTTCATTGCAGAATCATATGCCGACGCCCTTCTGGATGTCCGCAACGCCGAGCTGGTGGCGTGTTATTCGCGCAGTTCCAAGCGTTCCGCCGCCTTCGCTGATAAGTGGAAGATCACGGCCTGCGCCAGCATGGAAGAGCTCTGCGCCGATCCGCGCATCGAGATCGTCATCGTCGCCCTGCCCAACGAAATTCACCTGGAAGCCTGCGAAATCGCCGCGCGCCACGGCAAGGCCATCATCTGCACCAAGCCTCTGGCCCGCACCGAGGCCGAGGCCCAGAAAATCCTCGACGTCGTCAACGCCGCAGGGGTCTGGCATGGCTATGCGGAAAGCTCGGTATTCTCCCCCAACGTCGCCAAGGCCTATGAAATGGTGCAGGCCGGCGGCATCGGCAAACTGCTGACTATGCGCGCTCGAGAAGGTCACTCCGGCCCCCACGCCCCCCACTTCTGGAATGCCGAGACCGCCGGTGGCGGCGCCCTGCTCGACATGGGCTGCCACACCGTCGAATCGGCCCGCCACTTCTTCGGCAAGGACAACAAGGTCACCGAGGTCATGGCCTGGGGCTCCACCATGGTGCATGGCGACAAGACCACCGGAGAGGATACCGCCGTCGCCCTGCTCAAATTCGCAGGCGGCGAAATGGCCACCATCGAATCATCCTGGATCGAGCGTGGCGGCATGCAGTTGCGCCACGAACTCGTCGGCTCCGCCGGGCGCCTGGTGACCGATAGCTCGGTCGGGCCGGTATGGGGCTTCATCGAAAATCCGGTGGGCTACACGGTCGAAAAGGCCGACGCCGAGACCGGCTGGGTTTATCCGGTGCCCGAGGAAACCCGTGCCTACGGCTTTTCCCAGCAGATGCGCCATTTTGTCGATCATTACGTCGCGGGGAAAGTCCCGTCCGAGACATTCGAGGATGGCGTCATCGTCAACCGCATCATCGATGCGTGCTATCGCTCGATGAAGACGGGCCAATGGGAAAAGGTAGCCTAGCCTCATGAGCAAACCGGCAATGCTCGACGCAGATTCTCCCGAACCATTATGGCGGCAGGCCGCCGATCTGATCCGCCATCAGATCGAGGCAGGCAAGCTGGCCGATAATGGCCGCATTCCTGCGGAGCGCGATCTTCTCGCCCAGCTTTCGATCAGCCGGGTGACGCTGCGTCGCGCCCTCCAGACCCTGGTCGAGGAGGGCGTGCTCACGGCCAGTCATGGTCGCGGCTGGTATGTGTCGGCCGACGCACCCAAGGAATTTCCCAATACGCTGGAATCGTTCAGCGAGACTGCGGCGCGATTGGGCCTCGTGCCCTCGTCCGACGTGATCCGCGCCGAGGACGCGCCCGCAACACTCGACGAAGCCGAGGAACTGGGTATCGCGCCCGGCGCCCAGGTCTTCCATCTCGACCGCATAAGGCGCCTAGATGGCGTGCCAGTGGCGGTGGACACGTCCTATTTCGCCTCAAGCCTCAAGCCGGACTTCACCGATGTCGACTTCCGCTTTGCCTCGCTTTTCGAGCAATTGCTGAACCACGGCATCGATCTGGCGCGCGGCGAAACCACCATCGAGGCCCGCGCCGCCGACGCGGCGCTTGCCGCGCACCTCGATATCGAAGTGGGTAAGCCGATCCTCGTCATGCGTCAGTCCATCATGGATGGCGCCGGCAAGCCGGTGCTGTCCTCTGTCGTCCAGTATGTCGGCGATCGCTATCGCCTGCGCACCTCGTTCTCGCGGTCGCGCAAGCCCGGCGGACGCGGCTGAACACCAATCGCCCGCCTGCACCGGGTACCCAATGTGCTGCAAGGAGACGCTGAATTGGTCGAGGGATATATCAAGCTCGCCGCGGCACGGGCCACGCAGGCCGACCTGCTGGAGAGCGCATTACCGGCCATTGCCGCAGAAGTCCGTGCCGGGCAGGCGCGCGGCGCGTTCGCCGGTCCCGGCCCCATCTTTCTGGGCATTGGCGCCAGCTTTGCCGCGTCGGCCGCCGCCGTGTGGGTCCTACGCTCGCGGGGCATTCATGCCTGGCGCCTCAACGCGGGCGAATATCCGATACCCTTTCCCGTCTCGCCGCACCCCATCGTCGGCGTATCGCAGAGCGGTAAAAGCACCGAGACGCTGGCCGTGCTGAACGCCGCCGCGCCTGCCCTGCGCATGGCCGTGCTCAACGTCGTGCCCTCGCCGATTTCCGCGATTGCTGCCACCACCATCGGCCTCGGCAACCTGCCCGACAGCTACGCCTCGACCATCGGCTACACCGCGACCATTGCCGCATTGGCGATGATCGCCGAGGCCTGGGATGGCGGCACGATCGACGAGAGCTGGACCGCCCTGCCCGCCGCCTTCCGGGCGCTTGAAGCCGTGATGGCGCGGCGCGTCGGTGCTCTCGCCGCCCTCCTCCGCGACACGCACAGCGTGGATTACGCCGCCGCCGCTCCCTCGGTGGGCTCGGCCGAAGTCGGCTCGTTGCTACTGCGCGAAGTGGCCCGGATCTCGGCGACCGGGTTCTCGACCCGCCAGTATCTCCACGGTGCCATGGAATCTGCGGGCAAGACCGGCCATGTCCTGTGCGGTGGCGAACGCGAGGTGGGCGTCGCCCATACGCTGGCCCGCGCCGGACACGACGTCATCCTGGTGACCACGCTCGACACCCCCGAGGAGCCGCATTTGTCGGTCATTCGCATTCCCGATCTTTCGGCGCCGCAGCGCACGATTCTGGAATCCCTCGTGATGCAATCGCTGGCGGTCGAGACAGCGCTGCAGCGCGGACTCGATCCCGATGCCTTCGTTTTCTTCCACACCGATACCAAGGTGGCGACGCCCAAGGTAGCAACAGCATGACCGACCTGATCGCAGCCCTCGATATCGGCGGCACCAAAACCCAGCTGGTCATCGAAACGCTGGACCGCAAACGCGTCCTCGATGTCACCGAACCCAGCCTCGATTGGGACGCCGAGCCGCCCGGCCCCGCCATCGACTTCATCGCCGAGCGCGTCGGTAGGTACACACCTGACGGCGGGCGTATCGTCTCGCTCGCCTTCGGCGCCCAGGGCATCAACCGGCGCGAAGTGGGCCTCGCCCTCGAAACCGGCCTTGCCGCACGCGGCTACAAGACGACCGCCGTCAATGACGCCTCCCTGATCGCCGCCGCGGCCGGCTTCACGGACGGCATTGGCGTCATTTCCGGGACAGGCGCCATTGCTGTCGGCGCCGATGCGGCTGGCAATTTTCTTTCGGCCGGCGGCTGGGGCTGGGTGATCGGGGACGAAGGCGGCGCCTCCGCCCTGGTCCGCGAAGCCGTCCGCGCCGCCCTGCGCGCCAATGACAGCGGCCTGCCGGACGACGGCCTGCTTGGCCACCTCATTGCTCATTTCGGCGTCGCCGACGCCGAGCGGCTCACGCGCGTCGTCAATGACGAGCCGACCATGGACAATTGGGCGCCCCACGCCCCCGCCATCTTCACCGCTGCCGATGCTGGCTCGCCGCTGGCCCAATCGGTGATCGTCGAAGGGGCAAAAATGCTCGCCTTCAACGTCGGGCAATTGCGCGCCCGCGGCGCCGTAGGCTCCGACGTGGTCGTCGCCGGCAGCGTCATCGTCAACCAACCCCGGCTGCTCGACGCGTTCCGCGCCGCCATCGCGGACCTGAACCACAATTACGCCGTCCATGTGCTGACCGCCGCGCCGGTCGAAGGCGCGGTGCTGCTGGCCCACCGGGCCGCCGCTCAATAGGAGAACCAGATGTCCAGCCTCACGGTCACCAACCTGTTCAAAAGCTACGGCAATGTCGAAATTCTCAAGGACATCAACCTTGCGATCGATAGCGGCGAGTTCGTGGTCTTCGTCGGCCCCTCGGGCTGCGGCAAGTCCACCCTGTTGCGCTGCATTTCGGGCCTTGAGACCATTTCCTCGGGCACGCTGGCCATCGATGGCCAGGAGGTCAACGACATTGCGCCCTCCAAGCGCGGCATCGCCATGGTGTTCCAGTCCTATGCGCTCTACCCGCACATGACCGTGTTCGACAACATGGCCTATTCCCTCAAGCTGCAGCATCTGCCCAAGGAAGACATCCGCGCCAAGGTCAACGCCGCGGCCGAGAAGCTGCAACTGACGCCCTATCTCGACCGGCATCCGCGCACGCTGTCCGGCGGCCAGCGCCAGCGCGTGGCGATCGGTCGCGCCATCGTGCGCGATCCCAAAGTGTTCCTCTTCGACGAGCCGCTGTCCAATCTCGACGCGGCCCTGCGCGTCGCCACGCGCCTCGAAATCGCCCGCCTCAAGGCTAGCCTGCCGCAAACCACGATGGTCTACGTCACCCACGACCAGGTCGAGGCCATGACCCTCGCCGACCGCATCGTCGTGCTCAATGCCGGCCGCATCGAACAGGTCGGCACGCCGATGGAGCTCTATGACAGCCCCAAATCGCTGTTCGTCGCCGGCTTCATCGGCTCGCCGAAGATGAACTTCATCACCGGCGAGCAGGCCGCCCCGTTCGGCGCCCACACCGTTGGCGTGCGGGCCGAACATCTCGATATCAGCGACAGCGGCCCGTGGAGCGGCACGGTGATCTATTCGGAGAACCTGGGCTCCGACAGTTTCATCTATATCGACATCGGCGCGACCGAGCCGCTGGTCCTGCGCCAGAACGGCAAGTCGTCGCGCACCCCCGGCGAAGTGCTGCGCTTCGGCCCACAAGGCCAGTCATTCCACTGCTTCGACGCCCAGGGCCAGCCACTCGCCTAAAGCCGAGAGCTACAAAGCCAGAGGCGCGGAACACCGGTTCCGCGCCTCTGGCTTTTGTCCGTCTGGCTGCAATTAGGCGCCTGTCCAGACCAGCTTGGCATTGGTCAGCTCGCGCGCGCCGAGCGGGCCCAGCTCACGTCCGAACCCCGAACCCTTGACGCCGCCGAAGGGCGCCCGCGGGTCCGAGCGCACGAAGTCGTTGACGAAGATGGCCCCTGCCTCCATCTGCCGGACCACGCGGCGAGCGCGCTCCGGGTCGCGCGTCCACACCGCGCCACCGAGACCGAAATCGGTGGCATTGGCTTGCGTGATCGCATCGGCCTCGCCCGTAAACGGGAACATCAGCGCCACCGGCCCGAAGAACTCCTCGCTGGCGATCGGCGCTGCCGGATCGACGCCGACGATCACCGTGGGCTCGAAGAAATTGCCCGACCCCGCCATGGCCTTGCCGCCCGCAATGATCCGTCCGCCCGCCGCCAGCGCATCGGCGATCTGCCGCGTGGTGGTTTCGACCAGATCGGCCTTGGCCAGCGGTCCCAGCTTGGTCGTCGGGTCCATCGGATCGCCGATCACCAGCGCCGATGCGGCCCTGGCGAAGGCAGCACAATAGGCCTCAAAGATCGGCGCGGCGATCAGGAAGCGCTTGGCGGCGATGCAGCTCTGCGCGTTGTTGGAAAAGCGCGACACGATGCCAAGGCTGACCGCCTTGTCGAAATCGGCATCCTCAAAGACGATGTAGGGATCGGAGCCGCCCAGCTCGAGCACGGCCTTCTTGCCATGCGCACCCGCGGCCTCGGCCACCGCGCGACCGGCCGCCGTGCTGCCTGTAACGGTCACGGCGCGAACGCGCGGATCGGCGATAATGCCCGACACGGCTTCGCGCCGTACGCGCAAGTTGGTGTAGAGACCGGCCGGGCCGCCGGCATCGCGCACCAGATCCTCGATCGCCTGCGCCGAGCCCTGCACCAGGTCGGCATGCTTGACCAGCACCACATTTCCGGCGATCGCCGCCGGAATAAAAAACCGCAGCACCTGCCAGAACGGCAAATTCCACGGCATGACGCCGAATATGGGCCCCATGGGCTCGTAGATAATGCTGCTGGGCGTGCCCGCGATGGGCTCCTCGGCAAGATAACGCGGCCCCGCCTCGGCAAAATGCCGCGCGCCTGTCGCCGCCTTGATGACCTCGCCCCGAGCCTCGCCGACCGGCTTGCCCATTTCCCCGGTGATCAGCGCGGCATAGTCGTCGGCACGCGCTTCGAGCAGTTCGGCCAGCCTCACCAGAAAGGCCGAACGCTCCTCCATCGTGGTCGCCGCCCAGGCGCGCCAGCCCGTCCAGGCCTGCTCCAGCAGGCGCTCCACTTCGGCCGGGGCGTGGGCGGAAAACTCCGCGCGCACCGCGCCGGTGGCCGGATTGATCGATTTGAACGTCATGGCCGCTCCTCCTTGGCAAACTAGCTGCTCTGCCCGGAGGATAACGGTGCCGGCAGGGTCCCCATAGCCCTTCGCACTGCCCGCGCCCAAAAACCGGACGCTCGGTCAAACCAGCCCAGTCCGCGTGTCAAACCGCGACCAGCTTCCGAGCAGGCAAAAAAGAACGCCCCACCCCTGCCTCGCAAACAGCGATAAGGATGGAGCGTCACTCTATGTCAAAAGCCCAATCACAAGGGCCTGTAGCTAAAAATCCAACGTCAGTCGGCCCGACCTAGAACGGGATATCGTCGTCCATGCCACCCGACTCGAAGGCCGGAGCATTGGAGGCCGGACGACGCGCGCCGCCACCGGAATTGCCGCCACCATTATTGTAGCCGCCTTCAGACGGGCGCGTGCCCCGGAAGCCGCCGCTATCGCCGCCGCCGGTGCTTTCACCTTCGCCACGACCGTCAAGCAGGGTCATGTTGGAGTTGAAGCCCTGCAGCACGATTTCGGTCGAATACTTGTCGGCGCCGCTCTGGTCCTGCCATTTGCGGGTCTGCAACTGGCCTTCGAGATAGACCTTGCTGCCCTTCTTCAGATAGCTCTCGGCGACGCGCGCCAAGCCTTCCGAGAAGATCACCACGCGGTGCCATTCGGTCTTTTCGCGGCGCTCGCCGGTGTTCTTGTCTTTCCAGTTTTCCGAGGTGGCGATCGACAGGTTTACCACCTTGCCGCCGCTCGGCAGGTTCCGAACTTCGGGATCGGCACCGAGATTGCCGACCAGGATCACCTTATTCACACTGCCTGCCATAACTCATTCCTTTCGATTCAGTCCCCGGGCCTGCTGCCGCGCGGGACGCTCACTTACATAGCGGCCGCCACTCTACTCCGCCGCGCCATCGGCCGCCCGCGCCTTAGCGCAGTTGTGAACAGGTGTCTTGCTCGCTCGTTGTTCTTGTTATGTTCCATATTTTGGGGATCGTCAAGATGGATGACGTCCAGCTGGAACCGGCTCCCTCCACACCGTCACCATCGGTGGTCCACGGGACGCCACACGGTCGCTGGGTTGCCTTGACAACCCCGGCACTGACGGCGGTTCCGAAACTCTCTCGCAGCGCAATGCCCAGGAATCCCCGCCCTGCTGACACAGCCTGTCAGCAGCGTCCCCTACTGCAGGATTCCGCCGACCGCTCGGCGCTTGCAGGGCTTGGGGATGCATGGCCTATTCGGATGCGTTGTGGATTTATCTTGTCCTGGTGTTCGGCATCATTGTGGTGCCGGGCATGGACATGTTGTTCGTGCTGGCCAATGCGCTGACCGGCGGTCGCCGCGCGGGCTTGGCCGCGACGGGCGGGATCATGGCCGGCGGCGTGGCGCATACCATTTTCGGGGCGACCGCCGTTGGCGTGCTGGCGCGATCGGCGCCGGGCCTGTTGTCGGCACTGGTGCTGGTCGGCGCCGCCTATATGGCCTGGATCGGCATCACGCTCATGCGCACATCGATCACCGTCGACGCGGTCGGCCGCGCCAATACACGCTCGCAATGGGTGGCGTTTCGGCAGGGCCTGGTGACTTGCCTGCTCAATCCCAAGGCCTACCTCTTCACCTTCAGCGTATTCCCGCAGTTCATCCGGCCGGAATACGGGCCGGTCTGGTCGCAAGGGCTGGTCATTGGCGTCATCACGGTGCTGATGCAGTTGACGATCTATGGCGGCTTGGCGCTTGCCGCCGGCAGGAGCCGCGACTTTCTGGTGGCAAGCCCACAGATAACCATCTGGATTGGCCGCGGCGCCGGTCTGCTGTTCTTGGTCGTTGCGGTGTTCACGGCCTGGCATGGCCTGGCGCAGGCCAAATGATGAAACGATGTGCAGTAACTATGCAGATGTTGCGGCAATGTTCCAATTTTGACTGTTCGGTCAATTGTGTTTGAATGAAGGCAGGAACCTGGGCTTGACCGAATCCGCATTTGTTCCTTTTATGTTCCGAATCCTGGGCGGCCGATGTTCTCCTACACGGCATGGTGACGACGACCATCCGCCGACCAGCCGAAGTGGAACTTGCAAGATGCATGCCTTGTTCTTATTTCTGCGGCTTACCCCGCTCGCCATACCCTATTATATCTGCCGAGGCGCTCTCCTGTGTGCGCCCGAGCCATGGATACGATCATGACGCCAAAGCCCAGCCAGAACCGCGAAATCATCGTCCGTGGGGCGCGCGAGCATAATCTCAAAGGCATCGACGTGCGCTTGCCGCGCGACAGCCTGATCGTGATGACCGGGCTGAGCGGGTCCGGCAAGTCGTCGCTGGCGTTCGACACCATCTATGCCGAGGGCCAACGCCGCTATGTCGAGAGCCTGTCCGCCTATGCGCGGCAGTTCCTCGAAATGATGCAGAAGCCCGATGTCGAGCATATCGAAGGGCTGTCCCCTGCGATTTCCATCGAGCAGAAAACCACCTCGCGCAATCCGCGCTCGACGGTGGGCACGGTCACCGAAATCTATGACTACCTGCGCCTGATGTTCGCCCGCGTCGGCATTCCCTATTCGCCTGCGACCGGCCTGCCGATCGAAAGCCAGACCGTGTCGCAGATGATCGACAAGGTCATGGAGCTGCCCGAGGGCACGCGCCTGTTCCTGCTGGCGCCGATGGTGCGCGGCCGCAAGGGCGAGTACAAAAAGGAACTGGCCGACCTGATGCGCAAGGGCTTTCAGCGCGTCAAGATCGACGGGGAATATTACGAGATCGAGGAGGCTCCCGTCCTCGACAAGAAGCTCAAGCATGATCTCGAGGTGGTGGTCGATCGTATCGTTGTCGGTCCCGATATTTCCGGCCGCCTGGCGGAAAGCTTCGAGACGGCGCTGAAGCTGGCCGATGGCATTGCCCTGATCGAATTCGCCGATGAAAAGGCCGAGGACGGCACGCAGCGCCAGGTCACGTTCTCGGAAAAATTCGCCTGCCCCGTTTCCGGCTTCACCATTGCCGAAATCGAGCCGCGGCTGTTCTCGTTCAATAATCCATTTGGCGCCTGCCCGGTTTGCGATGGCCTGGGCACCGAGCAGAAGATAGATCCCAACCAGATCGTTCCCGATGCCAGCCTGTCGCTGCGCGACGGGGCCATCCTGCCATGGTCCAAGACTTCGGCGCCGTATTACCTGCAAACGCTCGATGCGGTGGCCAAGCATTTTGGCGCTTCGACCGGCACCGCCTGGAACGAACTGCCGTTCGAAGTTCAGCACGCCGTGCTCTATGGCACCGGCAAGGAAGCGGTCAATTTCGTCTATGACGATGGTTTGCGGCAGTACAAGACCTCCAAGCCCTTCGAGGGCGTGATCGGCAATCTGGACCGGCGCTACAAGGAGACCGAAAGCGCCGGCATGCGCGAAGAGATCGAAAAGTACATGTCGCAGGCGCCGTGCGCGGGTTGTGGTGGCTATCGGCTGAAGCCGGAAACGCTTGCGGTCAAAATCGATGGCCTGCATATCGGCCAGGTCACCGAAAAATCCATCCGGGCGACGTCGGAATGGTTCGAGACGCTGAACGCCAAGCTCAACGACAACCAGCGGCAGATCGGCGAACGCATCTTCAAGGAGATCCGCGAGCGCCTGAACTTCCTCAACGATGTGGGGCTCGATTATCTTACGCTGGCGCGCAATTCCGGCTCGCTGTCGGGCGGCGAAAGCCAGCGCATTCGCCTCGCCAGCCAGATCGGCTCGGGCCTCACCGGCGTGCTGTACGTGCTCGACGAGCCCTCCATCGGCCTGCATCAGCGCGATAACGCCCGCCTGCTCGATACGCTGCGGCGGCTGCGCGACATCGGCAATACGGTGATCGTTGTCGAGCATGACGAAGACGCCATCATGACCGCCGACTATGTGGTCGATATCGGCCCCGGTGCCGGTGTGCATGGCGGCCATATCGTCGCTGAAGGCACGCCCGAGGATATCCTCAAGAGTCCCGATAGCCTGACCGGCCAGTATCTCAGCGGCCGCATGGGCATTCCGATTCCGGCCGAGCGACGCAAGGCCAAAAAGGGCAAGGCTTTGAGCCTGAAGGGCGCGACCGGCAACAATCTCAAGAATGTTTCCGTCGATGTGCCGCTGGGCATGTTCGTGGCCATCACGGGCGTTTCCGGTGGCGGCAAGTCGACGCTGATGATCGACACCATGTACACGGCCATTGCGCGCCGCCTGAACGGCGCACGCGTCATGCCGGCGCCGCACGAGTCGCTGACCGGCCTCGAATTCCTCGACAAGGTCATCGATATCGACCAGAGCCCGATCGGGCGCACCCCGCGCTCCAACCCCGCCACCTATACGGGCGCTTTTACGCCCTTGCGCGAATGGTTTGCCGGCCTGCCCGAGTCCAAGCAGCGCGGCTATGGGCCGGGCCGGTTCTCGTTCAACGTCAAGGGCGGCCGCTGCGAGAAGTGCGAAGGCGATGGCGTCCTCAAGATCGAGATGCACTTCCTCCCCGACGTCTACGTCACCTGCGATGTCTGCAAGGGCAAGCGCTACAATCGCGAAACGCTGGAAGTGCAGTTCAAGGGCAAGTCGATCTCCGACGTGCTGGACATGACCATCGACGAAGGCGTCGACTTCTTTTCGGCCGTGCCGACCATCCGCGAGAAGTTCGCTACGCTGCAGCGGGTGGGCCTGGGTTATGTCAAGGTCGGCCAGCCGGCCACTACCCTGTCGGGCGGCGAGGCGCAGCGCGTCAAGCTCTCCAAGGAACTCAGCAAGCGGGCGACCGGGCGAACGCTCTACATGCTGGACGAGCCGACGACGGGCTTGCATTTCCACGACGTGGCCAAGCTGCTCGAGGTGCTGCACGAGTTGGTGGATGGCGGCAACACCGTCATCGTCATCGAGCACAACCTGGAAGTCATCAAGACCGCGGACTGGGTCATCGATCTCGGCCCTGAGGGTGGTGATGGCGGCGGCGAGATTGTCGGCGTCGGTACGCCCGAGACTATTGCGGAGAATACCCGCTCGCATACCGGGATGTTCTTGAAGGATGTGATGTCGCGGCGGCAGAACTTTGCCAGCAAGGCGGCTGAATAGTTCGGTGGTGCAACAAGAAATCCAGCATGCTGGATTCTTGACCAATACGCCATACGGGCTATTTCACGACAGAATTGTGAAAATGCCATGCGATCGACGCATGCCGTGATCGACGTTTACGGCATGGCGTGGCGGCAAAAATCGGCTCATGCTGCTAAAGTCGTAACCAAGCCTAGGGAATCTGTTGATGTTTGTGCGTGCCGTCTGGCGTTCCAAGCGCTTGGTCGACATCAAGCAAGCGCTGCGGGAAATGGACATTCCCTCGCCGCGAGATGTCGACCCACTGGGGCTTTGCGCCCCTGACTTCCAGAAGATGACGCGCGGTCTGTTCGACCGCTGATCTCAGTCAATCGTGAGTTTGCGCGGCCGCCGGACCTCCCTCCGGCGGCCGTTGCCATTCTGCCAAGCTTAACGCCGGGTGAATGCCCTTGGTTAAAGACCCGCGTAGACCGCATAGCTTCATTGATAAATGGCCCACTGCTCATCTTGACCAAACCCCACTAGATATATCCTCGTAAACGCAAGGAGACTTCAAATGGACATTCGCAAGACTTTCAAAAAGTGGGCCGCTTATCAGCAGACCGTTCGTGAGCTCGCTGCTCTCGACAATCGCCAGCTCAACGACCTGGGCATTTCGCGCACCGATATCAATCGTATCGCCCGCGACCATGCGTCTTCGCTGTAAGCCTGCCCGCGCTAGACTAGTTTTCACACTAAACCGAACGTCCGCTTCTTTCTAAGATGCGGGCGTTTTTCTTTGTGCAGTATTTCGCGGCACTTTACCGAACCGCCTGAATCATAAGCACAACTCATCGCCAGTTGCACTCTCCCGGCCAGCTTGATATCTGCCAGCCATGGCAAAAACAGACATCATTCATATCATCGGCGGCGGGCTCGCCGGATCGGAAGCGGCGTGGCAGGCGGCGGAGGCCGGGGTCAAGGTCGTGCTGCACGAAATGCGCCCGGTCCGCGGCACCGACGCACACCAGACCGATGGGCTGGCGGAGCTCGTCTGCTCCAACAGCTTCCGTTCGGACGACAAGGACCAGAACGCCGTCGGCTTGTTGCATGAGGAAATGCGGCGCTGCGGCTCGCTAATCATGCGGATGGCCGATGCAAATGCCCTGCCCGCCGGCGGGGCGCTGGCCGTGGATCGAGACGCTTTCTCGGCAGCGGTGACGGCGGCGATCGAGGGGCACAAGAACATCACCATCGACCGGGCGGAGGTCGAAGGCCTGCCGCCGGCCGAGTGGGACAATGTGATCATTGCCACGGGGCCGCTGACCTCGCCGGCTTTGGCCGCGGGTATCCAGTCGCTGACCGGCGAAGACGCGCTGGCGTTCTTCGATGCTATTGCGCCGATCGTGCATAAAGACAGCATAGACATGGACATCGTCTGGGCGCAGTCGCGCTATGACAAGGTCGGGCCGTCGGGCAACGGGGCGGATTATCTCAATTGCCCGATGGATCAGGAGCAGTATGGCGCTTTTGTCGATGCGCTGCTGGGGGCCGACCTGCATGAGTTCAAGGACTGGGAAAAGGTGCCGTATTTCGACGGCTGCCTGCCCATCGAGGTGATGGCTGAGCGCGGGCGCGAGACGCTGCGGCATGGGCCGATGAAGCCGGTGGGGCTGACCAATCCGCGCAATCCAACGGTCAAGGCCTATGCCATCGTGCAACTGCGGCAGGACAATGCGCTAGGCACGCTGTGGAACATGGTGGGGTTCCAGACCAAGATGCGTTACGGCATCCAGGCGGAGATTTTCCGCATGATCCCTGGTTTGCAGAACGCTCAATTCGCGCGGCTGGGCGGGCTGCATCGCAATACGTTCCTCAATTCGCCCAAGGTGTTGGGGCCGGATCTGAAGCTGAAGGCCGATCCGCGCATTCGCTTTGCCGGCCAGGTGACGGGCGTCGAGGGCTATGTCGAAAGCGCCAGCATCGGGCTGGTGGCTGGGCGGCTGGCGGCGGCAGAAGCGCGCGGCGAGGTCATGGCGACCCCGCCGGTAACGACAGCGCTGGGCGCGCTGATTGGGCACGTTACCGGTGGGCATATCGAGGGCGAGGCCTATTCGGGCGCGCGCAGCTTCCAGCCGATGAACGTCAATTTCGGGCTGTTTCCCGAAGTGAAGGTGGTCAAGCCCGAAGGCGTCAAGTGGAAGGGCAATGACAAGGTCATCGCCAAGCGGCGGGCGATTACCGGCCGAGCGCTGGTGGATATCGGGGACTGGGCCTAGCCTGCTTCATCGAGGTGACGCATGACACCGTCCGAGCTGCAAACCTATCTGCACGATCATATTCCGCTGTCCAAGGCGATGGATGTGAGCGTGATCTCCATTGCCGATGATGGCGTTACCCTGAATGCGCCGCTGGCGCCAAATATCAATCATCGGGAGACGGTGTTTGGCGGCAGCGCGTCGGCGGTGGCGATATTGGCGTGCTGGTCGCTGCTGCATTTGCGGCTGACGGCTGCTGGCCTGGCGAGCCGCGTGGTGATCCAGCGTAACACGATGGATTATCTGGCCCCGATCTCTGGAGCATTCACGGCGCGGTCGTATTTCGAGGCGGGCGCGAACTGGGAGGGCTTTGTGAAAATGCTCAGTCGCAAGGGGCGTGCGCGGATTTCGATTGGCGCGGTGCTGGAGTTTGAGGGACGCGAGGCCGGGCGGCTGACGGGAGAGTTCGTGGCGCTCGGCGCTGGGCTTTAGCGGTTCCGGAACGTCCACCAAGCCAGACGCGTCAGCTTGCGCCAGTCGGCATCGTCGGCGGCGGGCTCGAAGGGGTTGGCGCGGCGCTCAAGCAAAGCGAGTTGAGCTTTCAGGACAACGGTTTGTGCGAAGGCGGGGCGCAGCGCTGTCGGCAAAATGGCGATTGCGGTTTCGGCCTTGGCGAGGTGGTCACGGGCGAGCTCGGTCACCTGCCC
This sequence comes from Devosia sp. UYZn731, assembly GCF_040546795.1. Classification (NCBI taxonomy): domain Bacteria; kingdom Pseudomonadati; phylum Pseudomonadota; class Alphaproteobacteria; order Hyphomicrobiales; family Devosiaceae; genus Devosia; species Devosia sp. UYZn731. The sequence continues at coordinate 139,265 of NZ_JBEPOL010000001.1, forward strand.
CAGTGCCTCGTGCAGACCCTCGCTTTGGGTGCCAGAGAAGATTTCGCGTTCCTGAACACCGTTGGCGACGAAGATGGACCAGGGCAGCATGATGCGCCCCTGAGACGCCGTGTAGCCGAAGGCTCGCAGATGGCCGATTAGCGCATGGGCGACGCCGAGGTGTCCCGCCGCGTCGCCGGCCTCGATCAATTCGCCATTGTTGAGGATCATGGCGGCGAGCTGATAGAGCGTCGAGGCTGTTTCGCCGGCATAGCCCTCGAAGGTCGGCAGGTCGGGCATCGGATCGTCATAGAGATCGAAGCGGCGGGCGCCGAGCAGGCGCTGCAGCGTGCCGATAGGGATATTGTAGGCCGCGATGGTATCGAGCAGCGCGTCGGCGACGGGGTTTTGGCGGATGGCGCCGTGCCCCTGCCCTTCGAGCGCATCGTTCCACCATTGCAGCCGGATTTCGCCGGGGGCCGGATCGGACACGCGGTCGCGGATCGAAGCGACGTCGGCGTTGAAGGCGTAGAGAGCCACAACGCCATCTCGGTGAGGGCCCGAGAGAATCAGGGTCGAGAGGAAGCGGTCATGGTCGCTGGCGCGCAGAGATTCGGCGGCATGGGTGAACGAGACCTTGGCCATCACCGCGCCGTGTCGACGGCGATGAGGGCGGCGGCGACCGCGCGGTGTTCGGCCATCAGCACGTTATAGGTGCGCAGGGCGCCGCCGGTGGCGATGGCCTCGATGATGACGCTGCGCTCGCGGAAGGCAGTACGGATAGCCGGGTCGATGGCGGCAATGTCTTTGCCCAGGCCGATGAACAGAACATCGATCTGATCGGCAACAGCGAGGACGGGTGCGAGGCTATCCAGCGTGATCTCGGCGGCTGTGGTCACGTCCCAGGCGAACATGCCGGTTGGCAGGCACAGTAATGAGCCGCGATGGGACATGTCGGCGAAGCGGAAGCCGTGATTGCCATAGGCGTCGATCATGACTTGCTGAGGATAATGGCCGGCGTCGTTCATAGCGCGATACTTTTCACCGGGTCATTCCCGCAGGGGCGGGTCCTGCCGGCGGGTAAGGTACGGACCGGGAGGCGTGGCCTCCCGGTCGATCATCAATCAGACTTGAGCGCCTTCGGAGTTCTTGAGCTTGTTCTTGTCCTCGGGGATATCGGCGCGGGCCTTGAGACCGAAATTGATTAGGATCGGGCCGTTGACGATGATCGAGGAGTACATGCCGACGAGCATGCCGAAGGTCATGGCGATGGTGAAGCTGCGGATGACTTCGCCGCCGAACAGCACCAGGGGCACGAGCGCCAGGAACACGGTGAACGAGGTCAGCGAGGTGCGCACGATGGTCTGGTTGATCGACAGATCGATCAGTTCCGGTAGTGGCATCTTCTTGTATTTTCGCAGGTTTTCGCGAACACGATCGGAAATGACGACGGTCTCGTTCAAACTGAGACCCACAAGGGTCAGGACCGCCGCGATGGAGGTCAAATTGAACTCCAATCCGGTAATCGAGAACAGCCCGATGGTCATGATGATATCGTGCGTCGTCGTGGTGACCGCCGCCAAGGCGAACTGCCACTCGAAACGGACCCAGATGTAGATCAGGATCGCCACCAGGGCGACGATGACCGCGATGATGCCCTTATAGGCCAGTTCGCCGGACACCGTACCGCTTACCGCCTCGGTGCGGCGGATTTCGTAGCTCTGCGTGGCCAGGGCCTCGCGGACCTTGGTCACGGCCACCTGGTCGGCGTCCTGGCCGCCCTCCTGCGCCTGGACGCGGACGAGAACGTCGGTGGGAGTGCCGAAACCCTGGACCTGCACTTCGCCCAAGCCCAGACCATCGAGCAATTCGCGCACCTGGCCGGCATCGGCGGGGCCGCCGACATGCTGGATTTCAATGGCGGTGCCGCCGATGAAGTCAATGCCCAGGTTGAAGCCCTTGAAGTAGGCCGAACCGATCGAGAGGATGCTCATCACGATCGAGAAGATGATCACATAGCGCGAGATCTTCATGAACGGGATCTTGGTGCCATCCGGGATGAAACGGAAATGCTGGATCTTCAGCGTCTTGGGACGACGGGCGCGGAACCAGATGCCGACCAACCACAAGGTCACCGTGTAGGAGGTGAACAGCGAGGTCAAAATGCCCAGCGCCAGGGTGACGGCAAAGCCCTGCACCGGACCCGAGCCCATGAAGTATAGCACCGTGGCGGCGATCAGCTGGGTCAGGTGGGAATCGATGATCGTGGTCCAGGCGCGGCTGAAGCCTGAATTGATCGACTGCAGCGGCGATCGCCCGGCGCGTTGCTCTTCGCGGATATGCTCGTAAATCAGCACGTTGGCGTCGACCGCCATACCGATGGTGAGCACGATACCGGCAATGCCCGGCAAGGTCAGCGTGGCCCCAAGCGCCGACAGGGCGCCGAAGATCAACACGATATTGAGCACCAGCGAGACGTTGGCGAAGACGCCGAACAGGCCGTAGGCGATGACCATGAAGCTCAGCACGCCGACAGCGGCGACGATACCGGCGATCATGCCGGACTTAATGGAATCGGCGCCGAGGCTAGCGTCCACCGAGCGCTCTTCGACGATGTCGAGCGAGGCCGGCAATGCACCGGCGCGCAGCAGCACGGCGAGATCGTTGGCCGATTGGGTGGTGAAGCTGCCGCTGATCTGGCCGGTGCCCTGGGTGATAGCGGACTGGATGACCGGGGCGGTGATGACCTGATCGTCGAGCACGATGGCAAAACGCTTGCCGATATTGGCCGAAGTGATCTGCCCGAAGGTGACGGCGCCACGGGTATCGAACTTGAAGCTGACGACCGGAATGCCGCGCTGGCTGTCGAAGCTGGGCTGGCTATCGACCAGCGACTCGCCGCCGATGGCCACATCTTCATAGAGCAGTTCGCGGCCGCCATCATTGCTGGGCAGGATATAGGTGCCGGCCGGCAGGCCCTGGGCGTCGGCCTGATCGGCCGTCAGGCCCGGATAGACCATGTGGAATGTGAGGCGCGCGGTGCGCGAAATGATGTCCTTGAGGCGGGTGGAGTCCTCGAAGCCGGGAACCTGGACCAGCACGCGGTCGGTGCCCTGGCGCTGAATCTGCGGCTCGGTGGTGCCCAGTTCGTCAACGCGCTTGCGGATCACTTCCATCGACTGGGCGACCAGCGAAGACATGCGCTCGGCGACGCCCTGATCGGTCAGGCTGGCGGTCAGCTTGCCATCGGGGGTCTCGCCGAATTCCAGCTCGCTGACGCCGCCGACGGCGAACATTGAATTGGAGACGGTATTCTGCAGCGTGGCCAGGGCGGCGACGGCGGCGGCTTTCTGGGTCGGGTCGGTCAGCTCGACTTCGATGCCGTTGCCGGCAGCGTTGAGCGTGATCAGGTTGCCGATGCCGTTATCGTTGGCCAGCACGGTGCGGGCGTCGCGGCGCAATTCGCCGACGCGCTCGGTGATGATGCCCTGCTTGTTGACCTGGAGCAGCAGATGCGAGCCGCCCTGCAGGTCGAGACCCAGCACCACCGTCTGATGCGGCAGGAAACCCGGCCAAGCGGCCAGTTGGTCCTTGCTCAGAAAGCTCGGAATAGCGAGCAGCAGCCCGACTATGGCAACGACGGCGATGATGGCGGTGCGGATCGGCGAGAAATGCATCTGGGGGTGTCCTGAAGACAGAAAAAGCCGGAGCCATCGGCCCCGGCATTAGCCGCCGCTAATTAAGCGGGTTTGTTGTCGTTGACCGGCTCGGCCTTGGAGCGAACGTCCGAGATCATGCCGCGCACCAGCTTGACTTTGACGCCCGTGGCGATCTCGACTTCGAGATCTTCGCCATCGACAGCCTTGGTGACCTTGCCGACGATGCCGCCGGTGGTGACGACGGTATCGCCACGACGGATCGCGCCGAGCATGGCCTGCTGGGCCTTTACGCGCTTCTGCTGCGGGCGGAAGATCAGCATGTAGAAAATGACGACCAGCAGCAGGATGGGCGCCAGCTGGACGAGAATGTCGGTCATGCCGCCGGTGGGGGCGGCAGCGGCGCCGGTAGCGGCTTGGGCATAAGCTTGGGTAACGAACATGAGGCGAGCTCCTTTTTCATTGTTTTTGCTTGGGAGGGACGCGACAGGACCCGACAACGCTTGCGCGCGTGGACTGGACGCATTTGGGGCAATGTGCACTTGCGCCCCGGTCAAAATCGCGCGGACTATACATTTGCCCCCCTGCGATTGCAAAGGCATTCCGGGGACACATAATGACGCGGATTGAAGTGGAACGACCGACGTGAAGAGCAAAGACTATCTGGTGCAAATTGCTGGCGCACTGGCCGAAATCTCACAGTCGCTGGCGGCGATGCGCCCTGCGTCCGATGCCGGCGAAGGCGGACTTGGCGACGCCAACGCCTATCACTGGGATGCCGGTGCCGGACAGTTGATGGCGGTGCCGCGCGTGAGCCGGGTGCCGCTGGCCATGCTCAAGGGAATCGACGCGGTACAGGACATCCTGTTGCGCAATACCGAACAGTTCGCGCGCGGCCATGGCGCCAACAATGCGCTGCTGTGGGGCGCGCGCGGCATGGGCAAGAGTTCGCTGGTCAAGGCAATCCACGCCGACATCGGCGAGCGCGAGGGTTTCGAACGGCTGGTGCTGATCGAAATCGCGCGGGAGGACCTCGAGACGCTGCCGGCGCTGATGCGGATTATCGGCAAGCAGGACGAGCGGTTCATCGTGTTCTGCGACGACCTGAGCTTCGACAATGGCGAGACCAGCTACAAGTCGCTCAAGACCATTCTGGATGGTGGCCTCGAGGGGCGGCCGGACAATGTGTTGTTCTATGCCACCAGCAACCGGCGTCACCTAATGCCGCGCGACATGATCGAGAATGAGCGCTCGACGGCGATCAATCCCGGCGAGGCGGTCGAGGAAAAGGTCTCGCTCAGCGACCGGTTCGGGCTGTGGCTGGGCTTCCACAACTGCGACCAGCCGACGTTTTTGACGATGGTGCGGACCTACGCGGACCATTATGGGCTGGAGATCGACGACGAGACGCTGCGGGCGCGGGCGATCGAATGGGCCGCGACACGCGGAGCAAGGTCTGGGCGCGTGGCGATCCAGTTGGTGCGCACACTGGCGGGGGAAATGGGCAAGAGTGCTTGAGCTTCACCTCTCACTTTGGGGGAGAGGTCGACCCTCTTGGGTCGGGTGAGGGGGCCTTTCCCCAGCATCTCACCCAGGAAAGGCCCCCTCACCCGTCGCTGCGCGCCGACCTCTCCCCCAAGGGAGAGGTGAAAACAAAAATCCCCGCTTGCGCGGGGATTTTCATTACGAGTGGCCTCGTAACTGTTTAGCTGGCGAGCAGCGGGACCGGATCGACCGGGGTGGCGCCCTTGCGTAGCTCGAAGTGGAGCTGCGGCTTGGAGACCGAGCCGGTCATGCCGGCAGTGCCGATGCCGTCGCCGCGATTGACGGTGTCGCCCTTGGCCACCGACATCGACTTGAGATGGGCATAGGCCGACACGAACCCGTTTGGATGGCGCAGCAGGATGAGGTTGCCATAGCCTTCGACGCCCGAGCCGACATAGATCACGGTGCCGTTTTCAGCGGCCTTGACCGGCGAGCCTTCGGGCACTTCGATATTGATGCCGGTGCCCTTGGAGCTGGCAAAATCCGTGATGATGCGACCGCTGGCGGGCCAGCGGAACTTGTCGCTGCCCGACATGACCGGCTCGGAGACAGGCTGCTGGACACTGGCCTGTTGCACCACTGCGGGAGCCGGCTGCTGCTGGATCGGCGAGGTGACAGCGGGGCTAGCCGGAAGCGTCGCCTGCAGCGGAGCAGGCTGGGCAGCCGGCCTTGTACCCAAGGGCATTGGCTGGCTGCCGAGAACCGGAGCCGCGGAGGCGAGCTGGACTGGCGCGGCCTGCGGGCCCTTGGTGGCCAACAGGTCGGCACGGCCCGGGATAATGACGCGCTGGCCGACGACGATCTTGTCGGGGGAGCCAAGGCCATTGGCCTGCACGATTGCCTGGGTGGTCACGTCGTAGCGGCGGGCGATGGTATAGAGGGATTCGCCGCTGGCGATCTGGTGGGTATAGGCAGTGCCAGACGCTGCGGCCAGCTGGGGCGCTGGCATTGCGGCTGGTGCACCCAGGGCAGCGGGCATTGGCATAGCTGCAACCGGGGCAAGGTTCTGCTGAGGTTGCATGGCTTGCTGATTTCCCATTGAGGAATTGGAACCGAGGACTGGAAGGTTTTGCGAGGACACGCCCCCGCTCGAAATGGGCGAAGTCATGCCGCCCATAGGCTGGTTGTACGACTGCTGCTGCGACCAATTCTGCTGGGGCGGTGCAAAGCCGCCCACATTGGCCGGGGGCAGGAACTGGCTATCGGCAACCTGCATGTTCGGCGCGCCGAGCGAGCCGGGCATGGGCTGATTGAGATTGGAGGGGCTGGACTGGCCGGCTGACCCGGTGACGGTGCTGTCACCGAAGGCACGGCCACCGACAGAGGCGCATCCTGACAGGGCAACCGCCCCAACCATGATGCCTGCAATCGCTGCGGCGCTTTGCAGCGCCCGACGGGATACGCGGATACTCATCAGTTTACTCGTACGCAGGTACTCAACACAAGTCAGAGACTAGGCCGGTAAGGTAAAGACGAGTTTAAAGCCGATGCGATTTGCGTGAAATTGGTGGGACCGGATTCGCGATTGGGTAAGGTTAAGAGCGGAGGCGCCATCTTGCCTACGCCACTGAGCCGCCCCTCCCCCTCGAGGGGGAGGTTGGGTGGGGGCGTGGGAGCCCAAATTGTAGCAAGATACCCCACCTTGATCCTCCCCCTGTAGGGGGAGGTGTCGACTGAAGCACGAGTTACAGCCGCAGCTTGCCCTGTAGCCGCGCCACGACACCCATATCGGTCTGCTGCAACAACAGCGGCGTCACCGTGATGGCGTTGTCTTTGCGCATGACCTCGAAATCATGCTCGCGATTGAGCGGCAACGGCGTCTCAGGAATGGCGACGAAGAATTTGCCCTCGTTGTGGCTGGCGTAATACCCAAAAGGCGAGCGGGAGAAGCGCTGGTGGGGCACCACGCTGATGCCGGTCACCTCGTCGGGCGGACAGGCGGGGAAATTGACGTTGTAATAGATGTCCTCGCCCGCATGGGCAGCCAGGATCGCCCGGACGGTGGCGGCGCCGTGGATCGTGGCGTTTTCCCAGAGGATTTCGCGGCCTTCCTCGAAATCGATGGATTGGCTCATGGCGATGGCGATGGCCCCTTGCAAAGCCCCCTCGCGGGCGCCCGCCGCCGTGCCCGAGGCGTGGATGATGTCGCCAAGGTTCTGGCCGGCATTGACGCCGGAGAGGACCACGTCGGCGCGCTTGTCTCCCAGGATGTGCGTCATGCCGGCGACGACGCAATCGGCGGGCGAGCCGCCGGTAATGGCGAAGATGCGATCGGCGCGCTGGTCGATCGTCAGTTCGCGGCGGAGGGTAAAGCGATGCCCTGCCCCGCTCTGGTTGCTATCGGGCGCCACGGTCCAGACATCGTCGCTGATCTGGGCGGCGATGGCCTGGAGCACGGCGATGCCGGGCGCATCCACGCCGTCGTCATTGGTGATGAGGATGCGCGGGGCCATTAGCGGCCGCCGATCGACTTGAGGCCGCCCATATATGGCTGCAACACGTCGGGCACGAGCACCGAGCCGTCTTCCTGCTGGTAATTTTCCAGCACGGCAATCAGGCAGCGGCCGACGGCTGTACCAGAGCCGTTGAGCGTGTGGACGAAGCGCGGCGCCTGCTTTTCGCCCGCGGGGCGGTAGCGCGCATCCATGCGGCGGGCCTGGAAATCGCCGCAGACCGAGACCGAGGAAATTTCCCGATAGGTATCCTGGCCGGGGAGCCAGACTTCGAGGTCATAGGTCCTTTTGGCGCCGAAGCCGAGATCGCCGGTGCACAGGTTCATGACGCGGTAATGCAGGCCGAGCTTTTGCAGAACGGTCTCGGCGCAGGTCAGCATGCGCTCATGCTCGTCCACCGAGGTTTCGGGCGTGGTGATCGACACCATCTCGACCTTGTTGAACTGATGCTGGCGCAACATGCCGCGCGTATCGCGACCGGCCGAGCCGGCTTCGGAGCGGAAGCACGGGGTCAGCGCAGTGAAGCGCAGCGGGAGTTCCTCTTCGGGGAGGATGGACTCGCGGACCATATTGGTCAGCGGGACTTCGGCGGTGGGAATGAGCGCGAGGCGGCTATCGCCATGCGGGGCGAAGAACAGGTCATCTTCGAACTTGGGCAACTGGTTGGTGCCGAACAGTGCATCATCCTTCACCAACAGCGGCGGCTGGACTTCGAGATAGCCGTGCTCATTGGTGTGTAGGTCCAGCATGAACTGGCCGAGGGCGCGTTCAAGGCGAGCGACCTCCCCCTTCAGCACGACGAAGCGGCTACCGGAGAGCTTGGCAGCAATTTCGAAATCCATATTGCCATTGGCGGCGACGCCGACTTCGTAATGCTCCTTGGGGGCGAAGGCGAAGCTGGGCTTGGGCGCGCGGATTTTGGCAGCGGTTTCGGGAGAGCCGTTGCGGCCGAAATATTCGACATTGCCGGCTTCGTCCGTGCCATCGGGCACATCGTCGAAAGCGATATTGGGGAGGACCGAGAGGGCGTTGCGCAGTTCGAGTTCGACGGCGCGTTCCTCGGCTTCACCAGCCGGAATGGTGTCCTTGAGGCGGGCGACTTCGGCCATCAGCTCGGCGGCCTTGGCCTCGTCCTTCTGGGCCTTGGCCTGGCCGATCTGCTTGGACAGCGCGTTGCGCTTTTCCTGGGCTTCGTTGAGGCGGACGATGATGTCGCGGCGGCGGTCATCGATGGCCAGCAGGTCAGCGGAGCGGGTGGTGATGCCCTTGCGACGCGACAAGGCCGCGTCGAAGGCTTCGGTATTGGCGCGGATCCATTTGATATCGAACATGTTCAGCCGGGGACACGGCCCCGCCTCTAGCTTGGGCCCGGTGGGCCGACGACGATGTTGGATGCATGTCTAAGGATGCGCGGGGGAAGCTGCAATCCCTAAGGTGTATGCGGACGGTGCGGTACCCCACACCCTGACATTTCTGCTGAACGCAGAAATGTCAGTCCCTCTCCCACAAAGGGAGAGGGGTGGCTCCACTCTTGGCACGTCCGCCGGGCACCTTCTCCCCTCGTGGGAGCAGGTGCCCGAAGGGCGGATGAGGGGTCGCCTATTCCGACTCAGCTTTTTCCGCAGCAGCTCGTGCGGCCTCATCGCGAGCCCGGCGGCGTTCCACCAATCGGACAGAGATGATCGAGATTTCGTAGAGCAGGTACATCGGCACGGCGAGGCCGATCTGGGAGATCGGATCGGGCGGCGTGATGAAGGCAGCGAAGATCAGGATGCCGACGACGGCGTAGCGGCGGCCGTGGTTGAGCATCTTGACGTCGATCAGGTCGATCTGGGCCAGGAGTGTCAGTACGACCGGCAATTGGAAGCAGACACCGAAGGCCAGAATCAGCGTCATGGCGAAGCCGAGATATTCGGACGCGCTGGTCATCATCTCGATGTGGTCGGTCTGCATGCTGGCAAAGAAATGCAGCGCCATCGGCAGCACGGCGAAATAGACAAGGCACCCGCCGAGGAAGAACAGCACCGGCGTGGCGACCAGATACGGAATGAAGGCGTGCCGTTCGTGCTTGTAGAGGCCGGGGGCCACGAACATGTAAATCTGGCTGGCGACGATGGGGAAGCCGAGGAAAATGGCGCAGAACATCGCCACGTTGAGATAGGTGAAAAACTGTTCCTGCGGCGCCGTGGTGATCAACTTGGTGCCGGGAACGGCCTTGAGATAGGGCTGCAGAAGCAGGTCATAGAGCTGGCCGGCGAAAATGAAGCAGCCGATCATCAGGATGACCAGCGCGATTGCCGAATAGATCAGGCGCTTGCGCAGCTCGATCAGATGCTCGAGCAGCGGCGCTTCGCTACCCGCGAGTTCATCGACGGGTTCCTTGGACTTGTCTTCGAGCAGCTTTGCGTCGGCCATGGTTTATTCGGTTCCGGCTTTCGCTTGTGGTGTCTTGGGCTTGCGCGGGGCGCGGGCCCGTGGGGTCGGGGCGGCCGGCGAGTCGGCGGGCTCGGTGGGCAGGACCGGAACGGTATTGCCGGACGCGACCTTGGGCGTGCGCTTGCGAGCGACCGGCTTGATGTCGACAGGTTGCGACTCGGCCGGCGCGGGCACCGCTTCGAGAATTTTGAGTTCGGTGGTGGTCACCGGGCTGGTTGGAGCAGGCTTGGCTTTGGCAGGAGCCTTTTTGGCAGCGGGTTTCTTGGCCACAACGGCCGCCTTGACCGGAGCCTTCTTGGCCACGGGCTTTACGGCCTCGACTTCCTTGAGCGGCGTCATGACCGGCGGGGTGATGCCGGCTGCCGCATGAATTTCATCAACCACGCTTTCGACCTTGGGATCGGCGGGCTTGATCAGGCCGCTGGGCTTTACCTCGCCCGTCGCCGTCATGGCGTTGAAATCCTTGCGGATCTGGTCGGTGGTCTGCTTGAGGGGCTGGGTGATGGCGTTGCGCAGGTTGCGCACTTCATCGAGCCCGGTGGTCTTGTTGATCTCGCGCTGGAACTCGTTGCCCATGCGGCGAATCTGGCCGGTGAGCTGGCCCAGGCGCTTCATGACGACAGGCAAGTCCTTCGGACCGATGAAAATCAACGCCGCGACGCCGATAACCAGCATCTCTGTCCAGCCTAAGCCGAGCATATGTTCTTATTCCTTGATGACCCAGCGGCCGGAAACCGGCCGCTACGAACATGGGCGCGCTTAAGCGTCCTTGCTGCGATCGACTTCGCGAGCATCGATATCGGCGGTCGTCGTGGTGACGCGTTCCGCCGGCTTCTCGTCGTCTTTCATGCCCTTCTGGAAGGCCTTGATGCCGGTGGCGACTTCACCCATGACGCCGGAAATCTTCCCGCGACCGAACAGCAGGATGACGACGACGGCGACGATCAGTATGCCCCAAATTCCTGGCGCGTGCATTTTTCAGGCTCCCTTGAACTTCTTCAGAACGCGATACATCGATAGTTAGGATGAGAAATAGGTTTAATCGCGCCCTAACACAAGAACGTGTTGGCAATCCGCTTAATTGCCAGCGTCGTCCTCCAAATCGGAGCCGCCGTCAAGGTCGTCCGGATCGAGCGGATCCTCGTCCTCTCGAAGCTCGCCGTCGAAGGGCAGCGGGATTTGCAGCGTGGACGGCAGGCGCCCTGACAGCAGGCCCGCGCCCTTGAGTTCCTCAAGGCCCGGCAGGTCACCCAGGCTCTCCAGCCCGAAATGATCGAGAAAGGCATCGGTGGTGCCATAGGTCACCGGGCGGCCCGGGGTACGACGGCGGCCGCGCATGCGCACCCACCCGGCCTCCATCAGCAGATCGAGCGTGCCCTTGCCCGTATCGACACCGCGCACTTCGGTAATCTCGGCCCTTGTGGCGGGCTGGTGATAGGCGATGATCGACAGCGTCTCGAGGGCCGCGCGAGACAGCGGACGGGTCTCGTGGCTTTCGCGGCGCAGCAAAAAGCCCAGATCGTCGGCGGTGCGGAACGCCCATTTGTCGCCGCGGCGCACCAGGTTGACGCCACGCGGCGCGTAGCGGCGCGAGAGTTCGGCCAGCAGCGCCTCCGCATTGGCGCCCTGCCCCAGGTATATTTTCATATCGGCCGACGCGAGCGGTTCGGCCGAAGCAAACAGCAGCGCTTCGAGAATGCGCAGATTGCGCTCGGCCACCTCGTCGTGGTCGTCGTCATTGTCGTTCACCGCGGGTCACTCTTGCTGCGGCGCATAAACAGCGGGCCAAACACCTCCGTCTGGCGCAGGTCGATCTTGCCCTGGCGCACCAGTTCGAGGCTGGAGGCGAAGCTGGATGCACGCACGGTGGCGCGCTCCTCCGGAGTGGTGAGATATTGCGCGAGGTAACTATCCATCGGCACCCAATCGAAGCTGTCGCCGATCAGGCGCTGGAGAATATCGCGCGCATCCTGCAACGACCACACCGTGCGCACGAAGGGGGAATAATCAGTCGAGATACCGCGCTCGCGATTGGTGGCGTAGGCCTTGAGCAGGTCGAACAGGCTCGCTTCCCAAATATTGTTGCGCGCGATCTCGATCTGCTCGGGAGCGCCGCGGGCAAAGACCTGCACATCGAGGCGCGGGCGATTCATCAACTGGTTGGCGGCGCGGCGCATGGCTTCTAGCCGCTTCAGACGGAATTGCAGCATGGCGGCCAGCATTTCGCCGGAGGGTTCGTCGTCGTTGGGCGCCTGGGGCACCATCAGGCGGGATTTGAGGTAGGCCAGCCAGGCGGCCATCACCAGATAATCGGCCGCAACCTCGATGCGCTGCTCACGCACGGTTTCGATGAAGGCGAGATATTGCTCGGCCAAGGCCAAAATGGAGATAGCGGCCAGATCGACCTTTTGCCGGCGGGCCAGGTCGAGCAGCAGGTCGAGCGGGCCTTCGTAGCCATCGACATCGACATACATGACGTCGTCCGCAGCCGGAGGCGCGGGAGCATCGAACCAATCGGTCGGAGCACTCGTCATGGGGAAAGGGGCCGCAGGTTAATTACCGTGCGAAGCTTGGCCGCTGGGACCGGGGGCGTCAAGCGTGGTGGGGCGGGCAAATGCCCTTGCCCCAAGGCAAATTACATGGCGACGCAATCGCCGCCGCTGGCAACGACGCTGGCGCAGAACTGCGCGGCGCTGGCCTGCGACGCGGCGGGAACGCGCACGCGGTAATAGGTGCCACGTTCGCCCAGATCAGCGCGCGTGATTTCAAGTTTTGCGCCGTTGAGCAGCGAGGCATAACGCGCCGACAGGTCGTTGGCCACCTGCTGGGCAACCTCGGGCGAGCGCTGCGAGGAGAGCTGCGCATAGGCGGCGGCGTTGCTGGTCGGCTGGGCCGGAGCGACTGCCGGCTGCTGGGTATTGGCGCTGGGGGCGGCCAGATTTTGCGTCGGAGCCGGCGTTGGCAGGCTCGCCTGCGGCGTGTCTACGACGGCAGTCACCGGACCCGTCGCCGGCGCATCACCAACCGAGGCGGGGCGAGCATAGGGAACCGGAGCGGTCTTGCCGGCGACAGGGGCGCCAGCGGGATCGACTACGGCGATTTCAGTGCCGGGCACCAGCGGCGTCACCGGCGCGGCCGCAACAGGGGCCGGGGCAGCCACCGGAGCGGGTGTCGGTTCGGTGGCATTGGCGCTGGCGAGCAGCGCCGGGCTGGCGGTTCCGGCGCCCGGAACGGCCGGCACATTAGGACGATCGACGGGCAGGATGGCGGCGCCCGCGACGCTGTCTTCGCCGCTGACAATGGAGCCGTCCGGGCGGACGGTCACGGTGCGGACCTTGCGGTTGGCCAGGCCTTCGTCGGTGACAGCGGCGGTCGGCGGAATGGCGGTGACTTCATTCACGTCGGCCTGGTCGCGCGACACCAATTGTTCCTCGGCGCCGGGGACAACGCCGTCCATTTCGTTGAACACGATGGACTGCTGCAACTGCTCGACGGGGCCCTTGGCTTCGGGGACCTGCTTGATCGGCGCAGTATCGGCGACGAGGACCGGCGCGGGGCCATCGGTGCCGCCGAGGCCGAGCACGGAATAGAGGCCGAAGCCGGCGGCCAGCAGCAATGCCACGGCGACCAACGGACCAGCGAAGGCCCGAAGCATGCCGGAGCGACGCGGCGCCCGATCCCGGCGGCGCTGCGGCTCCTCCATGGTCACGGCGGACCGATCGTCCTCGTGGTTGACCCAGCCGATCTCGGCGCCAGTCGCGGCGGCGGCGGCCATAATGGTCTCGTCGGCGCTCGATACCGCGTGGGGCACGGGCTGCGGCATGGTGGGCGTCGCCAGGCTACGCAAGGCGGGCGCGGCAGGCGGACGGGGCTGTGGCTGCTGATCGCGGTCGGTATCGAGTTCGACACGGACGGCGCGGCCAATCAGGCTTTCAATTTCGTCGATTGGATCACGGCCGGCCTCAAGGTCATTGGCGGGCGGGGCCATGGGCGGTTCGACCGGCAGCGGCGACAGGTAGCCATGCTCGGCGCGCGGCTTTGGAGCCACTGGCTCAGGCGTTGGCGCAGCAGCTAGGGGAGCCGGCGCCACTGCAGGAGGAGCGACGTTGGCAGCGGGCGGCGTCGTGCCCAGGCCGAACACCGGCGGAATACGGAACGTGTCGCTGGCGGCATTTTCAGCCTTGTGCAGCGGCGTCAGATTGACGGGCCGCAGCGCGGGACGGGTCTGGACCGGGCGATCTGACATATTGGGCGTGACCGCGGTCGGCGCCCACGACGCAACCTTGGGCGGCTCGCTGGCCTTTGCGGGTTGCGGAGCTTTTACCGTTTCGGGCGCCGCAGCCACAATCTGTTCCGGCGCAGGTTGGACCGGGGCAGGTTCGGCAGCCGCAGCCGGCGCGGCGGCCGCAGCCATGTCGCCGCGCAGCTCTGCGGCGATCAGATCGGCAATAGCATCGTGCTCATCGGCGGCCAGAAGTCCCGCCGGCGCAGGGGCAGACTCCGCCACGGCCTGCGACTGCGAGGTGGACTGCGGCGACGGCTCGTCGAAATTGAAATCGAAATGAAACGGCGCGGGCTCGTCCGCGCTGGCCGCTTCCGGCGCCGGCACGGGCTGCGGGGGCGTCGCCGCGACCGGTGCGGGACCGAAGGACGGTTCTTGGCGCGCAATCGTGGCGACCGGCTCGGCAGCGCGGCTGAAATCGAAGCGTGGGGTCAGGCCCGCGGGAGCGGGTTCAGCTGCCGGCGACGGCGCGGCGCCGGGAATGCGCACGGCGAATGGGGTCACCTGGCCTTCGGGCGAAGGGGCGGTAACCGGCGTCGGCCGCGCGGAAAAATCGGAAGCAGGCGTGGCATTCTGCGGCGGCTTAACGTCCTGGCGGTTCCCGTGAGCATCCTGAGCCATCAGCTTGGACAGCTCGGCTATCAGATCGTCCGAAGAATTCGATTCGTTGGACATCTGCTGCGGTTTGCCTGTCGTCATGTTAGCAGCGCCCTCTAAAGTTGCTGAAACGGCGCCCATTCCGGGCATTTTTCGCCAGTCATCACACTATTGCGCCCGAATTATGAAAGCTCGTCGGGCGCGGAGACACCTAATATTGTCAGACCATTGACGATGACCTGACGGACGGCGTTGACCAGGGCGAGTCGTGCCAAAGTCAGCTTTGGATCTTCGGCGTTAACAAAGCGTAACTGCACATCATCCTTGCCCTTGGCCCAGAATCCGTGAAACGCGGCTGCCAAGTCATGTACATAGAATGCAATACGATGGGGCTCATGCGCAATAGCCGCTGCGGTGACCGTTCTAGGCCAGGCAGCGAGCACCCGGATCAGGTCCAATTCAGCACTGGTAACGATGCGCTCGATCTCGGCGACCTTGAGGGCCTCGGCGGAAAAATCCAGTGCCGGCAGTTCTTTACCCGCATTGCGGAAAATCGAGAACGTCCGGGCATGGGCGTACTGGACGTAGAATACCGGATTGTCGCGGGTCTGCTCCTTCACCAAAGCAAAGTCGAAGTCCATCGAAGCATCGTTACGCCGGAACATCAGCATGAAGCGAGTCGCGTCGGCGCCGACTTCCTCGACCACGTCGGCCAGGGTGACGAGGTCGCCGGAGCGCTTGGACATCTTGAACGGCTCGCCGTTCTTCATCAGCCGCACGAGCTGGCAGATGCGCACGTCCATGTCGGCAGCATTGAGCGAAACGGCCTTGACCGCTGCCTGCAACCGCTTGACGTAGCCCGAGTGATCGGCGCCCAGCACGTTGATCATGTGCTTGAAGCCGCGCAGGAATTTGTTGCGGTGATAGGCGATGTCGGCGGCAAAGTAGGTGTATGAGCCGTCCGACTTGATCAGCGCTCGGTCGACGTCATCGCCGAAATTGGTGGCGCGGAACAGGGTCTGTTCGCGGTCTTCATAGTCACCATCGGTGTCGCCGCCCTTGGGGCGCTCCAGATGGCCCTGATAGACCATGTCCTTGGCGCGCAGCCATTCGAGCGTCAGATCGACATCGCCCCCCTGCCCGTGCAGCTGGCGCTCCGAGAAAAACACATCGTGATGGATGTTGAGCAAAGCCAGATCGGACTTGATCAGCTCTAGCATGGCCGCAATGACGCGATCCTTGACGATCGCGGTCATCTCGGGCTCCGGCATGGCCAGCAGCGTGTCGCTGAACTCGGCCTTGAGCGCCTGCCCGACCGGGATCAGGTAGTCGCCCGGATAAAAACCGGACGGAATCTCAATGGTTTCGCCCAGCGCTTCGCGGTAGCGCAGGAAGGCAGACCCGGCGAGCGTGTTGATCTGGCTGCCGGCGTCGTTGATGTAATATTCGCGCGTCACCTCATAGCCCGAATAGGCCATGAGCGAGGCCAACGTGTCGCCGAACACCGCGCCGCGGGTGTGGCCGACATGCATGGGCCCGGTCGGATTGGCCGAAACATACTCGATGTTCACGGCTTCGCCGCCGCCCAGATTAGAGCGGCCGTAGTCGGCGCCCTGCGCGGCGACGGAACGCAACACCTGGTGCCAGATGGCGTCGGCGAGGCGGAAATTGATGAAGCCGGGGCCGGCCACCTCCACAGACGTCACGTCGGCGTCATGCTTGAAATGTTCGACCAGTGCCGTGGCGACTTCGCGCGGGCTCTTGCCCAGCGGCTTGGCGACGACCATGGCGGCATTGGTGCTCAGATCGCCATGGGCGGCGTCGCGCGGCGGCTCGACCACGATGCGGGCCAGCAAGTCGGCGCCGACTTCGGGGTAGAGAACCTTGAGCGCGTTGGCGACGCGCGATGCGAACAGGGCGAAAACGTCCATGATAAACCTGACTGTGTAAGTCTGGCCGGGTTAACGGAATTCCGGGCGAGCGTCAAACAGGCGGGCATATTCGTCCAGGGCGTATGGATCTGTCATGCCGGCGATGAAGTCGGCGGCCACGCGGGCCAGTGCGTCGGGTGACGATTCGACTTGCGCGGCGATGCGCCAGCGGCCAGGCAGGTCCCGGCTGGCGATGTAGCGATCGAACAGCGCACCTACGATCGCCTCGCCCTCGCGCACCGGAACCATGACCGACGGGTGGCGATAGACGCGGTCGAACAGGAACTGCTTGAGGCCGCGTTCGGCTATTGTTGTTTCCGGAGAAAATGACACCAGCGTCCGGCCTGCATGGCGAACGTCGTCTGGGGTGACCACGTTACTGGCAGCAATATTGGCGCGAGTGGTGCTGATGACGTCCTCGATGGAGCGGGTAATCAGCCGCCGCTGGATTTCGTGCGCCTGCCGCTTGGGGGCGACATCGGGATAAAGCGCCACAACCTCGCGCACGATGGGGCCGGCCCAGGGGACATCGGCTAGATCATCGAGGACGATGAGGCCGGCACGCAGGGCATCGTCGATGTCGTGGGCGTTATAGGCGATATCGTCTGCAATAGCGGCGGTCTGGGCTTCGAGCGAGGCATAGGTGGACAACAAGAGGTCGGCGCTGGCCGGGATGTCGTCCAGGCCGCTGGGCAGGCCTTCCTGGGCATATTTGCCGAAGGGCGCGCCATCGGGCGTCAGCAGCGGGCCATTGTGCTTGAGAATGCCCTCGAGCGTTTCCCAGGTAAGATTGAGGCCATCATGCTCGGCGTAGCGATTTTCCAGTCGTGTAACGACGCGGATTGCTTGGATATTGTGATCAAAGCCGCCAAACGCCGCCATCTTGTCATGCAAGACGCGCTCGCCGGCATGGCCGAACGGCGTATGGCCGAGGTCATGCGACAGCGCGACGGCCTCGGCCAGGTCTTCGTCCAGCCCCAGCGCGCGGGCGATGGAGCGCGCCATCTGGCTGACTTCGAGCGTATGGGTCAGCCGATTGCGATAGTGGCGGCCCTCGTGTTGCAGGAAGACCTGGGTCTTGTGCTGCAGTCGGCGGAAAGCGGTGGAATGGATGATGCGGTCGCGGTCACGCTGGAATTCCGACCGGGTTGGACTCGGTCCGGTGCTGAAGAGGCGACCGCGGGATTGCTCGGGATTGCTCGCGTAAGAAGCTCTATCGTCCATATGCGATGAAGGCCCTTTCCATTCCGCGCAAGAGTTACTATTTTAGCCTGACCGTTCTGTCATTACCAAACGGCGTGGACATCCAGATGACCGAAGCTGCACTCGCACTCCCCAATGTCGTATTGACCGATCGCGCCGCCAAGCGCGTCGCCCGCATTCTCGCCAAAGAGCCCGAAGGCACGGTGTTGCGCATCTCCGTTGCCGGGGGGGGCTGCTCGGGCTTCCAGTACGAGTACAACCTGGTGCAGGAAACCCCGGCCAATGACGATATCGTGCTGGCCAAGAACGGCGCGACCGTCCTGATCGATGCGATGAGTCTGGAATTCATGGGCGGCTCGGAGATCGATTTTTCCGACGACCTGATCGGCCAGTCATTTCAGATCAAGAATCCGAATGCGGTCGCATCTTGTGGATGCGGCACGAGTTTTGCCGTTTAAAGACATTGAAATGCCGGCACTGAGGCCATAGCGTCTCCCTCCAAAAGCGGGGAGCGATCATGGGCCTTGTCGAACGCGTGGATGCAGCCATCGATGCTGCACTGGTCAACCGGATCGTTGGCTGTGTTATCCTGATCAACAAGGACGGCGAGACCGTCTATTCGCGGGCGGCCGGCTTTGCCGATCGCGAGAGCGGCACGCCGATGGCCCGCAATTCTATTTTCCGCCTGGCATCGGTGACCAAGCCGATCGTGGCGACAACGGTGCTGCGATTGATCGATCTCGGGCTGATCGGTCTCAACGACCGCGTCACGCGCTACCTGCCCTGGTTCACGCCGGCCAATCCAGATGGCAGCCTCGCCGATATCCGCATCCGTCACCTGCTGAGCCACACGTCGGGGCTCGCCTATGACCGGATGCCCACTGACGCTTCCTCAGGCACGGCGGGAATTGTCAATTCGCTCAAACAGACGCTGACCAATATCGCCCGGGAGCCGCTGGCTTTCGCGCCGGGAACCGGGTGGGACTATGGCACCAGCCTGGACGTGCTGGGTGCCGTGCTGGCGGCCATCAATGGTTCGGATGTCGAGGACGCAATCGCGGCCTATGTTACCGAGCCACTGGGCATGACCGATACGCATTTCTACGTTACCGACCCATCCCGCCTGACCTCGGCTTATGCCGATGGCAAGCCACCGGTGCGGATGGGCGAGCCTCATGTCATGCATGACGATCAAGGCAATGTGGTCGGCACGTTCTCGCCCGGCCGCATCCTCAACCCTGCGGCGGCCCAAAATGGTGGCTCGGCAATGGCAGGCACCGCTGATGACGTCATGAAACTGCTCGAGGTCTATAATAGCCAGCCGGGCCTGCTTGCCCCCGCGACAGTAGCGACGGCTTTGGCCAACCAGATCGGCGACCTGCCACGGCGGCCACACGATGCCGGCAAGCGCTTTGGATTTCTGGGCGCGGTGCTGGACGATCCCAAGGCCGCCGGCAATCCCGGCCCCAGGGGCACAGTCGATTGGGGTGGCGTCTGGGGCCATAACTGGGTGGTCGATCCGCTCAATCGCTTGACGATCGTGACCTGCACCAACACCACGTTCGAAGGCTGCAACGGCCCCTTCCGCGACGATATCCTGCGGGCCGTGTACGCCTGAGCGGTTTACGGCCTCCACGCTCATCACTAGGGTTCGGCCAGAAGAGGAATCGCTGCCATGCGTATCGCTACCTGGAATATCAACGGCATCAAGGCGCGGCTGGACGTGTTGCTGCAATGGCTGAGCGAAGAGAAGCCGGACATCGTCTGCCTGCAGGAAATCAAGACCGTCGACGAGGGCTTCCCGCGCGCCGAGATCGAGGCGCTGGGCTACAATATCGAGACCCACGGACAAAAGAGCTGGAACGGCGTCGCCATCCTGTCGCTGGTGAAGTTCGACGAGGTGACCCGCGGATTGCCCGGCGACGACGCCGATGAACAGTCCCGACTGATCGAGGGCGTGTTCTCGGTCGAAACCGGCGCGATCCGCGTGTGCAATATTTACCTGCCCAACGGCAATCCGGTCGATACCGAGAAATTTCCCTACAAACTACGCTGGATGGAGCGACTGACGGCGTTCACCGAAGGCCGCCTGGCATTGGAAGAGCCTTTCATCCTGCTCGGCGATTTCAACCTGATACCGGCGCCGATCGACGCGCATGACCCGGAAGCCTGGTGGGGAGACGCCCTCTATCGCCCGGAAAGCCTCGAACGCTTCCGCACCCTGAGTAATCTGGGCCTGACAGATGCCCTGCGTGCGACGACGGCGGGCCCGGTTTACACGTTCTGGGATTTCCAGGCTGGCGCGTGGCGCCGCAATGCCGGCATCCGCATCGACCACCTGATGCTATCGCCCCAAGCAGCCGACCGGCTGGATGGCGTGACAGTGCACAAAGATGTCCGCGGCTGGGACAAGCCCAGCGACCACGTGCCGGTCGAGGGGCAGTTTAGCTTCTAACCGAGACGGCGTGCCTCGCTTTTTCCGCGAGTGCCCGAATGCTGACCGCTAGAATCGGATCGTCGTCATCGTGAGGCCAAACCCCTTTTCGCTGCAAACATCGTATTGGACACGCAGTGGCGAGGCGTTATCCGAAAACTGCAAACGAAGATCGGCGATGCACTCGCTTCCGTTCATCTCCATTTCGTAGACGACAGTATCGCGATTTTGGCCGACGCGATGGGCCGCACCGTTATCCAAGTAGATCTTCAGAATTGCGGTACCGCCTTCGATCGGCAACTGATAGGTCGCGGCCGATGCCTGCCCGGCGCAGAGAAGCGGCACGGCCAGGGCCAGAGCTGCGACGAACTTCGTGATAGTGCTCAAAATTGTTTCTCCCCAAATGCAAGCACTTAGGCAGAGTATTTGATCGGCGTCGAGGCACAGCAAAAACTATCCGAGCGACCGGAGGGCGCCCTGCGCGCCACCACGGCGGGCGCGGTGTATACCTTCGTATCGCCACACAAGCGATTCCTCCCGCGGACTTGATCCGCGGGCCATTCCCAACAGGGCACAAGCGGCGAAAGACCCGCGGATCAAGTCCGCGGGTAGGACGGTGGTTGGGGGTAGATATCGAGGCAGTCGGGGAACTATAGCCCGCCGAACTGCGTCCCGAGCGTATCGGCCATCTTCACTGCATCGCTGCGCTGATCGGCCGTCGCGACCGACATCGCACGGTTGAGCAGTTCATCAACCCAATCAGCATCAGCAGTGCCGGCGACGCGCTTATGGGCCAGCGTCAGCCACATCAGGCCTTCGACTGGCTGCGGCTCCAGGCCCTGGATGCCGTTGAACAGCAGGTCGCCGAGCTTGGCTTGCGCCAGGGCGTGGCCCTTGCGCGCAGCAAGCGAGAACCAGCGGGCGCTCTGCAGCGGATTGATGCCGAGACCGCCCTCCTCAAGATACAGTTCCCCGACGCGATATTGCGCATCGGCATCGCCAAAATACGAGGCCGCATGTAACAGCAGAGCATGCGAGCGGTTGGCGTCGGCCTGGATACCGGCGCCCGGCAGGCCATCGCGGTAATATTCGCCGACCTTGACGAAGGACTGGGCGACGATGTCGGCCTCGATGCCCTTGGGCGCCGCGTCGGCGTGCTGGTTGGCGATCTGGGAGAAATAGCCGAAGGCCTTGGCTTGGTCTTTTTCCACGCCCTCGCCGTTTTCGTACATGGTGCCGAGCTGCCACATAGCCATGGGCTGGCCGGCATCAGCCGCATCCTCAAGCGCGCCGAGCAGGTCGTCGCGCGATACGCCGCCGCCTGCCCCATCGAGCATATTGGCCATGCCAAGGGCGGCGTCGGCCGCTGTCTGCGCATAAGCGGGTGCCATTGTGACCGACATGGTCATCATGAACAACGCCGCCGTAGCGGAAATCAGGGATTGGTCCCTAATGACCCGCATCATACTCCTTTTGCCAGCCCAAAAGCCGGCGAACTTTCCATCGAGCCTGCGCAGCTTCTGTTCGCTACGCATCGCGCCCTGCTGGGCGCGTATATCGCTCGTCATTTTTACCGAGCCCATGCCCGCCGGAATGGCAGAGAGGGTTGGCGTTAAGACATTCGTAAACCGCGTTTGTGACCGCATTTGAGCGGACCTCTTCACCGGCTCGCAATCGCGTCCGAAAGAAGCGGCCAAGCACGTTTGCCAGGGTCTCAATAGAAGGTCATTCCGTTTGTCAGCATTCCCATTCAACCTCTTGTCGTTCAATCGCAAAGAGCAATTGAACAAAGCGGCCATTTAGTTTGGATGGGCGTGACTTGCAGTGAGGATGGCCCGCTGTCGAACCAATCCCCAGATGCCACCCGCCAATCGCGTTGTCATTCTGGTTTAGGGTCAGATTGTGGCGGGAAACATCGCCAAATGATTGACGACAGACGTGTGAAAATGGAATCGCAAGGGCTGTTGCGGAATCGTCACAGAAGTTGAATGGAGGATGAACGAAATCCGTTCAAACCCAGGTCGATTTCGAAGGTCTACAGCCAGCGCTTGCCGCGCATCCACCAGACGAGGCCGAGCGCGATCAACAGCAGGCCGACGCAGACGCTCCAGAACGAGTGGTTGTTGTCGGAAAATGGAATGCCGGCCACGTTCATCCCCAGTACGCCGGTCAGCAGCGTCAGCGGCATGAACACCACGGTTACGGCGGCCAGCACCAGCATGGTCTTGTTCATCTGCTCGGCGCGCGCGTCGATGATCTGTTCGTGCACCAGTACGGCCCGTTCTGACATGGCCTGTAGCTCATCTCCGATCCGCGCCGCCCGCGCCGAGGCCTCGCGCAGGCGCAGTCGGTCGCGCGTGGTGAAGAAGCTGAGGTCCTCGATTTCGAGCGTATTGAGCATATCGCGTTGCGGCCAGACCAAGCGGCGGAAGCTGATCAGCGTACGCCGCAAGTGCGAGAGCCGATTTTGCGCCTGGGAAGAATGCTGAACGATCAACGTTTCCTCGATATCGTCCAGCTTGTCGCCCAGCATTTCGATCAGCGGTTCGAGCCGGTCGGCGGCGCGGAGGCCAAGCCGGGCCACCAGGTCCGCGGGTGATACCGGCGCGTGATGGGATTGCTCCCAGTGGGTGATCCCCAGAAATTCGGGAATATTCAGCTCCGAGGAGATGATCACCCTGCCCTTTTCGATCCACAGCGTCATCAATTGGCGGCCGATGTCGTCGGGCTCGGCGCCTGGCCGGGCAACGCGCATCACCACCATGGCGCGGTCATCGAGCACGATGCAGCGCGAGCGGGTGCTGGGCACGGTCAGCAGATCGGCATTGAACGGGCCGAGTTCGCCCTTGAGCCAGACCTTGAAGGCCGGCTCCTTAGATTTGCCGCTGACGACAATGAAGCCTCGTGCGGGCACCACCGGCTTGTCTGCCGATGGCACCTGGCGCACGACACCGCCCTTGCCATCAAAAATCAGCAGCATGGCCGCGCCGATGGTGCCGGCTACTGCCGGATCGGCCGGTGGCTCGCGCGGAATGTCGTCCATGGTGGTATTAGCTCAAACGCTTGAGGGCTTCGAGGATACGATCGCGCCGTTCTACGGCCGCTTGACGACGGGCTTTCTGTTCTTCGATCACTTCTTCGGGCGCCTTGGCGACAAACTGCTCGTTGCCTAGCTTCTTGTCGATCTGGGAGACTTCGACATTGAGCTTGTCGACTTCCTTGGAGAGGCGGGCTTTCTCGACGGCCAGGTCGATGAAATCGGCCAGCGGCAGCGCCCAGGTGGCTTCGCCGACGACGAACTGGGCTGAATTGGCCGGCGTCGTCGCCTGCGGGGTGATGTCCTCCAGCCGCGCCAGGCGGGTTATCAGGGAGGTGCCGGCGACGAGGCGAGCCAGCGTCGTCTCCGTCGCGCCGACCACCACCAGCGACAGCTTGGCGCTGGCCGGCACGTTCATTTCGCTGCGCACCGAGCGCGCATTGGAAATGACGTCGATCAGCCATGACAGCTCGGCATCGGCGTCGGCGTCTTCCAGGCCCGCCAGATCAGGCCATTGGCCCAGGATCAACAGGTTCTCGCGCGCCGGGCCGGTCTTGCCGGTTTCGGCCCATAGCTCTTCAGTGACGAAGGGCATGAAGGGGTGCAGGATCGCCAGGATCTGGTCGAGCGCCCAGGCGGCGGTGGCGCGAGTTTCGGCCTTGGCCGCCTCGTTTTCGCCCATGAAGACGGGCTTGGCGAATTCGACATACCAGTCGCAGAAGGTGCCCCAGACGAAGTCATAGGCAGCGTTGGCGGCTTCGTTGAACTTGTAGTCCTCGATGCCCTTGGTGACCGCCGCGGCACCACGCGCGGTGGCGCCGATGATCCAGCGATTGAGCGGCAGCGTGGTCGCCTTGGGATCGAAACCCGCGACGCGGAAGCACTCGTTCATTTCGAGGAACCGAGCGGCATTCCACAGCTTGGTGACGAAGTTGCGATAGCCCTCGACGCGGCTGGTCGCCAGCTTGATGTCGCGGCCCTGCGCGGCCATGGCGGCCAGGGTGAAGCGGGTGGCATCGGCGCCGTACTGGTCGATCAGTTCGAGCGGATCGATGACGTTGCCCTTGGTCTTGCTCATCTTCTGGCCCTTTTCATCGCGGACCAGGGCGTGCATGTAGACGGTGTGGAACGGCTCTTCCTCAAGGAATTCCAGCCCCATCATCATCATGCGGGCGACCCAGAAGAAGATGATGTCGAAACCGGTCACCAGCACGTCGGTGGGATAATACCGGCGCAGCTCCGCCGTCTCATCGGGCCAGCCGAGCGTCGAGAACGGCCACAGCGCGGACGAGAACCAGGTGTCGAGCACGTCGTCATCGCGCTTGAGTTCAGTCGGCGCGCCGTAATGCGCAGTTGCCTGCGCCTGCGCCTCCGCCTCGTCATAGGCGACGAAGGCATGATTGTCCGGGCCGTACCAGGCCGGGATCTGATGGCCCCACCACAGCTGGCGCGAGATGCACCAGGGCTTGATGTTCTCCAGCCAGGCGAAATAGGTGTTTTCGTATTGCTGCGGCACGAACTTGGTGCGGCCTTCGCGCACGGACGCCATTGCCGGCTGGGCCAGCACATCGGCCTTGACCCACCACTGGTCGGTCAGGAAGGGCTCGATGACGACGAGCTTGGACTTCTCGTCATGGGGCACCATGATCTTCTTGTCCTCGATGTGATCGAGGCCACGGGTCGGATTTTCCTCCGCCAGCGCCGTCAGGTCGGCGACGATAGCCTTGCGCGCGACGAAGCGATCCATGCCGCGATAGGCGGCCGGGATGAACTCGTCCAGAACGATCGAGCCGTTCGTGGTGAACACATTGATCTGCTCGAGCTTGTTGCGAACACCGACCTCGAAGTCGTTGAAATCATGCGCCGGGGTGATTTTGACCGCGCCAGTGCCCAGCGTGGGGTCTGCATAGTCATCAGCCACGATCGGAATGCGCCGGCCCACCAGCGGCAGGTCGACGAACTTGCCGACGAGGCTGGCATAGCGCTCGTCGTCGGGATGAACGGCTATGCCGCTATCGCCCAGCATGGTCTCGGGGCGCGTGGTGGCGACGATGATATAGTCGCGCGTCTCCCACTCGGTGGGCTTGCCGTCCTCGTCATGGGCGATGGGGAACTGGTAGGTCACGCCATCCGCCAGAGGGTAGCGCAGGTGCCACATGTGGCCCTTGATCTCGATGTTCTCGACTTCAAGGTCGGAAATGGCTGTTTCCAACCCCGGATGCCAGTTGACCAAGCGCTTGGCACGATAGATCAGGCCGCGCTTGTGCAGTTCGACAAACACCTTGGTGACTGCGCGGACCATCTGGTCGTCAGGCGCGCCGTTTTCACCCATGGTGAAGCGTTCACGGCTGAAATCGGCCGAGGCGCCGAGGCGCTGCAGCTGGTTGAAGATCGTGCCGCCGCTTTCGGCTTTCCACTCCCAGACGCGTTCCAGGAACTTTTCGCGGCCCATTTCGCGGCGGCCGGGAAGCTGGCGCTCCATCAACTGACGCTCGACCATCATCTGCGTGGCGATGCCGGCATGGTCCATGCCCGGCTGCCAGAGCACGTCCTTCTTGAGCATGCGGTTGAAGCGAACCAGGATGTCCTGGATGGTATTGTTGAGCGCGTGCCCGATATGCAGCGAACCGGTGACGTTGGGCGGCGGGATGACGATGGTGAAGGTCTCGGCGCCTTCGGCAGCCCCTGCCCCGGCGGCAAAGGCATTGGCCTTCAGCCAGTCGGCATAGATGCGGGACTCGACGGCGGCCGGCTCATAATTCTTTTCGATCATCACGTCACTCACAACGGCAACAACCCGCCAAGTCTGGTGACGCGGCGGGCCGGTTCAAAGGGTTGGGCAGACTTCAAGCAAATGCGCGCCGCAGGGTCAACAGCGACGCGCATGTGCTCAAGATATAGGAAGGATCAATCGCCGCGCGAGACGCGGGCGATTTCCTTTTCCACCATGCGCTCGACGACGGATGGCAGATTTTCGTCCAGCCATTCCTTGAGCATGGGGCGCAGCATGTCGCGCATCAGCGACTCGATCGTGGCGCCGGAATTGCCTAGGCCCATGCGGTTCAGCTTGGTGATCGAGGAGCGGACGGCCGACTGGGTCGCAGGTTCAATCAATTGTTCGGCCATATCGGAGCTCAGGGTCGGATCGGGCATTGGTGCGGCCTGTGCAACCGAAGGCTGCGGACGGAAGGCAGCAGCGGGCGGCGCGGTGAACGCGGGCTCCTCGGCCTCAGCCTCGAAAGTCGCCTCTGGCTCGGGAGCCAGGAAGGCCGCAAATGAGGTTTCCGGCTCGGGTTCGGCGATATCGAAGGTGATGTCCTCGGCCTCGACCAGTTCAGGCGGAACGAAGGCGCGCGGCGCAAAGGCGATCGGCTCTTCCTCTTCGACGGCGGCGATCGGATTGAAGCTCAAGCCTGCCATCGGATCATCATCGTCCTGGTCGTCAAGAATCTGCGACGATGACAGCGCCAGCGGCTCGACATCCTCGAGCATGTCGTTGAGATCGCGATTGGCAGCGGGGGCCGGCGCCAGGGCTGGCCGGGCCGGAGTTGCCTGCATCGGCGGCGGCGCTGCCTGGGCAGAGGGCCGGCGCGGCACGGTCGCATCGTCGTCAGCAATGATCTGCCGGATAGACGACAGAATTTCATCCATCGACGGCTCTTTGGGGGCAGGCTTATTCATCGGTGCCTCTTACTCACTGCAGACATCGTGCTGGCGGCCATCCGCAACGTGGCCGCCTGATTCGTCCCAACCACCTTAGACCGAGCGGGAAGATTAAGGAATCGTGATCGTTCAGAACCACAGGGTCTTCCACTAAAACTTGTGGCCGGACAATGTCCGGCCACCAATTGTGGATTGCAAATCGTGTTAGCCAGCAAAGCTAGTCGGCGACGGTTCGCAATTCCTGCCACACGTCTTCGACGGTAGACGTGTAGTTGTCGCCCGATTTGAGCGAGACGGGCAGCTTGAGCTCCGCGGCCGAAAGGCGCCCGGTGGCGGCGATCAGGGTGAACATGGCGATGACCCGGCTGGAGCTGGCCTGGATCAGGGCCTCCTTGGAGGTGGTCAGTTCGGCCTGCGAGTCGAGCACGTCAAGCGTGGTGCGCTGGCCGAGATCGCGTTCCTGGATCACGCCATTGAGCACCTGCTGCACAGACGCGACGCTGGCTTCTGCCGAGGTGATCTGGGCAGAAGCATTCTGCAGTGTCGACCAGGACGTGATGACAGCCTCGCGGACCTCGTCATAGGTCGCCATGGCGTCGACTTCGCTCTTGATCTGCTCGATATTGGCCTTGCGTACGCTGGCGCCAAGTGCGCCGCCGGCATAGATCGGGATGGTCAGCGACAGTCGGACCGAACCGCTGACGCCCTGCTGGCCGGTATTGCCGAAGCAACCAATGCCGCAGAGCGAACCAATCAAATCCAGCGTCGGGCCGAACGCGGCCTGGGCCCCATCGGTGCCCGCCTGGCCGGCGCGAATGGCTGCCTTGGCGCTCAGGATGGCCGGATGGCGCTCTTCGGCACTGGCAATGGCGCTGTCAATGCTGGCCGGAACCATGAAGCCGAAGCCGACATTGGAGGTGAGGTTCGACGGCTTGTGGCCAACCCAGCGCTGGTAGCTGGCCTGGCTGGTCTGCAGGCTGGCAACCGCGGCACGATAGGAGGCGACGGCCTGGGCTTGGCGTGCGGTGGCCTGCGCCACGTCGATCTTGGTGCCCTCCCCCACGTCGAGACGGTCATTGGCAGACTTCAACTGCGCGTCGTAAAAGGAGATGCTTTCCTGGCGCGACGCGACCAACTGCGTATCGCGGATAACATTCATATACGCCTGGGCCACGGAGAGCAGCACGTTCTGCTCGGCATTGCGCAGCGCCTGGCCGCTCAAATCGGAGAGCGCGCGGGCCTGTTCAATCTCGGCGTCGGTCTTGAAATTGTCGAACAGCGTCTGGTTATAGCTGAGGCCGCCGGTCAGGCCGGTATCGCTCTGATAACCGCCATTGGCCACCGACCAGCTATAGTCGCCGGTGATGTTGGCGCCGATCGTGGGGCGCTTGCCGGCTTCGCGCAGGGCGATATCCTCGGCAGCAGACTTCACGCTGAGCAACGCCGATTCGATGTTGGGGTTGTTGGTGTAGGCGCTGGCCAGCGCCTGAGCCAAAGTTTCGGCCTGCGCCGCGACGGGCAGCGCTCCCAAAGCGACGGCCATGGCCCCCGCCATTAAAACACGCATTGGGTACATGACCAGCTCTCCAGTTCCATACTCTTATGCCGCGAGTTGGGCCTTGCGGCCAGCCCTGGCAGTCCTTAGCAAAATTCCAACCGCGAGATAATTGGCTGTCGTGCCTAAGACGCAACAGTATCATCCGCCAGGATAGTTAAAAAACGAATTGTTCCGCCGGCCGCGTCGAACTCAACGGCGGCAGGCTGGCATTGAACTCGGCACGGGCCGTTACCGCAGCGCCCGCCTTCACATAAACATTAGCCACCGCAACAGCACCGTGACGGATCATCGCCACCAAGCGCCCACCGTCCTTAAGCCGCGCAAACAGTTCCGGCGGCACGGTTTCCACGGCGCCCTGCAACACGATCACATCGAAAACGCCGCTGGCGTCAGCAATCGACCCGCTGGTCACACGCCCATTGGCGACACCCAGCGAAGCGAGATTTGCATTGGCCGCGGAGACCAAAGCCGGGTCTTCTTCCAGCCCCAGCACGTTGGCGCCAAGGCCGGCCAGAACCGCGACCGAATAGCCGGTGCCGGCTCCGATATCGAGCACGTAGTCCCCGGCCTGAACCTCGGCCAGTTGCACCAGCTTGGCCAGCAGCGACGGCGGCGCCATGAAGCGCGCACCGGTGCCAAGCGGCTGGGTATCATCGATATAGGCAATGGCCTTGCGTGCCTCGGGCACGAACAGTTCGCGCGGCACCCGGCCCATGACCGCCAAAATCCGGCGCTCCGTCACGTGATGGGTGCGCAGTTGATTGTCGACCATCAGTTTACGCGCGAGTTCGTAGTCAACCATTGCGTCGCAGCCCCCTGCCGAGTTCATATGCCGGTTGTGAATATCCCCCGCGTCGTGCGCTTGCAAGCTGGTGTTGTCAGGGCGCGACAAAAAGGCTGTGCGATTGAACCATATCGGCCACGCGCAAGATAGATAGGATCAGAACTTGATTCCGGATTTTGCCGTAACACCTTGATCCATCTCACCCCGATAGCGTCTGCACCTTGCGCAAAGCGGGGAACATGCGGGCCCAGGCCAGCACGATCAGGATGGTGCCCACGCCACCGAAAATGCCGGCGCCGACCGGGCCGAGCAGCCCCGCGACCATGCCGGACTCGAATTCGCCGAGCTGGTTGGAGGCGCCGATGAACAGCGAATTGACCGCATTGACGCGGCCGCGCATCGCATCGGGCGTCAGCAACTGCACCAGCGAGCTGCGGATAACCACGCTCACCGTGTCGGACGCCCCCAGCACCACCAGCAATGCCACCGACAGGATGATATTGGTCGAAAGCGCGAAGATGATGGTGGCGAGGCCAAACACCGCGACGGCGATCAACATGGTCTGCCCGACATTGCGTTCGAGCCGATGCCGCGCCAGCCAGATCGACATCGAAAACGCCCCGACGGCGGGCGCCGCGCGCAGGAAGCCCAGCGCCCAGGGCCCCGCATGCAGAATATCGCGCGCAAAGATCGGCAGCAGCGAGGTAATGCCGCCCAGCAGGACGGCGAACAGGTCCAGCGACAGCGTGCCGAGGATAATCGGCCGGCTCTTTATGAAGCCCACGCCCGCAAAGACCGATTGCAGCGTCACCGGCTCCCGGTCCTGCACGGCCGCCGGACGGTGGATGCGGATGACGTTGAAGGCCGCGCCCGCGAAAAACAGGGCCGAGACGCCAAATGGTATAACCGGGCCGACGCCGTAGAGCAGACCGCCCAAGGCGGGCCCCACAACGATGGCGCCCTGCATGAACGAGGTCGAAGTGGCGATGGCGCGTTGCAACATGCTGGACGGGACGATACCAGGCAGCAATGCCGCCATGGTGGGCCGCTCGAAGGCGATGGCGCAGCCCAGCACCGCCATGCCGACGTAAATGCCGGTCGTGCCCAGCCAGCCCTGCCATACGCCCAGCGCCATGGTGGCAACAGTGACGGCTTCGATAAGCTGGCAGATCAGCCCGATGCGCCGGCGATCGTAGCGATCGGCCACCTGGCCCACCACGAAGGTCAGCAGTAGCACCGGCAGGAACTGCACCAGCCCCACCAGGCCGAGCGCGAAAGCGCTGTTGGTTTGATCATAAATCAGCCAGCCGACTGCCACTGTGACGCCATTCAGCGCCAGGGACGACAGGACGCGCGACGAGATGAAATGCCGGTATGACCAATTTTGCCGCAACAGCGCCGAATCGATCAGCACGGAATCAGCATCAGGGGTCGATGGCATCGCGGTCCTCATTGTTACCGCAGCTATGACCGCAAAAACGGCAGCCACCAATACCACTTTGGGCATGACCCGATCACAGTTGTGGATGGCGCGGCCGCTGTGCCCGCATGCCACGTGGGACCGAGCATCCGAAAATCGCCGATTGGCATTCTGACATCTTGCATAAACCCCTTGGGCGCCGTACATAGCGCGCCCTAGAGGCCTCGTGGCGGAGTGGTGACGCAGCGGATTGCAAATCCGCGTACTCCGGTTCAATTCCGGACGAGGCCTCCAGACAATTCCTAAAATAGACAGCGACTGGAACGCGTCCTAGCTCAAGCGCCGGTCGAGACCTAGTCCGCCGGCCTCGGCACCTTCTTCACGTCCACCCAATCGGCCATGCCGCCCAGCTTCAGGCTTCCGCTTGATCCGGTTGCCTCAAGTTCGCCCACCGGCCTGAACTGCGCGAGGTAGACGTAGAGACCGCTCGTCTGCTCCCAAAAGCCAAGGCCCTCGATCTCGAAGACCGTCCCCCGCTTATAGCCCTTCGTCGCGCCCTTGATCTGAACTCGGTTCGTCATCCAAGCCACCTCCGCCAAGACAATTTAATGCAATTCATCGGCGCTGCAACCGCTGGGTTGTGATGTTCGGATCACTTTGGCATAATGACCGCAGTATCCGCACCGGGAGAGCAAGATGAAAACCTTCGTGTCCAATCAGAAAGGAGCCGTTCATCAACAGGACATGACGCTTTATGCAATTCCAGTTCCCCTGGGCGAGGTCGCGCGCAAATGCAGGCCCTAGCCGCTTCCTAGACAAACTTTCCTCACCGGCCGACGAGTCGGCGCACGACGCAGCTTCCGAACGGCGAGACTCCGCCGCGCGGTTCGCGCATGCGCGCAAATTTCTTTCGAATTACCGGCCCCACCTGCCGCTGCTCGCGGCCGATCTGGCCTGCGCCTTGCTGGTTGCCGCGACGGCGCTGGCACTGCCGCTTTGCGCCAATTACGTCACCAAGAGCTTGCTGCAATTGCCCCAAGCGCCCGAGGCCATCGGGCAGATTTACCTGATGGGCGGGGTGATGCTCGCCATGCTGGCGCTGCAGGTGCTGGCGGTGTTCTTCGTCGATTACCAGGGCCATGTGATGGGCGCCAAGATCGAGAGCGAGGTCCGCCGGCAATTGTTCGAGCACTGCCAGAAGCTGTCATTCGCCTTCTACGACAACCAGCGCGTCGGGCAATTGATGAGCCGGATCACCAATGATTCCCTGTGGTTGGGCGAGCTTTATCATCACGGCCCGGAGGATCTCGCCATCGCGGCGCTCAAGTTCTTCGGCGCGCTACTGATCCTGTCATTCATCGACCCGGTGCTGACCGGGCTCATCGCGGCGCTGACACCGTTCGCGGTGATCTACGCGCTGCACTTCAATCGACGCATGAATATCGCCCTGCAGGCCAGCAAGGAGCGGATCGCAGCGGTCAATGAACGGGTCGAGGATTCGCTGGCCGGCATCAGAGTGGTCCAATCGTTCGCCAATGAGCGGCTTGAGGCCAGCCGGTTCGACGAAGCCAATGGGCTGTTTCTCGAAAGTCGCAAGGACGGCTATCGCAGCGAGGCCTGGTTCTCCGTCGGGACGGCCACCTTCGCCCAACTCGTGACCGTGCTAGTGATCGTCGTCGGCGCTATTCGGGTGCTGACGGCAGACCTCAGCGTGGCGGACATGCTGACTTTTCTGCTCTGCGTTGCCGTGCTGGTCGATCCAGTGGAGCGTCTCGCCAATTTCGTCCGGCTCTGGCAGGAGGGTTATACCGGCTTCGTCCGCGCGATGGAACTGCTCGAGGTGGCGCCGGATATCGAGGATCGCCCTGGCGCAGTCGATCTGTCTCGCGCAAGCGGCGCCGTCAGCTTCCGCGACGTCAGCTTCCGCTACAATGACGACGGCGCACACGTTCTCAGCAAGCTCTCGCTGGACATCGAGCCGGGGGAATTCATCGCTTTGGTGGGCCCATCGGGCGTCGGCAAGAGCACGCTCTGCGCGCTAATCCCGCGCTTTTACGAAGTTACGGGCGGCTCGATCCAGATCGACGGCGTGGATGTGCGCAATATCAGCCTGGCCTCGCTGCGGCGCAATATCGGCGTGGTGCAACAGGACGTTTATCTGTTCAGCGGCACGGTGGCGAATAATCTGCGCTATGGGCGTCCCGATGCCAGCGACGACGAAATCGTGGCGGCGGCCAGGGCGGCCAATGCGCATGACTTCATCGCCGCCCTGCCCCGCGGTTACGACACCGATATCGGGCAGCGTGGGGTGAAACTGTCGGGCGGGCAGAAGCAGCGGCTGACCATCGCCCGCGCTTTCCTCAAGGACCCCGCGATCCTGATCTTCGATGAAGCCACCAGCGCGCTGGACAACGAGAGCGAACGGGCGGTGCAGCAGGCTTTGCTCCAACTCACCGGTGGGCGAACCACCATTGTCATCGCCCATCGCCTGTCGACGGTTCGCAACGCGGATCGCATTCTGGTGCTGACTGAAGACGGCATCGCCGAGCAAGGCACTCACGACGTGCTCATGGCGGCCGGTGGCCTCTATGCCGCTCTGCACTCGGAGGCCAGCATCTGAGATAAGCAATAGGCGGCTCCGAGCTCCGGAGCCGCCGACGATGATCGCTAGGCCTGCTGGATAGCCGACAGTTTCCACTCGCTGCCGCGGGTCCGCACGAAGGTCCACAGTTCCGTGGTTTCGGTGGCGACTTCCGCATCACCCTCCACGACGCGTCCGCTCTCGCGATCGCGGGTGACGTCGATGGACGTATAGTGCATCGCCGCGGTCGCGTAATCCTGGTTGCCTTCGCGCCAGCTCTCGGCAACGTCGCCCTTGAGCAGCTTGACCTCGGACACCTCGTTCTTGAGGCCGCGCGAGGCGTTTTCGCCCAGTTCCTCGGAGAGATACGACATCATCTCCGGCGTCGTCAGTTGACGCAGCGCCGAATAATCCTCGCGCCC
Organism: Devosia sp. UYZn731; assembly: GCF_040546795.1. Lineage (NCBI taxonomy): Bacteria > Pseudomonadati > Pseudomonadota > Alphaproteobacteria > Hyphomicrobiales > Devosiaceae > Devosia > Devosia sp. UYZn731. The sequence goes on from NZ_JBEPOL010000001.1 coordinate 173,246, forward strand.
GAAGGCAAACTGGACTTCGCGCAGCATGTCCTCGAAGCGGTCGAGATCGCCCGGCTTGACGCCAAGTTCATCGGGATTGCCACGCGGCGCCCGCGCAGGGCCGCTGCCGCGCTGGCCACCAAGGCCGCTCAGCGGCGATGGGCCGGAGCCGCCTGAACCACTCGCGTAATTCATGCCCGCGCCGGCGGCGGCCGGCTGCCTTGTGTTGCGCGACAGCATCCCCATCACGAAGCGAATGACGAAGAAGATCAGCACGCCTTGCACCAGCAGGCCGAAAAGCCCGGCCATGCCGCCAAAACCGTGTCCGAGGAAAAGGCCGAACAGGCCACCGAGCATGATGCCGCTCAGCAATGAGCCACCAAAGCCGCCGAACATCGAGCGCGGCTGCGCCGTCTGCGCACCAGGGCGCGGTGACGCGTTCGTCTGGCCGGGCGTCATGCTGCGCTGCACCGGGGCGGTGACGTTGGGCGAAGTGGGCGTTGCGGGCGCGGTCTGGAAGGTGCGCGTGCCGCGACTGCCGAAGCTGCCGCCACGCCGGGCTTCGGCTTGGTCAACCGATACCATCGAGAGAGCCATCACCAGCATTGCAAACAGGCTGGCCAGTCGAAAGCCCCTGGAGGCGAACATGTGCATCATCCTTGTTCAATAATTAGACGGGACAGAACATAGGAAGAGATGCCCCACATTTTTAGTGGCGACCGGCAACAATGCCTTCCGACAAAGACAATTTATTCGGCCGACCGTCCCCCCTGAACCAAACCGCCGTCCGCGCCGTTGTCCGTGACAAGACAACCAGGAATAAGTCATGGGCGAGCACCGCTACCATGTCGTGCTGAACGCGAACGCGGGCACGGCCAACGCAACCGGCGTTACCAAGGCCGGGTTGCAGGCAATATTTGAGGCGAACGGTCTGCAGGCGGAAATCGACGCCGACCCGAGCCAACCAATGACCGACCGCGTGGCCCGCGCCGTGTCGAGCGCAGCCGACATCGTCGTGGCTGCTGGTGGCGATGGCACGATTACCGCCCTTGCCGCCGCTTTGGTCGATAGTCCCAAGAGCCTCGCCATCCTGCCTCTCGGCACCGTCAATGCCTTGGCCAAGGATCTCAAGGTACCGCTCGATCTCGCCATGGCGGTAAAGAGCCTTGTGACCGCAACGCCGCAAAGCATCGATGTCGGCGAGGTCAATGGCCGCGTGTTCCTGCATAAGGTCGTGATCGGCTTGATTCCAGCCGTAGCGGCTGGGCGCGAGCGTATCCGCAGCAACCAGACGATGGCGGCCAAGCTAGGCTTGTTGCGCTATTTTCTGCGACGGATCGCTCGAACTCGCCGCCTCGCCGTGGTGATCGATACCGACATGAGTGACGCTAAAGCTGAGCGGGTGCAGGCCATCGCCGTGGCCAGTAATGCCTATAACGAGGGTTTTGGCCAATTCTTCCACCGCGAAAATCTCGACCGGGGAACCTTGACGCTCTATGTGCTCAAGCACTTCACCTTCGCCGATCTCGTTCGTCTGACTGGCGGCATGCTGCTGGGCCGGTGGCGCGACGACGAGGCGCTCCGGGTGGAAAGCATCACCAAGGCGACCATTCGCAGCCATAAAGCGCTGCTCAAGGTCATGTTCGACGGCGAGGTCGAGACGATGCATACCCCGCTGGAGTTCCGCATCAGGCCCTTGGCGCTGTCGGTGCTGACACCCGTGGAGGTTGGCACGCCCGTGGCGCCAGAGCTGACCGGTGCCACGCCATGAAGCTCATTCATGTCTCGGACCTGCATTTCGGCCACCACGATCCCGAGGCGGCGGCAGGTCTCGCGGCCGATATCGCAGGGCAAAAGCCCGACCTTATCGTGGCAAGCGGCGATTTCACCCAGATCGGCACCAAGGAAGAATTCGTCCAGGCGCGGGCGTTCCTCGATACCCTACAGGCCCCGGTATTTGCGGTGCCGGGCAACCACGATGTGCCCGCCGTCAATATCCTGCGCCGGTTTCTCAACCCCTACGGCCTGTATCGGAAATACATCGCCAAGGACCTCGAGCCCATGCTGGAAATGGATGGGGTGGTGTTTGTCGGCATGCGGACCGCAAGGCGGGCCCGCCTCGAATGGAACTGGGGCCACGGCACGATTTCGCGCGACCAGCTGGAGCATCTCGAACAACGGTTTGCGCAGGCATCGCCTGATGCTGTCCGGGTGATCGTCGCCCATCACCCGCTGCTGTTTCCAACGGAGCCGATGGTGCAGAAAACCAAGCGGGTAAAACGCGCCGACGAAGCGCTGGAGACCTTTGCGGGCTTGGGCGTGCGGTTGGTGCTATCGGGCCATTTCCACCTGTCCTACGTGCGCAAGCACGAGGCCAAGGGCACGACCAAGGAGGGCGAACCCACCGGTTTGCGGAAGTCCGCGGTCGCGCCGATCCTGATTGCACAGGCGTCTTCCACCATCTCCACGCGCTTGCGCGGCGAGGCCAATGCCTACAACATCATCGAGATCGTTCCGGACCGGATTTCGATCACAGTGCGCGAATGGCTCAACGGCAAATGGGTAACGCGGGAGAAAGAGTCGGAGCCGGTCTGAGATTTCTCGACCGGCCCAAAGCTTGACCGGCGCCTCAAGGGCGCCGGTCAATCAGGTCCAAGTTACCGGAGGCCCGCGCCCGGAAGAGGCACCAGCGGAGGGACAATGGATTCGTCGTCGCTGGGGTTCACGTCGCCCTCGTCAGCCAGCAGTTCCTTCGCCGCATGCCAATACTCGTCATCCTTGCCCTGCGGGGAGCCATCGCGTTCCCAAAGCTGGTAAGCGAGTTCGCGAATTTTCTCGTCGGTAACGTCAGCCATTTTGACCTCCGGGTGAGTGTTGTGGGTAAGGAACGCAGATCCGCCACGGCGGTTGCCGTTCGCCGCATGACAAAGAGCTTGCCGGCGAGCATTCCCCCTTCACCGATTGCACGTGTTTGCATAGGTTGCCTCGACCCAAAATGAGGCGCGAGACGTGAGCGAACACATAACAAGAGGCCAGCCCATGGCCCGCAAGGACTTTGCCCAGCCCATCATGGCGGGCGCACTGGCGGCGGTAGTGGGCTATGCCAGCACCTTTACGCTGGTATTGGCGGCGCTGACCGCGGCGGGCGCTTCGCCCCACCAGGCTGGCTCCGGGCTGTTTTCGGTGTGCATCGCCATCGGCCTGCTCAACATCGTGGTGAGCTGGCGCACCAGGGTGCCGGTGAGTTTTGCCTGGACCACGCCTGGCGCCGCCTTCCTTCTGACAGTGGGCGAGCCGGTCGGCGGCTATCCTGCGGTGGCCGGCGCATTCCTCTTCGCGGCGGCGCTGATCATACTGGCCGGGCTGATCACGCCCTTTGCGCGATTGGTGGCGGCGATCCCCGCTCCCATCGCCAATGCCATGCTGGCCGGCATGTTGCTGACCCTGTGCCTGGCCCCCATCAAGGCGGTCGGCGAGGTGCCGATGCTGGCGCTGCCGGTCTTGTTCGCCTGGGCCATCGGCCTGCGTTTCGCGCGGCGCTATGCCGTGCCGATCGCCGTGGCGGTGACCGGGATCGCCCTGGCCTTCTCCACACATCTGGCGCCCGGCGCGCTGGATGGCAGTTGGCCCAGCATCTTGCCGGTCATGCCGGTCTTCACGCTCGATGCCATCGTGCGCATCGGGCTGCCGATGTTCATCGTCACCATGGCGTCGCAGAACCTGCCGGGGCTGGCGGTGATGCAGGCCAACGGCTTCGTGCTCAAGCCCGCCCCGCTGTTCATCATGACCGGCATCGGCAGCGCCATCACCGCGCTGTTCGGTGGCCACAGCATCAATCTCGCCGCCATCACGGCCGCCATTTGCGCCGGTCCCGAGGCCCATCCCGACCGCACCAAGCGCTGGCCTGCGCCGATCTCGGCCGGCGTTGTCTATCTGTTGCTGGCGCCCGGCGCTAATCTCGCAGCCGCCTTCATCGCCGCAGCGCCGCCCATCCTGATTCAGGCGGTGGCGGGCTTGGCGTTGCTCTCAAGCCTTGCCGCAGCGCTGACCGGCGCCTTGGTGCAGGAGGAAGCCCGGCTGCCGGCGATCCTGACTTTCGTCACCACCGCGTCCGGCATTCTCATTCTGGGCGTCGGTGCGCCGTTCTGGGGTTTGGTGGGCGGTATCGCGCTTATGCTCATCCTGCGCTACGGGGTCAAAAAACCCATCGAGGCCATGGGCAAATGACCCCGCCCCGTGCGGTCATCATCGCCGGTGGCCAGGGGCAACGCCTGGGTGGTGTGCGCAAGGCCGAACTCAAGATTGGCGGACGCCGGCTGATCGACCGCGTGGCTTCGGCCTTGGGCACCATAGCGCCCCTTCTGCTGGTGGCGACTGGGCATGGATCGCTGGCGCTGCCGGCCAATGCCATCGGGGTGCCCGATCTCAATACCGCTCTGGGCGGTCCGTTGCCCGGTCTCGCGGCCGCGGTGGACTGGCTGCAGGAGCACGGCATTACCGACGGGCTAATCGTCTCGAGCGCCGTCGACACGCCGTTCCTTCCTACCGACTTCGTCGCGGTCCTGACTGCAGCGCTCGAATCGCATGCCGCCGTATACGCGAAGTGGGGCGACGAATTTTACCCGCCCCACGCGCTCTGGCAGCTATCGGCCATCGCCACCCTGCCCGCCCGCGTCCGCGCCGGAACGGCCCCCAAAAGCCTCAAGGCCCTGCTTGGGGAAATCGACGCCCTGGCGCAGGATTGGCAGGCGTTGTCGGCGTTCAACCCATTCGAAAACCTCAATACCCTGGGCGATCTGGTGCGGCTTGGCCGGCGTGCGCGCACCCTGCCGGGCGCATAAAGGACAATTCCCACAGCCCCGTCTGCAATCAGGGCTTGGCAAAGCAAATCAAGTTCGCTACATGGACCTCGCTGTCGCAAGACGGCGCACGAATGTGATCCGCGGTAGCTCAGTGGTAGAGCAATCGGCTGTTAACCGATTGGTCGTAGGTTCGAATCCTACCCGCGGAGCCATTCGTCCTTCTGGTTGGAGCAAGGCTCGCCACACCATCCCCTCCCCGCAATCCTGGCTTTGGCCATCCTGCTGCACAAGAGCGACAGGCCCGCATTTCTGAAGGTAGAGCCGGCATGAGCAATGGCAATGGTGTAGACACCGATGGCGAAAGCCAGATCACGCTGACGCGGACTATCGACGCCGATATCGAAGACGTGTTTGCCGCCTGGACCGATCCGGCGCTGATCGAGCAGTGGCAGGCCGATTATGCCGAGGTCGATCCGTTCGAGGGCGGCGAGTACAAGTTCGTCACCGAGGGCGATGAAGAGGATCCCGGCGAGCACATCGTTTCCGGCGAATTCCTGACCTTCGAGGAAAACCAGCGTCTGGTGATGAGCTGGGTGCATAAGGACGAAGAGACCGGCGAGGAGCTGATCTTCGTGCTCGATATCCTGTTCAAGGAAGTCGCCAACGGACGCACCAGCGTCACGATCATCGAGCGCGGCCTGGCCCATGCCGATCCAGAATCGCGCATCTTCTCGATCGAAGCCTGGAATGCCGCCCTGGAGCAGCTTGCCGAACTGATGGAGTGATCCATCGGACGGGCGGCAGCGTATAGGTCCCCAGAGGGGACCTCCGATGCCGCAAAACACTGCCCTGGTCTGGCTGCGCAACGATTTGCGGCTCAGCGACAATCCCGCGCTCAGCGCTGCGTTCAAGCACGGCGACAATGTTACCGCGCTTTATATCCATGAAACAGACTCCGGCCTGCGCTCGCCGGGAGGCGCTGCACGCTGGTGGCTCCATCATAGCCTGCAGAACTTAAGCCGCCGCCTTGCCGAGCATGGCGTGCGCCTCATCGTGAGCAAGGGCGAGGCGCGACAGACCATTCAGGCTGCGGTCGAGGATATCGGCGCCGATGCCGTGTTCTGGAACCGCCGCTATGCCCCCGCGGAAATCGCCATCGATTTGGTCATCAAGGACGCCCTAAAGTCGGAAGGCGTCACCGTCGAATCCTTCGCCGCCAACGTGCTGGCCGAGCCCTGGACCATCAAGACCAAGACCGGCAATCCCTATTCGGTCTATGCGCCATTCTGGAACGCGCTGAAGGCATCCGACATCGCCACGCCGCTGCGAACGCCCGTTGCAAAGCCGGCAGTTCGAGCGAAGCCGGTCGACGCCGATTACGTGCAGCCCAAATGGGCCTCCAAGCTCGGTCCGCACTGGCACTTTGGCGAAGCAGGCGCGCACAAAATCCTGGCCGATTTTCTCGATGACCGCCTGGACGACTACCCTCAGGGTCGTGACTTCCCCGCCCGCGAAGCCACCTCAAAACTCTCCCCGCATTTGCGCTTCGGCGAGATTAGCCCGCGACAGGTCTGGCATGCGGCCCAAGCGCTTGCCCAGCGCGAGCCGGGCACGGCGGATGCCGTCAACAAGTTCCTGTCCGAACTCGCCTGGCGCGATTTCAACTATCACCAGCTCTATCATCGTGACGATATCGCCACCGTGCCGATGCAGGCCAAATATGCCGATATCCCGTGGCGGAACGCGCCCGCCGACCTACAGGCCTGGCAGCGCGGCAAAACCGGTTTCCCACTCATCGATGCCGGCATGCGCGAGCTCTGGGCCACCGGCTTCATGCAGAATCGTATCCGCATGCTGACCGCCTCGCTCTTGGCCAAGAACCTCCTGATCGATTGGCGGCTGGGCGAGCAATGGTTCTGGGATTGCCTCTGCGATGCCGACAGCGCGAACAATCCGGGCAACTGGCAGTGGGTCGCCGGCTCCGGCCTCGACGCCGCGCCCTACTTCCGCATCTTCAATCCCGTGGTGCAGGGCGAGCGCTTCGATGCCGACGGGCGCTACGTCCGCCAGTGGATACCCGAATTGGCAAGCCTGCCGGACAAATGGATTCAGCAGCCCTATGCCGCTCCATCCGAAGTGCTGGCGGCCGCCGGCGTGGCGTTGGGCGACACCTATCCCCGCCCGATCGTCGATCTGAAGCTTTCCCGCGAACGCGCCCTGCAGGCAGCCAAGGGCAGCTAGGCTGGAATAGCGTTGCGAAGGCGGCGCTCAATCGCGGCGGGACTTGCGCAAAATCGCGTGGCGGGGAAAAGCCGTGCTGGGATCGGCACTTATTCCTTGTGGGCGCGTTGGTGCACGCCTACCAATTGGGTTCCTCAAGCTACGAAGATATCATGGCCAAGCACCAAGACCTCATCTCGGCAATCGGCAACACGCCGCTCATTCGTCTCAATCGCGTGTCGACGCTGACCGGCAGCGATATCTGGGGCAAGGCGGAGTTTCTCAATCCGGGCCAGTCGGTCAAGGATCGCGCGGCCCTGTTCATCATCCACGATGCGGTCAAGAGCGGCGCGCTCAAGCCCGGCGGCACCATCGTCGAGGGCACGGCCGGCAATACCGGTATCGGGCTGACCCTGGTCGCCAACTCGCTGGGCTTCAAGTCGGTGATCGTCATCCCCGAAACCCAGAGCCAGGAGAAAAAGGACGCGCTGCGCCTTTACGGCGCCGAGCTGATCGAGGTTCCCGCCAAGCCCTATAAGGACCCGAACAACTACATCAAGATTTCCCAGCGGCTGGCCGAAAAGCTCAACAAGGAACTTCCCAACGGCGCGGTCTGGGCCAATCAGTTCGACAATACCTCCAACAAGCGCGCGCATGTGGAAACCACCGGCCCCGAAATCTGGCAGCAGACGGGCGGACGGATCGACGGCTTCATCTGCTCGGTGGGTTCAGGCGGCACGCTGGCCGGCGTCGCCGAAGCGCTGCGCGCCCGCAATTCGGACGTGCAGATCGGTCTCGCCGACCCCGAAGGCGCCGCGCTCTACAGCTATTACACCACGGGTGAGCTCAAATCCTCGGGCAATTCGATCACCGAGGGCATCGGCCAGGGCCGCATCACCGAGAACCTCAAGGGCCTCAAGATCGACCGCCCGTACCAGATTTCCGACACCGAAGCCCTGCCCTACGTCTTCGACCTGCTCGAACACGAGGGCCTGTGCCTGGGCGGTTCCAGCGCCATCAACATCGCCGGCGCTGTGCGGCTGGCCAACGATCTGGGACCGGGCAAGACCATCGTCACCATCCTTTGTGATTACGGCAACCGCTACCAGTCCAAGCTGTTCAACCCAGCCTTCCTGCACGACAAGGGCCTGCCGGTGCCGACATGGCTCGAAGGTCGCACGCCCATCGATATTTCATCGGTGGTGGAGCCGGTATAGGCCAATTAGCCGCTACTTCCCCCTTGAGGGGAGGGCCAGGGTGGGGGGAACTCTCCCCAATAGTGGAGCCAGCCGAAACCAACGCCACTCCGCGCCATATGACTGGCCTCGATCTGGTCCCCACCGTCTTCCCGCGGGCTTGACCCGCGGGCCTCTCGCCACCCCACTGAATTCGGCGCGACCTGACAGTGCCCCGCGGGTCAGGCCCGCGGGAAGACCGAGTGCGGTGTGAGCATCCCTTGCCCCCCGAATTACTGCCCCTCATCCCCCTTATCCCCACCCCCAAAACCCGGCGTATCCTCACCCCCGATATCCCCACAATGGCTGCGGGTTCGCGACGAACGGCCGTGGGGAGTTTGGTGGGAGGGGAATGCGGTCGCGCGATCCCTGGGCCAGCGCGACGTTCGTCTCCTGAAACAATGGAGGCCACGTTCGAGCAGCCAGAAACCCCATCGCATGCGGCGAGACGTGTCTCGCTTTACTACCAAAACCATGAGGCACGTCTCGCCGCATGCCGCAGTCTTTTCATCCGCGAGCCACACCGGCCCAGCGGACGCGGGCCATTGCCCCTGCCTGCATCGCTGCTACAGTGCCGCGCAACGAAACTGGATGAGAGCCCGTGGTTGGCATCGAATACATTCTGGGCATGATCGTCCGGGATCTGCACATCGTCGCCGCCATTACCGGGGCGGTTTACCTGCTGGCCTTTGTCTGTGCCGTGCGCGAGATCATGAACTCGCGCACCTCGCAGGGCTCGATTGCCTGGCTGCTGTCGCTGGGGCTGCTGCCCTTTCCGACGGCCTTTCTGTATTTGATCTTCGGCTGGAAGGCCTTTGACGACTACGCCACGGACCGGATTCGCAACGGCCGCTCGGCCCGGCCGCTACGGGCCAAGGATCTGGCCCTGATTGATCACGACAGCGGCGCGCTCTGGCCGGTGCAGACCAAGGTCTCCGAGGTCCCGTTCCTGAGCGGCAACGAGGTCGAGTTGCTGATCGACGGCAAGGCGACGTTCGACTCAATTTTCGAGGGCATCAGCAAGGCTAAGTCCTACCTGTTCGTGCAATTCTACATCGTGCGCGATGACCGGCTCGGAGAAGAATTGGCCGAGCGCTTGATCGAGCGCGCCCTGGCCGGGGTCAAGGTCTACCTGCTCTACGACGACGTTGGCAGCACGGGCATGCCCAAGCGGTTCCGCACCCGGTTGCGCGATGCCGGCGTCAAGGTCGCCGGCTTCAACCAGCGCCACAAATTCATGCGCTTTTACGGCCCGACGCAGATCAACTACCGCAATCATCGCAAGATCGTGGTGGTCGACGGCGAAGTGGCATGGGTCGGCGGGCATAATGTGGGCGTCGAATATCTCGGCGAAAACAAGAAGTTCGGCCGTTGGCGCGATACCCATGTCCGTGTGGCTGGGCCCGCCACGCTGGGCTGTGCGCTGCTGTTCCGCGAAGACTGGGCCTGGGCTACCGGCGAACTGCTGTCCTCGACACCGCCTGCCCTGGTGCCGACGCCCGGCGATCAATCGGTTCTGGTGATGGGCAGCGGGCCGGCCGACAAGCTCGAGGAATGCGCCATCGCCTTCACCGATGCGATTTCGCAGGCACGCGAGCGGCTATGGATCGTCAGCCCTTATTTCGTGCCCGATACCGACGTGCGCACCGCGCTATACGCGGCACAATTGCGCGGGGTTGACGTGCGCATCATGCTGCCCGAGGAACCCGACCACAAAATTGTCTGGCTGGCCAGCATCGCCCATGCCGACGCCATGGTCGAGCACGGCATCTCCATCTATCGCTACACTGCTGGCTTCCTGCACCAGAAAGTGGTGCTGATGGACGATCGCATCACCAGCGTTGGCAGCGCCAATTTCGACAACCGCTCCTTCGCCATCAATTTCGAGATCACCCTCTGGTTCACCGATCCCAAGACCATCACCGCGGTGGAAACCATGCTGCTCGATGACTTCAAGAATTGCCGCCAGGTCGATCTTTACGAAGTCAAAACCCGACCGATGCGCATGCGCTTTGCCACCCAGGCGGCGCGGCTGCTGTCGCCAGTTCTCTGAAAGACCTTTACGCCATGACGCAATTTCTGTTTCGCGATGACAGCTATCAGCAGGAAACACCGGCCACGGTGACCGCCCTGACCGACACCGGCGGCATCGTGCTCGACCATACCAATTTCTATGCCGCCTCGGGCGGACAACCCGGCGACAGCGGCACTCTGCTACGCGCCGACGGATCGAGCATTGCTATTGCCACAGCGATCCATCCCGAGGGCGACAAGACCGCCATCGTGCACGTCCCGGCCGAAGGCTCCGCGCTGCCCGCCATCGGCGAACTCGTCACGGCCAAGATCGACTGGGATCGGCGCTACAAGCTGATGCGCATGCACACGGCGCTGCATCTGCTCTCGGTGGTGCTGCCCTTTGCGGTCACCGGCGGCTCGATTGGTGAGGACAAGGGCCGGCTGGATTTCAACATGCCGGAGGCACCCGAGAACCTGGCCCAACTCGAAGCCCAGCTCAACGCCATGGTCACAGACGCCCATGAGGTGACCATCAAATGGATCACCGACGCCGAAATGGCCGCCAATCCGGACCTCATCAAGACCATGAACGTCAAGCCACCGATGGGCCAAGGTCGCGTTCGGTTGGTGCGGATCGGGACCGTTGACCTGCAGCCCTGCGGCGGCACGCATGTGCGCAACACGCGCGAAATCGGCGCGCTGTCGATTGGCAAGGTTGAAAATAAAGGCAAGCAGAACAGGCGTGTAAGCCTGTTCTTTGCCGATTAGAATCCGCAGGAGCGGCCCCTAGTTGATCGGCGGCGCGTAGAGCAGCCCGCCATTGCTCCACAGCGCATTCTGGCCGCGCAGCAGGGCCGCGCCGGTCTGCGGGCCGAAATGGCGGTCATAAAGTTCTGCGTAGTTCCCGATGGCGCGGACGACATTGCTCATGAACTTGGGCGACAGACCGAGCGCCGTGCCGAAGTCGCCATCGAGGCCAAGCAGGCGACGAACTCCAGTTGTCCTCGTCGCTGCCAGCGAGTCTATATTCAGCGAGGTAACACCAAGTTCCTCAGCATTGATCAGGGTATAGATGGTCCAGCGCACGATTTCGAACCACTGGTCATCGCCGGTACGCACCACCGGGCCGAGCAGTTCCTTGGAAATATGCTCGGGCAGGATGCGATTGGTCGCGGGTTCAGGAAGGCCGCGGCGGATGGCCTGGAGCTGGCGTCCGGTGGCAGACACCGCCTGGCACAGCCCCGCGCGATAGGCGATGGCGAGATCGGCCGCGTCCTCATAGACCACCTCCGAATAGGTGGCCTGGTTAGTGAAGAAGAATTCTTCCATGCGATCCAGTTCGTCGCCGGCGTCGATGACGCAGACACTCACGTTATCAAGCTCATAGGCGGAGACGATGCCCAGCGACTGCGGCACCATGAAAGCCTGGCCGTCGAAGAAGGTGGGGGCCACGAAATTGGCGCCGTACAGCGTGTCGCGTTGTTGGCTCCAGGCGCCGTTGCGAGTCAGCACATCGACGGCGCCAGTCTGCAGCCAGGCGAAGCGGGCCTCGCCGCGCAGCGAGCGAAACTCGATTTTATCGGGGTCGCCAAACACGGCAGCCGCGATACCGCGACACAAATCGACGTCGAAGCCGCTCCATTTGCCGTCCGCATCCTGCTGGGCAAAACCGGGCAGCGGATTGGTCGCGCCGCAGATCAGAAAGCCGCGGTCGCGCACCGTTTGCAAGGTCGAAATCTTGGGTGACGGCACGTCGAGCGTCTGGGCCCAGGCCGGCAAGACAAGAACGACAAGCAACAGGGCGGCGAGCATAACTCGCCACCCCTGCATTGTGTTCAGCCCAAACCTGCCCTGCCCTGTCATGGCGCGAAGCATATCTGCCCCTGGCCCGAAGCGGTCAAGCCAACAAGCGGATTGCCCCAGCTTTTCGCGGAGCCGGTCAGTGCAGGATCTGGCTCAGGAACAGCTTGGTGCGCTCATGCTGGGGATTGGAGAAGAACTGCTCCGGCTCGTTCTGCTCGATGATCTGGCCCTGGTCCATGAAGATGACCCGATTTGCGACCTGGCGCGCGAAACCCATTTCGTGGGTCACGCAGATCATGGTCATGCCTTCTTCGGCCAGCGAAATCATCACCTCCAGCACTTCCTTGACCATTTCAGGATCGAGCGCCGAGGTGGGCTCGTCGAACAGCATGATCTTGGGCTGCATGCAGAGAGAGCGGGCGATGGCCACGCGCTGCTGCTGGCCGCCGGAGAGCTGGCCGGGGAATTTTAGTGCCTGCTCGGGAATCTTGACCCGGTTCAGATAATGCATGGCAGTCGCCTCGGCCTCGGCCTTGGGGATGCCGCGCACCCAGATCGGGGCCAAAGTCAGGTTCTGCAAAATAGTCAGGTGCGGGAACAGGTTGAAGTGCTGGAACACCATGCCCACCTCGCGGCGCACTTCGTCGATGCGCTTGAGATCGTTGGTCAGTTCGGTGCCGTTGACGATGATCTGGCCCTGTTGATGCTCTTCCAGCCGGTTGATGCAGCGGATCAACGTCGATTTGCCGGAGCCCGACGGGCCGGCGATGACGATGCGCTCGCCGCGCATCACCTTGAGATCGATGTCGCGCAGCACGTGGAAATCGGCATACCACTTGTTCATACCGATGACGTCGATCGCCACGTCGGTCTTGGAGATCTGCATCTTGGAGCGGGTCACGGGCTGCCCGGCGGTGGGTTCGGTTTCGATGGACATGATTTACCTCTTGTGGCCGGTATTCAGTCGCCGTTCCATGAACTGCGAATAGCGCGACATTGAAAAACAGAACATCCAGAACACCGCGGCGGCGAAGATGTAGCCGGTGATGGCCTGAGTGGGAGAAGCCCATTCGATGGCGTCGTTCTTGGTCTTCACCGCCTCCAGCAGGTCCTTCATGCCCACGATATAGACCAGGGACGTGTCTTTGAAGAGCGCGATGAAGCTGTTGACGATGCCAGGAATGACGTGTTTCAGCGCCTGGGGCAGGATGATGAACCCCATCCGCTTCCAGTAACTGAGACCCAGCGCCGCTGCCGCTTCATATTGGCCGCGGCCGATGGCCTGCATGCCGCCGCGGACCACTTCAGCCATATAGGCGGAAGAGAACAGCGTCACGCCCACCAAGGCCCGCAACAACTTATCCACGGTCACGCCGGATGGCATAAACAATGGCAGCATGATGGAGGCCATGAACAGGATGGTGATCAGGGGCACGGCACGGATCAGTTCGATGAAGGCGACGCAGATCGACTTGATGATCGGCATGCTGGATTGTCGACCCAGCGCCAGGATGATGCCGAGGGGCAACGACAGGCAGATGCCGACCACCGAAATGATCAATGTCACCATCAGCCCGCCCCACTGCTCGGTGGGCACGTAGCGCAGACCGAAGACGCCGCCGCTCAGCAGGATGACGCTGGCGATGGGGAACACGACGATAAACAAGATGGCATTGATGCGCTTGTAAGGCACCTTTGGCATGGCCAGCGGGATGATCAGCAGCGCCAGCATGGCGAAGACGATGTTGACACGCCAGTATTCGACTGAGGGATAAAAGCCATAGATGAAGAAGTCGATCTCGCTGGAAATGTAGGCCCAGCAGGCGCCGACATTTTCCACGCGGCACTGCTCGACAGTGCCACCGGGCGGGACCGCGCGGCCAATCAGAAAGCCATAGAGCGGCGGCAATATCCAGGCGAGGAACAACAGGCCCACAAAGGTCAGCAGCGTGTCGGAGGGCGTGGCGAACAGGTTCTTGCGCATCCAGACCACCGGCCCAGATGTCGGATTCGGTGGCGGCGATGCGCCGGTCATTTCACCGCGAACGAAGGAAATATCGGTCAATTGCGCGCTCCTATCGTTCGACCAGCGCCACGCGGGCGTTGTACCAGTTCATGATGGCGGAGGTCAGCAACGAGATCACCAGATAGAACGCCATGGTCATGGCGATCACCTCGATGGCGCGTCCGCTTTGGCCTAGCGCAGTGCCGGCAAACACGTTCACCACTTCGCCATAGCCGATGGCGGCGCCAAGCGAGGAATTCTTGAGCAGGTTGAGATATTGGCTGGTAAGGGGCGGAATGATCACCCGCATGGCCTGGGGAATGACGACGAGGCGCAGCCGGTCACTATCCTTGAGCCCGAGCGACTGGGCGGCTTCGGTTTGGCCGTGGCTCACCGCCAGAATGCCCGCACGCACTGTTTCGGCGATGAAGGACGCCGCATAAATGCTCAACCCCCAAGCCAGCGCTACGAATTCGGGGGGCAGATCAAGGCCGCCCTTGAAATTGAACTTTCCCAGCACCGGTGGGTCGAAGGCAACGGCGGCGCCGCTGACGAACCAGACGACCAAAACGACGACGACCATCAGTGCTAACGAGGACAGGAATACTGGAAAGCGATTGCCGGTCGCCGCCAGGCGACGCTTGGCCCAACGCTGTATGAGGAATGCCCCAACCAGACCGAGCAGGACCGCCAGATAGATCCAATTGAACTGCGGATTCGGCAGCGGCTGCGGCACAAATATGCCGCGCTGGTTGATGAACATATCGAGTGGCAGCGCAAAGGAGTCCTTCACCGCCGGCATCGCCTTGAGAACGGCGAAGTACCAGAAGAACAATTGCAGCAGCAGCGGGATATTGCGAATGGTCTCGACATAGACAGTGGCGAGCCGCGAGATTAGAAAATTGGACGATAGCCGGGCGATGCCAAGAGCAAACCCGATAATCGTCGCAAAGAAAATCGCGATGACCGACACCAGCAGCGTGTTGGTGATGCCCACCAGGAAGGCCTGCCAGTAGGTCGACTCGCGGGTGAATTGGAACAGTGAGAAGTCGATCGGGAAGCCCGCAGTCTTCCACAGAAAATCAAAGCCCGTAGTCTTGCCTTGGGCCGCCAGGTTGATCGAAGTGTTGTGGACGATCCAGGTGACGAATGTGACCAGCAGAGCGGCTACGACGACCTGGTAGATAATCCCCCGAACCACAGGATCGTTATAGAAGGCTGTAGACGGCGGCCCCTGCCGCGCAGATTCAAGCATTGCCATAGGTTAGCCGGTCCCCCTGCTCTCCAAATTCAGGCCAGAAATACTGGCCGCGGCCGGTAACGAAGCACCCGGCGCCAGTGATGGCGCCGGGCAAATTCAAATTACCGGATCGGCGCAGCGTACTGGAGGCCGCCGTCTTTCCAGAGGGCGTTCAGGCCACGGGCAAGCCCGATCGGAGTATCGGGACCGACATTGCGGTTGAACGATTCGCCGTAGTTACCGACGAGCTTGACGATCTGGTAGGCCCAGTCCTTGGTCAGGCCGAGCGGCGTGCCGAAGTCGCCTTCAACGCCGAGCAGGCGCTTGATTTCCGGATTGTCGGAACCGAGCATTTCGTCAACGTTGGCCTGGGTTACGCCCAGTTCTTCGGCCTGCAGCAGGGCGAAATAGGTCCAGCGATTGATGTTGAACCAAGTGTCGTCGCCCTGGCGAACCACCGGGCCAAGGGGCTCCTTGGAGATGATTTCAGGCAGGATGATATGGTCGTCAGGCACGGCGAACTTGGAGCGCTCGGCAGCCAATGCCGACGCGTCCGTGGTGTAGACGTCGCAACGGCCATCTTCATAGGCCTTCACGACTTCGTCCTGATCGACGAACACGACGGTGTTGAATTCGAGCTTGTTGGTGGCGAAGTAGTCAGCCGCATTCAGCTCGGTGGTGGTGCCCGATTCGATGCAGATGGCAGCACCCGACAGGTCCAGCGCCGATTTGATGCCGTCGGCCTTGCGGACCATGAAGCCCTGGCCGTCATAGTACATGGTGCCGATGAACTTGATGCCGAGCTGCGTATCGCGGCTCATGGTCCAGGTGGTGGTGCGCGACAGGATATCGATTTCGCCGGCAGACAGCGCGGTGAAGCGTTCCTGCGACGTCAGTGGGGTGTAACGAACCTTTGTCGCATCGTTGAAAATGGCAGCAGCAACGGCCTTGCAGAAGTCGACTTCCAGGCCCGCCCATTCATTGTTGGCATCTGGTGCCGAGAAACCAGCGACGCCGCCGGTCACGCCGCATTGCACGTAGCCCTTGGCTTTCACGTCGGCCAGAGTATCGGCGTGCGCCGCGGTAACGCCGAAGGTAAGTGCGGCGGCGGCCGCTATCGCGAGAAACTTTGTTTGCATTGTCTTGCCTTTGTTCCTGACCTTGTTTCTTTATCCCGGAGCGCTGTTTGATGGCTCTCGGTTGCACCACCGCTTTGACGGCGGTTGTGATGCTGATAACCATCGAAGCGGCTAATGATACGGGCGTCAAGGGCCGATAGGCCGTTGTGACAGCAAGGCTGTCGCTTTTTTGAGCTTTATACCGAGAGTGATTTGATTTTGGGCAGGCTGGTGCGATGACTGATGAAAACGCGGGCGATTCACGGACGCCGTCGATGGAAACGCTCCTCACTCATCTGGGGCGCGAACCCGACGAACAGTTCGGTTTCGTCAACACGCCGGTCTATCGCGGCTCGACGGTATTGTTCAAAACGCTCGCCGACATCGATGCCCAGGAGCAGCGCTTTCTCTATGGCCGGGCGGGCAATCCGACTACCGAGGGCGTCGAGGCCATTGTCACGGCGCTGGAGGGAGCCTATCGCACCAAGCTGGTGCCTTCGGGGCTGGCAGCAATCACCATCGCGCTGCTGAGCTGCGTCAAGGCGGGCGACGAGGTGCTGATAACCGATACCGCCTATGAGCCCGGACGCCTCTTTGCCGACGGCTTTCTCGCCCGTATGGGGGTGACGACACGATATTTCGATCCGCATATCGGCGCAGGTATCGCCGCCATGATCGGGCCGCGCACGAGGGCCGTGTTGGCTGAAAGCCCGGGTTCAGTGACCTTCGAGGTGCACGACTTGCCGGCTATCTCGGCGGCGACCCGCGCTGCGGGCGTCCGCCTGATCGTGGACAATAGCTGGGCCAGCCCCCTGTTTCACCAGCCGCTGAAGCTGGGTGCCGATATCGTCATTCATGCCGGCACCAAGATGTTCGTCGGGCATTCGGACGCATTCGCCGGCACGATTTCCACGACGGAGGCGTGCTGGGACGATGTCGAGGGGACCCGCAAGCTACTGGGCTTCTTTGCCTCCGGTGACGATGCCTATCTGGTGGCGCGCGGATTGCGCACGCTGGCGATCCGCATGAAGGAACACGAGCGGCGCGCACTGGAGATCGCCACTTGGCTCAAGGGGCAAAAGGAGGTGGACACGGTGTTCCACCCGGCTTTGCCGAGCCATCCCGACCACGCGATCTTCAAGCGTGACTTCACCGGTTCCGGTAGCCTGTTCAGCATCTTGCTGAAGCCTGCGCCGCGCGATGCGCTCGCGGCCTTCCTCGATCATCTCAATATCTTCACGATGGGCTATTCCTGGGGCGGCTACGAAAGCCTCTGCATACCCGCCAATCCGCGCAAGCTGCGCACGGCCGTGCCGTGGACGCGCGAGGGCAATATGCTGCGGCTGCATATCGGGCTGGAGGGCGTGGACGACCTCAAGGCCGATCTGGCCGCCGCGCTGGAGCGCTATGCGCGCGCCCGCTGATAGAGCCGGCGGATCGCGCATAATGGCCGCGGGACAATGTGGTTGTCGGGACGGAACTTGAACATCCAGCGGCGCCTGGCGAAAAAATAACGCACCGCGTAGGCGCCGATCAGGCCCAGGCAGGCCCCTCCGAACACGTCGGAGGGGTAATGCATGCCCACGGGCACCCGCGAGATGGCCACGAAAATGCCCGCCGCCAGCAGCCAGAAGAACAGCCGCGGCGCCAGGAAGCCGACAGTGAAGGCAATGCCGATGGCCGTTGTCGCGTGGCCTGAGGGGAAGCTCTGGAAAGTCCAGTCGTTGACCACATTGCGGAAGCTGTAAGCGCCGAACTGCTCGAACATGTCGGGACGCCCGCGCCCGATCACACGCTTGATGAGGTTTGCCACTAATCCAGGCAGGCCCACTCCGACGAATATATAACCGGCGAGCATCGAGAGCTCATAGGCTGCCAACCGTTTCAGGCCGCGCAGAAAGTGGCCGGCAAAGACGGCAATCAGGAACAGGGCAAGGGAGGGAATCAGTACCCAATCGGACACGCCGTAGTCGGTGATGGCAAAAAACGGCGCGCGCCAGGCTTCGGGCCAGCCGATTGCACCGCGCGATGCCCACACGTCGAACTGCGACACCAGCAGCAGGGCGACCACAAAACCGAGCAAAAACAGCAGCCAGGTGTCGCGATTGAGGCCCAGGGGCCAGGGTTTTGTCAGATCGATCATCGGTAGCTTTCTCGGGTGGCGGCGCGGCGGCGTCAATAGCGCATGTAAAACCGTGCACGCACTTGCCCTTTGCGATCGGACACGGTATCGGGATGCGGCGATCTCGGAGTGTAGCTCAGCCTGGTAGAGCACTGGTTTTGGGAACCAGGGGTCCAAAGTTCGAATCTTTGTACTCCGACCATCGCATTTTCTTCGTGCCTGCTGCATGATCCAGGCAGCAACAAGGTTTGTTGAGGACCTCGCATGACTGCCCGCATTTATCGCCCCGCCCCGAACGCCATGCAGTCAGGCAAGGGCAAGTCCAAAGACTGGATCCTGGTGCACGAGCAGGCCTCGGCCCGCGGCATCGATCCGCTGATGGGCTACACGACCTCGAGCGACACGCGCCAGCAGATCAAGCTGTCTTTCGATACGCTCGAAGCCGCCGAGGCTTATGCGCACAAGAACGGCATCCCCTATTCGGTGCAGCCTGCGCATGATGCGACGCCCAAGCGGGTGAGCTATCCGGACAATTTCCGCTCCGATCGCAAGACCCCCTGGACGCACTAGCGTCATCTGCGTTCGCTATAAAAAGAATCACCCAAGCGCCGCAAGCCATTGTGGCGCTTTTGATTTTTTGGAGTGTTGCCGATGGATGCCGCGCTGCTGATCGTCCTTGCCGGCGCCGCTGCGGCCGGCTTTGCGCAGGGCGTTTCAGGATTTGCATTTTCGCTGGTGGCGCTTTCGGTTTGGGCCTGGGCGGTCGAGCCGCAATTGGCGGCGCCAATGTCTGTGTTCGGCGCCTTAGTAGGGCAATTGGTCACCCTGCCCTTCGTCTGGCGCGGGTTCGAGCTCAGGAAACTGCTGCCATTGCTCATCGGCGGCTTGATCGGCGTGCCGTTTGGCGTCGTGCTTTTGGCGTGGTTCGACCCCGAAATGTTCAAGTTCGGGCTGGGCGCGTTCCTGCTGATCTATTGCCCGGTCATGCTGCTGCTGCCGCACGATTATAAATGGGAGCGCGGTGGGCGTGTCGCCGACGCAATGGCCGGCTTTGGCGGTGGGCTCCTGGGCGGCATTGGCGGCATATCCGGCCCCGTGCCGACGTTGTGGACCAATCTGCGAGGCTGGAGCAAGGAAACGCAGCGCGGCGTGCTGCAAGCGTTCAACATCGCCATGCACACGACGACGCTGACCATCTACGCGTTCACCGGCTCCATCACCGGCGAGGCGCTCCACATGTTCGCGATCATCGCGCCGGCGCTGGCGCTTCCCGCCATGCTGGGCGTGTTGCTGTTTCACCGGCTCAACGCGCAGGCCTTCCGCCGCATGATTCTATTATTGCTGCTGGCGTCCGGACTGACGCTGATCTGGGGCAGCGTGGCGCATTGGCTGTAGCCGCCTCGCGGCTTTTTGGTTTGGCGGCCCACGGTGATCTGTCAAAGTGCGGTCAACCAACCGGATTTTCACCATGACCCTGTCCATCCGCGTTCTCGCCGTCGCAACTGCCCTGCTCGCTGCCGCCGTTCCGGCCAATGCGGCCCCTGCCCTGTGGGAAGTCAGCGACGGCGATAGCAAAATATGGCTGTTCGGATCGATCCATCTGCTGCCGCCGGAAGTCGCGTGGCGGACTGACGTTTTCGATCAGACGCTGGCCAATGCGGACCGGGTCTATTTCGAGACTGATGTCGGCAGTGCAATGCAGGCGACCATCCTGACTTCAGCCATGGCCAAGGGGCTCAACCCGCTGGGTACCACCCTGTCGAGCCAGCTCGACGAGGCCGACGTTGCCGCGCTGCGGGCCACGATTACGAAATGGAAGCTGCCGATCGGGTACATCCAGTCGATGAAACCCTGGCTTGCCACCACGATGATCACCACGGCCGTGATCGCCAGTGTGGGTTATGACCCTAATAGCGGCGTCGATATCGTGCTGCAGCGCGAACTGCCTGCTGAGCGGCAGGCCTATTTCGAAACGGCCGACGAACAACTCGATTTCCTGGCTGGCGCGTCCCAAGAGGAGCAGGTCGACATGCTCGTAGATACAATCAACAAGCTCGACGAATTACCTTCTCAACTGAATGACATGGTCACGGCCTGGTCAGACGGCACGCCGGACAAAATGGCTGAGGCCTTCTTCGACGATCTCGCCGGTTATGACGCCTTCACCCAGCGGCTGATCTTCGACCGCAACAAAAATTGGGTAGAAAAGATCGACACCATGCTGGCGAAGAACGAGCAAGACCTGATCGTTGTCGGCGCCGGCCACCTGATGGGCGATGGCAGCGTGGTCGACTTGCTGGAAAAGTCGGGCTTCAGCGTAAAGCGGTTGCAATAATAAGGCGCCGCATTGCTGCGACGCCCGCGTTTATTCGGGCCAGAGCTCAAACCTCGCTGAGCTTGGTCCACTTGCCATCGGCTTTGCTGGACTGCACCGAGGCCACGATGAATTCCATGCCTTCGACGCCATCGGCCAGGGTCGGAAGCAGGCCGTCATAGGGCGCGCCGTTGCCGCGGATGACTTCGGCGAACTGGCTATAGAGCGTGGCGAAGGCTTCCAGATACCCTTCGGGGTGGCCGGAGGGGACGCGCACGTTCATGGTCGAAGCGGCATTACCGGAGATGGCGCCCCCACGGGTCAGCAACTGCTTGGGCTTGCCGAATTCGGTGAACCACATGTAGTTCGGGTTATCCTGGCGCCATTCGAGCCCGCCCTTGTCGCCATAGACGCGCAATTGCAGGCCATTCTCGCAGCCAACGGCCACCTGGCTGGCCCAGAGCATGCCCTTGGCGCCGCCCTGGAAGCGCAGCATGATATGGACGTTGTCGTCGAGCTGGCGGCCGGGGACGAAGCTGGTTAAATCGGCCGAGACTGCCTCAGTCTTGAGGCCGGTTACGAAGCGCAGCAGGTTATAGGCGTGGGTGCCGATATCGCCGATGGCGCCGCCGGCGCCCGAGCGGGCGGGATCGGTGCGCCAGGACGCCTGCTTGTTGTCGTCCGCGGCGGCCTCGGTGAGCCAATCCTGCGGATATTCGGCCTGGACGACGCGGATGGTGCCCAATGCACCCGATTCCACCAGCTGGCGCGCCTGCCGGATCAGCGGATAGCCGGTATAGTTGTGGGTCAGCAGAAACTTGGCACCGTTCTTCGGCTTGATATCGGCCAGAGCGCGGGCGTCTTCCAGCGTGGAGGTGATCGGCTTGTCACAGATCACATGGATGCCGGCTTCGAGGAAGGCCTTGGCCGGGCCGAAATGCATATGGTTCGGCGTGACGATCGAAACCGCCTCGATGCCATCGGGACGGGCCGCCTCCGCGCGGGCCATCTCCTCGTAGCTGGTATAGATACGATCTTCGGCCAGCCCGATATTGCGGCCCGATTCCTTGGCCACGTCGGGACGCGACGAGAGCGCGCCCGCCACTAGATCGTAGTCTCCATCGATGCGGGAGGCGACGCGATGCACGTAGCCGATAAAAGCCCCCGTGCCGCCGCCGACCATGCCCAGACGAATGCGCCTTGCGCCGTTTTCAGCCATTTTTGTTCCCCTCAGAGCCCGAGAATCTTGCGGTTCGCCGCCATATCGGTGCCCGACGAGGCGAAATCGTCGAATGCATGTTCGGTGACGTGGATGATGTGGTTCTTGATGAACTCGGCGCCTTCGCGCGCGCCATCTTCGGGGTGCTTGATGGCGCATTCCCATTCGAGCACGGCCCAGCCAGCGAAGTCATATTGCGCCATCTTGGAGAAGATCGAGGCGAAATCGACCTGGCCGTCGCCGAGCGAACGGAATCGCCCTGCCCGGTTGATCCAGCTCTGATAGCCCGAATAGACGCCCTGACGGCCTGTCGGATTGAACTCGGCATCCTTGACGTGGAACAGCTTGATACGCTCGTGATAAATGTCGATGAAATCGAGATAATCGAGCTGCTGCAGCACCATGTGGCTGGGATCGTACAGGATGTTGGCGCGCGGGTGGTTCTTCACGCGATCGAGGAACATCTCGAAGGTGACGCCATCGAACAGGTCTTCACCGGGATGCAGTTCGTAGCCAACGTCCACGCCATTCTCGTCGAACGCATTGAGGATCGGCGTCCAGCGGCGGGCCAGTTCATCGAAGGCTTCTTCGACGAGGCCAGCGGGGCGCTGGGGGAACGGATAGAGAAACGGCCAGGCCAATGCGCCCGAGAAGGTCGCGTGTTCGGTCAGGCCGAGGTTCTTGGAGGCCTTGGCGGCCCACATCAACTGCTGCACCGCCCATTCCTGGCGGGCCTTGGGATTGCCATGGACCGATGCTGGTGCAAAGCCGTCGAGCATGCTGTCATAGACCGGGTGCGCGGCGACGAGCTGGCCCTGCAAATGGGTCGATAGCTCGGTAATTTCCAGCCCGTGCTTCTTGGCGGTGCCGCTCAGTTCGTCGGCATAGGTTTTGGAGGTTGCGGCCTTTTCCAGGTCGATCAGGCTGCCGACCCAGGTGGGGATCTGCACGCCCTTGTAGCCATAATTGGCGGCCCAACCGCAGATGGCGTCGAAGGAATTGAATGGCGCCGCGTCGCCGGCGAACTGGGCCAAAAAGATTGCTGGCCCCTTGATGGTGCGCATGTCGTTTTCTCCTCTGTCGGCGCTTGGCGCCTAGTCTTCTGTTGCCGCTTCATGGAACAGGCGGCGAGTGACCGCCGCCTGCTCATTATTGTGATCTCAATCTTGACCGGCGCATGACGCCTGTCAATGAGGTACGCACATCAAGTCCGCAGCAAAGCCCGGGCCTCATCAGGACCAAGTGCCGCTGGACGCTCGCAAGTAGTGGACAGCGTAACAACCTCGCCGATCTCGCCGGCCTTCAGGATCGACGCCATGACGTCTATGGCGTGCAGCGCCACATCGATCGAGCACCGGGCCGCATGCCCGGTCTCGATCGAATTCATCATGTCGGACAAGCCGGCATTGCGGTAATTGGCGCGCGGATCGGGCTTGTCGAGGTCCTGGTTGGGAACGCCAAACGGATGATCCCATGGGGTCACCGTGGTTTTGGTGCCTTCGCGGTCGGTGGTGACGACATCGCCGTTGAAGAAGTTCGGATCTGGCACGTAGACCGAGCCTTCGGTGCCGTAGAGCTCGATATTGTGGTGACCGTGGCTGAATACATCCCAGCTTGCGCCCAGGGTAACGATGGCGCCGGTGTGAAATTCTAGCACAGCGTGGATCGTGGTCGGCGTGTCGACCTTGATCTTGGTGCCAACCAGCGGGGAAGTCGGGGTCGAAATGGTGCGTTCGGGGCTGGCCATGCCGGTAAAGGCGGTGACGCGCTTGATCGGCCCAATCAGGCTGATCAGGTCCGTGATGTAATATGGCCCCATATCCAGGATCGGGCCGCCGCCAACCTGGAAGAAGAAGTCGGGATTGGGATGCCAATGCTCCATGCCACGCGACATGATGTGCATGGTGCCCGACGTGATGCGACCGACCTTGCCGCTATCGATGATCGAGCGGGCCTGCTGGTGGGCGCCGCCAAGGAAGGTATCGGGAGCGGAGCCGACCTTGAGGCCGGCCGCGTCGGCCTGCTTCTTGAGCGCCTTGCCTTCTTCGACGTCGAGCACGAAGGGCTTTTCGGAATAAGCATGCTTGCCGGCCGAAAGGATATCGCGCGAAACGGAGTAATGCGTAGATGGAATCGTCAGGTTGACGATCACGTCGACTTCGCTGTTTTTCAGCAGCTCGTCGGGGGTCTGCGCCGTCACGTTATATTCGACGGCGCGCGCCTGGGCGGCGGCCGGAACGATATCGGCGATGGCACGCACTTCAAGGTTCTTGAACAGCGGCGCGAGACGCAGATAGGCGCCCGAGATATTGCCGGCACCGATGATGCCGACGCCATAAGTCTTGGCCATGTTAGACTCCGAAAGAATTGACGGTCGCGATGGACCGTGTGGCAAAGCGGACGAGATCGTTTGGATTGTCATGCTCGGCGACGAAGTAGCGCGCCGCGGTCTTGGCCTTGACGTGGTTCAGCAGGTCCTTCCACGGCAGCGTGCCGTAGCCGACATCGGCCCAACCGTCTTCGTCGAGGTTTTCGCCGGCGGGGGCGATATCCTTGACGTGGACGGCGACGATGCGCTTGCCGAACTTTTCCAGCCAGGCGAAAGCGTCGGCCTTGCCGCGATAGATCCAGGCGATATCGGCTTCGGTGTAAATGTCTGGGGCCGCTTCAAGCAGCACGTCCATCGGATAGCGGCCATCGGGCAGCATGGCGAATTCGAAATCGTGGTTGTGGTAGCCGAAGGTGATACCGGCCTTGGTGAAGGGGGCGGAAAGCTTGGCTAGGCGCTCGCCGAAAGCCTGCCAGCCGGCAATGTCGGTGGGGCGCTGCTCGGGCGACAGCCATGGGCACATGAACACCGTGGTGCCCAGCGCTTCGTTGATCGCCAAGGCGCGTTCAGGCTGCTCCAGCAGGTCGAGACCGACATGAGCGGTCGGCATGGTCAGGCCATTGGCATCGAGCTTGGCCTTGAGGCCTGGCAGGTCGCCGTAAAGGCCGCCGAGGCCGCCATCGGTGGAGGCGTAATCAAGCCCGCCATAACCTTCGACATATTTGTAGCCCGCACCGGCGACGGTTTTCAGCACCTGATCGAGCGGGTAATTGCGCCCGCTGAACATCTGGAACGACATATCCATTATTTTGGTCCTTATAAGTTGGCCTCTAGGCACATTGTTTGTCACGTTTCCGAACCGGAAAACCGCTGCGCACTTTTCCTGGAAACGCTCTGAGGGAAGCCGGTTCTATTTCCAGCTCTTCCACGCATCCATGGCGCACGTGGCGAAGCGATTCACATCCGACGGGTTGTCGTGTTCGGCAACGAAATACTGCGCGCGGGTCTTGGCGCGAATAGTGCCGATCAGCTTGTCCCAGCCCATGGTGCCCTGCCCCGGATCGGCCCAGCCGTCTTCATCCTCGGAGACGCCGGCGGGCGCGATGTCCTTGACGTGGACGGCGGTGATGCGCTGGCCATAGGCGTCGAACCACTTTTGCGGGTCGTTCTCGCCGCGCACAATCCAGGCCACATCGGCCTCCCACTCGATATCGGTAGCGGTATCGAGGATGATGTTCATCGGCAGCTTGCCGGTCTCGGTGGGCCAGAATTCGAAATGATGGTTGTGCCAGCCAAAGCCGAGGCCGGCCTTCTTGTAGGTCACGGCCAGTTCGGCCAGCGTTTCGGCCAATTGCACCCAGCCGGCTTCGGGCTGCTTGCGCTGATCCTGCGGAATGGCGGGGCAGAACACGGTCTTGATGCCGAGCGTCTCGGCGGTCTTGAGCGTGGCCGAGGTGTCCTTGAGCATGTCGAGGCCGAAATGGCCGGTCGGCATGGTCAGCCCATTGGCCTTGAGCGACGCGGCCAGATTGGTGGCATCGGCATAGAGCCCGCCAAAGCCTTCAACCTGGCCATAGCCAAGCGATTTCAGCTTGGCGAGGACGGTATCAAGGGGCGGAAAATTGCGGGCGCTGTAGAGCTGGAAGGACAGTTCGGTCACTTTTGGCCTCGGAATAACGTTCATATGAGTACATAGGTAGCCTTGGATAGCGGATTAGTCGCACGCTATCGCGCCAGTTCGACAGGTCAGTTGCGTGAAAAGTAACATTGGCCGCGCTTGTGCCGTCGAATGGCTACCGGCGCCCGGGCGCCGGCAGGGATCGTTGCGGAAAAGATCAAATCCGCTTGGTGGTCTCGGCGTTGAACAGCGAGCCGCGGGCTGGATCAAAGCCGATCAGGATTTTCTGGCCGGTCGTGATCACCACGTCGCTGTCGCAGCGGAACGTCACCGGCTTGCCGGCGATCTTGGTCCAGGCCAGGGTGTCCGAGCCCATCGGTTCGACGATTTCGATCTCGACTTCCTGGCTGAACGGCTTGGATTTGGCTTCCTCGCCGATCAGGATGTGTTCCGGGCGGACGCCCAGCACCGCCTTGGTCGAGCCGCTGACCGGAGCCTCGAAGGCGTAGGTGCCCACCGGAACGACCGTGCCATCATCGGCGACGAAAGTCTGGTTGGCGGGATTGAGCGTGCCTTCGAGGAAGTTCATCGAGGGCGAGCCGATGAAGCCGGCGACGTAGAGATTGACCGGCTTGTTGTAGATGGTGTGCGGATCGGCAAGCTGCTGGATTTCGCCATTCTTCATGATGGCGATGCGGTCGGCCAGGGTCAGCGCCTCGATCTGGTCGTGGGTGACATAGATCATGGTGTTCTTCAGGCGATGATGCAGCCGCTTGATCTCGACGCGCAGGTCGCTGCGCAGCTTGGCATCGAGGTTTGACAGCGGCTCATCGAACAGGAACACGTCCACGTCGCGCACCAGAGCGCGGCCGATGGCGACGCGCTGGCGCTGGCCACCCGACAGGTTGGCGGGCTTGCGCGCCAGCAGCGGCTGGATTTGCAGGATTTCGGCGGCGCGGGTGACGCGCTGTTCAATTTCCGCTTTGGGCATGCCGGCGACGCGCAGGCCGAACGACAGGTTCCGTTCCACGGTCATCTGCGGATAGAGCGCATAGGACTGGAACACCATGCCGATGCCGCGATCCTTGGGCTCAGACCAGGTGACGTTCTTGCCGCCGATGAAAATCTGCCCTTCGGTGACGTCGAGCAGGCCAGCAATGCAGTTCAGCAGGGTGGACTTGCCGCAGCCCGAAGGCCCCAGCAGGACGATGAACTCGCCCTTGGCCACTTCCAGATCGAGCGACTGGAGCACTTTGACGCTGCCGAAATCGAGCGACAGGTTTTTGATTGAAACACTAGATTCCATAATAGGTTATCCCTTCACCGCGCCGGCAGCGATGCCGCGGACGAACCATTTTCCCGAGATGAAATAGACCGCCAGGGGCACAAGGCCCGTCAGGATGGTTGCGGCCATGTTGACGTTGTATTCCTTCACGCCCTGCGTGGAGTTGACGATGTTGTTGAGCTGCACCGTCATCGGATAATTCTGGTTGCCGGCATAGATCACGCCGAACAGGAAGTCGTTCCAGATACCGGTGATCTGCAAGATCATGGCCACCACGAAGATCGGCAGCGACATCGGCACCATGATCTGGAAGAAAATCCGCCAGAACCCGGCCCCGTCGACGCGCGCCGCCTTGAACAATTCAGGCGGCAGGGACGCGAAGTAATTGCGGAACAGCAGCGTCAGGATCGGCATGCCGAAAATGGTGTGGATCAGGATGACGCCCTGCAGGGTGGAGAACATCTTGAGTTCGCGCAGGATGATCACCATCGGATAGAGCATCACCTGATAGGGGATGAACGAGCCGAACAGCAGGATGACGAAGAAGACTTCCGAGCCCTTGAAGCGCCAATTGACCAAGGCATAGCCGTTGATCGAGGCGATCAGCACCGAGACGATGACGCTGGGGACGGTGATCTTGACCGAATTGAAGAACCCGACCTTGAGCCCCTCGCAATACAGACCCGTGCAGGCGCTGTTCCAGGCCTTGAACCATGGATCGAAGGTGAAGCGCACCGGCAGCGCGAAGATGTTGCCGCCGCGAACCTCGTCCAGGTCCTTGAGGGAGGTGACGATCATCACGTACATCGGAAACAAATAGTAGACCGATACGAAGAACAGCAGCGAATAGATGATGATTTTGCGGGGTGTGAAGAACGGACGCGGACGCATGCCGCGCGGCTCTAAAGTGTCGACTGCCACGATTGGCCTCCCTTGCTGACGCTGCCGGTCATTTGTTCTTCTTCGGGCCGAATTCGAGGTACGCCCAGGGAATGAGGATGATGGCCACGGTGACCAGCATGACGGTGGAGGCAGCCAGGCCCTGCCCCAGATTGGCGCGGCCGAACATGTAGTCATAGACATACTTGGCCGGCACGTCGGAGGCGAAGCCCGGGCCACCCTGGGTCAGCGCGACCACCAGGTCGTAGAGCCGCACAATGCCTGAACCAACGATCACCAGCGTGGTGACGATCACCCCGCGCATCATCGGCAGCACGATCTGCAGGTAAGTGCGCCAGGTGGGAATGCCGTCGACGCGGGCGGCTTTCCAGATTTCTTCATCAACGCCGCGCAACCCAGCCAGCATCAGCACCATGACGAAGCCGGTGCCTTGCCACAGGCCAGCAATGACCAGGCCATAAATGACGGTGTTGCCGTTGTTCAGCAGGTCAAAATGCAGGTTGGTGAAACCCCAGTCGTGCAGGACCTTTTCGATCCCGTAATTGGGGTTCATGATCCACTGCCAGACCAGACCTGTCACGATGAAAGACAGCGCGAACGGGTAGAGCAGAATGGTGCGGAACGTATTCTCGAAGCGGATTTTCTGATCCATCAGCACGGCCAGCAAAAAGCCGATGACCATGGTGAAGACCAGCGCCATAACCCCGTAAAGCGCCAGATTCTTGGCGGCGCCGATAAAGCGCGCGGTATGGAACAGTCGCTCATATTGGGCAAAGCCGACAAACTTGCCGCTGGGGAGCTGACCCGAATTGGTGAAGGAGTAATACACACTCCAGGCGCTACAGCCGACGAACACCACAAGCACGGTGATAATCATCGGGAGCGCCGCGATTTTGGCGCTCAAGTTTTTCAGTAACAGGTTGCGCAGAAAGCTTGGCCGAGTTGCCGGTTTGCTTTGCGCAGTCAGTGTCGCGTCGGCCATGGATAGATGCCCCATTGTGAGCCTGCGTGGAAAACATGGCCGGCCCGGGATTTCCCCAAGCCGGCCACGCCTAGCCTATGGTCGGACTACCAATTAATCGGCAGCGGCGACGATGTCGGCATACTGTGCCTGCATATCGTCGACAGTCATCGACTTGTCGGCGAAGAATGCGAGCACGAGATCCTGCAGCTGGCCCTGGGTGTCGGAGCTGAAGCTCTGGTCACCGGTGGGCAGCACGTTGTCGGGGTTCGCAAGGATGGCGAGACCCTTCTTCATGCAGTCATTGGCAGCGTTCAGATCGACGTCGCCACGCACTGGCATCGAGCCCTTCTTCAGGTTGAACGCAACCTGCACTTCGGGGGTCAGCAGCATCTTGGCCAGCTCGAGCTGAGCGCGAGTGACTTCAGGATCGCTGTTCTTGGGGAAGTAGAAGGCGTCGCCGCCGGTGTCCACCACGTCATGCAGGCCGAGGCCTGGAAGGCATTCGTAATCCTTGCCAGCGACCTGGTTGGCCACGGCGAATTCCCCCTGAGCCCAGTCGCCCATCACGTTACCGGCAGCCTTGCCTTCGATCACGAGATTGATGGCATCGTTCCACTGGGGAACCATGGCATTGGATTCGGTGGCATCGCGCACGTCGGCGAGAGCCTGCACTACAGCCTTGAATTCAGGACCACGGACGGCGTCGGCATTCTTGTCGACGTTGACCTGACGGAACAGGTCAAGACCACCGATACCAGCCAGGAGCGAACCCCACATGGTATTGATCGGCCAGCCCTGGCCGATGGCCATTGGCAGGATGCCGGCTTCCTTCAGCTTGGGGAAATCGGCAACGTATTCGTTCCAGTTCGCAGGCGTCGCAATACCGGCCTTTTTGAAGGCGGCATCGCTCAGCCACAGCCACTGCGTGGAGTGGATGTTGACGGGAACGCAATACATCTTGCCTTCGTACATGCAAGAATCCATCAGCTTGGCGGGACGGATAACGTCCTTCCAATGCTCGGCGTCAGCCACCGAGGTCAGGTCCTGCATCAGGCCAGCCTGGATGAGCTGCTCGGCATCGCGGCCTGTGTTCATCTGGGTGGCGCCCATCGGGTTGCCACCGAGAATACGGCTGATGATGATCGGGTTGGCGGTATCGCCACCGCCGGCGATAGCGCCGTCGACCCACTTGTCGGTGCCCAGGGCATCGAAGCTGTCGGCGAACACCTTCACGGCAGCGGCTTCGCCACCCGACGTCCACCAGTGCGTAACTTCGAGATCGGTAGCGTGTGCGGTACCGCACATCAAGGCAGCCGCCATCGTGGCAGCTACTGCGAACTTATTCATATGTAGTCCTCCCAACGTCCTCATGGAGCGAAACGCTCCCGCGAAATTGCCAGCCGCTAGGTTACCTTCTTATAGAGGCATCCCCGGCTGGCCGCATGTAATCGATTGCATCGCAAGGTTTTTGCCAGTGCAATCGATTGCATGAGTTTCAAACACTTCTTGCGGCCGTGTCAAGATCGATTTAGACCGTTGGCATTGCTGACAGCCTGAGGGGGTGCTGGCAGGTATGAGTATAGCCAGAAAAACGCCCACAATTCAGGACGTTGCGCGCTTCGCCCGCGTCTCGACCGCCACGGTGAGCCGCGCCCTTTCCAATCCGGAGCGGGTGAGCGAGGGAACGCGCGAGCGCATTTCCGATGCCGTCCAGGCCACGGGATACACGCTGAACCAGGCGGGGCGATCGCTGCGCCAACGCACGTCCAAAACCATCCTGGTCGGGTTGCCCGACATCCGCAATTCATTCTTCTCGACCATCCTCGATGCCATCGAACGCGAGGCGGCGTTGCGCGGTTATGGCGTGCTGGTGTGCAACCGCTATTCGGGCCCCAACCCGGCGCGGCGCTTGGGAGAATACTTCCTGTCGCACCGGGCTGATGGCCTGCTGCTGCTGGATGGCTCGATCGACCTCGATCAGTTGCTGGAACTGACGGGTGACCCGAGCGCCGTACCTCTGGTGGTGGCCTGCGAGGAGATACCCAACGCGCCATTCCACACCGTCAAGACCGACAACCCTCGCGCCGCCGCCCAGGCCACCCGCCACCTGATCGATCTGGGCCACACCCGAATCGGTCACATCGCCGGGCCGGCCGGCAATGTGCTGCGCCAGGAGCGCCTGGCGGGCTTCATGCTGGCCATGGACGAAGCCGGACTAAGCGTCTTGCCGGACTGGATTTTCCCCGGCAATTTCATGATGGAAAGCGGCTATGCGGCCGCCCTGCAGTATCTGGCCATGGCCAATCGCCCCAGCGCGGTATTCGCCGCCAATGACGAGACGGCGATCGGCTTCCTCTCTGGCCTGCGCGAGCAGGGTCTGGAATGCCCGCGCGATATTTCGGTCGTCGGATTCGATGATCTCGCCGTCGCCCTGCACTATTCGCCGCCGCTCACTACGGTGCGACAGCCACGCGAAAAACTCGGGCAATTGGCGGCGCAAACGCTGATCAACATCCTCGAAGGCGATGCCGAAGCCAATCCGCTGCGCATAGTGCTCACCTCTGAGATGATCGTCCGCAGCAGCACCGCCCGCCACTTCCCGCCGCCGCACAGCTAAAGGCCAGCACCCAGAATCACTTAGCCCGATCCGCGGATAAACAGAATCAGCGCCCCTGCCCGGTCTGGCCGGCAAGAAGGGCGTTCATTTTGCCGCAAAATGCGCTAAAGGAGCCCTGCCAAGAGCCGCGGTCCCGTAGCTCAGCTGGATAGAGCAGCAGCCTTCTAAGCTGTTGGTCGGGGGTTCGAGTCCCTCCGGGATCGCCAAAAATCTCTCTTTTCTGATTAGTAGATTGCAACGCCACCTTGGAGATTGGAAACATGGCGCTCAAGCGAATGGACAACGTCGGAATCGTTGTCGAAGATCTCGGAGGGGCGATTGATTTCTTTCGCGAACTCGGCCTCGAGCTCGAAGGGCGGGCCACGATCGAAGGAGAATGGTCCGGACGCGTCACCGGATTGGCCGATCAGCATGTCGAGATTGCCATGATGCGCACACCGGATGGTCACAGCCGGCTTGAGCTCTCCCGCTTCCTTGCGCCGGCTGTCGTCGCAGATCATCGGAACGCCCCCGTCAACGCCCTGGGCTACCTCCGCGTCATGTTCACCGTGGACGACATCGACGAGACGCTGGAAAGGCTGCGCACGCGCGGCGCGCAGCTCGTAGGCGAAGTCGTCCAGTACCAAGACTCCTACCGACTCTGCTACATTCGCGGACCTGAAGGGCTTCTCATCGGGCTCGCCCAAGAGCTCAGCTAAGCGCAATACGAAGACACAGGGCAAAGGTGCCCTAGCCGGAGACTAAGCGTGAAGTTCATCCTCGCCACCGCCGCCCTGTTGCTGTTGACACCAACGTCCGCTTTCGCGGCGCTTTCGGGCTTTTATGACAGCGCCGAACAGATAGACACGATCCTGGGCAGCACCGAGGTTGGCGATGCCTTGCGGCAGGCGCCGATCGGGCAGATCGGCAATACCGGCACCCGAGCCGATGGAGCCAAGGAATGGACGATCCGGACGCAGGAATGCGACCTGGTGGTCTACCTGGTTCCCAAGCCACCAGAGGGGCCGGGCATGACCACCTATAGCCTCGATATGCCCAATACTTGCGAATAGCGCATCGGTCTGTCGGGCCGAGCCTGCAACCGCTTCTTCACCAAATGCGTTGCGTTCAGCTTTACGATGCCATCAGATCGCCTTGTATCGGCAATAGTCTGGTGACCTCCCTAGGCCGAGTATGGGGTTGAAGGAGACGATGATGCGCCTATCCCGTGCGAAGAGCTACTCCTGGTGGAGCCGCGAGCAGCGGCCATTCACGTCAGCGGAGCTGGTGGCTGACGGGGTGGTTCATGTTCTCGGACTGATCATAGCCATCGCGGCGGGGTCAGTGCTTCTCGCATTCGCGATCACCCATACTGCACCCGAGGCAGCGCCGGCCCTGGTGGTTTATGTCGGCTCGCTGGTGGCGGTGCTGGGCGTGTCGCTCGCCTATAATCTGTGGCCGGTTTCGCCGATCAAGATGTATCTGGCGCGGCTCGACCAAGCGGCCATTTTCCTTTTCATCGCGGGCACTTATACGCCGTTCCTCGCCGTACTTGGCGGCACCCCGGTGGCAATGGTCCTGACGGTGTTCGTATGGGGTGCGTCGCTGATCGGCATCGCGCTCAAGCTGATCGTGCCCGAGCGCTTTGGCCGCCTGGCGATCGCGCTTTATCTCGCTATCGGCTGGAGCGGAATTTTCGTGTTCAGTTCGCTCGCCCATTCGCTGCCGCCGCTGGCGCTCTGGCTGTTGCCGGCGGGGGGCGTGGTCTACTCGCTCGGGATCATCTTCCATCTCTGGGAGAAGCTGAAATTCCAGAACGCGCTGTGGCATGTCTTCGTGGTGGCCGGCGCCTGCCTGCACCTGTGGGCCGTGCTGGACACCATGGTCATTAGCCGGCTCTAGTACCCGCCTATTTGGTCTTTTGACCAACGCGATCATGGATCATCGTGTCGCCCGGCCGCAGCCCGATCGAGGCCGCCACGCCGCCAGGGACTTCCAGCACGTACTGCACCGGCGCCCCCGAGGGGATCGAGGTCGTATCCATCGGACGCGCATTGGCGTGAACGGTTTTGACCACGCCGTCGGCACCGACAAACACCATGTCGAGCGGGATGAAAGTGTTCTGCATCCAGAACGAGACTGGGCGCTCTTCCTTGAAATCAAACAGCATACCCGCATCGTCGGCCAGGTCCTGCACGAACATCAGCCCCTTGGCCCGCCCCTCGGGTGTATCGACCACTTCGACATGGAAGGCATGATCGCCGCTCGCAGTGCGCAGCACCAGCTTACCCTCGTCGCTGCAAGCGGCCAGCGGCGCGAAAGCAATGATGGCAGCCAAGCCCAGCCCAAGCCCCTTCAGGACGCGCACAGGCTGGCGGACGGCGGTCGAATGGAACATCGGATGGAGACCTTAGTGAGAAGACGGGGCGTCGCCCCAACCATCCGGGCGGATTTCGGCGACCATAAGGCCCTTGGGGCCATTGCCGTAGCGCACCAGCACAAATTGGCCGGGGCGCAGCTCGGTTATTCCGAAGCGGCGCAGGGTTTCCATATGCACGAAAATGTCGGGAGTACCCTCGCCCGCCGAGAGGAAGCCAAAGCCGCGGATGCGGTTGAACCACTTCACTTCCAGCCGTACCATGCCGGAGGTCGCCTCAACCACCACATGGGTGCGCTGTGCTGGCATTTGCGCGGGATGGCGCGCCGTCGATTCGTCCATCGAGACGACACGGAACGCCTGCAGGCCGCCGGGGCGATTGAGGGCCTCGACGACGATGCGGGCGCCTTCATAGGCGGTCTGGTAACCGTCGCGGCGCAGGCAGGTCACATGCAGCAAAACATCGGGCATGCCGTTATCGGGGACGATGAAGCCAAAACCCTTGCCGGCGTCGAACCATTTGATGGCGCCGATGATCTCGATGGTATCGAGCCCGGCATCGCCGCTTTCGGATTGGGCTGCCGGGCCTGTCTCCCCCGACAAACCTCCGGCCTCATCGCCGTCGCCAGAAAACTTGGCCCCCATATTCCCCAAAGCCTTTTCGTACTCGCCTCGCCGCCGCGAGGTACTCCACAAGACATGCACACTCTGTCCGATTCAAACCCAAAAGTTAAGAAGGTGTTGCGATTTTGTTTGGGATGGCAGCGATTGCCCCGCGTCACCCAGGTTGGTAGGCCTATCGCAGCGATTTAGAGGAGAACAGGCATGCAATATCTGCACACCATGGTGCGCGTCACCGACGTCGAAGTGAGCCTCAAATTCTATTGCCAGGGCCTGGGTTTGGAAGAAACCCGGCGTAGCGAGAATGAAAAGGGCCGCTACACGCTGATCTTCCTGCGCGCGCCTGGCGATGTCGGCGGCGAGGTCGAATTGACCTACAACTGGGATCCGGAGGAATATACTGGCGGCCGCAATTTCGGCCATCTGGCGTATCGGACCCAGGATATCTATGCCCTGTGCCAGCACCTGTCCGATATGGGCGTGGTGATCAACCGGCCGCCGCGCGACGGCCACATGGCCTTCGTGCGCTCGCCGGACGGCATTTCCGTCGAGTTGATCCAGGACGGCACCCTGCCCCCGCAAGAGCCGTGGCTGTCGATGCCGAACACCGGTAAGTGGTAAGTGGTAAGTGGTAAGCCACTAGCCGATGACTAACGTTTCGCTAACCGTGCCGCTTAGCGCGCGGTTAGCGAAAACAATCGTATTTTAGCGACTTCACCCGACCATGTTTGACTGTTGCATTCGCGCAACATTGGTCCCGGAAGCCGCCATGAGATCAATCACCCTTATCCTCGCCTGTACCCTGGCCCTGACCGGTTGCATGCCCATGGCCATGTTTGCCAGCAGCAGCGGCGCCAGCTATTCGGGCAAGGGAAACAGTTTTGGCACCTTCGTGGCGAGCCGGGACGTCAACGCCTTCTGCATCAGCCCCAAGCTGCGTTTCCTGATCTGGGACTTCGAGGGCCATTTCGGCAAGAAGGTGATCATGAATTCGGGGTATCGCGACAACCAGCATAATTCGTCGGCCGGTGGCCAGGATAATTCATACCACAAGAAGTGCATGGCGGCCGATTTCTACATCCCCGGAATCGATAAAAGTCAGCTCATCGCCTATGCCATGCGCAATGATGATGTGGGCGGACTGGGCTGCTATCCTGGCCGCTCCTTCATCCATGTCGATGTGCGCGACCGCCCGCGCGGCTATTCGCGCCCGGTGACTTTCAGCGGTTGTTGAAAAATTCGGTTTGGCGGTCGGAAATGGGTTGCACATCCGGGATGAGCTGAATATACGAACGCAACGCTTAGGCGCCCATCGTCTATCGGTTAGGACGGCACCCTTTCACGGTGCAGAGCGGGGTTCGATTCCCCGTGGGCGTACCACCCTCTTGCCAGCCAAGAGCCAAGCGTTTAACGACAGAGATGCCAAGACTACTGGCACCTCAATGACCAATGCGCCCATCGTCTATCGGTCAGGACGGCACCCTCTCACGGTGCAGAGCGGGGTTCGATTCCCCGTGGGCGTACCAGTCAACCCTTCCCAATTTCCCTGCCACTGCAAAGAGCTTTGTCACGGCTATGCCGGCGGCAAAAAATAAGGCCGCCAATTTGGCGACCTTGGACCATTGGGTCAGACCGCCTCGAATCAAGCCGGCTTGCGGTACTGATAAATCCCGACGTCGATGGCGCCTTCAGTGAAGCCGGCCTCGCAATAGCTCAGATAATAGACCCACTTGCGCTTGAATTCCTCGTCATAGCCGAGCGGGGCGATCATGGGCCACCGTTCGAGGAACCGGTCGCGCCACAGCTTGAGGGTCTTGGCATAGGACAGGCGGAACGTCTCGGTGCTTTCCAGCACCAGGCCGACCTTGTCGCCCATCTGCTGCATCGCCGTCTTGGTCAGCAGCATGCCGCCGGGAAAAATGTAGCGCTGGATGAAATCGGGCCCACTGCGATAGCCTTCGAAATCGGCCTCGTTGATGGTGATGGCCTGGATGGCGGCCGTGCCGCCGGCCTTGAGCCGATCGAAGACGGTCTGAAAATAGCTCGGCCAATTGTCTTCGCCCACCGCCTCGATCATCTCGATCGAGCCGATGTGGTCGAACTGGCCCTTGGTGTGGCGGTAGTCCTCGAAGTGCAGCGTAGCAAGGTTATCGAGGTCCTGCCGGGCCAGACGATCCTGCCCGAACTTGAGCTGTTCGGCCGAGAGCGTGATGCCATGCAGCTTGGCCTTGTAGTCGCGCGCGACGGTTTCGGCGAAACCACCCCAGCCGCAGCCGATCTCCAAGACGCTCGAGCCTTCAGTGATGCCCGCCATATCGGCAACGCGGTGATATTTGACCCGCTGGGCTTCTTCGAGGCTCTGGTCGCCGGAGGTGAACACTGCCGACGAATAGGTCATCGAGGGATCGAGCCACTGGCCGTAGAAATCGTTGCCGAGGTCGTAGTGCTCGGCGATGTTCTGCTTGGAACCCTCAAGCGAGTTCGGTCGCGACATATGATAGGCGAAATCCTGCGCCGCCTTGCGGAACAGGCCCGGATTGGCATTTTCGAAGATGTCCCGGTTCTGCAGGAAAAAGCGGAACAGCGCGGTCAGGTCGTCGATTTCGATATCACCCTGCATATAGGCATGGGCGAAACCGACCGTGCCGCGGCGCATCGAATCCTTGATGACCTTGAAGTTGTTGAGCCGCAGGACCGAATGCTCGCCGGTCGACGGGTTACCAATCGTGCGGGCGCGGCCGTTGGGGAATATGACGGTGACGGCGCCGTGGCGCGGGTGGCCGAGCAGGCGAACACCCACCGACTCGACAACGCGGGATATAAATTGCGTCCACAGCGTTACGCCGCCGCGGTTCGTATCAACTGCTGTTTTAGTCATTAGGCCGCAAATTCCAACTAATGAGTGGGCGGCGGCTGCTGAGCGGTCGCCGAGACTTGAGCTTCGTGGCGCTTCCACCGGGCCACAATAGTAACGCTTCCCAGAAAATATCGGGTGCACTCTACCGCTGATAATTGGATATGCAAGCGTCAGTTTCAAGTCGAGGCGACGGTCAAACCACCCGCATCAGGCACCAAAATGTGCCTTAGGTGCGCGGTTTCGCAATGTCGGTGACACGGAACTGCACCTGCTCGCGGCCCTGCCAATGATCGATATTGAGGGTGCCGGCGAAGTGCATATGCTGGCCGTCGGTGGCCAGCAACAGATCTCCGATTGGCGTGCCAGCAGCCCGGAAGGCGATGGCCTTGAGCCGCGCGCCATCCTCCGATGTCAGGGTGAAACTGACATGGCCGCCCTTGCCCACCACCTGCGCGAATTTGGCGCGATGGGCCGGGAAAGCAAAGACCGGCGTGGCATTGCCTGAGCCGAAGGGCCCTGCCCGCTCGATGTCGTGCACCAGATCAGTCGTGGCGCCCCGCGCGGTCACCGCAGCGTCGATTGGCAGCGCGGTAGCGGCGCGAGCATCGCCGACGGATACGGATAGACGCTCGATCAGATGCGAGCGGAACGGCCCGAGCTGGCCCGGCTTGAGCGTGACGCCCGCCGCCATGGCGTGGCCGCCGCCCTTGACGATCAGGCCCAGGTCCACCGCCTCGATGACCGCGCTGCCCAGATCGACGCCAGGCATGGACCGGCCGGAGCCGGTGCCGGTGCCATCGGGCTGTAGCGCGATGGCGAAGACCGGACGCTCGAAGCGCTCGCGCAGCCGCGCCGCGATCAGGCCAGCAACGCCCGGATGCCAATTGGCCGAAGCGAGCACCAGGACCGGCGGACCGTCGCCCAGCCCAATTTCGGCGCCAGCCACGCTGGCCGCCTCCTCGACGGCCTCGATTTCAATGCGCTGGCGCTCGGTGTTCAATTCGTCGAGTTGGGCGGCGATGACCAGCGCCTGATGCTCGTCGTCCAGCGTTAGCAGCCGCGTGCCCAACGCCGCATCGCCAATGCGGCCGCCCGCATTGATGCGCGGGCCGATGAGAAAGCCCAGATGATAGGGATTGAGAGGGCCATTGACCCGCGCCGCCAGCGCCAGAGCCGCAATGCCCTGATTATCGCCGCGCCGCGCCACTTCGAGGCCGCGGATCACAAAGGCGCGGTTGAGGCCGATCAACGGCACCACATCGCAAATCGTCGCCAACGCAACCAGATCGAGCAGCTTCATCAAGTCGGGCATTCGCGTATCGCCGCGCAGCCGCAGCACGCGGTTGACCGCAACGAGGACCATGAAGGTTACCCCGGCCGCGCAGAGATAGCCCAGGCCGGAAATATCGTCGGGCCGGTTTGGGTTGACCAGCGCATTGGCGTCGGGCAGGTCGTGGTCGGATAGGTGGTGGTCGATTACCAGTACATCGGCGCCGCGCGAGCGGGCATGGGCGATCGGTGCGTCGCTGGTGGTGCCGCAGTCCAGGGTGATAATCAGGCTGGCGCCGGCATCGATCAGCTTGTCCATCGCCGCCGAATTGGGGCCATAGCCCTCGAAAATCCGGTCCGGGATATGCACCTGCGGATCGAGACCGAAAAACCCCAGATACCGCACCATCAGCGCGCAGGAACACGCGCCGTCGACGTCGTAGTCGCCGAACAAGGCGACCGATTCATTGTCCGCGATCCCCTTGGCGATGCGCTCGGCCAGCGCGTCCATTGCCGTCAGTGTCGATGGGTCGGGCATCAGCGCGCGAATGGTGGGTTCCAGGAAAACATCGGCCTGGTCGATATCGACGCCGCGACCGGCCAGCACCCGTGCGAGAATTTCGCTGTGGTTGGTCCGCTGGGCTATGGCCGCCGCCGTCCGCGTCATCGCCGGATCGAGACGATCGACCCACACACGGCCAGTGGCCGAGCGGGTCACGTCAAGAAAAGGGCGCGGGGGTTCGACCATGGAGCAGAGAACTAGGTGATTTGGGAGGGGCGGTCGAGAGGAAGCTGCTCAGAGCGCTAAAGGCGGTCCGACCACCTCCATGCCGTGCGCCCGGCTCAGCTCGCGGAATGCCTCCGAGTTGGGGTCGCGCAGGCCGGCGGCGAAAAACGCCTCCATCGTTCCTGCCGGCTGGAAGGCAATCATCAGTCGCCCTGTCTCGCTCAGGTTGGCGAAGGCATGCGGAATGCGGCGCGGCCCAAAGATGAAGTCACCCGGGCCGAGTTCGAACAGCTCTTCGCCAATCAGGAAGCGGAAGTCGCCCTCCTGGACGAAGAACAGTTCATCCTGCTCATAGTGAAAATGCAGCGGTGGCCCGCCCCGCCGCGTGCGAACGGTGTCAATCATGCAGAGAGCGCCACCGGTATCGGTTCCCGACACCTTGGTGTTGAACTGCCCGTTCAGGAAGGTCACCGGCCGCTCGAAGCGATCCTGATCGGCAAGTACCGTGAATATTGAACCCGGAATAGCCATGCGTCACCTATAAACCGGCACCGTCCGCCCAGGCGGAGCCGTCGTCAAGGCCTAGCGGGCGTGATGCGCCTTGATCCAGCGTACGGTCTGGCTCCAGGACCGCATGACGATAGTGGAGGTCTCCACCGATTTGCGCCGCAGCCGAATGCCGTCGAGCAGTGTCCCATCCGTCACCCCGGTCGCGGCGAACAACACATCACCGGCGGCCAGTTCGGTCACATCATAAATCCGGTTCGCGTCGTGAATGCCCATGCGATAAGCGCGCTCGCGCTTGTCTTGCGTGTCGAGGATCAGCTTGCCCTGCATATGCCCGCCGATGCAGCGCAGCGCCGCAGCCGCCAGCACACCTTCGGGAGCGCCGCCGCTTCCGAGATAGATGTCGATGCCGGTGTCCTCGGTATTAACCGCATGGATGACGCCAGCCACGTCCCCGTCGCTGATCAGCTTGACAGCGACGCCGGCGGTTCGCAGTTCCTCGATCAGTCCCGCATGACGCGGGCGATCAAGCACGATGGCGGTGATTTCGCTCAGGGGCACGCCCTTGGCGGAGGCGAGGGATTTGACGTTGGCGGTGGCAGTTTCATCGATATGCACCACGTCCTTGGCATAGTCCGAGCCAACCGCGATCTTGTGCATGTAGACATCGCGGGCAACGTTGAGCAGGCCGCCGCGCTCCGCCATGGCCAGCACGACGATGGAATCAGGCTGGTTCTTGGCGCAGAGCGTAACGCCTTCCAGCGGATCGACGGCGATATCGACCTCGGGGCCGTCGCCAGTGCCCACTTCCTGGCCGATATAGAGCTGATCGGCCTCGCCGGCCTCGCCTTCGCCGATGACGATGCGCCCGCCGATCTGCACCCGCATCAATTCGGCCTGCATGGCGCTGACGGCAGCGTCGTCGGCGCCCTTTTCATTACCCTTGCCGCGCCATTCCGCCGCGGCGATGGCGGCGCGCTCGGTCACCCGCACCAGCTCCAGCGTCAGGCTGCGATGCAAGTGCGCCGCGCTACGGCTCTCCTCGGCCTTGGTGAGTCTCATGCTTCCCCCTGCCCGCCTCCGGGCGAAGCTCTAGAGCATCTCGATCCGGATCAATTGCGGCTGGCCGACTATGAACCCGTCGGCAGCGATCTGCGCAAGGGATTCGCGCACATTCGCCTCCAACGTTTGCTGGGTGATCATCACCACCGTCCGCGTCGGCACACCATCCTCGGAGACATCCTTAGCCTTTAGATCAGGCCGTTGGATGACACTGTCGATGGAAATGGCATGCTCGCCCATGCGCGTGGCGATAGCGGCCAGGGCGCCGGGCACATCCTTGGCATTGAGGCGAATATAGTAACCGCCCTCGTGTGCGCGCATCGGCGCCTGCTTATAGGGCAGCAGTTCATCGCTGGGCACGCCGAGCGGCGGCACGCGGGTGCCGCGGGCAATGTCGAGAATGTCGGACAGCACCGACGATGCCGTCGGCGGCCCACCGGCGCCGGGGCCTGCCAGCAGCAGTTCATGGACGTGGTCGGTTTCCAGCGCCACGGCATTCATCACCCCGTCGACGCCGGCAATGGCGCTGCCCTTGGGCACGAAAGTGGGATGCACGCGCTGCTCGATGCCGTCGTCGGAACGCTGGGCGATGCCGAGCAGCTTGATCTTGTAGCCGAGGTCGGAGGCCACTTTTATGTCGTGCTGGGTGATCTTGGTGATGCCCTCGACATGAATTTTGTCCGGCGCAATCTCGTAGCCGAAGCACAGCGTCGCCAGGATCGACAGCTTGTGGGCGGTATCGAAACCATCGACGTCGAAGCTGGGATCGGATTCGGCGTAACCGAGCGCCTGCGCGTCCTTGAGGCAATCGGCGAAGGAGATGTCCTCATTGCCCATGCGCGTCAGGATATAATTGCATGTGCCGTTCATGATGCCGAAGACCTTGGCGATCTTGGCCGAGCCCAAGCCCTCGCGCAGCGTCTTGATGACCGGAATGCCGCCAGCGACCGCAGCCTCGAAACCGAGTTGAGCCCCCGAATCCTCGGCCATCTTGGCCAGCTTGACGCCGTGCTTGGCCAGCAGAGCCTTATTGGCGGTGACCACAGGCCGCCCGATTTCGAGCGCGGCTTTGACCGCTGCAAAAGCCGGGCCGTCCTCGCCGCCGATCAATTCCACGAACAGGTCGATGCCATCGGACTTGGCCAAAGCCACCGGATCATCGAACCAATCCAGCCCTGAAATATCGATACCGCGATCGCGCGAGCGCGA
The DNA here is from genome assembly GCF_040546795.1 of Devosia sp. UYZn731. Lineage (NCBI taxonomy): Bacteria > Pseudomonadati > Pseudomonadota > Alphaproteobacteria > Hyphomicrobiales > Devosiaceae > Devosia > Devosia sp. UYZn731. Next base: position 215,640 of record NZ_JBEPOL010000001.1, read on the forward strand.
GCGGGCGGCAACGGCGGTGACGATCAACGGCCGGCCAAGCTTCTTGGTCAGCTCGGCCCCATCCTTCTGCAGGATGCGCACCAGCGTCGCACCGACATTTCCGAGCCCCGCAACGCCAATTCGCAACGGCGTCGCGGTCGCGGCTTCGCCGAAATCCTGCATCGCCTTGAGAATACGCATGCGCGTATCGCTGCGCGGCTCGCGTCCCTCGCGCAGGTCGAACACGAATAGCGGATCGCCCGCGATCGTGCGGCCAAAACGCGTGGGTGTCCAACCACGGGCGGAGATGAAGGATTCAACGGATTGGCGGAAAGATTGGATGTCGCTCATGGAAGCGACATCTGCATAGGAAAGTGCCTAGTCGTCAATAGGACTTAGCGAGCACCTATCAAGGTTGGGGTGCCTGATTGAAATAGAGGAGAGAGCCAACCACCCCGATCAATATGAGCACCCCGATAATCCAGCGGACGTTCATGACGCTAAGCGCTCAACGGCACCACGTTGCCCGACCCGGAGTTGCTCCCCAAAAGCTTCTTGATATTGCGGGCGGCCTGGCGGATGCGCTGTTCGTTTTCGACAAAGGCGAGGCGGATATACTGGTCGCCATATTCGCCGAAGCCGACGCCGGGGGCCACGCCGACACCGGTCTCCTTGATGAGGAGCTTGGCAAATTCGAGCGAGCCCAGATGGGCAAACTGCGCAGGAATCGGCGCCCAGGCGAACATGGTGGCCTTGGGCACCGGGATATCCCAGCCAGAGCGCGCAAAGCTTTCAACCAGCACGTCGCGGCGCGACTTGTAGATCTTGCGGACGTCCTCGATCACGTCGTCCGAGCCGTTCAGCGCTGCCGTGGCGGCAACCTGGATCGGGGTGAAAGCGCCGTAGTCGAGATAGGACTTCACCCGCGCCAGCGCCGCGATCAGCCGTTCATTGCCGACCGCAAAGCCGACACGCCAGCCGGGCATGGAATAGGTCTTGGACATCGAGGTGAACTCGACGCTGATGTCGATGGCGCCCGGCACCTGCAGCACGGACGGCGGCGGGGCATCGGCATCGAAATAGATCTCCGAATAGGCGAGATCGGACAGGATGAAGATGTCGTTGGCCTTACAGTATTTGACCACCTCGGTGTAGAAATCGAGGTTGGCGGTGTAGGCGGTCGGGTTGGCCGGATAGTTGAGCACCAGCGCGATCGGCTTGGGGATCGAGTGCCGCACGGCGCGATCCAGCGAGCGCATGAAGTCTTCATTGGGATCCGCCGGCATGGAGCGCACGACGCCGCCGGCCATGATGAACCCGAAGGCGTGGATCGGGTAAGTGGGGTTGGGAACGAGAACCACATCGCCGGGCGCTGTGATGGCCGAAGCCATATTGGCAAAGCCTTCTTTGGAGCCCAAGGTCGCGACGATCTGCGTATCGGGGTTCAGCTTCACGCCGAAACGGCGGCCATAATAGCTCGCCTGGGCCTTGCGCAGGCCGGGAATGCCGCGCGAGCTGGAATAGCGATGCGTGCGCGGGTCCTTCACCGTTTCCTGCAGCTTTTCCACGATATGGGCCGGTGTCGGCATATCCGGATTGCCCATGCCCAGATCGATGATGTCGACGCCTTCGGCGCGGGCCTTGGCCTTGATCGGATCGATATGGGCGAACACGTAGGGCGGAAGGCGGCGGATGCGGTGGAAATCGTCGGTCATGATATCCTCAGTGGTCCTTCCCGGACCGGATGGGGCCGCGACGCGCTGTCTGGCTTCAGACTCTGCGCTGCGCCTCCGAACAAGAGTGCGCGATTATCGCGGAATTATGGTTGTGAACGGGTTAAACGCTGTGGTGACAGCGGAACAATCATGTTCGGCTCTTCCCTGCCGGTGTGGCACGCGGGAAGAGCTAGCGGGCGTTCGCCCGCACGAGCGCGGTGATAGCGGCGGCCATCCGATTGCCGGCGAGCGAGGCTCCAACCAAAGCAACAGTGAATGGGGACGGCATGTCTATTGCCCTTCGGACACGTTTTTTGTAAGGAAATCAGCTATCGAGAGAGCCGTTCATAAATGCACTGCGGGGCATTGTAAATGGTCACGGGGGCTACGACCTTCGTCCAGAATGGCGTCAAGTGAGGATTGAATGGTAAAGCGCATTGCCCTGGTCACGATTGGCACGCAGGGCGACGTTCAACCCTATCTGGCTCTTGCCATGGCGCTCAAGGATCGTGGCTACTCGGTGGTTCTCGGCGCTTCCGAGGAATTCGAGGACATGGTCACCAGCCACGGCATCGAGTTTCATTCGCTCGGTCCCTCGATCCAGGCCTTCCTGATGCAGTCGCGTTTCGAAAACGCGATGAGCCAGTCTATGCTGATCAACGGCCCGTCCCTGCTGCGGCAGGGTCAGCAGATCGTCGATACCGCGGCCCGTCACGCCTGGAACATGTGCCAGGGCGCCGACGCGCTGATTCTCAACATGAACACCAGTTTCGGCATCGACATCGCCGAAGCGTTGCACATTCCCGCGCTGATGGTGGCGCTGCAGCCATTGAACTCGACCAGCGAATTTCCGCTCTGCATCTATTACGGCGCCGATTTCGGCCCGGCCTTCAACCGCCTGACCTATACGGCGATGACCGTGCAGCAGATTTATTACAACCTGCCGCGCAACAAGCTGCGTCGCGAACTGATGGGCCTGGAATCGCGCAAGAAGGGCGGCTTCTTCCGCAATACCGACGGCACCCCGCTGACGACGCTCTATGCCTATTCGGACGAGATTTCCCCGCGCCCGCGCGATTGGCCCAAGAGCGCTATTGTTTCGGGCTATTGGACGCTCAAGGACCAGTCCAACTGGCAACCGTCCGCCGAGTTCCAGAAATTCCTCTCCGAAGGCGATGCACCGGTCTATATCGGCTTCGGCTCAATGCCCTTCGGGGCTGAACGCAACACGCAGATTCTCAAGGACGCGGTCAAGCTGTGGGGCGGCCGTGCCGTGGTCGCACGCGGCTGGGGCGGGATCAATCCGAGCGATTTGCCCGACACCATCTTCGCCATCGAAAAGGCGCCGCACGACAAGCTGTTCAAGTATGTTTCGGCCGTCGTACACCACGGTGGCGCCGGCACGACCTCGGCGGGCCTGCATCTGGGCCGCCCGACTTTCGTCGTGCCGCAGACGGTCGACCAGCCATATTGGGGCCGCCGCGTGTTCGAGCTGGGCACAGGGCCAAAACCGGTCCGCCTGCGCAAGCTGACGCCGGAAATCCTGGCCGGCGCGCTGGCCGATCTCAGCACCAACGAAACCTACCGCAAGAACGCCTCGGCCCTGGCGGAAAAGCTGCATGCCGAAGACGGCACCGGCAAGGCCATCAAGGTCATCGAGCGGGTCATGGCCAATTACACCCCCCACGCCGCGATCAAGCCGAAGAAGAAAAAGCCGGCGCTCAAGCTGGTTGGCTAGTCGCTTCCTTCCGGTCAAAATCACTTCCCACCCACCGGCAATCTTACACACCCACCGACCTTCCTGCGGACTTGATCCGCGGGTCTCTGATCGCTTGTGCCAGATTGAAAGTGGGTCGCGGATCAAGTCCGCGGGAAGAACAGTGGGCGTGGAGGCACTATAGGCACCAAAGACAAAAGGGAGGCTTTCGCCTCCCTTTTGTCTTCGGGATATCGCCCCGCCCTACTCAGCCGGCACAGCCTCAACTGAGTCATCGAGCGCGTCGATGCTTTCGTGACGATCATAGGCGGCCTGATCCAGAATACCCTCGCGCTTGGCGACGATGGTGGGGATCAGCGCCTGGCCGGCGACGTTGACCGCGGTACGGCCCATGTCGAGGATCGGATCGACCGCCAGCAGCAGGCCCACGCCTTCAAGTGGCAGGCCCAACGTCGACAGTGTCAGCGTCAGCATCACGGTGGCGCCGGTCAGGCCAGCGGTCGCTGACGATCCGATGACCGACACGAACGCGATCAGCAGATATTCCTGCAACCCAAGCGGCACGCCATAGAACTGGGCGACGAAGATCGCGGCGATGGCAGGGTAGATCGCGGCGCAACCGTCCATCTTGGTGGTGGCCCCAAGCGGCACGGCGAAGGCGGCGTATTCACGCGGCACCCCGAGGTTTTCTTCGGTCACGCGCTGGGTCAGCGGCAGGGTGCCGATAGACGAGCGAGAGACGAAGGCAAGCTGAACCGCGGGCCAGACGCCCTGGAAGTAGCGGACCGGGTTCAGACCGTTGGTGCCCAGCACGATCGGGTAGACCACAAACAGCACGATGGCGAGGCCGATATAGATGGCCGCCGAGAACCAGCCGAGCTGAGCCAGCGCATCCCAGCCGTAGACGGCGACGGCGTTGCCGAGCAGGCCGATAGTGCCGATCGGGGTCAGGCGGATCACCCACCACAGGATCTTGTGCACGATCTTGAGGAAGGAGCGATTGAACGCCAGGAATGGATCGGCCGACGGGCCGACGCGCAGCGCCGCGATGCCGACCACGATCGAGATGACGATGATCTGCAGCACGTTGAAATTCAGGCTGGTCGTCGCGCCAGTGTCTTTGACGCTGGTCGATGCCGTCAGCCCCAGGATGTTTGAGGGAATGATACCCTTGAGGAAATCGAGCCAGGAGCCGGACGACGATGGCGCGTGCGCGGCGGTTGCGGCCACACCGGTATGCAGGCCCGGCTGGATGATCAGGCCGAGAGCAATGCCGATGCCGACCGCGATCAGCGCGGTAATGGCGAACCACAGCAGCGTCTGCCAGACGAGGCGAGCAGCATTGTTGAGCTCACGCAGATTGGCGATGGAGGCGACGATGGCGGTAAAAATCAGCACCGGCACCAAGGCGCGCAGCAGCGATACGAAGATCGAGCCGACGGTGGACAGCGTCTGGGTCAGCCAATTGGCGGCGCCCGAAGCGTCAGGCCCGATATTGCGGGCGATATAACCAAGGACCAACCCCAGCACCATGGCGGCAAGGACTTGAAAACCGAAATTACGATAAAAGGGCTTGGGCGCCCTGGTCGGCCTGGCGGCCGACGAAAGTGTGGTGGGAGACATGTTGACCTGTAGGTTGGAAAGGCAAAGCTGCCTACCAATTAAGCCGCCAGCCTCATTCTTGGTCACAAACTACCCTTCCCCCTCAGAAGTTGCAGCGCATGGTTTTCCGTTTGCCGCAAGCACAGCGGAAATTCCTATTGGCGAAACCGGTTTCACGGCAATGCCATGCCAAGCCGGTTATCGAGACAATGCAGTGGCACATGCCGCCAGCACTGGCGGTACGCTCAGCGCCAGCGCAAATGCGATGACCAAAGGCCCTAGATCGGGCGCGAACCAAGCCATCGCCAACAGCCCTGCCCCAGCCAGACCAAACGCCACCCCAGTCACTCGATGTACCTTGCGCCATTGACTGTCCCTTGGAATCGGCCAGGGCAGCCTTAGGCCGGCATAGGTGTGTCGCTCCGCCTCGGCGAAGACGATGCCGAGGCCGATTAGCAGCAGACCAAGAGCAATGGCGGTAAGGCGAACCAGATCGAGGTCCGAGCCGATGCCGTTCAGCAATAGACCGAGTTGCACGGCGACGATCACCACAAGCAGCAATGTCAGCGCCGGATCGAGAATATGGCGCACCTTGGCAAGATGGTTCTTGGTCAGCAGGCGGCCGAGGACAGCAAAGCCACCCAACAAGATGACAGCAATGACCGGACCTACCGTCAGCGCTGTGTTGCGCGGCCACATCCAGTCCGCCTGGCTGGCCGCCCAGTGCGCGGGAAAGGCATAGTCAGCCGGCACACGAAACACCGCCACGGCGGTGATGGCGCCCAGCACGAGCAGAAGCAGCAGGTGAAAACGCGTGATGAGGTTGAACATGGCGGGGCTCGTATTGCCCGGTCTATCTGGTTGTGCGCAGCGCAAAAGAAAAGGGCCGGTTTCCCGGCCCTTTGCAAATATCGTTCGACAGCTTAGCGCTTGGAGAACTGGAAGGACTTGCGGGCCTTGGCCTTGCCGTACTTCTTGCGTTCCACGACGCGGCTGTCGCGGGTCAGGAAGCCACCCTTCTTGAGGATCGGGCGCAGGCCCGGCTCGAAGAAGTTCAGCGCCTTGGAGATGCCGTGACGCACGGCACCGGCCTGGCCCGACAGACCACCACCGGCGACGGTGACGACGACGTCGTACTGGTCCGTGCGCTCGGTCGCGACGATCGGCTGCTTCACGATGAGCTGCAGAACGGGACGGGCGAAATAAGTCGCGAACTCACGACCATTGATCACCACGGCACCCTTGCCTGGCTTGATCCAGACGCGAGCGACGGCGTTCTTGCGCTTGCCGGTGGCATAGGCGCGGCCCTGGGCGTCGAGCTTCTGAACGTGGACCGGAGCCAGGTTGACTGCCGGAGCGACGGTGGAAGTCCCGAGGTCCTCGAGAGAATTGATGGTCTCGGCCATGTTACTTCACCCTCACGTTCTTGGAGTTCATCGCAGCCACGTCGAGCTTCTTGGGCTGCTGAGCCTCATGAGGATGCTCGCCAGCGGCGTAGACCTTGAGGTTCTTCAGCTGGGCGCGGGTTAGCGGGCCGCCCGGCATCATGCGGCGCACGGCGTTCTCGAGAACGCGTTCCGGGAAACGGCCTTCGAGGATTTCGCGGGCAGTCCGGTCCTTGATGCCGCCGGGGAAGCCGGTGTGCCAATAGAACTTGTGCTGGTCGAGCTTGCGACCAGTGAACTTCACCTTGCCGGCATTGATGACAACGATGTTGTCGCCCATGTCCATGTGCGGGGTGAAAGTCGGCAGATGCTTGCCGCGGAGACGCGAAGCGATGATCGAAGCGACGCGACCGACCACAAGGCCTTCAGCGTCGATCAGGATCCACTTCTTGTCGATCTCGCTCGGCTTGGCAGTGTAAGTGCTCATGAGTGAAATTCCCTAGATTTTCGTGGCTTACCGGCCCGTTCTCGAAGGAATTGGCGGCTTGTTGGGGTCCGTTTAGAGAGGGAGTCGCGCGCCGTCAAGTGGGTTGATAAAGATCAACAAAATCAACGTCTTATCGATGCGGTATTATGTTACCGTAAAGCGCGACGCATATCCGCTAGGTAAGCGACCGTCAGGCCTGCCAGCATGAAGGCCAGCGCCTGATGCCCAACGGCAAGGCCGATCGGCACCGAAAACAGCAGCGTGGCGATACCCAGGACGGCTTGCAGCACCACAAAGGCAGCGATGCGGGGCAGCCAGCCGTTGACGCCATCAAGGCCGCCATTGCGCGATTGGCGCCAGATGGCGAAGGCCAGATAGATTACGATGGCATAGGCGATGCAGCGATGAACGAACTGCACGGTCAGGGCGTTCTCGAACAGATTGCGCCAGAACGGCTGCATGATGCCCAGACCATTGGGGATGATGGCGCCATCCATCAGCGGCCAGGTGTTGTAGCCCATGCCAGCATCGAGCCCGGCGACGAAGGCGCCGGCAGCGATCTGGATCAGGATGAGAACAAGCAGGATCACGCCGGTCCAGATATTGGCGGCGGTGACCTTGCCGGGCGCCCTGCCCGGCTCCAGTGAGCGCGGCACATAGACCAGGGCGATGAACAGCAGCGCGGCGGCGGTCAGATGCGCGGCCAAGCGGTATTGGGACACGGAGGTGAGTTCGGACAGGCCCGACGAAACCATCCACCAACCCAGCACGCCCTGGAAGCCGCCCAGCACGAACAGGCCGGCCAGCGGCCAGGCCAGCGCGCGCGGAAGGCGGCGCTGCACCAGGAACACTAGGAACGGCACGAGGAAGATCACGCCGAGCAGGCGGCCGATCAGGCGATGCAGATATTCCCAGAAGAAGATGGCTTTGAAGCCATCCATGGTCATATCGATATTGTTGACCTGATATTGCGGGATTTGCTTGTAAGCGTCGAATTCGGCCTGCCACGCGGCATCGCTCAGCGGCGGAATAGTGCCCGAAATCGGCTGCCAACTGGTGATGGACAGCCCGGATTCCGTCAGCCGCGTAATGCCACCGACCACAACCATGAACAGCACCGCGGCCGCCACGACATAGAGCCAGATGCGCACCGGGCGCAGGCGATCGGTGGCGGGCAAAGTCTCTATCAGTGCGGCATCATGGGCGATCGTCACAGCATTATCCCGGTATCGGTCGACGGGGCGCAGTGGTATGCCCGCCAATTATGAACCGCAATAGCCGCGATGACGCATGATGACGCAGCGCAAACGCAAATTTTTGGGAGTGCTGCTAATCCTCGGCTCGATCGCCGCGTGGCTGGTCGTGGGCACGACCCTCTATCTGGAACTGCTGCAGGGCATGCCGTGGTTCGTGCTGATCCCGTTTTTTTGCGTCGCTGGCATGGGCTGGATTTTCCCCGCCATGGCCCTCATCCGCTGGATGGCCAAGGATGACGCGCCGGCCGCCTAGCCAGTGATGCGACCTAGCGTGCTGAAGATGGTTCCCGTCGCGAAAACATCGATATAGCGCCGTTTCTGGAACAGCCCGTTGAGCGAAATACGTGGCAGCGCCTGCGGCGTCTGGCTGTGCTGCGCATAGATGCCGCCGGGGCGCGTGGTGACGCCGGTGCGGAAGCCCAGTTCCCGCGCCAGCTCGAATTCACGAGGTCCGGCCGAGGCCGGGCCCCCGATGGGATACGAGATGTGCGCCGGCCGATGGCCGAACTTTGCCTCGAGGATATCGGCGGATTGCGCCATTTCGCTGCGAGCCTGCTCCACCGGCAGCTTGGCCAATTCATAGTGATGCACGGTATGCGCGCCGATGGTGCAGAGCGGTTCGTCGGCGAACTGCTGCAGTTGGTCCCAGTCCATGATGAGGTCACCGCATTGCTGATCGAGATCATAACGATGCTCGTCGGCAAAGCGGCGCATCAGGGAAACGCGATCCATCTCCGGCATCTGGCGCATGCGCCAGTAGAGAACATTGTAGGCGCCCTGTTTTAGCGTGGTAGTGCTGGTGTCGAAGCGCTCACCGTCCACGGTAATGGCATTTTCGCGGCCAATAATGTCCTCGATGGATTGCCACCAGACCTCGCCGGTGCCATCGACCAGTGCCGTCGGCACGTAGAGCGTAAAAGGGCTATTCTGCCGCCGCAGCACTGGCAGCGCGTATTGCAGGTTGTCCTTATAGGCATCGTCGAAGGTGAAAACGACGAACTGCCGCTCATGGTCGTCAGTCGAAGCCATGCGGATTACGGCTTCGTCCATGCTGACGATATCGAGACCCAGCGCCCTTAACCGGGTGATGCAATAGTCCAGAAAGTCTGGCCGCACCTGCAGGATGGCATTGGGGGCGAACTCTGCCGGCGCATCGGGCAGAACCCTGTGAAGAGTAAAAATGACTCCGCGCGACGACGACAGCGCCCGGATCAGCCCCGGCAAGCGGGACAGCCACAGTGCTTCGAACATCGCGCGAATGCCGGCGTATTTCAGAGACGGCACGCGCTGACCCCGACTGAATTATGCCGCGACCAATTCGGGCGTGGTGACGATATCGGCGCGCCCAAACCCGGCATCGGCCAATTGCTGGCGCAGGTCCTCGACGTCGGTGGCGTCATCGCTGGCCACCAGCACTAGCCGCCCTTCGAGGTCGGCGAACAGGGGGAGTGTCGAGGTCATGCCGACCCGGCCAGTCATCAGGACCACCACTTCATAGATATCGCCCAGCGCTTCGATCAGCGTCAGCGGCTTGGGCGAGCGGCGATCGATGGTCGCGCCCTGCCCCCATGGCACTTCGGCAAAGCTGTTGTCGCTGGACTTGTGCACGACGTCGCCGAAGCTGGCTTCGTCGGTGCTGAGGTCGGACAGCCCGGCATCGTCGGAGCGACGGGCGCTACCCGCATCGACTAGGGCCACGCTGAGCCCTTTGTCGAGCGCATCGGCAACCAGCGCCTCGGCCAGCATTTCGCATTCGACATTGGAGCGGTGCCCCGCGAGCAGTACCAGCCGCGTGCGGCCAAGCGCCAGATCGGAGGACAGGTCGGCGAAGGCCGTATGGGCGGATTGCGGCCGTGGCGCAACAGGAGCCGGCGGCAACGCGGTCTCCGGCCGGGTCCGGACTGGTGGCGCGACGGCACGTTCGACCTCCTCCTGCTCGTCCTCGGTCAGTTCCGGCTCAGGCTCCGGCTCGGCCAGAACTGCCTTGATGAAGCGCGCGCGGTCAGCCTTGTCGACATCGTGTTCGCTGGCGAACATCGGCGCATCCTGGTGCACTACCGGCACCGTTTCGGCTGGCGCAGCAAGCAGTTCCTCTGGCGTTTCGAACGCGGGGGGCGCTACGAAGGCCCTAACCTCGGGCTCGGCATCGTCCAGGGTGGCGATATCGGCATCCGGCGCTGGCTCCTCCGTCCATTGCTGGTCGGCCTCGAGCTCGGTTTCCATGAACGGAACCGTCTCAAGCTCGTCCTGTGGTCGCATTTCGGGCTCGTCTTCATAGGAAACGCGGCGGCCTTCGGTGATGGCCCGGCCGGACATCAGTTCACCCAGGATGACAAGGCCAATCTGGGCCGCAGCGGCGACTATGCCGACAGCCAGCAGGATCAGTGGCGTCTTGGGCGAGGCCGGGCTCACCGACGCCGCGGCCAGCGAAACGACCCGTACATCGGGCAGCGCCTCGGTACGGGTCGTGGCTTCGCTATAGCGCTGCAGATAGCTGGCCAGCAGGTCGCGCTGTGCCTTGGCCTCGCGCTCCAGGCTATCCAAAGTGACGGTGTTGGTGGTGGCGGCGGACGCAGAACCCTTGGCGCGGGTTAGTTCGCTCTTCAGCGAGGTTTCGAGGTTGGCCTCGATCTCCGCTTCCGATTCCAGCCCCTCGGCGACGCGACGGCCCTCGATATTAATCTGATTGTTCAACTCGTTGATCTGGGCGACCAGCGCCTGGATCGTCGGATGATTGGGCAGCAGCGTTGCGGCTTTCTGAGCCTGTTCGCCCTGCAGTCGCGCCTTTTCCTGCGTCAATTGCTGGATCACGGCCGAAGCGCGCACGTCGGCAATGCCGTCGATCGGCGCGCCGCGTTCCAGCAGCCCCCGGATCAGCGAGGCCCGCGACAGGGCCGCGCTCTTGCGTTCCTGCGCAGCGCTGATCTGCGTGGCAACGCTGGACAAGTCCTGATCGGCGAGGCTCGTATTGTTGGCGCCGACGAACAGGTCGTTCTGCACCTTGAAATTGGCGACCGCGTTTTCCGCATCGGTGACCGAGACGCGCAGCTTGGCGATTTCATTGCCCAACCAGCCGGATGCTTCCACGGTGTCGGACAGCGACAGATCGGTGCGGCGCGCCACATGCGCATTGGCGACCGCATTGGCGATCTTGGCGGCCAGTTCCGGATCGACGGACCGCACCAGCACGGTGATGATCGCCGAGTCGCGTTCCTGGATAACCGTCATGCGATCGAGCAGGTTGGCCAGCACGGTCTCATCCACATTGGCTGGCGCGGCCTTGCGGCCGAGGAATTGCGAAATGATCCCCAAGGGCGATGGCCCGCTGCCGCTGCCGTTGAATTCGGGAACCGAGCGCAGGTCGAGCTGGTCGATGACGTTGAGCAGGGTTTCGCGCGATTTGATCAGCTCGATCTGGCTGGAGACGACGCCCGCCGCCAACCCACTGACCGCCGCCGAGGGCGCATTACCCGCGGTATCAAACACGTTGGTGCGCGGCTCGACCAGGATGCCGGCGGAACTCTCATACATGCGTGGCACAAACATCAGCAGCGCAAATGTGGCAGCCAGCAGCAGCACCGTCACCAGGATGATGCGGGGCAAACGTTTGACGACCGCACCGAAGACGGCGCCCAGATCTATTCGTGCATCGCGCAAAGCCTGCGATTCGTAGGCCATTGCTCACCTCGCCTGTTCCGGGGGATTTATCGCCCCATCGTGGTAATCAATCCGTTAAAGCATTTGCAGATCGCAACAATACGCGCCCGCTCTAAGGGAAATCTTAACCATCCCAGCAGACACTCCGGCCATCAAACCCGAGCTGGATTCTCATGCGCTGGCTGCCCATAATCACCATAGTGTTGATGCTGCCGCTGGCGTCCTGCGCCACCGTGCCGGCGACCTATCTTGTCCAGACCAAGGGGCCGTACCAGCTCGACACCGGCGACGCCTTGCGGGTGACCGTCTATGGCGACGCTGAGCTGACCGAGACCTACCGCGTCGATGACGCCGGTGCCATCGCCTTCCCATTGGTGGGCACCGTGCCAGTGCGCGGACAGACGACCAAGGTTGCCGCAGCGCGGCTCTCGGCGGCACTCGCCAACGGCTATATGCGCAATCCCAATGTTTCGGTTGAAGTGGCCGAGTACCGGCCCTTCTTCATCCAGGGCGAAGTCGGCAATGCCGGCCAGTTCCCCTATGTGTACGGCATGACTGTCCGTGCGGCGATTAGCACTGCCGGCGGCTTCACCGATACCGCCGATCGCAACAATGCCGTGGTCTACCGCCGCCAGGGCAACGAAATGGTCAAGGGCGTCGTCAACCTCGATTTCCCCATCTATCCCGGCGATACGATCGTCGTGAACGAACGTTGGTTCTAGCCGGTGGGCCCAGCGCGCAAACTGCGCATCCTGCAAGTCATGCGCGCTCCGGTGGGTGGGCTGTTCCGCCATGTCGCCGATCTGACGCGGTCTCTCGCGGCTGACGGCCACGAGATCGGCATTGTCGTCGATAGCCTCGCCAACGATGCACAGACCGAAAGCCGGCTGACGGCGCTTACTCCCTTTGCCAGCCTGGGCATTCACCGCTTCGCCATGCCGCATGTCTTGGGCCGCGGCGATCTGGTGACGCCGCTGGCTGTGCGCCGTCTGGTCAACAAACTGAATATCGACGTGCTGCATGGTCACGGCGCCAAGGGCGGCTTTTACGCGCGGCTGGCCAAGATCGGTAAACGTCGGCCGATCGCGATCTACACTCCTCACGGCGGCGTGTTGCACTTCTCCGCCAACTCGCGCTCCGGCCAGGTTTTCCATCTGCTCGAGCGTAAGCTGATGGCGCAGACGGCGGCGATAATCTTCGAAAGCGCCTTCGCCAGGCGCACCTATAGCGCCGTGATCGAGGAACCAACCTGCCCCAGCCCCGTGATCCACAACGGCCTGAACCCCGACGAATTCGTTCCCGTGCTCGCCAATGACGATGCGGCGGACTTCGTCTTCGTTGGTGAATTGCGCGATCTCAAGGGCATTCACATCCTGATCGATGCACTGGCCGAGGTGCGGCGCCCCGACGGAACACCCGCCAAGCTGGTCATGGCTGGCGATGGCCCCGCCCGCGCAGCGCTAACGGCACAAATCGCCAAGCTCAAATTGCAAAATCGTGTCGAACTGGCAGGTGCCCAACCGGCCCGCGCGATGTTCGCCCGCGGACGCTGCGCCGTGGTGCCCTCGCTGGCGGAGTCCCTGCCTTATGTGGTTCTCGAAGCCGCAGCCGCTCAACTGCCGGTGATCGCTACCAAGGTGGGCGGCATTCCCGAGATTTTTGGCCCCACAGCTGCCAGCCTGATCCCCGCCGGCGATCCACTGGCTCTGCGCGAGGCCATGCAAGCCGTCCTCGACGATCCGAGGGGCGCGCATATCGAGATGAAAACCCGGCTCGCGCACATCGCCGAAGCCTTCTCGCTGGAGCGTATGTCGGGCGATATCGCGGCGCTCTACCAAAACCTGTCGACTTAATCCTCACACCCGGTTTCACCGAGTCTTCACTCCTTGCACCGATGATAGCGCCGAGTACGAGTACCGGTGGCGTCAAATGTATCGCGTAGACCCTAAACAGGCTGTGCTGGAGCACGTCTCCAAGCAATCCGAGGCCGGTCCCGCCGGTCGCACGCTGTCGCCCCAGGCCGAAGCCATTATCGCCGCCCCAATGGAGCGCGGCTATTCGGGCGCCGTGATCGTCGGCATCGCCCAAGCGGCCGAGGCGGTGCTCTTGGCGGTACTGGGTTACGGCATTTACGAAGTCTATGTGCAACTGGGCGAGCCGTCTTTCTACATCCCGGCAATCCTGGCCTCGTGCCTCCTTGCCAACGTCCTGTTCAACGCCGCGCGCACCCATCGCATCACCGCCTATCGCACGCTGCTCAGCCAGATCAGCCGGGTGCTGATCGGCTGGACGCTGGTCATGCTGGTGCTTTCCATCACCGTGTTCTTCCTCAAGGCGTCGGACATGGTCTCCCGCGTCTGGCTCTTGAGCTGGTATGTGGGCGGCGCCGTTGGACTGGTGTCCTATCGGCTGGCCCTGCGCTCGCTGGTTTGGCACTGGACCAATATGGGCCGCCTGAAGCGCCGCACCGTCATCGTCGGTGGCGGGCACGATGCGGAAACCCTGATCCAGCAGATCGACAAGGGCGCCTCCAACGATATCCGCCTGCTCGGCCTGTTCGACGATCGCGTCGACGACCGCTCGCCCGAGACCGTCGCCGGCTGCCCCAAGCTGGGCAAGGTCGCCGATCTGATCGAATTCGCCCGCCGCTCGCCGGTCGACCTCGTCATCGTGTCGATGCCGCTATCGGCGGAAAAGCGCGTGCTGGAAATGCTGACCCAGCTCTGGGTACTGCCGGTCGACATCCGGCTATCGGCGCATATGAGCAAGCTCAAATTCACCAACAAGGCCTATTCCTATGTCGGCGACGTCGCCGTGTTCGACATGGCCGACCGGCCGATTTCGGACTGGAACCTGATCTTCAAATGGGTGTTCGACAAGATCGTAGCGCTGACCGCGCTGATCGTGTTCTCCCCGATCATGCTTGCGACCGCGATCGCCATCAAGCTGGAGAGCCGTGGCCCGGTGTTCTTCATGCAGAACCGGCACGGCTTCAATAACGAGCTAATCAAGATCTACAAATTCCGCTCGATGCGCACCGACATGCTCGATGCCACGGCCAGCAAGCTCGTCACCAAGAGCGACCCACGCGTCACCAGGATCGGAAAATTCATTCGCAAGACCTCGATCGACGAGCTGCCGCAACTGCTCAACGTGCTCAAGGGCGAGCTGTCCATCGTCGGGCCCCGCCCCCATGCTTTGCAGGCCAAGGCCGACAACAAGCTCTATTACGAGGCCGTCGAGGGGTACTTCGCCCGCCATCGCGTCAAGCCTGGCATGACCGGCTGGGCCCAGGTCAATGGCTGGCGCGGCGAAACCGACACCATCGACAAGATCATGCAGCGGGTGAACCACGATCTCTATTACATCGAGCACTGGTCCATCCTGCTTGATCTCTACATCGTGGCCATGACCCCGGTATCGCTCGTCTCCAAAAACGCGAACGCCTATTGAGCCTCGCGGGCACCATCGGTCCCGATAGCTTCAAGATCGGGTCCAGGCGACTCGGCCGCGCTTATCTACGCACCAAGGTGCAGGTGCTGTTCGACTTCCTGGTCGGGTTCTGGATTTTCACCGGCTGCCTGGTCTTCGTCGAGCCGTCGCCCTACGAAGTCAGCTTCCTTTTGGTGCTGCCATTCGCTTTCCTCGCCGGCATGGGGGTCTATCGCTCCACCCTGGGGCTGCTGGCCATGTTCGTGGCCTTCATTCCCTTCGCGTTGATCTCGGCGTTCCAGGCGCGCGTGCTGTCGATCACCGACGAGATCACCTTCGTCATCGTCACCGCCTTCCTGCTGCTCACCAGCTATTTCGTGGCAAATTACGTGGCCGAGCAGACCGCGCGGCGCATGCGCCTGGTGATGAACGCTTATACCGCTGCCGCCCTGATCAGCGCAGTCATCGGCACCCTCGCCTATCTGGGGCTGATGCCTTCCGCAGATACGTTCCTGCTCTATGGCCGCGCCAAGGCCATGTTCAATGATCCCAACGTGTTCGGGCCGTTCCTGATCCTGCCCGCAATGTATGCCCTGCAGCGCGTCCTCCTAGGCACCAGCCGCAAGGCATTCTGGGCCGGCGCGGTCTATATGGTGCTATTCATCGGCGTCTTCGCCAGCTTCTCGCGCGCCGCCTGGGGACACTTCGCGTTTTCGTCGCTGATCGTGCTCGTGCTGTGCTTCTGGCTTGAGGCGCGGGCGCACGAAAAGGTGCGCATCATGATCCTGTCGCTGGTGGGCTTGGGCATGCTGGCGGTGGCGCTCGGCGGGCTGCTCAGCATTCCTTCGGTCAACAGGCTGTTCGAGACACGCGCGGCGAGCCAGAACTATGATAGCGGGGAAACCGGCCGCTTCGGCCGCCAAGGCTATGCATGGGAGCTGGCGATTGCCAATCCGCTGGGGATCGGACCGCGCGAATTCAGCTTCATGCGGGTGAGCGAGCTGCCGCACAACGTCTATGTCAACGTGCTGCACGCCTATGGCTGGGGTGGCGGCGCCGTCTATTATCTCCTGGTGATCCTGACACTGTGGCGTGGCATAGCCAGCCTGACCAAGCCCTCCCCTTACAGGCTGATGATGATTCCGCTGGTCGCGACCTACACAATGCTGGTCGGCGAGTCGGCCATCATCGACAGCGATCACTGGCGGCATTATTTCCTGCTTGTCGGCCTGATCTGGGGCGTGGCCAGCGCCATCAACCACGGCAAACGCGACCCCGTCCCTCGGTACGCCATGCTCATTTGAGCGGTTGCGCGCTTTCCATATAACGCTCAGCCAGCCGCGCGGTCCCGGCGGCAAAACCCGGCGCATGGGTCTGGGCGAGGCTGGTTTCGCCATGCGAGCTGATCCAGGCCAGCAGCGCCATGCGGCGCAGCATCACCATCGTATCCATCGCCGCCAGATCGGCAGCTGAAAGCGATCGGACAGCCGTATACCCCTCCAGCCACGCGGCCTTCAAAGCTGGGATGGCCAAATGAGTCTCGTGGAAGGAAATTGCCGCGGCAAAGTCGTAGGCGAACCAGCAGAAGCCGCAGTCGTCGAAATCGATCAGGGTAACATCGTCACCATCGACCAGCAGATTGCCCAGCCGCATATCGGCATGGATCAGGCCGAACCTGTCCGCCGAAGTGCCATACTCGGCCAGTTGCACGCGCAGCAGCCCATCCAGCCGGTCGAGCGTCGACCGAATGGCCGGCGTAATCTCCCGCGCGGCCCGCCAGTTGCCCCACAACCCATCTGCATCCAGAATCCGCTCGGCGCTCCACACCTGCCGCACGAAGCTGTCCGGCCGGCGCCACTCGACAACGTGCTGGTGCATCTGCGCGGCAAATCCGCCCAGCGTAACGAACAGCTCGCCCAGATTGCTGGTCGGCGATGGCTCCTGCCCCGGCGCATAGGCAAACAGTACGGCCAGCCGCGGCTCATGCCCCGGCGAGTCGAACACTTGCAGAATCTGACGATTGCGGCCCTTGATGGGCTTGGGCACCGGCAGCCTGGTATCGCGCCGCAGCGCTATCAGCCAGGCCAGCTCGCTCTCGATCGACGCGCGCGACTGGTAGCCAGGCCGATGCACGCGCAGGCTGTAGGTCTCGCCAAACGGCGCATCGATGCGGAAGGTGTGATTTTCGGAATGATTGATCAGGCGCGCCGTACCAGCAGCCGTTTCCGACCATAACTGCAATGCGCCGACCAGGCCGGGAATGCTCAATGCAACGGCATCCGGATTGTGCCCTCAAGCTTCGTGCATGACGATATCTCGAATGGCTCGGGATATGCCATGCGACATGAATGTCATCTACGATGAGTGGGAATTGGTCGGAGCGGCCGGATTTGAACCGACGACCCTTTGTCCCCCAGACAAATGCGCTACCAGGCTGCGCTACGCCCCGACTGCGCGGAGACATAGAGAAGCGGGGCTTTTCGTGCAACCCTGATTTTCGTCCAAACGGAACAAAGTGCGATTTTTGACCCCAGGAAGCGACAAGCGGTGGGAAAAGTCCAACCAAAAGTCCCACCAATGTTTTGCGTCCGTCGAGTGACGCTGGTACGGCGTCAGTCCATCCTCAGCGCAGTAGCAGCCTTATGGCGAGCGCGAGACGGTCACTGTAGTCCTGCCTGGTTTCAACCTGATATTTGATACCGATTGAGGTGCTGATCAGGGTCTGCGCCACCGCTGCTCCTATTTCCCGATCCGCTTTGCTCGCCGATGCGGCGATGGCATCTGTAATCAGAGTGGCGAACCGCTGCGGCATCACCGTAACGATGTCACCGAGAAGATCGGGATTGTCATCGATCACTAACCCAATATCCCTGGCCATGGGGCCAATGTAGCGACCGACCCATTGGCAGAACGCTTCCAGAAGGCGTTCGCGAATGGGAATGTCGGCTGCCCCTAAAATGCGTTCTACCTCGGCAATGTCCACCTGCAGGGCATGAAAGACCGCACCTCGAAAGAGCTCCTCCTTCGACGCGAAGAGAAAGTAGAGCCCAGGCCGGGAGATCCTGGCAGCCCGGGCGACGGCGTCCATCGAGGTCTTCCGGTATCCGAAGCGCGCGAACGTCACCAGGGCAGACTCCAAAACCGCCTTACGGCGATCGATGCTGATGCTGGTTGACGATGGGGAATGGATGTCTGGCGAGTTCATGGACCGATGTGTACCGGAAAAAATTAACTTTACAATAGTTGACTGGTTTGTATAGTCATTGGCATGACCACAGGCGCCCTCATCACGACTCCATTCACCGCGACCAGCACTGCCGACGACGTCATCCGTGATGTTGATCTGGGGGGCGTACGCGCCATCGTTACCGGAGGCTCATCCGGCATCGGCATTGAGACGGCCCGCGCACTGGCTGCAGCCGGGGCTGAAGTAACGCTAGCGGTACGAAACATTGACCTCGGCAGCACGGTAGCCGAAGACATAGAACGAAAGACTGGCGGCACAATGCCCCGGGTTGCGCGACTTGACCTGGCCAGCAGATCTTCAGTGGCTGCTTTCATCGAGGCCTGGGAGGGCCCGTTGCATCTCCTGGTCAACAACGCCGGGCTGGTCACGAGTGGACTTGAGCGCACAGGCGAAGGTTGGGAACTGCAGTTCGCAACCAATCACCTTGGCCACTTCGCTTTGGCCGTGGGGCTGCACGACGCGCTAGCACGCGGAGCAAAGGCACGTGACGGCGCGAGGATCGTTTCGCTCAGCTCGACAGCTCACATGCGCTCAGGCATCGACTTTGACGATCTCCATTTCGAGCGTCGCCGCTACAACCCGCAGATTGCCTATGCCCAATCAAAGACTGCCAATGCGCTGTTTGCTGTAGGCGCGACGCAACGCTGGGCCGGTGACGGAATTATCGCCAATGCGGTCAATCCTGGCGGCGTGGCAACGGGATTGCAGCGCAACTTCTCCATGCAGCAACGGGAATCGCTGGATGCAGCTGCGGCCGCAGGCATCTTCAAGTACAAGTCGATCGAACAGGGCGCTGCGACAACTCTGGTTGCGGCCGTTGCAGCAGAATTTGCCCACACGGGCGGTCATTATCTCGACGACTGTCGCGAGGCCTATACCGTGACCAATGACGCCGACCTTGCTCAACATCCTCACGGGGTAAAGGCGTGGGCTCTAGATCCCGATATAGCAGACCAACTCTGGGCGGTATCGAGAGACCTCTGCCACGGCTGAATTCATGCCGCCCTCGAGCCTCGGTGATAAAAACTGGCGGCACTCTACATGGGCCCGACCTCTTAGTGACGGCGAGCCCGTAATGACCGTTGCCGACGAGAAGTCCCATCAAGCGGTTGATGCGACGGCTAACGGATCGTCCATCCACAGAGTGCCAGGGCGACTTACCTGTTTCATATAGTCGACAAAAGCGCGCACGACAGGCGAGAGTTCGCGTCGGCTTGGGAAGACCAGGTTGACCTCGACCGGCGGTGGTGACCAGTCAGGGAAAACATCCACAAGCTGGCCCGCTGCGATCTGTGGCGCGCAAATATAGCCGCTCAAAATCCCTAGGCCGGCACCGTTCGTAACCAAGCGGTTGATGGTGAGCGCCTCATTGACCGAAAGGCGCGGCTTGATCTCTACGCGCACAGTTTGCCCTCCCCTGGAAAACGTCCAGGGCCTCGGCCTGCCATCCGGCCCGGGCATTTCGATCGTGTCATAGTGTGGGATATGACTGATCGAAGACGGTCTGCCTCTGCGCTCGAGATAAGATGGGGCGGCGCAAAGATAGCGCCGCATCTCGCCAAGCTTGACTGCGACCAGGCCAGAATCTTGCAGCGGCCCCATGCGGACCGCGATATCGACTGCCTCCGCCACAAGATCGGCAGGGCGGCTATTCAGATCGAGCCCGATCTCGATATCGGGATAAAGCAGAAGGAATTCGGGCAGCTGCTCGGCGAGCACATTGACACCGAACCCTACGCCCGCGCTGATCTTGAGCAGACCGCGCGGTTGACCGGCGAGATCGCGCACATAGGTCAATGCGTCGCTGAGATTTGCGATGATGCCGGTGCTGCGTTCGTGCAGAGCTTGCCCCGTCAGGGTCAGCGCAACCTCGCGTGTCGTGCGCTGGAACAGGCGGGTGCCGAGTTCGCCCTCCAGCCTGGCAATGGCGCGGCTGACGTTGGATTTCGGCACGCCAAGCGCATGCGCCGCCGCGGTGAAACTCCTCAGCGACGCGACTTTCTCGAAGATTTGCAGGGATTTGATATCAAGCATACCCCATTGTTGCACTATTCGGCATAGTCCGTCCAACATCGGCGACGAACTAGCCCTGGATGCGAAAACTGGCCCGTGCGATACTTTCGTGTATCTCTGGAACGCGAGGATTGACCTGATGGATGGAACAATCCTGGTCGTTGGCGCCAGCGGAAAGTTTGCGGGCCTGGTGGTTCCCGAACTGGCGCGACGGGGCGCCAATATCCGCGCGATGATCCATGATACTCGTGACGAATCCGCCGTTCGAGAGACGGGCGTCCCGGATATCGTGGTGGGCGACTTGACCGACCCGGCGAGCGTGGCCACCGCGCTTCAAGGCGTCGGCCGCGTCTTCTATATCGCACCCGTCATGCTTCCTGACGAGGCCAAAGTGGGCAAGGCATTCGTCGATGCGCCGAACGCCGGCGGCGGTCGCCGCGTCGTGTTCTCGTCGGTCATTCATCCGGTGCTGAGCGGCCTTCCCAACCATGCGCTCAAGGCGCCCATCGAGGATGCGGTGCTCGCTGCCGGCTCGATGCAAGGCATCCGGCGCTGTCTCGACGGCGGCAACCGCGTTGCCGCTCATAACGGTGGCGCAACAAAAACCTTCTCAGGAAAAGCGCTCTCCACCACCTCCAGGAAGGCGCGGACCTTGGCGCCAACCAGGCGGCGTGAACTCTGCAACGCCCAGATTTCGACGGGCGGGCCAGCATGCGTTCCCCAATAGGCAAGCCTGCCCGCCTCGACGTCGTCGGCAACCAGGAGCTTGGGCAGCAAGGCCGCGCCGGCACCCAAAAGCACTGCATCGCGAACCATCAGCAGCGAAGACAGGCGCAGAATCGGGTCCGGCCGCAGGACCATGTCAGCCTCCGTTCCCGATTTCATCCGCCAGACTGCAGCCGGCGATGCCGCGGAGAGCACAACGGCCCTCACCGTCGATTCGTCTTCATCCACGCCTCGAACGGGACGCGGCATGCCGGGCGGCGCCACGATCAGGCGTTCATCATTAAGGAAACGTCGGCCGACCAAGCGTTCGTCCGGCGATGGATCGATCCGGATGATCAGGTCGTAGCCATCTTCGACCGGATCGACCTTGCGGTCCTCGGCAACGATCTCGAGCTGGACCTCCGGATAGGCCAGCGCAAACCGCGCACCAATCCGGGGCATCGCGACATGCGCGAACACCACCGGTGCACTGACAAGCAGCCTGCCTCGCGGTGTGGACGCGCCAAGGACCACTGCCTCACCCGCCTCGGCGATTTCGCTCAGCAGGCCGTGCGTCCGCTCATGCAGCGCCCGTCCTTCGTCGGTCAATCGCAGGGTCTGGGACCCCCGCTCGATGAGCCGCACACCAAGGCTCCGTTCGAGTTCACTGACCCGCCGCGACAGCGTGGCTTTCGATCGGCCAGAAACGCGGGCAGCACGGCCGAACCCGCCATGAGCGGCGACGAGATCGAAGTCGGACAAAGCCTGTAGGTCCATCAACTGTTCCATTTTTGAGACGAGCAATATCGATATTGGCATCTTCTAAGCGATAGTGAAACGGCTATCTTCGTGCACAGGAGATGCAATGCGCATCGACACAAAGGACATTTCGATATGACCATTCTCGTTACCGGCAGCACAGGAACCATCGGGGCACAGGTGCTCGCCCAGCTTCATAGTCGCCATGCCGATGTCCGCGCCCTGACGCGCTCACCCGAGACGGCGCAGCTTCCCGCGGGCGTGACGGCGGTTCGCGGCGATCTCGCCGATCCGGACACGCTGCGCGCGGCGCTGCAAGGCGTCAGCACCCTGTTCCTGCTGGCCCCCAATGTGGCCGATGAATTGACGCAGACCATGCTGGCCCTGACCGTCGCCCGCGAGGCCGGCATCAAAGGCGTGGTCTATCTCTCGGTGTTTGGCGGCGACGCCTATGCCGACGTGCCCCATTTTGCCGGCAAGTACACGGTCGAACGCATGATCGAGGCACTCGACCTACCGGCTACCATTCTGCGTCCCGCCTACTTCATCCAGAACGACCTTCGTCAGAAGGACGGACTTCTCAAAACGGGCACTTATGCCTCCCCGATCGGCGACAAAGGCATCTCGATGGTCGATATCCGCGATATCGGCGAGGCCGCCGCGATCGAGCTGGTTCGCCGTGACCAGGCCGCGACGCCCCTGCCCCGCGAGACCTATGCCCTGGTCGGTCCGGACAGCCTGACCGGTGAGGGTATCGCCACCATCTGGAGCCAGGCCCTCAGTCGCCCCATCCGCCATGGCGGCAACGATCTTGTCATCATGGAGCAGCGCACCAAGACCATGCTGCCCGCCTGGCATGCGCTCGACCTGCGTCTGATGTTCGGCCGCTATCAGAGCGAAGGCGCGGTGGCGAGTGCCGACGACATCGCCCGACTGACCAAACTGCTCGGCCACGCCCCTCGCTCCTACGCCGCTTTTGCCAGGGACGCCGCTGCCCAGTGGGCAAACAACTGAACCCCATTTTACTCACCTCACTAAAGGAGACCGCCATGATCACGATCCATCCCCTCTCGCCTGACGATGCTCCCGCAGTTGCCGCGATGCGTCAGGCCACGGCGGCCCATAAGGGCGACAAGCTCGGCCCCGAAGCCCGGCCGATGTTCGACGGCATGTTCGCCGCAACACTCGCCGCGGCCGATGTCCGGGTCGAGGCCGCGACGGTCGGCGGGATCGCGGGCTTCTGGGTTCGGCCGGCGGGTGCACAGCAAGGCGCTCGCGTGCTCTACATTCACGGTGGCGGCTACGTGCTTGGCTCGGCCCAGGCGTTTACCAGTTTCGTGGGCCAGATTGCCCGGCGCGCCGGCGCCGATACCTTTATCCCTGACTATAGGCTCGCGCCCGAGCATCCCTATCCGGCAGCGATCAACGATGCGGTTGCCGTCTATCACGGCCTGGTAACCGAGGGCGCCGAACGGATCGTGATCGCCGGCGACTCGGCAGGCGGCGGGCTGACGCTGGCGCTGCTGTCCATTCTTGCGGCCGACAAGACCCGCGGCGTGGCGCAGCCCGTCGGAGCGGCAGTGATGTCGCCTCTGACCGATCTTGCCGCCGCCGGCGAGAGCTACCAGACCCGGGCGGAGGCGGACCCGATCTTCACGCGCGACGTGCTCAAGGCGTTCTCGGACATGTATCTGCAAGGCCAGGATGCAGCACTTCCCAAGGCGTCGCCGCTCCATGCCGACCTTAACGGCCTGCCACCGATCCGCATAGATGTCGGTGACAACGAAGTGCTACTCTCCGACTCCACCCGCTACGCCGACCGGGCGAAGGCGGCGGGCGTGGAGGTCACGCTATCGATCTGGGAAGGCATGGCGCATGTCTTCCAGTCCTCCCTCGGCCAGTTTGTTGCGGCAGAGCAGTCCGTCAACGCCATCGGAGAATTCCTGCGCCAGCGGCTGGACGCCGCCGTATCCACCAACCCAATCAAAGGAGCTTGATCGTGACACGCGTATTATTCGTCGGGCAGAAGCCGGAAACCGTGGACTTCTCCGATCCCTCCCTGCCACCGGGCTTCGATGCCGCAAAAATCCAGGCGGGCATCGACATCGCCGAAACGACCATGACCGAGCGCGGTTGGGACGCCGACATCTGCATGATTACGCCCGATGACAGCGGCATCGCAACATTGGCCGCGCAGCTCGCGAGCGTGACCTATGATTGCGTCGTGATCGGCGGCGGCCTGCGCATCCCGCCCAAGGGGTTGGAATTCTTCGAAAAGGTGGTCAACGCCATCCACCGCGGCGCACCCAAGGCGGCAATCGCGTTCAACACCCGCCCCCAGGACACGGCTGAAGCCGCCGCGCGCTGGGTGGGCGTCGACTGAGCTACCGAACTCGGCGCCGCCGCAAGCGTTCGGGCGTTGCCCGTACTAACCACAGACCGGACCGCTCCCGCTTCACAGCTCAGTCATTCGCCGCTGCGGCGTCGGCCCGTTGACAACCGGTCCATCGCAGGCACCGGCCACTGCATTGCGACGGAGGCATCACTTACCCTCACATCGGGGTTGCTGGAAGTCATATAGAAGGCGTGCTGACGCCGTTTGGAAGGCGGCTTGTCGCTCGCATTATTCCAAGACTCCTATTCGGCATGCGCATCGTGCTTTAGGTCTACGGCAATGTCTGCTTTCGGATACTGCGAGCGTCAGTCGCATGTCGAGAAAGGGGTCGAAACCCGCTGATGGATGAATACCCCCCCTGCCCTTCTGCTTTGCGCCCATTCCGGTCGTTCAGACCTAAATTCGGACCTCCCGAAAGCTGCCGTTCGTGGCCTCCTTCGATGATGCACGCCGAGGTGGCGGGCAAAGTGCATTATTTAACGTCTCGAGGTAATTCTTCGGCCTTCGCAGGCCAGAGCAAAGTGTACTTGTTCGACAAGAACGTCTGACATGGGCCCCGCAAAATCATGTGGTCAGACCATTGACGCCACCATTCGGGATAACACGAATAGCACCGCGTCCGGCCACTGGGGAGCAGCGCTACAAGGCCCTGCAACCTCACCTGCTTACTTCCGTGTGGCCTCTGGCATGGCATTAGCTGCATCAATGATTTTGCGGCGGTTCCGGAAAGTGCCCCATTGCTGGTCGATCAAGACCCCGATGAGGATGACACCCCCCATTACTGCGAAATTAAGCGACGATGGAATGCCAAGCAGGTTGACCAGATTCTGCAGCTCCTGAAGGAGGACGGTGCCCAGTATGACGCCGATGATGGAGCCTTCGCCGCCACGCAGCGAGAAGCCGCCTAAAACAGCCGCAGCGATGGCATAGAGTTCGTAGAAATTGCCATGCGAGGCGGGGGAGATCGAGCGGGTATACATAGCGAAGTAGATTGCCGACAACGCAGTCAGCACTCCGCAAATGACATACGCAAAGGTGACGACGCGGCTGGTCCGGATGCCGGAATATTTGGCGGCATCCTCATTCTTGCCTACAGCGTACAGATAGCGGCCGAACACTGAGCGATGCAACACCACCCACATGATGATGGCGAGGATAATCATGGCGACGAAGGAGTTAGGCACGCCAAAGCTGCGGCCAGCGGTGATGAATTCAAGTTCGGGAAAGCTCACCCCGTAGGCAAAGCCGGCTGTGCCGTCCTGGGTGTAGAAGCGGGCGACACCACGGTAGATCAAGAGGCCGCACAGGGTGACGACGAAAGGTGGTAGCTTCATCCGGGTGATGAAAAAGCCATGGGCCAGACCGATCAGCGCGCCGAAGGCGAGGGTCAGTGGCAGGGCTATCATCCAGGGCACACCGCGGTTGGCGATCAGATCGACGAACAGCACGCCCAACAGCGCGATGACCGAGCCGACCGACAAATCGATGCCGCCAGTTATGATCACGAAGGCCTCGCCCATGGACAGGATGCCGAACAGGCCAACCAGATTGGCCGTATTGGCGAGGTTAATCGGCAACAGGAAGCGGGGATTGATCACGGTCACCACCGCGCCCACCACGAGGATCAGGATCAGCAGCCCGATATCTTTCTTCGTCATCGCCATCCCCCCGAAGCGGCCGTGTCCGGCCCGATTTCTACGAAGCCAATTGTCGTCCGACTGCGAGCAATAGGACGTTTTCCTGGCTGAACTGATCGCGCTCCAGCACGCCCGCAATGGCGCCCTCATGCATCACGGCGATGCGATCAGACACACTAATGACTTCTTCCATGTCCGACGAGATCATGAGTATGCCGACGCCTCGGTCGGCCAAAGCCCGCATCAGGCGATAAATCTCCGCCTTGGCGCCGACATCGATGCCGCGTGTTGGCTCGTCGAGGATCATCAGGCGAGGGTTCATCGCCAGCCATTTGGCGAGGACCACCTTTTGCTGGTTGCCGCCCGACAGTGTGCCGGTGCGTGTCGCTACCGACGGCGCCTTGATACCAAGATTGATTTTTTCGATCTCGGCTGCCGCCCCCTCGCTCCTGGCCGACACCAGCATGGCGGAGGCATGAGCCTCGAGATTGGGCAGGGAGATGTTCTGCGCGATGGTGAAGTCGAGCAGGATGCCGTCGCTCTTGCGATCCTCGGGCACCAGAAAGACGCCCTGTGCCACCGCGTCTGCAGAATTGGCGACAACGAGCGGCGTGCCATCAAGCGTAACGCTGCCGCCAAAACTTTCGTCGATGCCGAACAGCACGCGGGCAAATTCCGTTCGGCCGGATCCGACTAGGCCCGCCAGGCCCAGTATCTCCCCTTTGCGCAGGTCGAGATCAATGCTGCGCTCGGGATAGCTGCCAGTGCGCACGCCACGCGCCGACAGGCAGATCGCGCCAATATTGGCCGGCGGCTGGTAATCGCGCAGCGCCAGTTCACGCCCGATCATCAGCTTGACCATGCGGTCATGATTGGCCTCGGCTCTGTTCAGCACGCCCACCAGGGCACCATCGCGCAGCACGATGATGCGGTCGGCGACGCGCTCGATCTCATGCAGGCGATGCGAGATGAAGACCACCGCAACGCCCTGCGCCTTGAGGCCGGCAATGACATCGAGCAGCTTGTCGGTTTCGGCCAGCGGCAGGCTCGAAGTCGGCTCGTCCAGGATAACCAGACGCGCGTCGACCGACAGCGCCTTGGCGATTTCCACCATCTGCCGCTGCGCCAGCGAAAGCGACTTGACCGGAGCGTCGGCCGAAAAATTGGCGCCGATACGCTTAAGCAGCGGCAAGGTCTTGGCGCGCAGAGCGGCGTGATCGACCAGATTAAGCCAGCCGCCACTTCGATCCTCGCGGCCGATGAAAATATTGGCGGCAACGTCGAGATTGTCGAACAGGTTGAGTTCCTGGTGGACGAAGGCGATGCCGGCCTTGATCGATTGACCAACCGTCAGCGCGTCATGGGTCACGCCATCGATGACGATGGTGCCCTGATCGGGGGCAATCACGCCACCCAGGATTTTCATCAGGGTTGATTTGCCGGCGCCATTTTCGCCGACCAGCCCGATCACCTCGCCGGGCCGCACGCTCATCTCGAGCCCGCTGAGCGCCACAATGCCCGGATAGGTCTTGCGCACGCCGCTCAAAGTGAGAAACGGCAAGGACGTGTCGGTAACGTCGGAAATTTGGCTCATCGTCGGGCAAGACTACTGTTTTTGGCGCAGTCGATATCGTAATGGACAAACGCGCGCCCCATCCGACCGGATGGGGCGCCGTCATGGATTGATCTTACTGCGCCATCGCCTTGAGATCGGCGACATACTGATCGACGCCCTCGGCGGTGATGGTCTTGGTCGGCACGATGATCAGGCCATCGGCCGGCACGCCGGACTTGTCGCCCTTGAGGTAGGCAGCCATCAGCTTCATGCCCTGATACGCCCACTCGAACGGCTGCTGCACAACCATGGCGGCAAACGAGCCGTCCTTGACTGCGCCAATAGTGATCGGATCGTCGTCGAATGCGACGACGGTGATGTCACCCAAGCGGCCGGCATCCTTAAGCGCCGCATAGATGTTGGGCGGATTGTAGGAATAGAAGCCCACCATGCAGGTGATTTCGGGGTTGCCGACCAGAGTGTCCTCGACATTCTTCTTGGCGCGCGCAAAGTCGATATCGTCGCCACGCACGTCGACCAGCTCGATATTGTGGCCTTCAATGGCCTTCTTGAAGCCGGCAATGCGCTCCTTGGCGTTGTCCGCGCCCAAGAGGCCAACATAGCCCATGCACTTGCCGCCAGCAGGCAAAGCCGCGACCATCGCCTCGCCAGCCTGTTCGCCGGCCAGCTCGTTGGACGAGCCGATATAGGCAACGCGGTTGGACTGCGGCGCATCGCTATCGGTGGTGAACAGCGGGATCTGGCTGCCGATGCGATTGAGCGCTTCGGTGGAGGTGCCCGGATCGATTGCAGAGACCATGATAGCGTCGGTGCCGGCGGCAACCAGATCGTCCAGCAGGCGCTGCTGGACCGCCGCTGCGGCCTGTTCGGGATATTTTAGCGACATGTCAAAATCAGGATTTTCGGCCTGCGCCTTTTTCACGCCGGCCTCGGCGGCCTTCCAGAAATCGGAGGCTCCGTTGACGACAAAAGCGAGGCTCTGCTTCTCCTGTGCAACAGCACCGCCGGCCAGCATCATGCCAGCCGCAAGCACAGCCGCAAAGCTGATTGCATATTTCATTGTAGTCCTCCCATGAGCCGTGCCTTGCACGGCAGTAGCTTCGGCGAGAGCGCGCTCTTGCCACCTTGGGGTGAACTCTGGAGCGTCTTGCCAATGCGACTTAAGTTCTATTAGTAATATAAGTCAAGCGGGATATAGCGCAGCGCCTTTTTGTATCGTTTGCCCTTATGTACCGAGCAGGACTAAGCGTTAGTCTTGAGGAGTCTGCCTGAAGCTATGCAGAACCAGGGTGCGCGGATCAGCCAAGATAGTACGAGCGCCCGTTTGCCAGCGACCAAATCACAATCGTGCGGCACGTCCAAAGCCGCATCGCCGGGCGCACGGCGCCGGTAACGATGGCCGATATCGCGTTGGCCGTCCGCTGCGCGCAGGCCGCCGTGTCCTTCGTGCTCAACGACACA
This sequence comes from Devosia sp. UYZn731, assembly GCF_040546795.1. Taxonomy (NCBI): domain Bacteria; kingdom Pseudomonadati; phylum Pseudomonadota; class Alphaproteobacteria; order Hyphomicrobiales; family Devosiaceae; genus Devosia; species Devosia sp. UYZn731. The sequence goes on from NZ_JBEPOL010000001.1 coordinate 244,663, forward strand.
GCCGGTAAGGTTCGCTCACGGCGTGTTCGTGGGCGTTACGGGCCAGCCGGCGGTTTAGTGGAGGCGATCACGCGAAATCCATTTGGTGCTGTGCGGCAACGCAGAACGTTGTCCAAGCCGCCTCTCGCCGCGGGGTACATTCTGTTACCGGATGGGGAACGGAAAGTACTTTGCATTGATCATGTTATATGTGCCGTCTTGGGAAATTGCGTCCAATGCGCCATTGAAGTCGTTGAGCAGACTGACATCGTCTTTCCGCAGAGCTATGCCGGCACCACCTCCGAAATAGGTCGGGTCCTTGATGTCGGCCCCCCGAAACTCGCAGCAATCACCGGCTTTCGTGTTGGTCAGCCAATCATACGCAGCGAGTTTGTCTTCGAGGATGACGTCAACCTTCCCGTCGGCCAGGCCTTGATAGAGTTCGGGTGACTCGGCGAAAACCACGATGGAAGCATTTCCGTAAAAATGCTGCGCAAAAGCCTCCTGTGCGGTGGCCAAGGTTACGCCTAGACGTTTACCGGCCAGATCCTGCGGCGCAAACGCCTGGATAGGCGAACTTTTGCCGGTGATGAATATGGTGGGGCTGTCATAGTAGCGCCCGGTGAAAGCCACCTTTTCGCGGCGCTCGGTGCTCATGGACATCGAAGAAACGATAGCGTCGTAGCGGCTGTCGAGAAGGCCGGGGATCATGTCGTCCCAAGCGTGAACGACCAATTCGCATGGCGAGTGCATGGCATCGCACAACGCTCTGGCAATCTCCACGTCGAACCCTTGCAAGTCTCCGTTAGAGTCCAGATAGTTAAACGGTGGAAACTTGCCTTCGATCGCAATTCTGATCGTTCGATCTTGCGCCTGTGCAACCTGCGCGCCAAAGCCTGCCACTATGGCGGCGGCAATACTCAGCATGATCGGCAGAAAAAAACGATGGCCCGTCAATTGCATCTCTCCTGAACCAAACACTCCAGCATGCAGACACTGGCTTGTCAGTGCAGAAGAACACGAAAAACAGAATTTTGCCCTTACGCCGGCGGTTAACTTGCGCCTCTTTGTAACAATGGATTGGTAATTGTTTTAGCGGATCGTTGTCGCCACATCCTGCCCATGGCCAATTATCCCATTGCCCCGCCACAAGTCTATATGGACGTCGTCCGGCACCCTAATGTCCCTCATCGCCGTAGGTGGCATGATCACGCTTGGCCTTGTGCTGGCGTCAGCGGTGTGGGCAAGCCGAGAAAGCGATCTGGCAGCGCTCGATCGCCAGCGACAGCTGGTCAATGGCCGTCTGGATAGTCAAATTCAAAGCGTCGCCTACGAACTCGGTCTGATGGCCGACGGCTATGCAAGCACGATCAACAGCGTGTCCAGTTCGGGAGAAATCGACGCTTTCGATAGCATGGCGTTCGGCGACATCATGACCTCGGTCTTCAAGTACGACGAGGCATTCGTCGTCTGGTCCAACGGTGAAATGGCGATCAAGCGCGATAGCGAAACCGCCAGCCGCTATGAATGGATCAGGCCGTTGGTCATGCCCATGTTGCAACGCACCGTTCAAGCTATGACGCTGGGAGCGCGCGATGACGGCGACACCAAAAAATCGGAATCCGTCGAACTCATGCGGCTGCAGGGGCGGCCATCCATCGCCGGGATAATACCGATCCACAATGTCGATCGGTCGACGCAGGGGCGGCCTCTTTTCTTGATCGCCTACCGCTATCTCGACGGGCCCGCACTGGATGCGCTGAGCCGCGATCAAGGGCTCAACGGCGTTCGCTTCGCGCGAAGCTCCGATCCGGAAGCCAACGAAGTCACGTTTCAGATCGAGGCGACCGCCACTAATGAGCCGATCGGCTTCATCATCTGGACGCCTGACCTCCCCGGATCCAAGGTCGTTGTCAGCATGATACCGGCGCTGACGATCTCGGCACTGATCATTTCGATCCTGCTCGGCGGGCTTGTCTTCTTGCTGCGCAAGACACTGGCCGATCTGCAAGACAGCGAACAAAAGGCGCGCCACCAGTCCCTGCACGACATCCTGACCGATCTGCCCAATCGAGCATTGTTCGCCCAAAGGCTGGAAGACACTATTGCTCAACAGCAGACGGGCGCTCCTCCTGCCATTGTGGCGCTGATCGACTTGGACAAGTTCAAGGCGGTTAACGACACTCTTGGGCATGCAGCCGGCGATGAACTGATCCAGTCGGTTGCGAGCCGCGTAATGCTTCTAGTAGGCGCAGAAGATACGCTGGCTCGTCTTGGCGGCGACGAATTCGCATTGCTTCTCCCCCACAATCCCGAAAGAAGCGCCTCCCATCTTGAGCTGTGCAATCAGATCGTGGACGAAATTAGCCAACCGTTCTCGCTGCAGGGCGGGCGCGCCAGTGCCCATATCGGGTGTTCGATCGGAATAACCATTATTTCGACGTCATCCCAGACGGCGAGCGAGGTCTTGCACGCGGCGGACGTGGCACTCTACGAGGCCAAGTCATCTGGGCGAGGCCGCTGCGTCGAATACGCCGATAACATGGATACAAGCGCTAAACTGCGCGAAGGACTGAAAGGCGACCTTCGGGCCTTCTTGGATGGGGTCGACACAATCCGGGATGAGCGCTTCAACCAGACTGCGGCAGTCCCTGCCTTTGGGCTCGAGGTGTTCTATCAAACTATTCATCGCGCTGGTGACACTGACCGGATTTCAGGCGCGGAAGCCCTTGTGCGGTGGCGGCATGAGACACTCGGGCTGCTGACACCCGACAAATTCATTTCACTCGCCGAGGACAGCGGCCTCATCCATCGGTTGGGGAAATTCGTTCTGACGAAGGCCTGTACTGCTGCCGCCTGCTGGCCCAACAGTGCCCGTCTGTCCGTCAACGTCTCCCCCACGCAACTACGCATACTGGGCTTTGCGGATGAGGTGATGCAAATTCTGGAGCGGAGCGGCCTTCCGCCATTTCGCCTGGAACTTGAAGTCACGGAAACCGCGCTGATGGGCGGGGACGAGGCCATCGTCAAGACAGCCCTCGCACATTTGCGCGAGCGCGGAGTTCAGATCGCTCTCGACGACTTCGGCACGGGGTATTCCTCCCTGAGCCATCTCATCCAGTTCGGTATCGACCGGCTCAAGATCGATCGTTCGTTCGTACGCCTTCTGGGTACCAGGGCCGACGGCGCCGCAATCGTCTCGGCGGTTGTTGCCTTGAGCCGGAGCCTGGGTCTTGCCACTACTGCCGAGGGTGTAGAAACACCGGGCCAGCGGGACTTCCTTGCTGCGGCAGGATGCACCGATCTTCAGGGTTTCCTTTTCTCTCGGCCTCAGCCAGAACCCGACATGACGTCTGGTATCGATAGTAACGCGATGGCAGGTGAAACGCTGCGAGCGGCCAATCAGATTGCGAGTACTGCCGTTCGGGACCTGATGTAATACACGTCACCCAGAGGTGGGCGGGTCATGTCCGCGGCCCAGAGACTTGCCGATGATCCCGGCGCAGCAAACGGCGCCGGAATGCGCATCTGGACCACCTCAGCAGGCTCCGCCGACCTAGAACGGGCCGGCACGGCGTTGATCGGCCAAAGTTAGGCGAGGCGCGTACGCTCTACCAGTCCGACGAGGGCCTGGCTCAACACCCCCGTCGGCGAGATCAGCGTTTCCAGAACCGAGAAGTGGTCCGTTCCGGCCACCGGCATGAGGTCCACCTCGTGGCCCAGCCCGTTGAGAACGTCGCAATAATCCTTGCTCTGACGCTGGATCTCGGGCCTCTCCAGTCCCCCATGCGCCAGAATGAGCGGCGACACCCGGGTCGGAACCATGTGCAGCGGGGAATTCAGCCGGGCCTCCAGCATGTCCATATTGATCGGCGCGTTCAAAGACGAAATCCGGATGGGTTCCAGGTCATAGATACCGCTGATCAGAAGGGCGCCGCGGACGCAGTCGAGCCCCAGGGCGAGTGCCATCAGATGCGCGCCAGTCGAAATGCCCGTCAGGTAGATATTATTGGGGTTGCGACCCTGTCTGGCCAGTTCCTTGGACAGGAAGGACACCTGGGCAACAGCCTCCTCGCAAATCTCGGTCATGCTCGCATCTGGCGCGAGCGAGTATTCGCCGATGGCGGCGCTGATGCCGTTGGGGAGCAGGCCTTCAGCGACGAGGGCCTGCCCTTCCTTGTCATTCCACTGCCAATAGCCGCCATGCAGAAACAGGCAGGTGGGTGCATCGGCCTCATCGCGGAGGAACAGGTCCATGCGCTGCCTGGGTCCATCGCCGTAGTGCATATCGCGATGCGTGACCTTTTCGTAGGTCTTGGCGCCGCTGACCGCCCAGCGGTCCAAGTACCCCTGCCAGTCCGGAACCACGGCCCGATTGTTGTACGCGATGTCCAGCGCCTCGCGGTCCATCCCTCGGTATCGTTCCATGTCCAGACCTTTCATGTGAGCGACAACAACCCTACACGATTTCAGTGTTGCAGGCAACATTGTGCACAATAAGATGCACAATTTTTGCCTTGTCTACCGAGCAATGCCGTCGGTATTCGAGGCTGCGCGCTGCCCTTCATAGCTCTCCAGCACGTGCCAGATATCGACACTCGCGTCTCTATCCGGCGGAATGGAACTGGCGTTCAGGTGGAAATGCTCGCCAAGCACGGCCTCGGAAAGATGGCGGCCGGCTGCAAGGGCACGATCGGGGATCGCGCGCCGGCGAACCGCAACCTTGGCCACGCCGCTTGCGTCGGACATGCTAGCGCGCCACCGCCGCCGCAATCTGCTGCTCGATGCGACGGCGCTGCTCAAGCCGGGGCCCGAGATAGGTCCCGAGTGCGTCAAGACTTGCTGCCAGGACCAGGGCCGAGCCGGCGGCCACCAATTGGACGAAGGGCGGGACATTGAGGATGGTCAGCCCGTTTTCCATCACCGCCAGGAATACCCAGGCAGTGAACACGCCAAAGATGCGGCCACGGCCGCCGGCGAAGGCCACGCCGCCCAGAAGGATGATGGTCAGCGCCTGAAGCTCCATCTGCAACCCGAGCGAGCCGGGAGAAGCTCCGTCCAGGCGGGCGACGAGCAGCACGCCGGCGAGACCGGCCGCTGCGCCTGTCGCGATGAATAGCGCCAGAACCACCGGCCGAACCGGCAGGGCCGCGAGAAAGGCCGCCTGCGGGTTGACGCCGATAGCCATGACATAGCGGCCCCAGATCGTGGTCGACATGACTGCGGCGACCAGCAGGAAGACCCCCAGCACCACCAAAAGCAGGATCGGCACCCCTAAGAAGCTGCCATTGCCCATCATGAAGAAGGTGTCGCCCATCCCGGCCACTTCGACTGACTTGATCAGAAGCGTCACGCCGCGCAGTACGCTCAGCATGCCCAATGTGACGATGATGGGACTGAACCGGAGATAGGCGCAGAGAATGCCGTTGATCAGGCCAACGCCGGCCCCAGCACCAATGCCCACCATGATGGCCAGGGGCGCCGGCAAACCGAACTGGGTTACGGCAAGGGCCGACAGCATGCCCGAGAAGCCGATATTAGAGCCGACCGACATGTCCACATGCCCGGAAATCACCAGCATCGACATGACCGAGGCGACGATCCCGATGGCGGCGTAGTTGGTCAGCAGCACCCGGAAGTTCGACACCGTCAGGAAGGAGCCGCTGCGGAAACTGAAAAAGGCGATCAGGCAGAGCAGCGCGATCAGCAGGATATTGTTAATGAACAGCTCGACGGGGAAGCTGCCGCGTTTGCGTCCGGGGACTGGGATGGCAAGGGCGTTCATGGCTGACGATCCTCAACTGATCATTGGTGGGCGATGGAAAGTAGGCGCGACTCGTCGATCTGGTCGGTTTCGAGCACCGCAGCGATGCGACCGGCCGTGAGCACGATCACCCGATCGGCAATCTGCACCAGTTCCTCGGGCTCGGAGCTGGTCACCAGCACGCTGCCACCGGCAGCCGCGGTTGATCGCAGGGCGGCGTAGATATCGCGCCGTGCGCCGACGTCGACGCCCTGCGTCGGCTCGTCCAACATCAGCAGGCGGCAATTCTTGGTGTCGTTCAGCCAGCGCGCGATCACCAGCTTCTGCTGGTTGCCGCCGGAAAATCGCCTGGCCTGCAAATCCATGCGTGAGGGCTGGAGGTTGAGCCGCTCTACGGCCTTGAAGAACGCCTCGCGCTCGCTGGCTGGTAGCCGAAAGCCCCATTTCGAGATCGCCCCATAAGCTGCGAGCAGCATGTTTTCGCCCGACGGGAGGTCAGCGATGATGCTCTTGCGCAGCCGATCGGACGGCACCAGCGCGATCCCGGCCATAACGGCGTGTGCCGGAGAGGAGATGTCGACCTCGGCGCCATCGATGGTGACGGTGCCGGAATGCCTTTTCATGCTGCCAAACAGGCTTTCGACAAGCTCGGTACGACCCGAGCCGACAACGCCGAATACGCCCAGGACCTCGCCTTTTCGGACCTCGAAGTCGACCGGCCCGATGCCGGTCGCCACCAGGTTCGTCACCGTGACGGCGGGGTGCTCGACGACCTCGCTGAGTGGGCGCTGTGTTGGGCGTCCGCGCTGGATGCGCTCGCCGACGATGGCGCTGACCAGGTCATCGTAGCTGAAATCCGATACCTTGCCATGTAGCGCGACCTTGCCGCCCCGCAGCACGGTGACCCGATCGGCGAGCGCGAACACCTCGGCAAGGCGGTGCGTCACATAAAGCACCGGCAGGTTATGGCTTTTCATTTCGAGCAGTTGCTGGCCCAGCTTCTCGGCCTCCTGCTCCGAAAGGGCTGCCGTCGGTTCGTCAAGGATCAGCACCTTAGGTTCGCTGCGCAGCGACTTGGCGATCTCGACTGTCTGCAGGCCCGCATTGCCCAACCGCGACAACGAGGCAGTCGGCTTGATGTCAGACCCGAGCTGACCGAGCCAGCGAGCCGCTTCCTTGCGTTGGTCGGCCTTGCGCAAAAAAGGGCCGTTGCGCAGTTCTTGACCGAGAAAGATGTTGTCGGTGACATCGAGACTCATCGCCAGGGACAGGTCCTGGTAGATGACCGAAACACCTGCGGCCTTCGCGGTCTTGGGGGTGAAGCTTTCGTAGCGCTCCTCGCCGACCATCATGACGGCATAGTCCGGCTGAACGGCCCCCGAGAAGCACTTGATCAGCGTCGACTTGCCAGCACCATTGGCGCCGAGCAACGCATGAATCTCGCCGTCTGCCACTTCAAGGTCGACGCCCTTGAGGACTTCGACGCCTCCATAGGATTTTCGCAGGCCATAAACGGCAAAGGTCATCCGAAGTCCCCGGTGCAACAGGTTGAGGCGGACCAGTCGGCCCGCCTCAGTATCCTGGATCAAGCGCCCTGCTGGGCCAGATAGCTGTCGGCCAGCGGCGACTTTTCGGTCACCAGCTCCAGCGGCACGATCTTGTCGCCCGGCGTCTTGCCGTTGATATAGTCATCGGCGGTGGTGATGATGGCTTCGCCCACGGCCACTAACGGGATTGCCATCGAGGCGCGATAAACTGTGCCACCCTGCTTGAGATACTGGAGGGCGGGAACAGTGCCGTCCATGCCGCCGATGAAGCCGTTTGGATCCATCGGGTCCTTGCCGCTGGCGATCCAGGCCTTGTACGCGCCTTCGGTTGCCGGGTCTTCGACGCCGAGGATCACATTGGCATCCGGATGCGCTTCCAGAAGCGTACGGGTGGTATTGAGGCCCTCGGTCGGACTAATCGCATCTTGTTCGGCGACAATCTCCGCGTTTGGCGCGGTCGACTTCAGGCCGTCCTTGATGCCGCTGCCGCGCTGCTGACCCCAAACACCCTTTTCGTAGCCGAGGATGATGACTTTGGCCTTGCCGCCCTGGGTTTCGGTGACCCATTTGCCGGAATATGCGCCGAGCGTGAAGCCGTCATCGTATTGGGCATAACCCACGGTGGCATGCTGGTTCTTGATCTTCTGACCATAGGTGATCCAGATGATGCCAGCATCCATGGCCTGCTTGCCGATAGCTTCGAAGGCGTCGGGCTGCAGCGCGTTGACGGCGATAGCGCCCACACCCTGTTCGATCCAGGTCTTGATGGTGTTGATCTGCTTGTTCAGGTCGGTACCCGGATCGTCGACGACCACGTTATAGCCCAACTCGGCGCCCTTTGCCTTGGAGGCTTCCAGCTCGGTGATGACCGCACCGATGACCGAGGCGTTCGGAAAGCTAATCGCGATGGTCTTCTTGGCGTCCTGGCCGAACGCCTTGCTCGCGCCAAGGGCGGCCGACGCCACTGTCACGGCCCCCATCAGTTGCATGAGATGGCGCCGAGATATGGAGGAGGTATTCATTGCTGATTTCCTTTGCTGCCGAATGATTGTCCGGGGTATCGGCCATGCGGGCGGACAGTCCGCAGGCTGTTGAGAGAGGGCAGCGTTCACAGCGGCCGCACATGCAGGCCTCCATCGCACATGCTGACCGTTGCGCCATGTGGTCGCGAAAGCCGGTCGAGACGTTCGTGAATGCGGGTGAGAACCTCGCCTTCGGCGGTGACGGGAAGCCGGTCTGCGTCGAGCGTTGTAGGAATTAGCCTGAGCGCTGTTTCACCGTCCCGCTCGACCGTCAGTTCGCTGACGAAGCCGTCGGGGGACATCTCGCTCCACATTTGCTGGACTTGATCGGAGGCGGGCAGGAAAACCTGCTGCCCGATCAGAGTGCCCGAGCTGAAGATAATGGGCTTGCGCTCATGGAAGCCAATCGCGTGGATCGCATGGGGGTGGTGGCCGTGCACCACGCCGGCGCCGGCCTTAATCATGGCCTCGGCCAATGGCCGCTGGTATTCGGCTAGGCCCTCGCCCGAGCCAAAACCCCAATGCAGGGTCACCACAAGGAAATCGCACTCGGCCTTGACCCGGACGATTGTCTGGAGGGCGTATTGCCGATCCCGATCGTTGGGGCGCGTGCGCACGGTGACAACGGCAATATCGCCGGGCTCTTCCGCCTGGTAGATCGGGTCGATCTCGTAGCTCGTCGAAATGTGGATCGGAGCGATTCCCGGCCGGTCAGCGCTGGCGCTCATTCCCGCCGGCGTCAGGCATGAAAACGCGACCACTCCGACGCGCCGGCCCCCGATATTGCCGAAGAACGGCGCGCTTGCCGCGGCAAGGTTTGGCCCGCTGCCGATGCTAGGCAATCCATGCGCCCTAAGACGGGCGGCAGTGTCTTCGAGGCCCGACCAACCGCAGTCGACGGCGTGGTTGTTGGCGAGAGTCACGACGTCGAGGCCCAGCTTGGCCACATCCTCCGCGATCTCCGGACTCGCCCTGATGTTCAGGAGCTTTTCTATTGGAAACCCCAGGTCCGTCAGCGGCATCTCCAGGTTGCCGATGGCTAGATCCGCACGCGCCAATGCCGAGAATACCGGGGAAGCCGAGAGCGTCCCGACGTCGAGTCGGCGGGTTGGGCAGATGTCGCCAGTCAGCGCTATCGTCACGGTCATGGCTGCGCCCGGCCCACTAGTTCTTCGTGGCCAGCCACTTGCGCGTCCAGTGCTCATGGTAGGCGATGGGCTGGTATTTGCTGGGATGGACCGCGTCGTAGCAGGACGGCAAGGTCTCGATGCGGGCGTCGTAATTGGGCTGGTGGAAGAACACGACGGAGTGCCGGCGCGATGTGTCCGCCAGCTCCGCTGGCGGATTGACCACACGGTGCATGGTTGAGACCCACTGATCGTTGGTCCAGATCTGCATGATGTCGCCGATATTGACGACGTAGGTCCCGGGTTCGATCACGACATCGACCCAGTAGCCGTCGCGGTGCTGCGCTTGCAAACCACCCGCTGCCTTGTCCGACATCAGGATGGTCAGCGTGCCATAGTCCGTGTGCGCACCGCCGCGCAGTTGCCCCGGCTCGGGCAACTCCTTCTGCTCGGGGTAGCAGATCAGTCGAACGGCGCTGATGTTCTTGTCGAGCTTGTCGAAAAAGAAATTGTCCGGCAGATCCAGGGCATAAGCGAAGATGCTCATCAGGTCGTTGCCGAGCCGGTTCATGCGGCGATAGTAGGCCTGCATGATGTCTTTGAACGCGGCAGGCTTTGACGGCCAGAGATTGTCGTCGAAGAAGTGCCCGGCCTGGGGGCCCTCGAAATATGAGCCGCCCGGAACATCGACTGGTCCCAGATCGATCATTTCCTTGAGGTCGGCCGGTGCGGCCTTGCCCAAGCTCGCCGAAAGGGTTTCGCCCTTGAATGGCGTGTAACCGCGCGGAACCTGCGGCGATGGCTGCTTGATCTCCAGCTTGTCGGCCAGTGGCAAATGGAAGAAATCGGTGGCTGCATGGTAGGTGGCGTCGATCAGCTTCTGGTCGACGCCATGGCCCTTGATGAGGAAGAAGCCGATCTCCTCGCAGGCCTGCTTAACTTCGCGTGCGACGGCCTCCATGCCGGCCTCGGTGCCATCCAGGAACGGGGAGATATCGATCAGCGGGATAGACTTCATGGTCATAGCGGTGTCTCCTGCGTCATCTGGCCGATCAAGGTGCCATGCGACCAACATTGCAATCGCTATGCCAAGTGTTGTATTTCAATGAGTTAGCGAACCTCTGGTCAGGAAAGCAGGGATTGTCGGCGATCCGCTATGTTTTGTTTACAAAACCAGAGTAGTTCGCAGGCAAACATCGCCTGTTTTGCGGGCAAAGGGATTTTTCTTGTCTAAGATTTATGCAGGTGGGGGCGATGAAGCGGATCTGGATGCCGAAACGCGCATAATTCTCGCCGTCAGGCGGGCCATCTCGGCCGGGCAAGTGGCGGCAGGAACGAAATTGCCGGAGGAGTTGCTGGCCGAACAGTTCGGCACGAGCAGAGCCAGAATCAGGATCGCGCTTCAACATCTGGCGTTCGAAAACCTGGTCGAGCAAAAAAGAAATCGCGGCGCGTTTGTCGCGGCGCCAACAGCTCGAGAAGCCCAGGACGTGTTCGCCGCCCGCCAGGTCATAGAGCGTGCCACGACCGAGATAGTCACGCGGACGATTACCACGCGACAAGTCAATATGCTCAAGGCGATCATCGTCGAGCGAGAGCGCGAGTGGAGCATGGGGCGTCGGGAACTCGCGATCGACGGCATCAGCATGTTCCATCGCTCGCTGGCCGCACTCGCGCACAACGAGGCCCTTTCCATTGCCCTTGAGAGGCTGATCCTGCGCACCTCACTGATCCTGGGACTATACGGCACCTCCAGGGGACTGGCTTCGGCGCCGCCGCGCTATTGGGCGCTTATCGGTGCAATCGAACTCGGTGACAGCGCCGCGGCGGCAAAGGTCATGGACCAGTGCCTTTTCGATATGGAGAAGGAACTGGACATTCGCGACCAGGCCGGAAAACCTGAGGAGCGATTATTGCGGCCGGACATCCTGATATCTTAAATATCGAGCGTTTTCTCGTCGTCCTGCGCGACCGAAATATTATAGGCCATGTCGTCTTCCAGGTGACCGAGGTGGTCCACCAGCAAACCGTCGGCCCTTTGCACGTCGCCGGCGGCGATGGCGTCGAGTAGCTGAGTGTGCTCCCCGATCGAACAGTCGAGGTTCTGGTGATAGGCATGGGCGGCCAGGGCCAGTGACAGGAAGGTCACCGCCTCCTGCAGCATCTGGGTGAGAAGCGAATTCCCAGTCTGCAGTGCCATCTTCAGGTGAAATTCGCCCGACAGGCGAATCTGCAGCTTCCGGTCGCCGTTCGCCAGCGCCGCGCGTTCCTCATCTATGTGCTCACGGAGCTCACCCACAATGACCCGCTGTCGGGCGACGGGCACGGAAGCCAGCAGCCGTACGACTTGCTGCTCAAGCAGCATGCGCAAGGCGAAGGCTTCCTTGCGATCCTTCTGGCTGGGCCGGGCGACCGAGGCCCCCTTGTTGGGTTCGAGCTTGACGATCCGATACTGCGAGGCAACGAGGAGAATTCGACGAACCCGCTCGCGGCTCACTTCAAATGTCGCCGCCAATTCATCCTCGAGCAGCTTGGCCCCCGGGGCCAGTCGCCTTTCGGCAATTGAATCCACCAGTCTTTGAAAGAGCATGACCTCGCTGGCATTCAATCCTGCCGGCCGCAGGGTCAGCGAAGCCTGTGCCGTATCGCGTTTGGCCTTGGCCTGAATCTTCTTCGGTGAATCAGTCAACGCGTGAACTCCCTGAGGCGACAATCATAGACCGACGGCCACTATCCGTCATGGTTCGGTTTCATCGTTCGGTCTGCAACGGCCTGCATCAAACGCACCTGCCGGTCTATTGGCCGAGGACCAAAATACACACGCTTGTCAGCCGCACAAGATCATGCGTAAGATCGCGCATAATTTTGTGCACAATCGGAGCTGCCATGACCGCCGCAGGTTTGGATACGGTACCCATCATCGACATCAGCCCGTTCTTCGACGGCTCGCAGGAAGACAAGCGGGCCTTGGGCGAACTGGTCGACAAGACCAATCGCGAGATCGGCTTCCTGGTCATAACCGGCCATGGTTTTGATTTGGATTTGCTCGGGAAATGGTTCGCCATCTCCAAGGACTTCTTTGAAGGTCCGGTCGATGCCAAGACCTCGGTTTTGGCGGCTCCGGGCACTCAGCAGGGCTACCATCGCCTCGCGGCCTCGGGTTTGGCCGCCAAGGAAGGCGAGAAAGCGCCGCCCGACCTGCGCGAGTACTTCATGATCGGTCAGACCGACCTGTCGCAGGCTGTGTTCAACACCAGCGAAGCGCGCCGTTTCCATCGCGACAACCTGTGGCCAGCCACAGACGAGTTCCAGGCAACAGGCGCCGCATATTACGCGGCGATGGAAGCGCTTTCCCGCAAACTGATGTCCATCTTTGCGGTCGCGCTCAAGCTTGAGGAGAACTGGTTCGAGGACAAGATCGACCATCATTTCTCGATCGTCAGCTCGATCTATTACCCCGCTCAGCCAACCCCGCCGCTGCCGGGCCAGCTCCGCGCCGGCGCGCATACCGACTATGGCAGCCTCACGATCCTGGCGCCCACCGACGCCCCGGGCGGTCTCCAGGTCCGGACGCTGGCCGGTGACTGGGTCGACGTCCCCTACATCCCAGACGGCTTCATCATCAACATCGGCGACATGATGCAGCGCTGGACCAACGACCGCTGGCTCTCCAACATGCACCGCGTCGTCAACCCCGGCACCACCTCCGGCCCTCCCCGCCCCCGTCAATCGATCGCCTACTTCCTGCACCCCAACTACGACACCACCATCGAGTGCATCCCGACGTGTAAGGGTGAGACCGAATACGACCCCATTCTGGCCGGCGACTACATGTACGAAAAAGAAAACGCCATCGCCACCGCGACGCCAAAACCGGCCGCCGCTGAATAACTCTAGAGGGTGCGCGGACCGGCCGGCGAGTACCGCCGGCCGGACAACTGACCTCCCAGCTGGTTCGAACGGCAGATATTCGCATCCGCAGGGCCTCAAGCTGCCAGTCCGTTAACCACCCCACGACAGTCGCCATGAGCCGATCAAGGAATGGCAGCTTCCGGGAAGTGGCAGAGGTCGGGTGGCCTGCTCGATGTTGTGGGCGCATTGAACACCAAGCGCGCGAAGCTGAGTTCGGTCAGATCGAGATAGTCTACAAATTCATCGCTGATGCGAACGGGTCGTCAGCATCTACCATCCTCAAGATCGGCGGGCAGAAACCTCACGTGCTAACGGTCAGCAGTTTCAACAACGCCTCTGAGGGAGTGCCAAATAATACATGATCAGGAGTTTTCACACAGCCTCGACCCTTTCGGCGATTGGAACTTAATTGCGGGTTTCAAACCCGCCATGCCAAATGGTCGCCATATCAGATAGCCCGTCGCCGAATGATCGATATGCACGGCGCGCCAAAAGCAGGCCATCCAGATTAAACGAAACGGCGTTTTATAACCCGGCGAGGTCCAACTTCAGGTATCGGAGATCACTCGATCCGGCTCCTGATGGCGTGGGCAATTGCCATCGCCTGACCGTGTCCGAGGCCAAAGTCCTCTTTGAGCCACGATATGATGGGGCCAGGTTTGGTTTCTTTTCCCCCCAGCCCTTTGGAGGCTGCGAGTTTGGCAAAGTCTGCCACGTTTCTGCCCGTGTTCAGTTCGACGGCCGCCACCATGGCTTTTGCACGGGCATCAAGAACGGCGCTCACGAGAAGAACGCCCGGAGAAGAGGAGCGACGATCTCGGGCGGCACCATGTGCCCCTGTCCGGGGACCTCGAGATAGGTGCCATGCTGGACCGCATAGGCGACCCGCCTGGACGAAGCCCGCATCCAGTCAGGGCTCGCACCGCCGGCCATCGCCTGGACCGGGATGGCGACCTGCGAAAGCTCGCCGGTAGGGACACGTGCATCGCCGCAGGCAGTCTTGAGCTTATAGTCGTAGATCAGCGTTGGTGCCTTCGCGACAAGCGCCGGCCAATGGGGGGTGTGCTTCTGCTGCTCAATGACAGCTGGTGGCATCCCGGTCGTGCTGAAGAAGAACGCAAGAGCCTCCTCGGATTGTCCGGCCTCGAGCAATCCCTCAAGCGTGACCATGATCTGCGTATTCAGCGCATCGCCGGCTTCGTCGGCTGCATAGGGCGGCTCATAAGTCGCGAGCCGCATAATCGGAACGCCGGATGCGGCTGCAAGTAAGCCAATGAACGAACCCGATGAGTGACCAAACACATATGCGGCGCCCCCGGCAGCTTGAATCACCGCCGCAAGATCTTCCACCTCACGCTTGGCGCCGTAGGGCAATGTGTTGCCACTGTCGCCGCGACCTCGGCGATCATAGGTATAAACCGTAAAGGTTGATTTCAACTGCTCCGCATAGGGGCGCTGAGAGCCTCGGTCATTCAGAGCGCCCCCAACCATGACGAGGGCTGGTCCAGCACCACGCGTCTCATATGCGATCTTGGTTCCGTCGTCTGAAATGGTCACCCTTACGCCATCGCCAGAAATGTCCTGTGTGTTCATTTTCTTTCTCCGATGAAGGGTCCGATAGCGCTCTAGGCGCGGTTCCTGCTTGAAATCGACCAAATGACGCCGAAGGGATCCGTCATCCTGCCGAAGCCTCCGTGTGGCATGAGTTGCCATGGGGTTAGAACAAGGCAGCCCGCCGCCTTGGCTCGCCCCATCCAGTCGCTGCCGTCCGGGACTTCCAAGTGTAGAGATATGCTGGGCGTGGGCTGGAAGGCAGGCAATGGGTCCATGCTGAAGTCAGTCAGGAACACCGGACCGCCATTGATGCGAACCTCGGCGTGGCGGAGGTGTCCGTCCTCCTCAAACGCCGCAACTTCCTCCGCGCCGAACGCGCGTCCCCATATCTCGATCGCTTCGCGCGCTCGTCCGTATAGCGTGATGTAGGGCACGACCCGTGTAGGCTCTTCTGTATCAGTCATGCTGCGTCTCCCAGACAGTGCTCAAGGTATCTTCGAAGGTGAGCCAAGCTGGCACGCGCGCCGTGGCTGCCCCCTTCTGCCGTGGCAATGAGCAGCGCTCCCTGGATCGTCGCCACAATGTGGATGGCGAGGCTGTGCGCGTCGCTGCCCGGCCCAAGCGCTTCAGTCAGTTCGGCTTCGAGCCTCACGGCATCTTGCAGAATCGAGGCGGCGCTATCGGCAGCCAGAGCGGGGTGGGTATCATGTACCTCGTGGAGAACCGTCCCAACGTAGCAAGTGTAGGTTGTCACCGGGCCGGTCAACAGCGAGATCCGGAAGTCAATATACGCCAAAATCCTCGCGGCAGGACTTGTCAATTGCTGGTACGGCGCGTCGGCGAACAGGGTTCCTGACAGCGCACTCCAATGAACGGTCGCCGCCCGCGCGCAATCTTCCTTCGTCGCAAAGTGGTGGAAAAAGCTGCCCTTGGTGACCCCTGCCGAGGCGGCGATATCGTCGACCCGCGTTGCGGAATATCCTTTCACGCGGATCACATTGATCGCTGCAACAAGCAATCGCTCTCGACTATCTTGAAGTTCCGAACTCATCGAACATACTCACTGGTATGGCCAAACATACCGGCAGGTATGGGGGGCGGTCAAGCTTTCTGAGCGGCAAAATTGTCTGGGCTTAATGTGGGTCACGTGCGCCTTCGACAGCGACAAGGGCGCCGGTTGGGTCATGCTCTCTACGATGATATTTTGCAGCAGTGGCTGCGGGCTCGGTGCTCAACCACAACCGCAAGATCGGTGGAGCACCCGATGGCTTTCTGCGACTAGATGGTGCCCGCTACGGAGTAATCGACGATGAAGACGGCGCCACAAAACTATCACGCCCGGATGCTGCGGGTGCTGGACTTCATTGGCCAGAATCTTGATGGCGATCTGGACCTGGACACTTTGAGCCGGATCGCCGCTTTCTCAAAATACCATTTCCACCGGCAGTTCACGGCGACCTTCGAGTTGTCGGTACACCGTTATGTCCAACTCGCCCGAATGAAGCGTGCTTCGCACGGGCTGGCTTCGACGGACGCCCAAAGCGTCACCGATATAGCGATGGATGCCGGTTACGACGCGCCTGATGCCTTCGCCCGCGCCTTTCGACAACGGTTCGGGCAGTCGCCTTCTTCGTTCCGAAAATCTCCCGATTGGGGAGCGTGGCTCATGGCCTTCGGGCCGCTCGACAATGCAAGGAACAAGCTCATGCAGATAACCTTTGATCCCGACGACGTGACAATTCGCGATGTGCACCCGACGCCTGTGGCGATCATGGAGCATCGCGGAGACCGGGCGACGCTCGGAGACACTTTCCAGCGCTTCAGGGCCTGGCGCAAGGCGGCCGGCCTGACCCCGGAGACGAGTCCCAGTTTCATGGTCTTCCGTTCCGAAAGAGAACCTGCGGTGCCTGCCGACTATAGCATGGACATCTGTGTCGCGACCGACCTGCCGATCGGGACCCACGACACGCAGGTGAAGTCTGGCGTGATCCCTGGAGGACGCTGCGCGGTGCTGCGTTATCCCGGCAATACCAACAATCTGGAGCCCGCCGCACTCTACCTCTACCGCGATTGGTTTCCCGCCAGCGGCGAGGAAGCCCGTGAATTCCCGATCTATTGTCAACGCCGGCTCGCCCTCATCCCCGATGTACCGGCATATGAGGTCGTCGTGGAGCTGTTTTTTCCGCTGAAATAGCACCCTCTGATGGCGGCCTGTCCTCTTCGGCTCTACGCAACAGGCAGGCCGTTTTCCAAGTCCCAAGTGGCCACTTCCGACCCTATTTCGGACCTTGAAGCTGCAAAGGTCGTTTCACGAAAGCTGCCGTGGGCGGCTCGTTCATCCTCCAGACATGTGATTTGCTTGACATAGGAACCAACCAATGGAGCCCAAACGATGCGCCTCACACTTACCCTCGGCCTTTGCGCCATTCTGTCTGCCAGCCCCGTCCTGGCCGACCCGCTCATCAATGCCGCGACTTCGGTGGTCGCACAGAACGAAGCTGCTGCAATGACGCCAGCTCCCGCTGCAGATACCTGTGGCTGGTCGGCCCAAATGGAAGAAGACGAGGGAGGGCCGGTTATGGTCGCGTCGTCGTGTGAAAGCGAAACGGAAACTGGTCCGGCGTTTCGCCTGCTCTGCGGCAACATCCGATACAATGGTAATGGTTTAGGGATGGGTGCCAACCCGCCTGCTTCGAGCACCTTGGTGCTGACCTCAGATGGGAAAAGCCTTACCGCCGACGTCCTCTTTGAGGAAATGGACGGGGCCTTTGCCGCCTATGTGGAAATGGGGGGTCCCATCGTCTCATTGTTGAAGGCAGGCCACGAGGTCGAGGTGACACTCAAGGGAGTTGATCTCCCACCCAGAACGGTATCGCTTAAGGGCAGCACTGCCGCCATCGACAAGCTTATCAGCGCCTGCAAATAGACGCCCTTCAAAGCGTGGCACGCGGAGGCACTTTGAAGCTATCTCCAGTGCCGACAGCCGTCCGTCAGCTATCGGCCCATTTTGTCAGAAGCCGACTTTCGGCTAACCACCCCACAACACTCACGATGGCACTTTATGCCTCCCCATTCACCTCGTGACCAGCCACAAAATCGCAACAGGCGAATGACGACGTGTCGTTGGAGCCAGCAAACGTAGGTTTGAGCACCCCTCCTCCGCTTACGCCCCCGGTATGGACACGTCGAAATAGTCTTCCAAAATCTCATCGGTCCTGGTGCGAGCGCGGGCAACGTTGTCCGGGCTTGAGCCAGTGCCCTGCACCGAAAAGAAAGTGAGGTCGTGCAGGCCGATCATGTTGAGGATGGCCTGCAGGTAAGGCGTCAGGAAATCGGGTTGACGGGCGCGTTCGCCAGAAAAGCGCCCGGCCGCGGCGATTGCGATAAAGACCTGCCGGTCGCGCAGCAACCCCACCTTCCCTGCCGCGCCGACATCGAACGTACGGCGCGCGCGGGCGACATGGTCGATCCATGTCTTGAGCGTCGCCGGCACCGTGTAGTTATGCATCGGCGTGCTGATGACGATGACGTCGGCGCTTTCCACTTCGCCCACCAATTGCTCGGAGAGGATCATGGAACCCCGGTCCGACACATCGGCAGCGGAGCCCTGCGACAGAGCGTAGTCGGAATCGACGGACGGCAAGCGGCCGTCGCCGATCACGCGATCGACGACAATCGTCGCGGGCTCCTGCCGCTGAAGATGCCCGATAATCTTTTGCGATAGCCGATAGCTCTCGGCGTCCTGTCCGCGCGGGCTGCAGCTGACATGCAGGATGGTTTTCATCGGCTCGGCTCCGGGTATTGCCGCGCCAAGTGCTGGACGCGCTGTGGGCCAAGGACTACAAAACCCATGACCTATACCGAAGGGCCATGAACGAACATCAGGACTAGGCCATGACTTCAACGAAACCGGTCCCGCTTTCACCATTGGACCCCAATGCTGCCGAGCCGTTCTATCGCCAGATCTATGACCGCGTGCGCGCTGCCATTGCCAGCGGCGTGCTGAAGCCGGGCGACCGCATTCCGTCGGCCCGTGCCCTGACCAAGGAACTCGGCCTGGCCCGCGGCACCATCGAAACCGCCTATGGGCTGCTGGCGGCCGAAGGCTATATCCAGGCGCGCGGTCAGGCGGGAACGGTGGTAACGCCGGACCTCAAGCCGGGAACCGCCATCGCCGCCCCCTTGCCGCCGCCCAAAAGCCTTGCTGCGCAGACGAGTTTCCGGCCCGATTCCGTCCTGCCATTCCAGATGGGCCTGCCCGCTCTCGATGCCTTTCCGCGCAAGATCTGGGCCCGACTCGGCGCCCGCGCCGTACGCGCGATGCAGCCGGCAGATATGGTGCATCCCCCCATCTATGGCATCCCGGCCCTGCGCGCCCAGATCGCCGCCTATCTGCATTTATCGCGCGGCATTACCTGCTCCCCGGCGCAAGTCTTCGTCACCTCCGGCTATCGCCACACCATCGGACTAGTCGCCCACGCGCTGCTCAACGAGGGTGACAGCGTCTGGCTGGAAAACCCCGGCTATCCGCCAACACGCGACCTGCTGGCGCTGATGAATATTGCGCCGGTCCCGGTGCCGGTCGACGGTGATGGTATGGTGGTTGTAAAAGCCATCAGGATGGCGCCCAAGGCTCGAGCTGCCGTGGTGACGCCGGCCCATCAAAGCCCGCTTTGCGTGTCGCTGTCGCTGCCCCGGCGGCTGGCGCTGCTCGATTGGGCCACGCGTAACGAGAGTTGGATCATCGAGGACGACTACGACGGCGAATATCGCTATGTCAGCCGCCCGCTGCCAGCGCTGAAAAGCCTCGATCGCGACGGGCGCGTGCTCTATGCCGGCACCTTCAGCAAGGTGCTGTTGCCCAGCCTGCGCCTCGCCTACCTGGTCGTGCCGCAATCCCAGGTCGAACGCTTCGAACGGGTCAGCCAAGTGTCGACCGGCGGCAGTCCCGCACTGACCCAGGCCATCGTCACCGCCTTCATCACCGAGGGCCATTTTGCTCGCCACATCCAGCGCATGCGAAAACTCTACGCAGAGCGCCGCGCCGCCACGATTGCAGGGCTGATCAATGTTCTCGGCAATCGCGTCCGCATCGACTCTCCACCCGGCGGCATGCACCTGATCCTGCGACTGCAGGGCGAACAGTCCGACCGCGAGATCGTCGCCCGCATGCGAGACGACGGCCTTTACGCCGAAGCGCTCTCAGACTGGATGATCAACGAAAGACGTGGCGACGCACTGCTGGTCAATTTCACCAATGTCGTGACCCAAAGCAGCGCGGAAGCCTTGGGACAGCGGATCGCCAAATTGCTTTGACGGCTCGTTTATGGCCTAGTCCATATGACCGATCTTGGCCCTTCAAGCCTAGACCATGACCTCGCTAGATGCAGTCCTCAACCAACACAGGACGTCATCATGAGCAATCGTCTCGATTATGCCAAGGCATCCCCCGAAGGCTTCAAGGCCCTGGGCGGAGTCTATGTCGCCATCCAAAAGTCCGGCCTGCCGAAGGAACTGATCGACCTCGTCTATCTGCGTGTCTCGCTGATTAATGGCTGCGCCTATTGCATCGACATGCACTCTCGCGACCTCACCAAGGGCGGCCTCGTCGTCGACAAGCTCGTTCTCGTGCCGGCCTGGCGCGATGCCGGCGCGGTCTTCACCGCTCGCGAACGCGCAGCTTTGGCTTGGGCCGAAGTCGTCACCCGCGTGTCCGAAACCCATGTCCCCGATGCCGATTATGCGGCCGCCGCCGCCCAGTTCAGCGACAAGGAACTGGCCGACCTGACCTATGCAATCGGCCTGATGAACGTGTTCAACCGTCTCGGCATCGCCTTCCGCGTCCCGCCAGCCGCTGCCGCGAACGCCTAAACCCATGGCGAGCGCCAGTGCGCTCGCCACCCCCACCAAGCAACGGAGCTATCCCATGGCATGGGCTTTCCTCAGCATTGCTGGCCTGCTCGAAATCGGCTTCGCCTTCGCCATGAAGTCGTCCGAGGGCTTTACGCGTTTGATCCCAGCCCTGCTCACGGTCGGTACTGGCCTCTCCAGCGTCGTCCTGTTGTCGCTCGCCATGCGCACCCTGCCCATGGGCACCGGCTACGCCGTCTGGACCGGCATCGGCGCTGCCGGAACCGCCATCCTGGGCATCGCAGTCCTGGGCGATGCAGCCTCGCCACCGCGCATCCTCTGCATCGCGCTCATCATCGCCGGGGTCATCGGTCTTAAGCTGGTCTCGGCGAACTGAGCACGTGATGAGCGCAGACAAGATTGGCGATTACCATCCTTTTTAAGGCGCGATGGGCCCGCGTTGCGGTACTGGTACCCGCTTGACTGGCAGCAGGTTTAGCGGCGGTTCGTTATGGGGGCATGCATTAAACCCGGGATGGTGGCGTGGAATGCTTTGGTACAGCCGGCCCGGGCGCACTAGACGTGGACTTCGTCTCCGCCGCGGTCTTTGCCTCTGAGGCAAGCCGCACAGAGCGCGATATAGAATCCTGCGACCATGACCATTACGAACCAACCCGGCAATGGGCCGATGGCCGCATGAGTGAGGCCATTCGCGAAAGGGCTCATTGGATCGAGATTGGCGCCAGCTTGCAGGTCGGGAGATGCGATCTTGACAAGCCAGGCACAGAGCAGGATCAGAAACATCCAGATGTAGTTGCGCCGCAGTCTACGGCGTAGCGCAAGCATCAACGTAATCCTGAATTTGGGATGCCGAAGATCCTGTGCCAGCATAACAAGCCAAGGCTCGGATCCGCCCTTGGGGTCTGCCGCAAAAAATTGCCCGAAGTAATGTCGCTCGAACTGCCTGATGCGCATGCGATAGACATCGTAGAACCGGTAACGCCGCGCCTCGACGAACAGCAGCAACAGGATGATGACCATTCCGAACAGGGCCAGCCCATGATGGGCCGTTGGCGTCGAGAGGGAGACAGACAGCAGGGCAGCCACCACGGTGATCGACCAATTGCTGGTGAGATCGAGGCGGGCCCGCCAGGCGTTCATGCGGGTCATTTCGGCTCGGTAATAGTGGGTCATCAACGTCGTCGTTTCCGCCGAACTAGTCGGAAGGGTCGGTGCAACGATCAGCGGTACGATCTCGTCCATTTGCGGACCCATTTTTGTCTCCATAGGCCTGTCGGGCACCGGCCATAGTCTCGCCAGCTCTGCGAATGGCGCCCATCACCAAGCCGAAGCGAGTACGCCGCTCAAAGGTTGCACGTCGCTGACGGGTCGCTGCCGAAATATTCCTCCGCGCCGATAGCGCTCTTTTTGAAGCTACAGCGTTCATCGTGCTCACGGAGCGCTATCGATGACCACACCCCAGATCCTTGCCTTCGCCATCATCTTTTTCATGATGGTCGCCTTCGTGTGGGGACGATGGCGCTACGATCTCGTTGCCGCGGGGGCATTGCTGGCTGCCGTAGCCGTCGGCGTCGTTGCCCCCGATGCAGCATTCTCCGGGCTTTCGGACGATATCGTGGTGATCGTGGGGAGCGCGCTTGTCGTCAGCGCTGCCGTCGCCCGTTCCGGGATCATGGAGGTGGCAATCCGCCGGTTTGCGCCAAACGTCACCACCCCACGGGCACAACTGATCGTTCTGGTGCTGGTCGTTACCATTCTCTCGGCGTTCATCAAGAACATCGGTGCACTGGCGATCATGATCCCCATCGCCTTTCAGATGGCACGCAAGTCAGGCGTCTCGCCTTCTCTCTTTCTGATGCCCATGTCCTTCGGATCGCTGCTTGGCGGGCTCATGACGCAGATTGGAACGTCCCCGAACATCATCGTTTCTCGCGTGCGCGAGGACCTGACCGGTACCCCGTTCACGATGTTCGACTTCACCCCGGTCGGCGCCACTCTTGCCCTGGTGGGCGTGGTGTTTCTCTGCGTGTGCTACAAGCTGCTGCCGGAGCGGGTGCGCGAAAGTCGATCCATGGATCAGGCGATCGAGATCAAGAACTACACCACGGAGGCACAGGTCCCCGAAGGCTCGCCCAGCGTCGGCCAGACAGTCGGTGCCGTGCAGGCGCTTGGCGGTGGCCAGGCGATGATCATCGGCATCATTTCGGCGGCCGGCAAGCGCCGCGCGCCCTTGCCCGACTTCGTCGTGCGGGCGGGTGATCTGCTGCTGCTTGAGGGAGAGGCCGAAGCCCTCGACAAGATGGTCGCCCAAGGCAAGCTCGCCTTTTCCGAGCGGCGCGACGCCGAAGTCGCATCAGCCGATACCGGTGTCGTCGAGGCCGTCATTGGCGAGCACTCCAGCCTGATCGGACACAGCGCCCGCGAATTGACCTTCTTCGATATGACGGGCCTCAACCTGCTCGCGGTCAGCCGTCGGGACAAGCGCTTCACCGAACGTCTGGCAGAGATCAAGTTCCAGAATGGCGACGTGATCGTGCTGCAGGGGGACCTTAACGAGCTGCCCGACTTGCTGCGGCAATGGGATTGCCTGCCACTGGTGGAAAGAAACCTCAAGCTGGGCAGCGTCCGCAATGGGCTGGTGCCGATCGTCATCCTGGCATTGGCCATGGGCAGCACGGCCCTGGGACTGGTGCCGGTTCCCATCGCCTTCTTCGCGGCCGCGGTCATGATGGTGGTGACCCGCACCATCCCGCTGCGCGACGTCTACTCCAACCTCGATGCGCCCATCCTGCTGATGCTCGCCGCTCTCATTCCCGTCAGTGACGCACTCAGAACCACTGGCGCCACCGACCTGATCGCAAATTGGCTGTCCGGTGTCGCCAGCGTTCTGCCACCCTATGGGGCGCTTGCCCTCATCATGGTTGCCGCCATGGCGGTCACGCCATTCCTCAACAACGCCGCAACCGTTCTGGTGATGGCGCCGATCGCCGCCACGTTCGCGACCGACCTCGGCTTTCGTCCGGAGGCCTTTCTGATGGCGGTCGCGATTGGCGCCGGTTCGGATTTCTTGACGCCAATCGGGCACCAATGCAACACGCTCGTCATGGGTCCGGGTGGGTATCGGTTCGGCGATTATTGGCGCTTGGGACTGCCGCTGTCCATCCTCGTGGTGTTGGTCTCAGTGCCGATGCTGCTGCTGGTTTGGGCAATTTAGCGTGCCAGCAGACTGGGGCGCGGCGCGGCCGCAAATCTCCACGACGTGCACGCAGCCTTAGCGAGGTTCTCGTCGTGCAGGAGAAGGTCGGCGTTTGCAGTTTTCCGTCACCTCGATCAACAAGCCCGCCATCTTCGCTCGTTAGACCACCAGTCCATCCACTGGCCTGACACCAATACTGTCAGGAAAAACGGTTGTGGCCAGCACGGTTTCGCTCAGCCCCAGATGGTCGCGGAGAACACCCTTGAGCACGGCGCGAAGATCGATGGTCGGCGCCAGGTCGCGCGCCTCGAACAGCTGATTGTCCTTGAGCCCGGGCCAGTCGGCCACCACCCGCCCCCCCTTGACGGCACCGCCCAGCAGGAAAGCAGTGGTGGCAGTGCCGTGGTCAGTTCCGTCCGTGCCATTGGCCTTTGCGGTGCGGCCAAATTCGGTGACGACGGCGATGACCGTATCACCCCACACGGGTGCCATTGTCTCCTTGATCGCGCCCAGAGCGCCATCGAGAGCGGCCAGCAGGCCGGCCAGCCGGCCGCTTTCGGCGCCTTCCTGGCTATGGGTGTCCCAGCCGTCATAGCTGAGGGCCGCGATCCGCGGGCCATCCTCCTCCACCAGCAGACGCGCCGAGCCGGTCGCGATTTGCTCGAACGCCGCGGCGATCCCCTTGCCGGTCCGCATGGGGTCGCTACCGCCTGCGAGCCGATCGGTTTCGATCCCAGCCAGCAGGACTTTGGCCATGGCTGGGTCCTGGTGGGTGTATAAATCCAGCAGCCGATCACGGGTGTCGCTGCTGGCGGGGCGCAGTTCTGGGGGAGTCCAGGTGAGCGTTGGCGCCGCGCCGCGCAGTATCAATGGGACTGTAGGCGTGGCGGCCAATCCGGTCACCGGTCGAACGCCTTCGCCCACCGGAATGGCCTCGGCGACCCGGTTCATCCATCCACTAGCGCTGAGCTTGGCGCCCGGCATGCCGCTTTCGAGCACATCCTGCCCATCGAAGTGCGAACGATCCCGATAGGGGGTCGCCGCGGCGTGCACAATCAGCGCCTCGCCCGCCTGGTACATTGCATGCAGGCCGGGCATCGCGTTGTTGAGCCCGAAAAAACCGTCCAGCGCCAGCGTCTGTTCCTGTCCAGGCGCGCCGATCGCCAGTTCGCCGCGTAGCGTGGCATAGTCAGGATCGCCGATCGGCGGCACAACGGCCAATCCGTCCATGGCGCCGCGCAGGATGATGGTGATGAAGCGCGGGTCGCGCGTGCCGGCATAGGCATGGCGAGGCAGGCTCGCCCAGGCGACGAAAGCACCGGCCGAAGCGAGGAACATACGGCGGCTGGGATGCAGCAGCCCATATTGGGGGCAATTGGTGTCCATGGTCATCTCCGCTGAAACTCGGGACTCATCAGCATCAGGGCCAAGCCCTGCGCGCGGCTTTCGGCCCGCTGGATGGCGGTGGCGGTGTCCGCCGACATGGCGTCGCCTAGAACCGCCTGGGCGAACTCGCGCGGGTCGTCGGGGCCCTGGGCCTGCGCTGCCATCAGCTCGGCCGCGTCCAGCCGATTGGTCATGGCATCGGGCGCCAGCCAAGTCGCGGCATCGTCGGGAAAGCCCGCAGGTGACGGCGGGTCCCACAGCGGTTGCCCCAAATCGCGCAGCATGGCCATGACCCGGCGCGGGGGAAGGTCGAGATCGAGCGCCCGCACCGCCGACCAGACGAATTCCTGCGGCGTGCGCAACTTGCTGGCCGGCGCAGACCAAGCGCTATCGGCGGTTACAAGGCTGATCGCCAGCGCCTTAAGGTCGCCGTCAGACTGCACGAACACCGTGGCCAGCCGATCGATCAGTGCGGGGTCGGGCGCATCAGACACAAAATGCCGCGCGAACTTGGTGGCAATATGCAGGGCCGTGGCACGATTGGCGGCAAGGTCTGCCAGCACGGCTTCGCCCTGCGCCAGGCCCGGCTGCCGGTACACTGTGCCCAATACTGTTTGCGGTCCTGGCTCATGGGCCTGTCGGCGAAACAGAAACTGACCATAACTATCAACCTGGCGCGGCTGTGCACCGATGCTCCAGCCGGTCAGCACCTTGGCCAGCGAGGTTACATCCGCCTGGGTGTAGCCGCCATCGACGCCCAGCGTATGCAACTCCATGAGCTCGCGCGCATGGTTCTCGTTGAGCCCCCTGACTTGGCGTTCGCCGAGCTGCGATTCAGGACCGACCGATACTGCGTTGTTGAGATAGGTCAGCATCGCCGGATGCTGGGTTGCCGCCAACGCCATGGCACCGAACCGGCCGAGCACATGCGGGCGGATGGCCTCCCGCTCGAAAGCGCCGGCCAGCACACGGACCACTTGGTTGGCGCCGGCCTCGACGGCGAAGTGATTGGTCCAGAACGCCACCAGGCGCTCCACGAAGCCGATGTCGGCCCTTTTGACCGCGCGCAACCGCGCCTTGCCCTCTACCTGCGCAATCTGCTGGATCGAGAGGCCGGTCGTCGTCTCCACAGACCCCGCACCCGTGGACGTCCCGTCCATCGGCATGGTGTCCGCAGACTGTGCAGACTCTTGCCGGGCCTTGCGGCGGGCGGCCTGAATGAGGCGAACGGACTTGTACAGCGTGGGGCTGTCGGATAGCTCCGAGCCCACCACCTGCCCCGCCGCTTCATCGTTCAGTTCAGCCAATAGCGCGGCGCGGGGGTCCGATAGGCCCACCAGATCTCCCTGGCGCGGTCCGAGGCCGAAACGCGAAAATGCAGTGGTTGCGGATGAAATCGTCATGGTCTAGTCCTTCTGGGACTTTGAAACGCAACGGATTTGACGCGAATCCAGTTGCAGACCTACCCTACCAGTCAGAGACTGACCCTGACCTGTCCATCAGATGACTATTTGGTAAGATGGCCCGGCGGGGCAACCTCATCGTGTGGGGGCACGGGATAACGGTGTTGGGTGGACATGGGGTACGGGCCTGGGCGTTGCCGTACACTTGTGGACACCGCGCTGCTCTGTGCGGCCTGTACATCCCATTGCTTTAGCGACGGTAGGAGTGCCTCATCCTGTGGATGGTCACTCACCGGAGGGCTCAACCCGGTAGTCCCGTGCCCCCAGTTTTCTCCCACGGCGCCGATCAAGAGGCGCAACGTGCCGAGCAGCCCGATATCACATTATGCGACGTCGAGCCGATCCATGTTCCCGGCTCGATCCAGCCGCATGGCCTTTTGCTGATTGCCGATGAGCGTACGCTGCGGGTTACCGCGGGGGCCGGCGATATCGAGGCACGCTTGGAACCGGACTGGCTCGGAAAAGCTCTAGATGATCTGTTGCGGCAGGATATCCGTGGCCTCCTTGAGCCGGTGGAACACTCCAGTGCCAGCGCGGTAAGCCTCGTACAGGTGCGTGGCCAAACGGAAACATTCGACGTGTCGCTTTATCGCTCTAGCGACTTGATCCTGGCCCAACTCGAGCCGGCGCCGCAGCAGCCCGCGGCCTCGGGGGGCGTGCTGACCCTGCTGGACAACGCCGGCATGAAGTTTGCCCGCGCCGCGGATATCACCAGCTTATGCCAGGACGCGGCGTTGCTGTTTCGCGAGCTGACCGGGTTTGACCGGGTCATGATCTATCGCTTCCTCGATAGTGATGCCGGATGCGTCATGGCTGAAGCCCAGGCGCCAGAACTTCATTCGTTCCTGCACCATCATTTCCCGGCCTCCGATATCCCGCGCCAGGCCCGGGCACTTTATGTGCGCAATCGTGTTCGGGTCATTCCCGATGTCGCCTATGTGCCGGCGATCATTCGACCGGCAACGGCCGGACATCAACTAGTCGACCTGAGCGATGTCACTCTGCGCAGCGTCTCGCCCATCCACATCCAGTATCTCAAGAATATGGGGGTTGGTGCTTCGGCCTCGGTGTCCATCGTCAAGGATGGGGTGCTCTGGGGCCTGGTGGCCTGTCACAATATGACCCCTCGCAACCTGACCTATGACGTGCGCATCGCCTGCCGCGCGCTGGCCAGCAGCCTGTCACGCCAGATCAGAGCCAAGGAAGAAGCGGAAAACTATCGCGAACGTCTGCGCCTGCGCAGCGCTGAAGATGCCATCGTCGCCCATCTCGACCGGCACGGCCCGCTCGACCAGCCCGACCCGGCAACGCGTGAGGACATGCGGCAAATGCTGGGAGCCGAAGGCTTTGCCACAGTCCGCGGCCAGCAGGTCGAGCTGACCGGCATATGTCCCACGCCCGAACAGGTGCTCGACCTGGCCGCCTGGCTCGACAGCCAGACCCGGATCGAAGCATTTCGGACCAATACCCTGCCGGCGCTGTTCCCGGCTGCGGAGGCGTATCAGGACCGCGCCAGCGGCGTACTAGCCATTGCCATATCGAGCGATGAAGCCAGCCTCTTCATCTGGTTTCGGGTCGAACATCTTCAGGTCATCGAATGGGCCGGCAACCCGCATAAGGCGGTGCCGCGCGACCCCAATGTTGCGCTCACGCCCCGGGCCTCTTTCGAGGCCTGGAGCGAAACCGTGCGCGGCAAATCCAGACCCTGGACCTTGGCCGAGGTTGAAGCTGCTCACCGACTACGCAATGCTGTATTCGAGGCGCGGCAAAACCGGCGCCTGCAAGACCTCAATCGCGACCTGGCCGCGACGCTGGCCGACAAGGAAAGCCTGCTCCGGCAGAAGGATTACCTGGTCAAGGAGGTCAACCATCGTGTGCAGAACAGCCTGCAACTGGTGTCGTCCTTTCTCAACATGCAGGCGCGCTCGGTCAACGATGCCGTTCTGAGCGTGCAGCTCGACGAGGCGCAGCGACGCCTGTCAGCGGTCGCGCTGGTTCACAAGCGCCTGTATCGCGACGACAATTTTGAAACTATCGATCTGGGTCGTTACCTCGAAGAGCTGTGCCAGGATATCCAGGGCTCGATGGGCGATGGTTGGCAGAAGCAATTCACGGCCAATTTCGCCCCGGTACTGATTTCCGCCGACCGGGCGATCAATATCGGCCTAGTGCTGACCGAGTTGATTATTAACGCCAATAAATATGCCTATGCAGGCTTGCCCGGGCCGCTGTCGGTGAGCCTCGAACAGCATCGCAGCCGTTTCACTCTTGTCGTTGCCGACAGGGGCCAGGGCGATCACAAACCCGGGGCGGGTTTTGGCACGCGGATGATGAAGGCGATGGTCGATCGGCTTGGGGGTACAATCGCCTACAATGAGGCCAGTCCTGGCCTGCAGATCGTCATCACCGCACCGATCGAAGAGACCGGTGTTTGACTGGATCAGGCGACGGCCAAGCCCTCCTTGGCCGCGCTCTGCATATAGAGATCGAAAGTCCGGCTTGCGCCATCGATCATTTCGTCGTGCCAAATCTGCTGTTGATCCAAAGCCGCCGCGTCAATCGCGAACAGCAAATCACGCCATTCGCCTTTCAAGTGAACAGCGCCGAGATAACTTGTAGGCATGGGCCGACTAACGCGTGCGGCCAACACGCCGCCGCCAAGCCGCGATCCTTCGGCGACATAAAGCATGCCGAACAGGGCTGCGGCGCTAAAATGGTCACTTAGGCCCATTGCTTCAGGCCAGGTGGCTCCGAGGGCGGCAAGATCGGAAGCAAGACAGCCTAATCGCGTCCGGAACCGTGGGAAGCCGGCGGGCGCCGTGGCCAAGGCCAATTCAATGGCGCCAAGCGTCCGCGCATGAGCGCTCAGAAAACTCATGTAGGAGCGGCGATCACTCAGGTCGAACCTGGCAAATGCGGCATCGACCTGCTCATGCTTTTGAATTGTCGCTTCTCGCAGCAGCGCGTGGGCAGCAATCATCCTGTATCCTTGCGACCATGGGGCCGCTGGTAACGAGTTATCACGTTTCGCGAAGTCCGGGTCTACTTCCGGTCGGATGGACCGGCGCATCCCTGAACTACGAGGTCATGTTGTCGATGGGCAACTCGACTCGAGCTTGGGTGCTGGAACGTCATTTTGTAAGACACTGAGTTGCTGAGCGAGCGGGCCATACACGCCACGCGTGCCCGCTTCGTCCACTTGCTCCAGCAGACCATTCTGGCAAGGCCGATCATCATCCCACCCGAGATGGTTGAGAATAGGGTAGAGGCAGAGCCCTTCCATGGGCACACCCTTGCGGCGCGCCAGATCGGCTTCTGCGGCGACATAGGCCAACCAGGATGCTCTGCGGTCGAACTCGATGCCGGTTTCGGCCAGCAGCATGGGGCGACCGTAGCGGCCGTGGATTTCCATCAGCAGCCGGTGCAGCGGGCGGTATTGGGCATGGCCGATATCGATCGGGGGGCCGCCATGGATCCACTGATTGTTGAAGTAGTAGTTGACCCCGACGATATCGAGCAGGTGCGGCGCACCGCCGAGTTGTGGCCAACTCAGGCCGGCCAGCATGTCCCAGGCCTGGTATTGTGCCTGCCGGTGCCCCTCGGCCGCCCAGAAATCGCCTGGCCGTTCAGGCGCCGTGACAACGTTGATCGCCGGATCGGCATGCACGAACCGAGCACGAGGATCGACATCGAGCACGGCATGCATGGCGGCGATCGAGGCGCGGACCAGTTGCACCTTGACCTCGAACCCACGCCCGTGGGCGAAGGGATTGAGATATTGTGCGTCCCCGCCGCCCCAAGCGGTGAAGGAAATCTCGTTGACCGGGCAATAGAACGGGACGGCATCGCTATGGTCCTTGATCACCTGCGCGGCTCTGCCGGCAAAGCGGGCGAAGCGGGTGACGAAACCGGGCTGCCAGACATCGAGATCATCGGGCCAGCCATAATGGAGCAGATCCCAGATTACCTGCGTGCCGCTGGTTTGCGCGGCGGCGAGCATGGGCCGGAAACTGGACCAATCGAACGCGCCTGGCGTGGGCTCGATAAGATGCCAGCGCAGGCCGTCGCGGACCGTGGCGATGCCGAAGCCCCGAAGTTGGCGATAATCGGCCTCGGCGCGGCGGTCGTGTTCGCTCGACGCGATGATGTCGAGCCGCCTGCCGTTTCGCAGGCGATGGGTGGAACACTCGAAGCCGCCCTGAAACCAGGACTGGAATAATGCGGGTGCCGGTGCTGGGGCCTGTTCGGCCAGCACGGCATCGAACAGGGCCTGCCATTGGGGAACAACGACGGTGACGCTATAGGTG
Source organism: Devosia sp. UYZn731 (assembly GCF_040546795.1). Taxonomy (NCBI): domain Bacteria; kingdom Pseudomonadati; phylum Pseudomonadota; class Alphaproteobacteria; order Hyphomicrobiales; family Devosiaceae; genus Devosia; species Devosia sp. UYZn731. The sequence goes on from NZ_JBEPOL010000001.1 coordinate 275,791, forward strand.
GTGGCGACCTTGGCGCGGAGCGCGCTGCCGAGCACTCGGCCAAGCGCTGGTTCGTCCAGAAGGCGCAGCATGGCGGCGGCAACGGCTTCGGGTGCCTCATGGGGAACGAACAGGCCCGATACGCCGTCCTCGATCTGCTGGGTCGAACCATTGTCGGCGGTGGCGATGACAGGCAGGCCGGCGGCGCCGGCTTCGGCGATCACGTGGGGCATGCCTTCGCCGCGCGAGAGCCAGGTGAAGATATCAAGGCCTGCTAAGAGTTGCGGAATATCCTTGCGGTCGCCGAGAAAGCGCAGGGTTCCCTCGAGTTGTCGCGCGAGGGCCAGGAGTTCGAGCTTTTCGGCATACTCGGGCATGAAGGCATCGGGGCCGCCGATGACGAGGAAGCGAACTTCGGGCCGCTGGCGGTGGACAATGGCGGCGGCTTCGATGAAATCTTCGACGCGTTTTTTCGCATCGAGACGGCCGACCCAGCCGACGACCGGTATACCCTCGGGAATGCTCAAAGCGGATCGCATTTCGGCGCGGTCGTCTTTGCGGTATTCGCTCAGGTCCACCATGGACGGGATTTCGACGGCCTGGTGCTCGCGGCCGGGCATGTTAGAGGCGGCCGCGTCGCGGATGGAGCGGCAGACGCCGACATAGCGATTGGTGAAATGCTTGGGGCCGGCCAGAGCTTCGGAGACAAGGCCACCATGCTCGATCAGCGGTGGGCGCTGGTGCGCGCGCTCCAGCGCGGGATAGATATCGGCGACGTTCTGGCAAGAGACGACGAGGTCATAGGTCGCGACCTTGCGTGCCAGATAGGCGACGGTTTCCTCGAACGTCATTTCATAGGGCACGGTGTCGACATCGACGCCCATTGCGCGCAATTGGGCATGGGTCTGGTCGGGCATACCCGGCTTGCGGAAGCAGGCGACAACGTCGATGCGATAGCGGCTGGGATCGAGGTTTTGGGCCAGCAGACGAACTTCGGTTTCTTCGCCACCGACGACCAGCCAGGCGAAGACGAACAGGATCCGCGTGGGTTCGCTGGTCAATCGGCCACCTTGAAAACGATCTGGACGAATTCGGGCCGGGTTTCGACGAGTTCCTGCAGGAATGCCGGGCCATCGGCGAAGGGCACGATATGGGTAATCATCTCGCGGATGACGGCGGCACCTTCGTCGCGCAGTAGGGCGATGGTTTCGTTAGCGAGCCGCTTACGGTCCCATTGGTGAGCGAGGCCGCGGGGGACGCGGTTGATCTGAGCGCATTTGAGCGACAAGCCATTGTGGTGGAATTCTTCGCCGAGGCGGAGCGCGTCGGCACCGCCCTGGTAGAAGGCCAGGTCGATCACCGTGCCTTGGGGACGCAGGGCGCGTAACGCGGTGTGAAGGCTGCCCGCATGGGCGCGGGTTTGGAACACGAAATCGGCGCCGCGATCGGCCCCGCTGTGCCACTGGCTGCGCGCATGTTGCCAGGCTTGTTCTTCATCCATGGCGACGAGACCAAGCGCCTCGATGCGCTGGCGGCGATAGAGCGAAGGATCGGCGACCACGACGGCGGAGGCGCCGGCACGGCGCGCGAACAGCGCAGTCATCAGGCCAACGGACCCCGCGCCGATGACGAGAACCGGGCGGCCCTCGACCCCCTGCCCCAGCCGCGTCACCTGGCTACCGAAAATTTCGGCATCGGCGTGCAGGATTCCATTGGCGGCAATCGGACCCATCTGCGCGACAAAGATGCCGAGCAGCGGATCGAAGCCATCGGGCAGCGGGACCAGCACATCGCGCGCGGGATCGGCGGTATGGCCGGTTTTGTGTGCGAAGGCCGTGGCAACCACCTGCCCCGTGGTGAAAGCGGGATTACGGCTGTCGACGACGCGGGCGACTTCCATATAGCCGAGAAACGGCACGGGGTAGTTCAGACTCGGCTCGCCGGCCACGAACACACCGCGATCGCCATCCCAGCGTGAGTGAAAATAGGGATTGGTGTGTTTCATGAAAGTCAGTTCGGTCCCGGCGGAAAAGCCGGAATAGAGCGTCTGCAGGCGCACCTGCCCCTCGGGCGGGGGGCCTTCGACGTAGTCGATGATGTAGGCCTGGCCTTCGCGCTCGATGCCGAGCGACTGGATGGTCCGGTCACTCATGAGGCGCGACCAGACGAAGCGAGGATATCGATGGCCCGGCCTTGCTGGGCGGAGGCGGTGATCGCCAACGCCACGCGATGGGTTTCGAGCGCTTCGCCATAGGGGCAACGGATGCGATTGACCTCGCCCCTGACGGCGTCGATGAAGTCGCGATCCTCACGCCAGACCGGGTCGCCTTCGGCGTGGCGGACGGGCCGGCCGGCGCCGACATCGACCATCAGGTCATGATCGGTCAGTTCCAGCGCTAGGCCCTCGCCAAAGAGATGCAGGCCGACGCGATGCCCCCAGTTGAGCAGGCAGGTCGAACCGATATTGCCGATGGCGCCGGAGGCAAACCGCAGGCTGGCGGTGCTGACCGTGGGCACATCGAGGCCAGGAAAAGCGGCGCGGTCGGTGTGGCCGGCGAGGCCGAAGACCTGGGCCACGTCCCCCACGAGATAACGTGCCAGATCAATGATGTGGGTGGTCTGCTCGACCATCTGGCCCCCGGACTGGTTTTGGTGCCACCACCATTGCGGCGGCGGCGTTTGATCGAGCCAGTAGCCGGACAGCAATTGAGCTGGACGCTCCGCGAGCAGCCGCCTGGCCTCGTCAACCGTATCGAGATAGCGCCAGTGATAGCCCACGGCGGAAATGAGCCCCGCCGCGGAAATTTCGCGAGCCAGCGCATCGGCCAGATCAATATCCAGCGAGAGCGGCTTTTCCACGAAGAACGGCAGCCCACGCGCAATCACTGCGCGTTCGGCGTCGCCATGGGCGAAGGGCGGAATGCAGATATAGACGGCATCGAGGCTGGCATCGTCGAGGAGCGGCGTGTGATCGGGGTAGGCCCTAGCGCCGAAGCGGGATGCCGCCGCGACCGCGCGGTCAAAATCGGGGTCGGCAAAACCAACGAGGTCGACATCGCCGAATTGTTCGAGCACCCCGAGATGGCGCTGCGCGATGCCGCCGACGCCGATGAAGCCGATGCGGGTCTTGCTCATAAGTTGGCGCCTTGTGTGAATGAGGTGGGAAGCCATGGCGCATAGACCTCGGCGGTCTGGGCGGCCATGCGGGCGGCGGTGAAGTGCTCGGCATGGCGAGCGGCCGCCGCCACGGTCGCAGCGCGCGCGGTTTCTGGCTCGGCCGTGGCCCGGAGGATAGCGCGGGCAAGCGCCTCCGCATCGCCGGGCGGCACGAGGAAGGGATGGGCGTCGCCGATTGCTTCGATGGTTCCGCCAATGGTGGTCGCCACGACGGGGACCGAGGCGGCCATGGCCTCCAGCACGGCCAGCGGCAGACCCTCGAAATGGGACGGCAGCACGAACACGTCGGTAATTGCCATCATATCGGCGATATCGTCGCGGTGGCCGGGGAGGATGAAACTGTCGGCGAGGCCAAGCTTGGCGATGGCGGCCTCGATATTGGCTTGTTCCGGACCGCTGCCGACCAATAGGAACTTGGCTTTCGGGTTGCGCTGCAGGACTGCGGGCGCGGCGGCGACCAGAACGTCGTGTGCTTTTTGCGGTGTGAACCGGGCGACGGTGAGCACAATGGTGTCGTCAGCCAGAAGGCCGAATGTGGCGCGCAGTTCCGCTGCGGACGCGGCGGCGGGGCGGTGAGCAATGCCATTGCGGACGACGGTTTGTCGTCCACCGCCCTGCCCCGCGTGGGTATCGAACACTGCTTGCGAGACGGCGATGCGGGCATCGACGGACTGCAGCATGGCGCGGTAGGCCGCTTGTTGCACGGGGCTGGTCAAGAGGTAGGGAAGATGTTCGGTTCGCACGACCGGCAGGGCTGAGGCCTTGCCGTGGCGAACGAGATCGTGGCCCTCCCAGCCGATACCAGCATGAACATGCAGCAGGGAGGCACGGCTTGAACGCAGCCAGTGGGTGAAGAGGTCGAGACGGTCCAGGTCGATCGCCTTGATGCGGAGGCCACGCCGGGCCGCCCGGCCGAGGAAAGCCATGCCGAGCGCGCGGTTTGGGCCGGCCAGGACGATCTCGAAGCGCTCGGAAAGCGCCTCGCCCAGCGTGATCATATGTTCGCCGAGGCCCGACGGATCCTGGCTGTCGGTGGCTAGCACGATCAAAGGGCTCACGCGGACACCGCCGGCCCACGAGACAGTTGCGGCTCCGCCAGCCGACGATAGGTCGCCAGCGCCTGGCCCACCACCTGGTCCATATTGTAATAGCGATAGGTGGCGAGGCGTCCGACGAAACTGACCTCGGGATGCTCCTGCGCCAGCGCGGCGTAGCGCTTGTAGAGCGCGGCGTTTTCCGGCCGCGGGATGGGATAGTAGGGGTCGCCATCGGCCTGTGGCGTCTCGTAGCTGATGCTGGTCTTGCGATGCACCTGACCGGTCAGGTGCTTGTACTCAGTGATGCGCGTATAGGGCACGGCCTCATCTGTGAAATTCACCACTGCCACCGGCTGGAACCGGCGCTGGTCGAGCGTTTCATGGCGGAACGCCAGGCTGCGATAAGGCAAGGGGCCGAAGCGGTGGCCGAAATATTCGTCGATGGGTCCAGTGAAGATGGTGTGTGCCGCCAGCGTGTCCGCTGGCAGATCCTTGAAATCGACGCCCAGTTGCAGATCGATATTGTCGTGGTCGAGGATGTTTTCGAACATGGCGGTGTAGCCGTGCAGCGGCATGGCCTGAAAACGATCAAGAAAATAGCGATCGTCGGTGCTGGTGCGGGTGGGGACGCGCGCGGTGACGGACTTGTCCAGCTCGCTCGGGTCCAGCCCCCATTGCTTGCGGGTATAGCCCTCGAAAAACGTCCGGTAGAGCGCGGTGCCGACCTGATTGACGACCACGTCGCGCGAGGTGCGGATGGGATCGACCGGTTCGGCGCGGGCTTGCAGGAATGCCTGGGCCGAGGCCTCGTCGCACAGATCGGCATCATAGAGTGCGTTGAGCGTGGTGCGGTTGATCGGCATGGGCACACGGAGCTCACCCACCGCCGCCAGCACGCGATGCTCATAGGGCCGCCAGGCGGTGAAGCGGGAGAGATAGTCGACGATGTCGTCGCTATTGGTGTGAAAGATGTGGGGGCCGTATTTGTGCACGAGAATGCCGGCGGCATCATAGTGATCGAACGCATTGCCGCCGACATGATTGCGGCGGTCGCAGAGCAGGACACGCTTGCCCGAGCCTGCGGCCAGGCGCTCGGCCAGCACGCTACCCGCAAAGCCTGCACCGACGATGACGTAATCATAAGCCTTGGCGCGGCCGGGCCGGCGGATCGGCGGGGCCGGCAGGATGCGATGTTCGCGCTGCACCGCGTCGCTCAACAGGGCGTCTATACGGCGGAAGCTTTCGTCCCACGACATGGCTTTGAGCTTGTCGTCGACATCGGGGAGATAATCTATCGGCTTCAGTGCGAGCGCGGTTTCGCAGGCGGCTATGAATTGGGCGGGCGTGCCGGCAATTTGCACCGCGGCGAGACCGGCATAGCCCGCCACGACGTCGGCGATCGGGGTCGAGACGACCGGTAGGCCAGCGGCGAGATATTCCGGCGTCTTGGTGGGGCTGATGAACCGGGTTGCTTCATTGATGGCAAAGGGCATCAGCGCGACATCCCAGCCGGCGAGATAGGCGGGCAGCTCATCATAGTGGCGTTGGCCGATGAAATGCAGGTTGGGCGCCGACGGTAGGTCGGCGTGGCCGATCTTGACCAGGGGACCGACCATGATCAGCGACCAGTCCGGGCGGGCGTGGGCGACTTCGGCGAGGAGATTCAGGTCGATGCGTTCGTCGATGACCCCGTAGAAGCCCAGCTTTTTGCCGGGCAGCGCGGCGACGTCAGCGGCCGGCGCTATACCGCCACGCACCGTGGCGAAGTGGGCGATATCGACGCCGGATGGAAAGGCATGGATATTGTCGTGGCGATCACGCCGCGCGGCATAAAGGCTGGCGCCCCCGGTCAGCACCAGATCGGCGCGCTGCATCAACTCGGCCTCGAGGTCCTTGAGGCCCGGTGGCGCGAAGCGAAAATTGGCGAGTTCGTCCATGCAGTCGTAGACCACGGCCGAGGCTTCGAGGTGGCGGGCGAAGGCGAACATGGCGGGGCTATAAAACCACAGGATGGGCCGCACGATGTGGTTGAGGCGAACCATCACATCCAGCAGTTGCGCGAGCGCCGCAGTTCGCCGCGGCTCATCCCAATCGCGCGGTAGGCGTGGCCGCACGGCGACAATCTGCGTCCCGTCGAAGCAATGGTATTCGAGATAAGCGGAGTGATGCTCGGTCGGGATGTATTCCTCGACGAAATACACTTGGCGGGTCCTGCCGACGCGGTTCATCAGGTGCTGCGGTCGCTGCAGCACGAAATCCCACCGCAGGTGGGAAAAGCAGATCAATGGGCCATCGGCGAGACCGCCGGTGCTGTCGAACTGATCAGACGAGATTTGCTCGTTCAAACTGGCCTCCTATGGTGTTGGGATGAGTGTGAGTGGCCTCCATTGGCGCGATATCGCCGATCACGGCGGCCAGCTTGGCCATGGAGTGGGGATAGCTCCAGCGATCGAGCACCGCTTGGCGCGGCGCGAATTGCTCGCTGTCCAACGCGGCGAGGATGGCCTGGTGGAACGTGTCGGCGGGGGCAACCAGCCCCGTTTGCGGCAGGATGTATTGCAGGCCGCAGCGCAGTGCTGCATTGGCGACTACGGGCAGGTCGGCCAGCATGTATTCGGTCAGGATCGCCGGCGCCCCGTCATTCTCGCCGCACACGACTCCGACCTTGGCAAGGTTCATCAGCCGATTGACTTCGGCATGGGGCACGCCGGGCGGCCCGACGAAATCCACATCGAGGCCGCGCGCCGCAGCGTCCTCCCGCAGGGCCTGTCCATTCTCGCCATAACCGATGACGCAGAGCGCTTTGAGCGGTCGCTGGGCCCGCGCCAGCGCGTCAAACAGGATATCGTGTCGCTTATAAGCTTGGGCGGCGGCAACGTAGATCACGTCATAGGGCTTGGGTCCTGCAATGGGGAAGAAGGTCTCGGGCGCTGCGAATTCGGGACCGATCGGCAGGACGGCGGTCGGCATGCCGGGGTGGCGGGCTTCGACCTCATCGCTCTGCCATTGCGCGCCGGTCAGTACCAGATCGAAATGCCGACTGACTGCAGGCGGGACGCGCAGCGCGGGCACGTCGATGGAATTGTAGATAATGACGCTATCGGCGCATGCCTCAAGCAGCGCCTCGGACACGCCCAGTCCCCAGACGCAGAGAATGCGGGGCGCGCCGTGCTCGCGGATAAAGGCCAGCATACTTTCGGAGTGAAAGGGTGCATCCCGGTCCGGCAAAGGAAACGCCCGGCGCATCAGCTGCGCCGCCGCGTCGAAACTGGACGCAATAGAGGGCCCGTGATGGTGGTGCCAGATTTCGGCACTGTCGGCCAAACCACAGATCACAACAGCCAACGGCAAACGTTCCAGATAGCCTCCAGCCACTGAAGGAGTGCGGGTTACCCAATCCTTCTGTGGCCAGCCGTCATTATCGAGGAAAGTTGATCGTGCCTCGACTAAGTCGCCGATCACAACCGGAGAGGCGTGAGGGATTTGACATTATAGCTCCGCCGTTGCACCGCGCGGGTGCTCAGCTGGGTTGAATTTGCTATTGCGAGAGATTGCGCAGTCAAACGGTGAGCTAAGCGTGAAGTTGCGTGTACAAAACCGAACAGAGCGTACCTAGACTCGCTCCACGGCCTAACCCGTTCCACGCAACAATCGGGGACGCAAAGCCTTGTGCGGACGGGCCCATCGGTCGCGGAAGTTTATCGTCGCAACCAGCACATCTCTTGCGCGCGAAGATGTTCATCCAGGTCTATACGCGCATACAAGCCAACCGTCGTAAGGCTACCGGCCCCCCCGGATATACCGTCTAACCGAGCCGGATTGACGGATTCCCCGGATCGACTAGCTAACGGGCCAAGCCCAACCAAGCTGGTGGCAATCGCCCATTGAGGGAATAAAGAAAACGCCCCAGCCGCTGGCGCAGTCTGGGGCGTCCCGTGAGGATGGGTGTGACAACAACCGAACGGTACAAATGAACCGAATTCCGACGTCATCGGTTCCGTCAATTCTCACCTCATTTTGGCAGATAAGCCGATCCCTTCACCGAAAGATCGCCGCCCCAAGAACAAGCGTCCACCTACATGAAGAGCACTGTTGCACGCCCGATCTCGGGATGAGTGACTGCAGACGAATGACTGGCGTTTCGTAACGGCTGGCTGATCGCAACCATGGCAACCAGCACGGTGTCGGGGTTGGATATTGAGCGTGCGTGACGAATGAATGTCTATTCATTCCGGCGACAAACAGCCGAAATTGTTCAGCCCTCTGGGGTTGAGGGCGCCACCCTCAAAGCATGCAGGTGCGAGGCGCCGCATGGGAGGCTACAACGAGTGCAGCCGTGCAATCGCCTTTTATCAGCCATTACAGGCCCAAGGTCAGCTGCCGTTTGCGGCGATCGAGTCCCAGCACATCGCTGTCAGGTGTTCGCGCTCGGCCAGGGCCATGGGCTTGGGATTGAAGCGCCGGTGCTTGAGCGTGTTGCGGATGGCGCCGCGCACGAAGCTCGACATCAGTGCCGGCGGGCCTGCCCGCACCACGCCGGCTTCTTGCGCGGCGGCCAGCATATCCACGGAATGCTTGGAAAAAGCCCCAAAAATATCCTGCGCCTCGCTGAGCGTCACCAGGGGATTATTGGTAAGATAGTCGAACAGCCGCGCCCGCTGCGGGTCTTCCCAGATGAAATCGATGTATTGCGCGATGTAATGGCGGACGCGATCGCGATGCGCGGTTTCCGCGTGATGCTCGACGACGACCCGCTCCGTCATCACCTCGGCGACGCGCCCATAGACCCCACGCACCAGGTCTTCCTTGGAGGCAAAGTAATTGTAAAGCGAGCCCGTAGCGACATTGGCTTCCTCGGCAATTGCCGACATCGAGCACTTGAGGCCGTTGTCCACGATCAGTCTGGCCGCGGCCGCAAGAATGCGTTCGCGCTTGTCGAGCATCGAATCCATCGTCCGAATGAACCTTCATTCACCTGTCACACGCGCAAGCTACCGATGACCCTGTTCTCTCGCAAGGCCCATACGGAATATTCCGAAGTCCTCGTGAACGCTCCCAATCGGGCCGGATCCATCTGGCCGCGGCAACAGGAAGACGCCATGTCCGATCTTTTTACTTTCGTTCACCTGACCGACCTGCATGTGGGCAACCCGCTGGTCGAAGACGCCCATCTCTTTTCCGACACCACCACGACGCTGTCGGCCATCCTGGCCGCCGTGAAGTCGCTCTCGCCCCAGCCCAAATTCATCGTAGCCAGCGGCGACCTGACCAATCAGGGCGATATCGGCAGCTATGAGCAGCTCAAGCGCCTCTTGGCCGAGTCGGGCGTTACGGTGCCCCTGCTCTATGCGCTGGGCAATCACGACCGCCGCGACGGCTTCTATCAGTCCATGCTCGGCCGCACTGACAATCTCGACGCCCCCTACGACCACGCCGAAGTCATCGATGGCCTCCATGTCATCGTGTTGGACTCGAGCGTTCCCGACAAGGTCGGCGGCGCCTTCGAAGCCGGCCAGCTCGATTGGCTGAAGAACGAGCTCGATCAGCATGCCGACCTGCCCAAGCTGCTGGTCATGCACCACGCCCCGGCCATCGACACCGACAATCCAGATATGGAATGGGAAGCCCTCAGCTTCGCCGACACCGAAGCGCTGCGCCAGGCCGTTGCCGGCAAGAACGTCATCGGCATCCTGTCGGGCCATATCCACTATGATCGCGTGTCCAACTGGTACGGCATTCCAGTCGTGGTTGGCATCGGCCAACACGCCGCCACCGACGTGACCTGGCTGCATGAAGGCATGCGCATGGTTTCGGGCGCCTCCTTTGCCATCGGCACCGTGCGTCCTTCTGGCCTCACCATCACCTTCGCGCCCCAGCCTTCCGAGCGCCGCGAACTCAACAGCTTCACCTGGGCCGGCATGACCGAAATGCTCAAGCACCACGAGGCCGAGCGCGCCGCCACGACCGCTGCCGCGGCCGAATAGACCGTCCCAAGGAACCAGCTTATGAACCGCAAGTCCTTCCTGAATGGCGCGATCGCTCTGCTTGCGACCGGCCTCAGCACCGCCGCCATGGCTCAGGCCATTCCGGCCACCGTCGACCAGCCCGTGACCATCACCTTCTACAACTACAACCTCGCCTCGGCCGGTATCGGCGCTGAGGCCACCAAGAAGCTGATCTCCGAATTCATGGCGGCCAATCCGAATGTGACCGTGGTCGGCGTGCCCTATGCGTCGGCCGATGCCAGCCGCATCCAGGCCGATCTCGCCGCCGGTCAGCCGGTCGATCTGGTCCAGACCGTGTTCAGCGACCTCGATTTCGCCGTGACCAATTTCGGCGCCCAGGCGCTCGAAGACATCGTGCCGGCCGATGAACTGGCCGCCCACTTCGAAGGCATGTCGCCCAACGGCCTCAAGCTCGGCGTGCTGAACGGCAAGACCTATGGCCTTGCCTACACCTTCTCGACCCCAGTGCTGTTCTACAATGCCGATATCTTCAAGGCTGCCGGGCTCGATCCCGATCAGCCGCCGACCACCTGGGAAGCCGTCAAGGCCGACGGGATGATCATCAAGGAAAAGACCGGCGCGCAGGCCTTCTCGGCCGGCATTACCGGTCCCGGCGCCGCCGACTGGCTGTTCCAGGGCGTCGTGCGCTCCAACAATGGCGAAGTCATCTCCCGCGATCGCAAGACCCTCGAGTTTGCCGAGCCCGCATCGGTGGAAGCCGTCAGCATGCTGCGCGACCTGGTCGATAGCGGCGTATACGAAAACCTCGACATGAACGGCACGCTGGAAAGCATGGCAGCCGGGAACCTGGCCATGTACCTGCAGACCAGCGCCCTGCAGGGCGCCCTGATCGCCGGCTCGACCGACAAGTACGAGTTGCGTTCCTCCACCATGCCCAGTTTTGGCGACAAGCCGGTGCGTCCGAACAATTCGGGCAGCGCGCTGACCATCCACACCAAGGATCCGCTCAAGCAGCGCGCCGCGTGGGAACTGATGAAGTTCCTCACCTCCAAGCACGGCTATACCGTCATCACCTCCGAAATCGGCTACCTGCCGCTGCGCACCGATATCGTCGATGATCCGGCTTATCTCGGCGACTGGGTCAAGGCTCACCCGCTGGTGCAGCCGAACCTGAAGCAGCTCGCCGTGCTCGAGCCGTGGGATCCGATGCCGGGCCCCAACTACCGCCAGATCGTCAAGACCATGATGGACGGCGTCGAAATGGCCGTGTTCGGCGGTGCCGACGTCGCCGAAACGCTCAAAGCCGCCCAGGAGCAGGCCCAGGCTTTGATGCCCTGATCCAGTGAGCCGGTCCGCTCTCCCTGGCGGGCCGGCTTTCCCATGTTTGCACGAGGTCCAACATGAGCGAAGCGAGGCTTCCTCTCAAAACCGCAAGGCCCGCGCGACGACGCTCCGGCGCTAGCGGCATTTCGCCCTGGCTCTATCTGGCGCCGGCCATCATCACCCTCGTCGTCTGGATCTACTGGCCGCTGGTCGATGCCTTCCGCCTGAGCTTTTACGAGTGGAACATGCTGCCGACATCCGAGCCGGTCGCGGTCGGCTGGAGCAACTACACCAAGATTTTCGGACTGCCCAAATTCTGGCAGGCCATCCGCAATACGGTGCTCTACGTGGTCGGCCTTTTGCCGCTCGCGGTGCTGATTCCGCTGGCCATTGCGATCTACACCCACGATCTGCCGGCCCGCTCGCGCAACCTCTATCGCGCCATCATCTTCGTGCCGATGATCATCGCCCCGGTCGTAGCCGCCGCTGTGTGGCGCTGGTTGCTCGATCCGGGCCACGGCCTGGTCAATGTCGTCATCAAGACCTTCGGCTTCGATCCAGTTAAATTTCTGAGCGACCCCAAAGTCGCCATCTGGACGGTGATCGCCATTACCGGCTGGAAGCTGATCGGCTTCTCCACCCTGATCCTGTCGGCCGCCAATGCCAATATCAATCCGTCGCTGATCGAGGCCGCCCGCATGGATGGCGCCAGCAAGTGGGAAGTCATCCGCGATATCCGCCTGCCGCTGCTGTCGGCATCGATCCTGTTCCTCGTGATGATGACCATCCTGCTCGGGGCGCAGTGGAGCTTCACCTATATCAACGTACTGACTGGCGGCGGCCCGCTGGGCTCCACCACCAATATCTACCATCTGCTGTGGGATTTCGGCTTTTCCAACATGTCGGTGGGCTGGAGCTCGGCCTCGGCGGTGATCCTGTTCCTCGGCTTCGGCGTGCTCGCCTTCTTCCTGTTCCGCCTCACCGACAGGTATTCGTTCCATGACAATTGAAGCCGTCGCCCGCCCGATCGGGCTTGCCAAACCGCGCCTGCGCAAGAAGACCGCCGAGAATACCGGCCTCAACAGCGCCGCCGGCCACGTGGTCATGGTGCTGCTGTCGCTGGTCTGCCTGCTGCCGGTCTATTGGATGGTGGCCACTTCGCTCCGGCCCGCCAATGCGACCTTCGAGACCAGCCTGTGGCCGACCTCTATGTCGCTGGACAACTACGTCTATGCGCTCAACTCCATCCCGATCGTGCGGATGCTGATCAATACCGTCGTAATCTCCAGCGTCGTGACCGTGGTCCAGTTGTTCACCGGGCTGCTGGCTGCCTATGCGTTCGCCCGCTGGCGCTTCCGCTTCGACAAGCTGGTCTATACGGCCATTGCCCTGACCTGGCTGGTGCCATTCCAGGTGGTGATGATCCCCAATTACCTGCTGGTCGCCAAAATGGGGCTGCTCGACAGCGTCGTGGCGCTGATCCTGCCGCACTTCGCCTCGGCCTTGGCTGTCATGCTGCTGGCCCAGTCGATGCGCGGCTTCCCCAAGGAGGTCATCGAGGCGGCGCGCATGGATGGCGCCCGCTCCTGGCGGATTCTGTGGGAAGTGCTCGTCCCCAACCTGCGCGGCACCATCGCTTCGCTGGCGATCCTCATCTTCATCTCCACCTGGAATGAATATTTCTGGCCGCTGCTGCTGAGCCGGACGCCCGAGAACAGCGTCATCCAGATTGGCATCCAGATGTTCATGACCTCCGAGGGCACCGCCTGGGGGCCGCTGATGGCGGCATCCACGATGGCCAGCCTGCCCATCCTCATCATCTATGTCGTCCTGCAGCGCCAGGTCGTCCAATCGTTCATGAAATCAGGAATCCGCTGATGCAAACCCCGTTCAAGCGCCACCTGCCGGTCAATGGCACCTTCAACATTCGCGACCTGGGCGGCTATGCCACCGCGGAAGGCGAAACCCGCTGGCGCCGCGTGTTGCGCGCCGATGGCCTGCATCGCCTCGACGAGGATGGCATGGCCACGCTGGTCAACGAGGGCGTCACCACCGTCATCGATCTGCGTCATTCGGGCGAGTTGGTCCACCAGCCCAATCCGTTCAGCGCCAATCCCGCCGTCGCCTACCATAACGTCTCCCTGTTCGACAGCCTCGCGCCCAGTCTCGATCATGATGGCGACGTGCTCTACGCGCTTTACGTTATGGCGTTGGCCGAACGGCAGGGCGCGATCAAGCAGGTGCTGACCATCATCGCCGACGCCCCCGAAGGCGTGGTGCTGTTCCACTGCACCGCCGGCAAGGACCGCACCGGGATCATCTCGGCGCTGCTGCTGGCCATTGCCGGCGTGCAGGCGGAACTGATCGCCGAGGATTATAGCCTCACCGCTGACATGATCGCCCCCATGGTCGAGGACATCATCGCCGATGCCGTCAGCCGCGGCGGCAATGTCGATCAGTTCCGCCCGATGCTGGCTTCGAATTACGAGACCATGGCCGCCACCATCAATCATATCGTGGGCACCTACGGCTCGCCTGACGCCTACCTGTCCCAGCATGTCGGCCTCGACGCCGCCACCATCGAGCAGTTGCGCGACCGCCTGACGGGAGAGGCATGATGGGTCAGCTTTCCCTTTCGGGCCTCAAGAAGACCTATGACGGCAAGCAGGTGCTGCACGGCATCGATGTCGAGATCGCCGATGGCCAGTTCGTGGTCATCGTCGGCCCCTCCGGCTGCGGCAAGTCCACCCTGCTGCGCATGATCGCCGGCCTCGAGGACATTACCGAGGGCGACATCACCATCGACGGTATCGTCATGAACGATATCGATCCGGCCGATCGCAGCTGCGCCATGGTGTTCCAGAACTACGCGCTCTATCCGCATATGAGCGTGCGCCAGAACATGGCCTATCCGCTCAAGATCGCACGCCTGCCCCAGGCCGAACGCGACCGCCGCGTCGCCGAGGCCGCCGCCATCCTCAACCTCACCGAATATCTCGATCGCCGTCCGGCGCAATTGTCCGGCGGCCAGCGCCAACGTGTCGCCATGGGTCGCGCCATCGTGCGCGAGCCGTCGGTGTTCCTGTTCGACGAACCGCTGTCCAACCTCGACGCCCTGCTGCGCGTACAGATGCGCATCGAGATCAAGCGGCTGCACAAGCGCCTCAAGGCCACCTCGATCTTCGTCACCCACGACCAGGTCGAGGCCATGACCCTGGCCGATCTGCTGATCGTCATGAATGGCGGCCGCGTCGAGCAGATCGGCACGCCGGCCGAAGTCTATCGCAACCCGGCCTCGCTGTTCGTCGCCAGCTTCATGGGCGCCCCGGCGATGAACCTGGTTCCGGCCACGGTCCAGCCCAACGGGCATCTCGCCTTCGATATCGCTCCGCAGCTCAACCTGCCGCCGGCGGCCGAACTCGGCATCGGCACCAAGGTCATGCTCGGCATGCGGCCCGAAGCGGTCGCCCTGTCACTCGATCCCGCCCATGGCCTGCCCGCCACAGTCGAGCTGGTCGAAGAACTCGGCGGCTCGCGCGTGGCCTATTGCCGGATCAAATCGCTGGAACTGGCCGTCGTCCTGCCGCCCGGCGACGAGGACTATGAAGGCCGCCAGGTCTTCCTCGATTTTTCCAGCAATGCCTGGCACGTCTTCGACGTCGCCACCGGCATGCGCCTCGCCCTGCCGGTTGGCGATAGACCAATCAATCAGTCCAGACGCAGCCTGGTATCCGCCTGACCCGCGATTGCCGGCTGAGTGAGAGAGTGGCCTGATTGATCGCCTGCCCGCCTGGACCAACAGGCAGGCGGAAACCGACAGGCCGCTTCCGGCCCCAAGGCGGCCGCTTCCCTATTATAGGCGTCGGCAGCTCTCGCGGACGATTAGTTCTGGCACGAACTCACGCACGGCCATGGTTGGCTGTGACTTGTTGAGGATTTCCTCGAACAATTGTTCGATTGCGGTTTGGGCCATCTTGGCTACCGGCGCCGCGACGACCGTGGGTGGCGGGTTCATGATGTTGGCATAGTCGAAATCATCGATGCAGATAACCGAAACGTCGTCCGGCACCGACAGCTTCAGCTCGCGCAAAGCATTGAGCACGCCAAGCATCATCATGTTTGACAGCGCGAAAATGGCCGTCGGGGGCGCGGGGGCACGCATCAGGGCGAGCGTATTGTCGTGCGCCACGGCCTGCAGGAATTTGCCGGTGATCTGAAGGTGCGGATCGACCGGCACGCCAAAAGCCGCGTGAGCCTCCAGATAGCCTTGGAGGCGGTCTCCACCGGTAATGATATTATCGCGTCCCGTGGTGACGGCGATGCGACGATGGCCCAGGCCCAGCAAATAGTCGGTGGCAAGGCGCCCTGCCCCCACATTGTCCAGCTTGACCACGTCATAGGGCAATCCGTCGATGTAGGAATCAAGGAGCACGGTAGGCACATGGATCTCGCCTGCCAGGCGGGCGCCGTGGGCAGCGTCGGAGCGGGTGGGAATGATGATCAGGCCGGCGACGCGTTGCGCCCGCATCATCCTGAGAATCTGCCGCTCGCGATCGAAATCCTCGTTGGTAGAATAGACGGCGGCCATGAATCCGGCCTCAAGGCACACGGATTCAACCACCCGTGCAACGTTGGCAAAATGCGGATTGGTGATGTCGGGCAGGATCAGGCCGATCAGTCGCGACTGGCCCATACGCAGGCTCTGGGCGGCGGCGTGGGGCACATAACCAATATCGCGCACCGCCGCTTCAACCTTGGCGATCACCTCGTCGCTGACCGGCGCCGAACGGTTGATCGCTGCCGACGCCGTCGAGATCGCGACGCCAGCATGCTTCGCCACGTCCTTGATGGTGGCCACGCTTCCCCCAGGTCGTTCTTGCGCACCCCCTTGTCAGCGATGCTTTGAAATGCTGTTATACGAAACGTTTCGTGTAAGCAAATAGACTGTCGTGGCATCGTTGGGAACCAGAGCCGCGATTTTTTTGACTACACGAACGAAACGTTTCGACCGGAAAACCGGCGAGGCGGTATCGCGCCGGGAGTGCGCACAGGGAGGATGACAATGCTGACTATTTCACGGCGCAACCTTATGCTGTCGACCGCGGCGATTGCCGCAGGAACCGCGCTTGGCCTGCGGGGCGCGCTGGCGCAATCCGATGAGGCGGGCACATTGCAGCTTGCCGCGTTTGGCGGCGATGCCGAAGCGACCGCCATCGGTCATGCCATTGAGCGCTTCAACACCAAATACCCTAACATCAAGGTCGAACTCTCGATGGATCCGATTTCCTCGGGCTGGGGCGACTATGTGACCAAGGTGCTGGGTCAGTTCAACGCCGGCGCACCGGCCGACATTTATGGCACCGCGATCGAGAGCTTCCAGGCCCTGGCCTCACGCGACATCTTCATCCCGCTCGACGATCTGGCCAAGTCCGAGGAGTTCGCCGATATCGCGCCAAGCCTGATGGAACAGGGCAGCTACAAGGGGAAATCGACCTACATTCCCATCGGCTGGAACAACATCATGATCAACTACAACCGCGACCTGTTCGACAAGGCCGGGGTTGCCTATCCCAAGGACGGCAAGTGGACCTGGGACGAGTTCCGTGACGTCGCCAAGAAGCTGACCATCAAGGACGCTTCGGGCACCGTCACCCAGTATGGCTACGAAGTGCCGAACCAGAATTTTTTCATCCAGCCATGGTTCTTCTCCAATGGCACTGGCGTGCTCAATGCCGACTGGACCGGCTCGAACATGCTCGATCCCAAGGTCGCCGAGAGCCTGCAGTTCCTGCACGACATCATCCATGTCGATGGCTCGTCGCCGATTCCCGCCAGCGGCCCGGACCTGGGCAATCAGTTCTTCGCCGGCCAGATCGCCATGATCAGCCGCGGTCACTGGATCGTCCAGAACGCCAAAACCAATGGCATGAACATGGACGTCGCCATTCCGCCGAGCAAGGAAACCAACTCCACCGTCATCGGCTTCGGTGGCTATGCGGTGTCCAAGACGGCGGCCAAGCCGGAGATCGCCAAGGCACTGGTTGCCGAACTGACCAGCGCCGCGACACAAATCGAGGAAGCTATCGGCGGCGGCGGATTGCCGAGCCGCCAGTCCGCATCGACCAATCCCGATATCATGGCCTTCCCACCAAGCGCCGCGCTCTACTACGAGACGCTTGCCGATACCAAGGCGGTGCCCTCGCCGGCCAACTTCCAGGAAGTCGAGAAGATCGTCATGCGCTACTACACCTCGATGATGGCCGATGAGGTCAGCATCGCGGATGGCGTCAAGCAGGCCCATGATGAGCTTGAGGCGTCCTTTGCCCGGCTCAAGGCTGCCGGCTGATCCTCAACAAAGGCTCCTCCCGAGCCGTTTCGACCCGCCGCGTGCAAGCGCGGCGGGCTCGAACAAGCGCTGCCCAAACCAGGCAATTTGGCACCGCGGACTGCGGCGATAGAGTGCCGTCTCAGCACAACGAACCGAACCGGCTGGAATGACCACCACCCACGCACGCACCTCCGAGCTGCAACGCGCCCAGACAAGGATGGGGTATCTCTTTGTCCTGCCGTCGACGCTGCTTTACCTGACCTTCGTGATGGCGCCCGTGCTGGTGACGGTGGTGCTGGCATTCAGCCACTTCGACCCGCTGCTGGGCTCGCGCTGGGTGGGGTTCGAGAACTTCACGCGCTTCTTCACCGATCGGCGTTCGCTGCAGATTTTCTGGAACACGCTCCGCTTCGCGCTGTTCGCGGTCACCTTCAATGTCAGCGTCGGGCTGGTGCTGGCGGTAGCCTTGAACCGGGCCATGCCGGGGTGGCTGCTGTATTTCTTCCGGCTGTCGTTCTTCCTGCCGGTGATCATCGCCACGGCCTTCGTCGCGGTGGTATGGAGCTACTTCTACGGTGACGATCTGGGCGTGATCAATTATTTCCTCCGTCTGGTGGGGCTGCCCAATGTGCGCTGGCTGACCGACAGCAAGAACGCCATGACCTCGATCATCATCATGGACGTCTGGAAGAATACCGGCTTCTTCATGGTCATCTTCATTGCCGCCTTGCAGGGCGTACCGGCCAACATTCTCGAGGCCGCCGAAATGGACGGGACACCGGCGTGGCGCCGTTTCTTCCGTATCACCCTGCCCTGGATTTCCCCGGTGGTATTCTTCTGCATTGTCTATGCCTCAATCGGGGCGTTGCAGGTGTTTGAGTCCATCGTCATCCTGACCCAGGGCGGGCCTGGCGATGCGACACGTTCGCTCTCCATTCTGATCGTCGAGGAGGGGTTCGGCAGCTACGAGATCGGCTATGCGGCCGCGATTTCGGTGGTCATGACCGTCATCATCCTGATCATCACCGCCATCCAGCAACTCGCCTCGCGCCGCCTGGTGCAGCAATGAGCATGATGCAAACCAATACGGCCCGCCACTGGGTCGATCGGGCCATCATTGCGGTCATGGCGCTGCTCGCGATCGGCATGCTGCTGCCGTTTTTGTGGCTGATCGCGACATCGTTCCGCAGCGTGTCCGAGGCCTACAAACTGCCGCCCAGCTTCTTCCCGAACAATCTCGATTTCGTCAACTACGCCAAGGTGCTGGCGTCTCGGGTGCCGTTCCTGCAGATCTACTACAACTCGCTGCTGGTGGCTCTGGTGGTCACGATCGGCCAATTGGTCACTTGCACGCTGGCGGCCTTCGCCTTTGCCCGGCTCAACTTCCGTGGCCGCGACTGGCTGTTCATCGCCTTCCTCGTTGGGCTGATGTTCCCCGCCCAGGTCACCATCCTGCCGATCTATCTCGGCTACGCCAAGCTTGGACTGCTCAACCAGCCGATCGGCCTGGCGCTGATGTACCTCACCTCCAGCTTCGGCGTGTTCCTGATGCGCCAGTTCATGCTGAGCCAGCCCAAGGCGCTGGAAGAAGCGGCGTTGATGGATGGGGCAGGATATTTCAAGATTTTCTGGCGCATCTCGCTACCCCAGTTGCGCCCTGCCCTTTCGGCGCTCGGCATCATCACGTTCACCCAGACCTGGAACTACTATTTCCAAGCCAAGGTACTGCTGGGCAAGAATGAGTCCATGACCCTGCCGATCGCCATGGACGTGCTGCGCGGCTACATGGCCGCCGGCAACCTTTCGGTGGTGATGGCGGCCATGAGCATGGCCGTGCTGCCCGTTATCCTCCTCTTCCTCATCGCCCAGAAATTCGTGATCGAAGGCATCACGATGTCGGGCATCAAGAACTAACCTAGGGACTTCGGAATTTCATGTGGGACGACCTCGCCGCCATCGAACCGCGCTTCGCCTATACCGGCGAGCGCACCAAATATCTGGCCTTCCCACTCGGCGGCATCGGCTCGGGCGGCTTTTCTATCTCCGGCAGTGGGCGGCTGATCGACTGGTCGATCCGCAATCGCCCCGGCATCCAAGGCTATAACGGCTATTCCCACTTCGCCATCAAGGCGGAAAAGGATGGCAAGCTGGTCGATGCCCGCGTCCTCAACGGGCCCTATGACCTCAATCCCTCCGGCGCTCCTGCCGTGCGAAAAATGTTTGACGGTTTTGGCCATGGCGCCAACCGGCAGACGCTGGTTGGCGTACCGCATTTCAACGAGGTCGAGTTCTACGGCCGCTTCCCGACCGCCGACCTCGTCTTCAAGGACGAGCGGTTCCCGGGCGATATCCGACTGACGACGCTCAGCCCCTTTATTCCCCACAACGACCGCGACAGCTCGATGCCCGTCGCCATGTTCGAATTCGAGATCGTCAATTCGACCGCCGACGAGTTGACCTACACGCTGGCCGGAACGCTGGGGAACTACCTCTCCAATTCCGGGACGCACACCTTCAAGCAGCAAAACGGCATTTCAAGCCTGCATCTGACGTCGTCCGATACCGACCTGCCGCAAACGCAGCAGGGCGACCTGACAATCGCCACCGATGCCGAGGACGTCGACCACACCGACCACCATTTCCGCGGCCAGTGGTTCGATGACCTCGCCGTTTACTGGAAGGAATTCGCCCGCCCCGGCCGCCTGCCAAAACGGCACTACGACCAGCCGCGCGCCTCCAAACACATGAGTATGCAACCCGAACACGGCACGCTCGGCGCCCGCGTTACCATCGCCGCTGGCAAACGCAAAACCGTGCGCTTCGTAATCTCCTGGAGCTTTGCGCATGGGGACATCTATTGGGCCTATCGCCCCAAGCCCGATGGCGTAATTCCCGACAAGGCCACACCGAGCTGGAAGAACTTCTACGCCACCCAATGGGCCGACTCCACCGCCAGCGCCACCGACGCGCTGACCCGCTGGGAGGGTCTCGCCACCCAGACCGTGGCCTTCCGCGACGGCCTGTTCGGCACCACCCTTCCCAGCGAGGTCAAGGATGCCGCCAGCGCCACGCTCGCGCTGCTGCGAACGGCCACCGTCATCCGCCTCGAAGGCGGCGAGCTCTGGGGCTGGGAGGGCCAGCACACCCAGGACGGGTCCTGCGAGGGCAGTTGCACCCATGTGTGGAATTACCAGCAGGCATTGTCACACTTGTTCCCCGCGCTCGAACGCACGCTGCGCGAGACCGAGTTCAAGTTCAATCAACTGCCCAGTGGCGGCCTGACCTTCCGCCAGAAACTCCCCCTCGGCTCCAGCTTCGATATCATCGGCCCCTGCGCCGATGGCCATTTCGGCGCTGTGATCAAGACCTTCCGCGACTGGAAACTCAGCGGCGACACCGATTGGCTCCGCACCTGGTTCCCCCACGTCAAGCGCGCCATCGAATATGCCTGGAGCGACCAGAACCCTGATCGCTGGGATCCGAACCAGACTGGCATCCTGTCCGGCCGCCAGCATCACACGCTGGACATGGAACTGTTCGAGCCCAATTCCTGGCTCGCCTCCATGTACGTCGCCGCCCTGCTCGGTGCCGCCGAAATGGCTGGGGCTGTCGGCGACACCGACTTCGCCGACACGACCGCCCGCCTCGGCAAAGCCGGCGCCGAATACATAAACGAGCGCCTGTTCAACGGCCGCTGGTTCATCCAGAACATCGATCTCTCGGACAAGGCCGTCCTGACCCCGTTCGATGTCGGCCGCACCGCTGGCGTGCTCGCCGATGGTTTCATGGAAACCTACTGGTCCGACGAGTTCTCCGAGGCCAAATACCAGATGGGCGAAGGCTGCATCTCCGACCAGATCCTCGGCCAATGGCACGCCGAAGTGGCGGGCATCGGTGGCTTCCTCGATGCCAGCAAGGTCAAGACGGCACTGACCTCGGTCCACGCCAACAACTTCCGACCCAACCTGAGCAATCACTTCAATCCCGGTCGCAACTACGCCTTCGAGGACGAAGGTGGCCTGCTGATCGCGACCTATCCCGAGGGCATTCGCCAGCCCATGGTCGCCGCCCCCTATGCCGAAGAGGTGTGGACCGGTATCGAATATATGTCGGCTTCGCACCTGATCATGCATGGCCTGGTCGAGGAGGGCATGGACATCGTGCGCGCCGCCCGCGACCGCCATGACGGCTCGCGCCGCAATCCCTGGAACGATATCGAATGCGGCTCGTACTATGCCCGCTCGATGTCGGCCTGGCAGTTGGTCAACGCCTTCTCCGGCCTCCACCCCGACTTCGTTTCCGGCAAGCTCAGCTTCGCCCCACAGACCGGCGGCGACTACCGCCTGTTCTGGTCGGCCGGCACTGGCTTTGGTACGCTCACCCGCAAGGGCGACACGCTCAACTTCGACGTCCTCGGCGGCTCGGTCAAACTGACCGAACTATCGGTGGCCGGCTTTGCCTCCAAGATTTTCGACAACCGCACGGTGCTGGCCGTCGGCGCCACTCAACAGCTTCAGGCACTCTGATGGCCGGTATCGAACTCAAAAGCGTCCGCAAGAGCTTCCAGGGGCTGGAGGTCATTCACGGAATCGACCTCGACATCAAGGATGGCTCCTTTACCGTCTTCGTCGGGCCCTCCGGCTGTGGCAAGTCCACCTTGCTGCGCATGATGGCCGGACTGGAGGGGGTAACCGCTGGCGAAGTGCAGATCGACGGAGCACGCTGTGATCACCTGCTGCCCTCCGCCCGCGGCATGGCCATGGTGTTCCAATCCTACGCGCTCTATCCGCATATGAGTGTTGTACAGAATCTGAAATTTGGCCTTGAAAATCAAAAACTTGCCAAGTCCGAAATCGCTGCCCGCGTCGCGAAAGCTGCCGAAATCCTGCAAATCGAGCATCTGCTCGCCCGCCGCCCCAATCAGCTCTCGGGCGGCCAAAGCCAGCGCGTCGCCATTGGCCGTGCCATCGTCAAGGAGCCCAAGGCGTTTCTCTTCGACGAGCCTCTGTCGAACCTCGACGCCGAATTGCGCGTCAAGATGCGCGGCGAGCTGATCAGCCTACACAAACGGCTGAAATCGACCATGGTCTATGTCACCCATGACCAGGTCGAGGCCATGACCATGGCGGACACGATCGTCGTTCTCAACGAAGGGCTCGTTGAGCAGGTGGGCTCGCCGGTGGAGCTGTACGCCCGCCCTTGCAATGCCTTCGTCGCCAGGTTTCTGGGCGCACCGCCGATGAACATGCTCAAGGGCACGATCCGACGGGACGGCAACCTCCTCGCTGTCGTGCTTGGCGATGGCACCAGCATCGCACTCCCCGGACGCCAGGTCGAACTGGCCGATGGCAATGCCGTAACGCTGGGCATTCGTCCGGAGCATGCCATAGTCGGTCGCGGGGACCTGAAGCTGCGCGTCGAGAGCACCGAGGTGCTCGGCTCGCAGACCGTCATCCACGCCGCCCTCGCATCAGGCGAGGCCTTCACCGCCGCCCTGACCGGTATTCGCGGCACGCAATCTGGGGACACTCTGAGCATAGGATTCGACGAGGATTTCGTGCACCTGTTCGACCCCGCCGGTCACGCAATCGGCGCCTCGGAAAACTGGCGCGCGGCCTATCTGACCTGACAGGGTTGGGCTCTGCACCCTGCACGAGAAACAAACGGTGCGGCCCGTACCTGCTGCACGATACGGCTATCGACATACTGCTGCATGGCGGCGATCCCACTAGGTCCTATCGATAAATTTGGCACCCTTCCAAACCTCGAAATCGTCGAGATGGCGCGCCTCGGTCATGGGGTAGAGGCCGAGGATAGAGGCTCCGCCCTGAACGCGTTCGAGGACAAAGTCTTCGTAGTCCGTCATGGACACTGCCTCGTTGGCGATTTCATCGACGATGGCACGGGGAATGACAACGACGCCTTCGCCATCGCCGACCAGTATATCACCCGGCCAGACAGCAACGTCGCCGCAGCCGATGGGGACATTGATGTCGAGTGCCTGGTGCAGGGTCAGGTTGGTCGGGGCCGAGGGGCGATTGTGATAGGCGGGAAACGGCAGGGCTCCGATCTCCGGACTGTCGCGAAATCCCCCATCAGTGACAACGCCCTCGACGCCCCGTTGCATGAGGCGCGTGACGAGGATCGAGCCGGCCGAGGCCGCCCGCGCGTCTTTGCGGCTGTCGATGACCAATACCGCGCCGGGCGGACAGTCCTCCACGGCCTTGCGCTGCGGATGAGCGCGATCGCGAAACACCTCGATTGGGTTGAGATCTTCGCGGGCCGGAATATAGCGCAGGGTGAAGGCGGGCCCCACCATGGTCTTGCCCACCTGCCCTACTGGCCGCACATCCTGGATGAACTGGTTGCGCAAGCCGCGCTTGAACAAAGCCGTGCAAAGCGTCGCCGTGCTCACCCCGCGCAGCTTGTCGCGCGTCTCGTCGCTGAAATCGGTAGTGTTCGTCATGTCGGGTCCTTTCACGCTACCAGCGCGGCACGCGGCGTTCATAGGCTGGGTCGAATTGCTTCATGTATGCAGTGTCGTCTCGATCGGAGACGCCGCCGGTGTCATAGAGAGCCGCCAGCTTTGCCAGCTTGTCCTTATCCAGCGATACGCCGAGGCCCGGCCCTGTCGGCACGGCGAGGGCGCCGTCCTTGAAGGCAAAAAGCGGACCTTCGAGGATGTCGATGGCCGTCCAGGGATAGTGCGTGTCGCAATCATAGCCCAGATTTGGCGTGGCGGCGGCGACATGGGCCATGGCCGCGAGCGTGATGCCGAGATGGGAATTGGAATGCATGGAGACACCCAGTTCCAGCGCCTGGCAGAGCTTGCCCAGATGGGTCGCCGCCCGCATGCCACCCCAATAGTGGTGGTCCGACAGCACGATTTTGACGGCCCGCTTGCGATAGGCTTCAGCGATCTGGTCGAATTCGAGCACGATCATATTGGTGGCGAGCGGGATCGAGGTAGCCGCCGCCACCTCGGCCATGGCGTCCATGCCGATGACGGGGTCCTCGAGATATTCGAGCACGCCTTCGAGTTTTTTGGCGATGTATTTGGCTGTTTCGACGGTCCAGCCGCCATTGGGATCGATGCGCAGGGGATGGTCGGGAAAGGCCTCGCGCAGCTTGAGCATGGTCTCGATTTCAAGATCGGGGTGCAGCACGCCGCCCTTGAGCTTTAGCGATCTGAAGCCGTGCAGGCCAACGAAGCGGCGGGCTTCCTCGACCATCTGGTCGGGGGTGAGCACCTCACCCCACTCGTCGGGAGATTGCCCGAGATGGCCGGCGAATTTGAAAAAGAGGTATGCGCTGAAGGATACATGATCGCGCACCGCACCGCCGAGCAGGTCCGAGACGGGCCGGTTGAGCAGCTTGCCCTGGATATCCATGCAAGGCACTTCGAAGGCCGAGGTCACGACGTCGGTCACCTTGTGATCGGCCACCGCGGACTTGGCATTGATGCCGCCGCCTTCGGGAATGGCGGCCAGCACGCGGGCGTGCAGATCATGCAGGTGGAACGGATCGAGCCCCACCAGCGCGGGTGCCGCGCGGCGCAGGCCGGCCAGGGCCTTGATGCTGCCGTAGCTCTCGCCGAGGCCAATGGTGCCGTCGTCGCAGACCAGCTCGATAATGGTGCGCAGCGCATAGGGCTGGTGCACGCCCTTGCAGTTGAGCAAGGGCTTGTCGGGAATGGCCACGGGCGTGAGGCGAACTTCGGCAATGCGCATGTTGTTGTTCCTGGTTACCACCACGAGCGGGCGGCCTGCAGCGCCTGATCTAGCGGCGGCAGTTCATTGTGCCAGTGGCGTTCCCATTCGAGGCTGATCGGGATGGGGCCGGCAGACGCCAGCAACGGCTGCAGCGTAGCCATGGGAAAGTCGCCCTGCCCCGGCAGCACATAGTGGCGACCATCGGCGCGCAGAACGCTGTCCTTGACGTGGACATGAACCACCTGCGGGGCGATGGCCCGCCAAGTGGCGACCGGATCGGCGCCGCCCTTGGCCCAGGTGTGATGCGCGTCCCAGAGGATGGCGGCGGTGGGGAGGCGCGTCACGAACTCGGAGAGTTGGGCCGGCTGGGCCAGGGCGTCGTGGGTTTCGATCATGAGGTCGACGGTAAGGCCGCGTCGCTTGCGCTCGGCCTGCCATCTGGAAAGTTTTTCGCCGGCCTGCACGTAGTCGCTATCCGACAGGGTTTCGCCACCGTCGAAAATGCGCAGATAGGGCACGAGGGCGGCTTCCGCCCAAGGCAAGAATTGTTCCAGGTCGCCAAGGTTCCCGTCGCCGAACAGGCGTGCAGATGTGCCAAAACCAGCGATGCGGATGGGGCTGTTTTCGAGCCAGCGCCCCAAGGCGGCCGGGTCACCGAATTCGGCAGCCAGGGCCTGGGGGATGTCGAGCGATCCGGAAATCACCCGCAATTCGATAGCTTGGATGCCATAGGCTTGCGCCAGTTCTGCCGCTTCGTGAACAGACAGATCGGGGCAACCGAGGGTGGAGAAGCAATGGGTCAGCGCGCTCATGCGATGCGGTCCAGTTCGGTTTCGCTCACCGCGAACAGCGGCGGCTGGCCAGTAACGAAGCATTCGATTTCGGTGATGGCCAAATCGGCCAGCCGGCGCAGTTCATTGCCCTGGGCTCCGGCGATGTGGGGCGTCAGCACAACATTGGGCAGATCGTAGAACGGGCTTTCGGGCGGCAACGGCTCGGGGTCTGGCGTGTCGATCAGCACCCGCAGCCGCCCGGACTGCACTTCGGGCAGCAGTGCATCATGATCGAGCAGCCAGCCGCGCGCGGTGTTGATCAGCACGGCATTGTCAGTCATCAGCGCCAATTCGGCCGCGCCGATCATGTGGTGGGTTTCGGGCAGGACCGGCGCATGCAGCGATACGGTGTCGGACCAGGCCAACAATGGATGCAGCTCCATCTTGGTGGCGCCCATGGCGGCAGCGTCCTCGGCGCTGAGGAAGGGATCGTAGACCGCGACCGCGAAATTGGCCTGCACCAGCATGTCCACGGTGAGCCTGCCGATGCGGGAGGCGCCGACAATGCCAATGCGGCGGCGATAATTGCCGAGGTGCGACACGTCCATGCTGATGCGAGTGCCGAAGCCGCCCCTGCCGCGCTGCTCCCGATGGGTATCGCGGATACGGAACACATCCTTGCCGCACATGATGATGGCGGCGAAGGTGAATTCGGCGACCGGCACGGCCATGGCAGAGACTGCCGAGGTGATAAGAATGTCGCGTTGCCAGAAGGGTGGCGGGGCGATGGTGCGGATCGAGGCGGCGGCGTAGGCCACCATTTTAAGATTGGGCGCGCGGGCGAGCCGCGTCTCGGTCAAAGGGGGTGCGCCCCAGGCGGCGAGCAGGATATCGGCATCGCGCAAGGCGGTGGCACCGGCGGGATTGTCGAAATCGGTGAAGGCGTCGCGCGAAATGATGTCCGTGACCGCCTCAAGACGCGCCCATTCCTCGGTTCCGCAGAAGCCAGCGGGCAGTTCGTCGCGCATGGCGAGCAGCAGTTTGGGCTTTGCGGTCATGAGCGCACCGGGCTGGGAACGGGGCGGATATCGATGTCGCCGATATCGAGATGGAGCGGGGTGGCGTCGGTGGCGAGGATCACTTCGAGGGTGAGGGTCGGCGGGGCCGTTCCCGGTCGAAGGCGGATGGACGGGGCGCGCAAGAGGCCGGTCCACGCTTGGGCCGGATAGGGCCAGAGTTGACCGTCGTCGGACTTGAAGGGGGCCAGGGAGATGGATCGCAGCCCCTCCTCCGCTGGATCGGTCAGAACGAGCGAGAGGCCCACAATGCCATGATGGGCGGGCACGGCGATGGTGCAGCTGGCCGTTATCCAGGCACCGGCGCCGGGATATGCGATGTCGTCGGCCAGGACATGGTTGGAACTGTCGGTTGCCCTGATCGACTGTTCTCGGGCGTGGGTGAGATTGCCGAGCGGGTTGTTGATGGCGTCGAAGCGGTCGTCCGGCGCTACGAGACGAGGGGCGGCATGAGGGACGAGCGGGGCAAGATAGGCGGCCAGGGCCTTCCCTACGGCAAAGCCCCCGGTGACGGAAAAATGGGTGCCGTCATTGGAGAAACCGGCCTGGGGCGCGCCGTCGGGATCGGCGGTGTCGACCCAGGGGGCGTTCCAATCGAAGACATGGCAATTGGCGTGGCGGGCGGCGAAATCGAGGCTCATCTGGTTGATCCAGTGTGCCTTGGCGCGTTCGGCGCCGCCCGATGCCCATTTTTGCGTGCCACGCGCCAGAATGGGCAGCAGGATCACCGTTTTGCCAGCGGCGAGCAGGGTCGTGGCGATACGGGCGCGGATTTCCGCAATGGTTTCCTTGGTTTCGACCATCATGTCATTGGTGCCGGCATCGACGACGATCAGGTCGAAATCTTCGTTGAGACATCGCTCCAGCCGGCTCTCGATCTGGATGGCCTTCTGGCCGGAGACACCGAAATTGAGACCCGAGAAAAACCGGCTGACACCGGGCTGATTACTGCGCTCCCAGCCGGGGACGACCGCCGGATCGTGATGGATCGGACAGCTCAGGCGGCCATGCGACAGCACCTCAGCCCAGCTCATCCAGCCTCGCGCCGAGGTGGCGATGTGGCTGTCGCTACCATTGTGGTTTTGCTGCACGAGCGAGGTGCCAAGAATGGCAATTCGCCCGGCGCGCGGGATGGAAACAGCCATAGTTGCCTCAGGAATAGAGCATGCCACCGTTGATGTCGTAGCAGGCGCCGGTGATATAAGCCGCATCGTCGGACGCAAGAAACGCCACCAATCCGGCCACGTCTTCGGAGGTGCCTTCACGCTTGAGCAGGGCTGCTCCCGCGACCCGTTCGCGCACTTCTGGCTTGGTGAAGGTGTCGTGGAAGGCTGTCGCGATCATGCCGGGGCAGACTGCGTTAACCCGAATACGCGGTCCGGCCTCCTTGGCGAGACCACGGGTGAAGGTCATCACCGCGCCTTTGGAGGTGGCGTAAGCAATGGCGCCGGGGCCGCCGCCGTCGCGACCGGCCTGTGACGCGAAGGCGACGATGGCGCCGCCTTCGGTCATCTTGGGCAATACCGCTTGTGTCGTGAGAAACAGCGAGGTGAGATTGACGCCCATCACCTGGTTCCAGAAGGTCTCGTCCATCTCGGCCAACGTCTTGCGCGCCACGAGGCCACCGGCAACATGCACCAGCCCATGGATGACGCCGAAGCGGTCACTGGCGGCGGCCACTGCGGCATCGACTGCGGCCTTCTGCGTCAGGTCGGCCT
Source organism: Devosia sp. UYZn731 (assembly GCF_040546795.1). NCBI lineage: Bacteria > Pseudomonadati > Pseudomonadota > Alphaproteobacteria > Hyphomicrobiales > Devosiaceae > Devosia > Devosia sp. UYZn731. The sequence continues at coordinate 304,880 of NZ_JBEPOL010000001.1, forward strand.
TGAGCGCGAGGGCCTTGCCACCCAGCTTTTCGATTTCGGCCACGGCGGACCGGGCGCCCTCCTCCGCGCCATTATAGGTCAGCACCACATTGGCGCCTTCCTCGGCAAAGCGCAGGGCGCAGGCGCGACCGATATCGCGGCCGGCGCCGGCGACGAGGACGGTCTTGTTGGAAAAGCGCTGCATGATGAAACCTCTGATCTAGAATTTTTTGGGAAGAGTGAGCTTGAAGCGCTGGTCATCGACATCGGTGAAGTAGATGTCGGTGGCAAAGCCCTGGTCGTCGATGAAGCTGAAAATGCGCTTGGGCGCGTCGAGGCTATAGGGCACCAGCAGGGTCACAAGCACATGGCTCCTGGCCGCCTGAACGCTGGCGCGGATGTGGTGGTGCTGTTCCAATCCCTCCGTATCGGCGGGGTCGATTTCGGGGAAACCGTGTACCGCGCTGATGCTGGGTGACCCAGCCGACGAGAACACGAACTGCCCGTAAAAGCCGGCCCGCTCGCCGTGATAGCGGAAGCTGGTGCGGCCAGCGTCGGGCGCATTGGTGGTGTGGCAGAGCCAATCCAGCGTGACTGGTTCGGCCGCTTCCACGCGGTCGACGATGACGAAATAGCTGTCATCGACGAAATGGATTTCGCGCTCGGCTTTCTGCACAAGTGGATTGGTGACACGATACGCCTCGGTCGCGTCCCCGATGATGCGGACATGGCCGGGAGCTTCTTCGACCGTGGTGACCTGCCCGGCGGCGCGGCGGGCCAGGGCCTTGTCCTTGTCGGCATATTGCCCCTTGCCGTCGATCAGGATGGCGTTTTTGGAGCGGGTCTGGCGCCGCCAGTCGCGATGCATGCTGGAATTGAACGCCACATAATGGCCGGACTGGATCGCCAGGTCCTCGCCATAGGCATAGAGCAGGAAGGCGTTCTGATCGCCGTGGCTATGGCTGAGCGAGCCATAGGCGCTCGACTTGAACAGAAACTGGATGTGGCGCGCCGGGTCATCCATGTGCTTCTGGATAGCAACCCAGCCGATATCCTTGAACCATTTGACGGCCGGCAGATCGGCCGGCGATAGCGCGGCGACCGGGGCAAAATCGTGCTGGTATTGCAGGTCGTCGAAATTGAGATCCCACCAGCCGTAGTTATAGAAGGCCATTTCGGTGCCGGCGGCGTCGGCCTTGAGGCGTTCGAAATACCATTGGTAATGGCCATTACCGGTGACGCCGGCAAACTGGCGGACATTGTAGCCGACCTTGAGGCCGGGAAGATCGCCCAGCGTCGAGTCATCGCCAAAGCAGGCGCGGCGCGTGCCGGGCGCCTTGGTGTAGAGCGGGAAGGCCCCGGTATTCTGGAAGAACGGGCGGCGGTAGAGATCGACGCCGAGATATTTGCGCAGCAGATTGGCCGCCTCGATGAAATAGGCGATGCTGGTCATCCAGTAATGCGGGCCTTCGGCCCAGCCGCCGTCGGTGCCGGCCCACGGCGAATAGAGTGTGACGAGGAAATCGAGCGTGTAGTCGAGCCAGGCGGTGGCCTCCTCGCTTTCGCCATCGAGCGCGATACAGGCCGGTGTCAGCACGGCCGAAAGCGAGCGCACGGCGTGGCTGTCATAGGGGAACACCTGGATGCGGGCATGGGCGATGACGTGATTGGCCACTTCGCGCGTCCGGATCAGCAGCACGGCGCGGACTTCCTCGCGCTCGGCCTCGGTCAGGTGATCGTGCAGCCAGTCATAGCCCCAGGACAAAGCCACGACGACGCGGAAGCCGGCTTCGTCATTATAGGCGCGTGAGGTCGCCCCGGTTGGGTCCCAACGGGCGACGGCGAGTAGCCAGTCGCGCGATTTGTCCAGCAGATCGGCGCGGCCCAGCACCTTGCCGGCAATGGCGAGGTGGCGGATGGCGTAGATGATCTCCTGGCAGTCGATATACATCTGCCGCCACAAGGTCGCGACGCGGATATTGTCGGGATATGGTTTTGGCTCGGCGATGATAGGGCGATCGATCCAGGGGGCGACGGATTTCTCGTAGAATTTGTCCCAGCCCGCATGGCCGGCATCGGCTTTGACGAAGGCGGCAAAGCTGTCCAGCTCATCCGGGTTCATCCAGAGCCGGGGATGGCGCAGATCGCTGACCGCACGGCGGGCCGCGATGGACGGCACCGGGGTTTCCGGCAGACCCTCGGCCAGATCGAAACTGCGCACGCTGCTCCAGTCCGAACCTGCTGCACCGGCCTTGGCGTCCCAAAGGGCATAGCTCCAGAAGTGGCGACCGGGCGGCAGCGCCGCATCGGGGGTGAAGAAGTTCCAGGCCAGGTCCGTGTGGACGCTGGTGCGGCCTTCGGGAAAATCCGCATCATCGGAGACACGCAACACATAGCGCGCGCCGTCGTCGATATCGGGCAGCCAGGAAAAGCGCGGCGGGTTCTCCGTCGGGGCCTGATCGGCGTTGGGCATATAGGTGATGGTCAACGAACCCGGCCGGGGTTCATCGAGAACGGATTTGCGCAGCTTGGCCGGGGCAGAGGAACGCATCGCCTGCTGAACTCCTGATCAAGGGAAAGGGTGGGTGGCGACGGGGAGGCCGCCACCCGGGAGGACGGAGCCGCTATTTCGCGGCGCCGTATTGGCGGTCATAGGCGGTCTGCATGACCGCGATGACCTGGTCGTAGCCCATATCGGTCAGGCGCTGTTTGTAGGCATCCCAGCCGGTATTGATGTCCTGTGCGCCGAGCACCCATGTCTGCTGCATTTCGGTCATGTAGGTGAGCAGGCTCGGCCAGTATTGATCGTAGATCGCCTTTTCCTCGGCGTTGAGCGCGACCCCCAGGAATTCGTCCTTGAGGCAATCGCATTTCTCGTACATGGCGATGCCGTCGAGCGCGATCTGGTTGGTCCACTGGCGCTCATAGTCGTAATCCATCCAGTAACCGCGCGGCACTTGGGCGCCCACGGCCCAGAGCTGGGCATTGACCGGCTCGCCATTGGTCAGCAGCTCCTTTTTGAACTGCGGCTTGCCGTCGACCATGTCGTAGGTCAGCCCTTCGACACCGAAATTCGACATGATCCGGCCCTGTTCGGAGAACCAGAAGTCGAAATATTTGATGGTCTCGACAGGGTGTTGGTTGGTGGCCGAAATGGCCCAGCCGGCGGGCTGCACCTGTTGGCGGCGCGCATCTTCGAAGCGGTCGCCCGACACCGTCTTGGGCGGCAGCATGGGAACGAAGTTGAAGCCTTCGATGGTGGGGCGCAGCGCGTCATTATAGGTGGCGGTGCTGGCGAACCAGTCATGCATCATGCCGCCCAGATTGTTGCCGAGCAGGAATTCGCGCGAGCGGGAGCCGCGAGTGAAGATTTCCTTGTCGATCAGCCCTTCCTTGTACCACTGGGCCACATTTGAAATGCCGGTCTTGTAGTTCTCTTCGGCCCATGGATGGCGCACCTTGCCGTCATAGGTGGCGAAATCGCCATAGCGCTCGGAGCCGGAGACGCGGGCGTCCCAAAGGTTGATCAGGCGAACGGCGTCCACGACGTCACGGGCAAAATACGGAACTTCGTCCTTGACGCCATTGCCGTTGGGGTCCTGGTCGCGGAAGGCCGTGAGGACGGCATGGACTTCTTCTGGCGTTTCAGGCTGCTTCAGGCCCAGCTTGTCCAGCCAATCCTGGCGGATGAACCAGCCGCGGGAAAACTTCCCGTCCGGCACATAGGGAATGAAGTAGATATTGCCGTCCGGGCCGGAAATCGATGCCTTGATCGCAGGATGGCTGTCGAAGAATGCCTTCAGATTTGGCGCGTTCTGTTCAATCAGGTCATTGAGCGGAACGAAGGCGCCCTCCAGCCCATAGCGGATGAAATCGTCCTTCAGCCCGCCCGTCGCGTCGCCCCCCACGATGTCGGGCAGATTGCCCGATGCGATCAGCAGGTTGAACGCGTCGCGGCTGCTGGTCGTTGCCAGCGATGCCACGTTGCGAACGTGGATATTGGTCAGCTCGGCGGCTTTCTGCTCAACCGGCCAGTCTTCGGTGTAGACGTATTTGTCGCGGAAATGGAAGTGGATGGTGAGCTCGAGCGGCTCCTCGGTAATCTTGGGCGCCTCCTGCGCCCAGGCCAGATTTGGGATGACCAGATTTGGTGCCGTCAGGGCGACCGCGACGGTCATGCTCGACACGCCTTTGAGAAATGCTTTCACAGGATTTTCCTCCCTTGTGGTGCAGTTATTCTTTGACGCCACCCAGCAGGATGCCTTTGGTGAAATAGCGCTGGGCGTAGGGGTAGATGATCAGGACGGGAATGATCGAAGCGACCATGATCGCGGCCGTCACCGTCTCGAACGAGTACTGGCGTTGAGCAGGCTGGAGGCGAACTCGTCGTTGGAATTGAGATCGACGATGACGCGCTTGAGGTAGACCTGCAGCGGGATCTTATCTTCGCCGCGCAGCAGCACCATGGCCCAGAAGTAACCGTTCCAGCGCGAGACGATGCAGAACAGCGCGACCGTGACGATGGCAGGCTTGGAGAGGGGAATGAACACCTTCCACAGCAGCTGGATTTCGCTGGCGCCATCCATCTTGGCGGCTTCCTCGAAGGACTTCGGAACGGCCTCGAAGAAGTTGCGCAACAGGATCACGTTGAAGGCATTGCAGGCAAAGCCGATGATGATGCCGAAGCGGCTATCGAGGAGGCCGAGATCCCGCATATTGAGGAAGAAGGGGATCATGCCGGCGTTGAACCAGAGCGTGAAAGCGATGGCGATGTTGAAGAATGTCCGCCCCCGCAGCCGCTTGCGAGACAGCGCGTAAGCACCCGGGATCATGATGGCCAAGCTCATCAGCGTGCCGCCGAAGGTGTAGATGAAGGTGTTGCCATAGGCGACCCAGAACATCTTGTCCGACAGCACCCGCTCATAGGCGGCCAGCGTCAGCCCGACCGGAAAGAACGTGACCTTGCCAGAGGTGACGGCCGCGCCCGAGGACACCGACACCGCCAGGATGTAGATGAACGGGTAAAGCGTCGAGAGCACGAACAGCGTCAGTAGGACCGCATTGGCCCATCCGAAAATCTTGTCGCCACGTGTATAGAGATTGAAGGCTGCCATTTATCTTCTCCTCACCACAGCGACGTCGACGACAGCTTCCGGCTGATCCGGTTGGCCGAGTAGACGAGGACGAAGGCGATGACGGCGTTGAACAGGCCGGCAGCAGTCGCCAGGTCGTATTGGGTGCCCTGCAGGCCGGTGCGGTAGATGAAGGTGGAGACCACGTCGGCCGTCTCGTAGGTCGAGGGCTGGTACAGCAGGATGATGTATTCAAAGCCCACTTCGACCAGATTGCCGATGCGGATGATCAGCATGATGATGATGGTGGGCAGGATGCAGGGCAGCGTGATGCGCCACATCATCTGAAAGCGCGAGGCGCCGTCGACGCGGGCACTTTCGTAAAGCGTCGGGCTGACCCCGGCGATCGCCGCCAGATAAACGATGGATTCAAAACCCGCTTCCTTCCAGACGCTGGATCCGATGAAGATGGTTCGGAACCATTCGGGCTGGGTCAGGAAATAGATGGGTTCGAGACCCACCCATTTGAGCAGGATGTTGATGACGCCGGTCGATGGCGAAAGGAAATTGATGACGATGCCAGCGACGATCACCACCGAGATGAAATGCGGCAGATAGACCACGGTCTGGGCCCAGCGCCGCGCCACCGCGCTCTGCACCTCGTTAAACATCAGCGCCAGGATGATCGGCACCGGGAAGGCGAAGATCAGGCCGATTGAGCTGATGATGATGGTGTTGAAGAACGCGCGGATGAACAGCCCGTTGTTGAACAGTTCCTGGAAATGGGCGAACCCGACCCAGGGGCTGGCAGCGACGCCACGGAAAATCGAGAAATCCTTGAAGGCGATCTGCAGCCCGTCCATGGGCTTGTAGAGAAACACCGCGAACCAGAGGACCATGGGCGCCAGCAGCAGGTAGAGTTGCCAGTCGCGCCTCAGATCTTCCCCGAGCGTGCGCAGATATTCGCGAATGCGGTTGTCCATTGCCTGCCCTCACGCCAGAGTCTTGAGGGTTCGACCCGTCTCGGCGTCGAAGACATGCATGCGGCTGGTATCGATTCCCAACCGGCGGATATCGGCGAGATCGTGAATGGCCGAGAGGGTCTCGGCCTTGGCGATGAAGGTATGATCATCGATGCGGCCATGCAGCAGCGCCTCGGCACCCAGCGGCTCGACGAGATCGATGACGCAGTCGACGGCCTCGGCGCTCGCATCCGCGTTGACCAGCATGGCTTCGGGGCGGATGCCGAGTTTGACGGCCTGGCCGTCCGTTGCGTTGCGAGCGAAGGCTTCAGGGATAGCGAGGCTTTGCCCTGCCGCACCAGCGATCACGCCGCGCGCCTTGCCATCGACCATCGAGACTGTCGCGTCGATCAGGTTCATCGGCGGCGAGCCGATAAAGCTGGCCACAAAGGTATTGGCCGGTTCAAGAAACACGTCCATGGGCGAGCCGACCTGCTCGATGTGGCCGTTGTTCATGATGACGATACGGTCAGCCAGGGTCATGGCCTCGACCTGATCATGCGTCACATAGATGCTGGTGGCTTCCATGCGCCGGTGCAGCAGCTTGATCTCGGCGCGCATATGGGTGCGCAGCTTGGCATCGAGGTTGCTCAGCGGCTCATCGAACAGGAACACCTTTGGCTTGCGCACGATAGCGCGACCCATGGCGACACGCTGGCGCTGGCCACCAGAGAGGTCGGCGGGCTTGCGCTTGAGATAGTCGGTCAGTCCCAGGATATGAGCCGCCTCGGCCACGGCCTTGTTGACGACGTCCTTCTTTTCGCGCCGCACGCGCAGGCCGAAAGCGATGTTTTCGGCCACGTCGAGATGGGGATAGAGCGCGTAGTTCTGGAACACCATGGCCACGTCGCGATCCTTGGGCGCGACTTTGTTGACCGTGCGCCCACCGATAGAAACCGTGCCGCCCGAAATGTCTTCGAGCCCTGCCACCATTCGCAAAGTCGTCGACTTCCCGCAGCCGGAGGGACCCACCAGCACCACGAATTCCTTGGGTTGGATGGAGAGGTTGATGCCGTGCACAACCTCGAGCGCGCCATAGCGTTTGACGACGTCATTGATCTCGACTGCGGACATGGAAAGGCTCCTCCTCAGGGCCCTGGAGTTTCAGGAGACGGTCTATTCGGCGACCGTCTTGGACCCACGCGGAGCGCGCTTTTTGGGCACGCGGGTGTTGATCTGTTCGATATAGGCCCAGATCTTGGGGTTCTTGGAGAGCTCGGCAATCTTGGATTCGAGCGAGCCCAAATGCTTGGCGACGGCCTCGCGCGCCGCCTCCACGTCGCCAGATTCAATGGCCGCAACGATGGCCTCGTGCTCGCCGATCACCTGTTCGGTGCGGCGTACGGCGAAGACACGCTTGAGATGGCGCATGCGGTCCATTTCGCCCTTGGCCTGATTGACCACGCTCCAGGCGCCAGGCAGGCGGGCGGCCGCGAAGATGGTGCGATGGAATTCCTCATCGAGCAGGAAGAAGTTCGTAAATTCCTCGTCTTCGGCCGCCGTGCGCTGTTCGGCAAGGCAGGTCTTGAGGCGCGCGATGTCCTCGAAACTGTGCCGCTTGGTGGCCTCGATCACCGCGCCCTCTTCCAGCTTGAAGCGGATGAAGCAGGCTTCCATGTAGCGTTGCACGTCAATGGGCGCGACATAGGTTCCACCCTGCGGCACGACCTTCAGGAAGCCGTCCTCCGACAGCCGGATGATCGCCTCGCGGACCGGCGTCTTGCTGACATGCAGCAGCGCCGCGATTTCCTTTTCCGACAGCGCCCGGCCGGGCAGCAGCTTGACCTCGACGATCAGCTTGCGCAGCAGGCCGTAGATTCGATTGGCCATATTGCCGACCGATGGCAGCTCATCGGAACGCACCAGTTCCGACAACGGCAGTGATGGAAATTCACTCGTAGGAGACATATCAATCCACTAACTGATATCTTAGTTTCGTTGTTGATATATCTTGTTCGCATCCCTTGTCAACGCCCAAACCGGGCCCGTGTCCCCGCTCGGGGGGGCTGGCACCGATCCCTCAGGAGGTGGAATAGGCGCGATCCCGGCGATCGTTTTGAAGTACGATGCAAACGTCGTAGTGATGATAAAGTCATAGTTCCACGAGGCGAATGCCATGAGGGGCCACGACCTCAAAATTCCGTTGAGCGTGGCGAATATTTAGTCGCTGCAAGACTTTAGGAGCCATGTTGGCAGACCAGACCAAGGACATACCGCCGGCGATCGAGTTCGCAACCTTCATGGCCGAGCTGACCGAGCGCGAGAGCAAGCTCAGCCGCCGCCTGCAGCAGGTGGCGCGCTTCTTCGTCAACAATCCCGAGGACGTGGCAATCCACACTATCGTCGAACTGGCGCGCCAGGCTGGGGTGCAGCCTTCCGCCATCACCCGCTTCGCCAAGGAAATGGGGTTTGCCGGCTTCAACAGCCTCCAGAGCGTGTTCCGGCAGCGCCTGCTCGGGCCGCGGATGACCTACGACGAGCGCATGAAGTCCTTCGCCGACGCGCCGCGGCCCAGCAAATCCAGGGTGTTGCATCTCGACGAGCCGAGCCTGGTTTTCGACACCTTCGTGCAGGCCGCCATGGATACGCTGATCCGGTTGCGCGAAGACGTGGATCGCCTCCAGCTTCAGGGATTTGTGGATGTACTCGCGAAATCCGGCGCGGTTCACATTCTCGGCGCGCGCGGCGCCTACGGGGTCGCCACCTACTGCTATTACAGCCTGTCGCGGGTCGGCAAACGCGCCCACCTGATCGACAATGTCGGCTCGATGCGCGAGCAACAGCTCGCCGCCGTCGATGCGAATGACGTGCTGTTGGTGCTCACATTCGACGATTACACCCCCGAAACCATCGAGATCGCCCAAACGGCGCACCAGAAAGGCCGCACGCTCCTCGTGATCACCGACAACGAGCTCAGCCCGGTGGCCCGGCTGGGGACGCACACGCTGTTCGTCAAGGAAGCCCGGCTCGGCCACTTCCGCTCGCAGGTGCCCGCCATGGTCTTGTGCCAGTCGATTATCATCAGCCTGGGAAAGCTGATCGAGCGGGCGTAGGACTGGTCCTAAAGCCTGGTCCAGGCGGAGCCCGCCAGGCTCGAATTCACCGCGGCTTCGATGAACCGCATGCCGAGCAGGCCATCCTCGACGCTAGGCACATGCCCGCTACTGCTAGGCCCCTCTCCGCTCCGCCGCCGCAGGATCGCGTCGACCGCATCGCGGTAAAGATTGGCAAAGCCCTCGATGTAGCCCTCGGGATGCTCGGACGGCATGCGCGACACGTCGGCCGAGGCTGGGCTGAGGCCGGGACCGCCCCGGACGAGAATGCGGGTCGGCTCGCCGAACGGGGTAAAGCGCATGATCTCGGGCTCGTGCCCCAGCCATTCGAGGCCCGCTCTGTCACCATAGAGCTTAAGCGCCAGGCGGTTGCCGCTTCCGGGCGACACCTGGCTGGCGATCAGCACGCCGCGGGCGCCATCGGCGTAGCGCAGCAGCACATGGGCATTGTCATCCAGCCGGCGGCCGGGAACAAAGGTGGTGAGATCTGCCGCGACAGACTCCGGCGCCATGCCGGTGACGAACTGCGCCAGGTTGAAGGCGTGCACGCCGATATCGGCAAGGCAGGCCGAGCGGCCGGCGCGCTCTGGATCGGTGCGCCACTCCGCCTGCTTCTGGCCGTCGGCATCGATCGGCTGGGTCAGCCAATCCTGGATATATTCAACGCGCACCACGCGCAGCGTACCGAGCTGACCTGCCGCCACCATGGCACGGGCTTCGCGGACCATCGCATAGCCGGTATTATTGAAGGTCACGGCAAACACCAAGCCGGAGGCCCTTGCGAGGACGGCAAGCTCTTCGGCCTCCGCCAGCGTCGCCGAGAGCGGCTTGTCGCAGATGACGTCGATGCCGGCAGCCAAGAACGCCTTGGCCACCGGCGCATGCAGATGGTTGGGCGTCACGATGATGACGGCCTCGATGCCGTCGGGGCGGCTGGCTTCGCGCTGGGCCATTTCGGCAAAGTCGGAATAGGCGCGGTCGGCGGCAATGCCGATATCGGATGCCGAAAGACGCGCGCGTTCCGGGTCCGACGACAGGGCGCCCGCGACCAGTTCGGTGCGATCGTCGAGCCGCGCCGCCATGCGGTGCACGGCACCGATGAAAGCGTCGCGCCCGCCGCCCACCATGCCGATCCTCAGGCGCCGCGTGGCGCGGGCATCGCTGCGTGCATCAACCATTTTTGCCACCCCCTTGGCAGACCGGCTTACTCTAGATCAGCGTCGCGACGACTTCGATGGCCGGCGCGGCGCGCAGCTGTTCGACGAACTGGGCAAGCCTGGCTTTGACCGGCTCATCGTCCGTCAGGTCGGTGCCGAAAATATCCGCAAGCTTGAGCATTTCAGCGACGAAACCCGCCGGGTCGCTGCCATAGCGGCGACCGATCTCCGTGGTCACCGAAGCCTTGGGGTCGCGCACATCGATGCGCTTGCTCTGCCAGTGCAGGCCGCCTGCATAGCACATCCATCCGGCCACGCCGAGCAGCAGGCCATTGGCCGGGCGACCAGCCGCGAGGCAAGCGCGGAGCGGTTCGAGCAAGCGCTGCCTGATCTTCTGCGACCCGTCGGTCGAAATCTGCAGCGTGCCGTGCTTGAGGTCGCCATTTTTCAGCCGGCGGATCGATTGCTCGACATATGCCAGCACGTCGATGCCGGAAACCTTTGGCAGTTCAGGCACCACTTCATCCATGATGGTGCGGCGCGCAAAGGTCTCGAATATCTCGCTGCCCATGACCTCGGACATGAATTGCAAATCCGACAGCAGGCCGAGCTGGCACACATTGGACTGGATGCCGTTCAACACCCGCATCTTGAGGATTTCGTAGGGCCGCACGTCATCCACGATAAGGGCCCCGACCCGGTCCCAGGCTGGCATGGCACAGCGATGTGTGTCCTCGATCACCCACATGCGGAACGGCTCGCCGACCACAAGGCCGAAATCGGCAATGCCGGTTTGCGCGGCAAAACGCTCGATATCGCCCGGCTGCGTAGCCGGCACGATGCGGTCGACCATGGTGTTGAGAAAATGCACGTCTCGGGCGATGCGGTCGCCAATCGCGGCGTCGACGCGCTGGGCCAGCCCGAGAACAGCCCGCCGCAGCGTCGCGCTATTGTCGGGCACGTTGTCGCAGCTCATGATCGCCAGCGGGCCGGCCTCGCGCTGCAACCGCAGCGTCAGCGCTTCGAGGATAAAACCAGGGACGGAGCGCGGCGCGCGTGGCGCGGCGATGTCGTGCACGATATCGGGATGATCGAGGTCAAGCTCGCCAGTCGCGGGGATGTGGCAATAGCCCTTCTCCGTCACCGTCATGGTGATCAGCCGGATGGCAGGATCGGCCGCAGCTTCAAGCGCCACGCGTAGCGACAATCGATAGGGATCGTAGCTCTCGTCCAGCACCGAGATATGCGCGATTTCCGAACCGACCAGGCGGCGATCAACGGCGCCATCTTCGCGCAGTTCGCGGCAGAACAGGCCCGACTGGGCGCCGAGCGCGTTGGCGATATCGGGCGCGCGCAGATTGATGCCGACGATCCCCCAGTCGCCGAATGCGGCCTGCAGCGCATCGTCGGTCCACTCGGCCTGGTGGCAGCGGTGGAAAGCGCCGTCGCCAAGATGGACAATGCCCGGCTTGAGTTTCGTGCGGTCGTAGGCGGGGCGCTGCACCGATGCGGGCAGTTGCGCTGCTGTGGCGGGCGTCAGGCGCTCGGCACCCACAAGCGGCAAGGCGCTCATGGGCCGCGTCGGGCCGGTGCGCCGACCACGCTCTGTTCGAGGTCGACCAGGGCGCCGGTCATCAGCCCGGCGCTGTCGCTCAGCATGAACAGCGCGAGCTGGGCGACCTCGTCATCGGCAAGCATGCGCCCGAGCGGCATGTTGGCCGCGACCCGCGCGGCCCAATCGGCACCCTTGCCGAGCGTAGCGCTCTGCATCTGGTTTTCGCCGGGGGTGGCGGCCCAGCCCATCATGATGCCATTGACGCGGATCCGGTCGGCCAGATGCGCATTGGCGGCGTTGCGTGTCAGGGTCGTCAGGGCCCCCTTGGTGGCCGAATAGATGGCCAGTTCCGGCGCGCCGCAATAGGCGTTCATCGACAGGATATTGACGATGGCGCCCGGCGCCTTGCGGCCGAGCATGTCGCGGATGGCGGCCTGCATCAGGAAGTACGGTGCCTTGGCGTTGACCGCGAACAGCTTGTCCCACAGCTCCGGCGATCCATCGAGGAACGAGGCCCGATCGGTGCGGCCCGCCGCATTGACCAGCGCGTCGATGCGACCGAACCGCTTGATCGTCGCGGCCGCGACCGTATCGGCGGCCCCTGCCTCCCCCAAATCGGCGGCAATGAATTCGACCGGGCATTGCTGGGTGCCGAGGCTTTGCGCCAGCGCCCTGCCCCGCTCGCCATCACGACCGGTCACCATCACGCCGGCAGCGCCGCCGGCGATGGCGAGCGCGGCAATCTTGGCACCGACGCCCTGCGTCGATCCCGTCACCAGCACGATCTTGCCGTCCAACCGAACGTCCATCTCATCCAACCAGAATTTCAAACGCTGCAATATGGAATTACATTTCCAATCGACACTGTCAAACGCTGGCCAAACGCGGTCAGAAGCGGCCAACCGCCCGGAAGAGTTGGACTTTTTGGCCTGGCGTGCAAAAGCGCAAATAGAATATGCTCGATTGACGCGCTAAAAACTGCCGTCCATATTGGCAGAAATAGAAATCCGGTTCCGAACGAGAAGGCCATAAGGCCTGGTGGAACAAGGAGCCAGGGAGGCAACGATGCAGCTCGGCATTCTGACCGCGCCTTTTGCGGAGACGCCGCTTGTCGACGTGGCCGATTGGGCCGCGTCGGTCGGGTTTGAAGCGCTGGAAATTGCCTGCTGGCCGAGATCGTCGGGCGCCACCCGTCGCTATGCAGGCACAAGCCACATCGACGTCGTTAGCCTCGGTGCTTCGGAAGCCAGGGACATCGTCGCCTCGCTGCAAGCCAGGAAGCTCGCCATTTCGGCGCTCGCCTACTATCCCAACCCACTCCATCCCGACCTCGGCCACCGCCAGGCGGCGATCGAGCACCTCAAATCCGTCGTCAACGCCGCCAGCCTGATGGGCCTGCCGGTGGTCAACACTTTCGTCGGCGGCGATGCTGCCCAGCCGATCGAGGCCAACTGGAAAGAGGCCGAAAAGGTCTGGCCGGAAATCATCGCCTTTGCCCGCGACAAGGGCGTGACCCTGGCGTTCGAGAACTGCCCGATGCTGTTCAGCGCCAGCGAATGGCCGAGCGGCCACAACATCGCCTATTCGCCGATGATTTGGCGGCGCATTTTCGAGGCCTGGGGGACCGACGTGGGGATGAACTACGATCCATCCCACCTGGTCTGGCAGATGATCGATGGCGCCCGTTTTATCCGCGAATTCGGCGCGCGCATGCTGCATGTGCATGCCAAGGACCTGCTGATCGACCGCGATGGTCTTTACGAGCGCGGCATCATGTCGGCCGGCATCGGCTGGCAGATTCCGCGCATGCCGGGGCTTGGCGAGGTGAACTGGACTGTGTTCTTCTCCGAGCTCTACCGGGCGGGCTATGACGGGCCGGTCATCATCGAGCACGAGGACCGGCAATTCGAAGGCAGCGACGACAAGGTCAAGCGGGGCTTCCTGCTCGCGCGCGGCGTGCTGCGGCCTCTGGTAAAATGAAATTCTGCAACGAGAGTCCATAAGGACCGCAGACAACAAGGGCCGGAAGGCCACAAAGGGAGAGGAAACCCCATGCGACTTGCAAAGACTTCAATCATCTCACTGCTCGCCGGCGCGGCCATTCTGGCGTCGTCCGGCATGGCCTTTGCCGCCGGCACTTACACGATCGGCGTCTCCAACACGGTGCAAGGCAACGGCTGGCGCGAGGAAATGATCTGCGCCATCAAGGCCCAGGCCCTGGCTTCCGGCGAGGTTGCCTCGCTGAATATCGCCCACCGCAATACCGATGCCGCTGGCCAGCTGGAAGACATCCGCAACCTGATCAGCGCCAAGGTCAACGCCATCATCGTCAATCCGTCGGATCCCGCTGGCATCGCGCCCGCCCTGCAGGAAGCCGAGGCCGCCGGCATCACCGTTGTCGTCGTCGACCAGTCGGTCACCGATCCCAATATCTACACCATCCAGAACAATCAGTCGGACTATGCCTATCTGGGCGCCAAGTGGCTGTTCACGCAAATGGGCGGCAAGGGCGGCGTGGTCTATATGCGGGGCGCCGCCGGCGCTTCGGCCGACACCGATCGCGACGCCGGCTTCAAGAAGGCACTGACCGAGTTCCCCGACGTCAAGGTGGTGAGCGAGACTTTCACCGGCTGGCAGCAGGACCAGGGCAAGCAGCAGATTCTCGACTTCATCGCGTCGGGTGTACCGTTCGATGGCATTTGGACCTCGGGTATCGACAACGTCATCGTTGATGCGCTGACGGAATCCGGCGCCAAGCTCGTGCCCGTCGTTGGCGCCGACAATGCCGGCTTCGTCGAGCAGCTCAACACCGTCGCCGGCCTCTCCGGCGCAGCGGTCACCAATCCCGGTTCCGTAGGCGGCGCCGGCGTGACGCTGGCGCTGCAGGTGCTGGACGGCAAGGCCCCCGCGGAAAAAAGCAACTTCGTCACCCCCGTGCTTTGGGAGAACGTCACCCCGGAGGGCAAGGCCAACCTGCTGGCTGCCGCCGATCCGTCGCTGAACAAGGAATGGCCGGTGTCGATCTCGATCCCGGACTGGACCACCTACACCAAGGAACAGATCATCGCCTGCAAGGGCCCAGGCGAATAGACTCGATCCGCACACACTCGTTGAGCGGGGACGCCGGTCAGGCACTGGCGTCCCCGCTCGCTTCCACGGATTTTTTCTCGCCATGCCGATGACGACGAGCCCACTCCTTGAAGCCAACGGCCTGGTTAAAACCTATGGCGCGGTGCGCGCGCTGCGCAATGCCTCGCTGTCCTTGCTGCCCGGCGAAGTGCATGCCCTGATGGGTGCAAACGGGGCCGGCAAATCCACCATGGTCAAGATCCTGACCGGCGCCCTGCGTCCGACCGCCGGCAGGATTGCCATCCGCGGCGTCGAGCAGAAGGTCCGCTCGCCCGCCGATGCGCGGCGTGCCGGCCTGGTCTCGGTGTATCAGGAGCCCTCGCTGATCCCCGATCTCGATGTGCTGTCCAACCTGCGGCTGACCCGTACGCCGGTGGACGCGTTCCGCCACTGGGTACACGAATTGGGCGTGCCCGATCTCGACCTGAGCGAGATGGCGCGGGACGTGCCGCTGGCGATCCTGCGCGTCCTCGATCTCGCGCGCGCTTTGGCCATTGAACCCGATGTCCTGCTGCTCGATGAAATGACCGCGGCCCTGCCCGCCAATCTTGCGGAAAAAGTGCTTGAGGTGGTGCGCAAGCAAACCCAGACCGGCCGATCGGTGATCTTTATCTCGCATCGGTTCCTGGAAATTTCAGCACTATGCGACCGGGCCACCATCCTGCGTGACGGGGAAACCGTCGGCGTCGTCGATATCGGGCCCGATGTCGAGGACCGCATCGTGGAGCTGATGCTGGGCGAGCGAATTCTGCGCAAGCACGGCGCGGCGGTCGCCGCGGAGGCCCGTCCGCAAGCGCTGGGCAAAACCCGCCTCAGCGTACGCAACCTGCGCGTCGGCACCAAGCTCAACGACGTGTCGTTCGATCTGCATGATGGCGAGGTCGTCGGTGTCGTCGCCCTTGAAGGACAAGGGCAGGACGAGCTGTTCGCCGCGTTGGCGGGCTCGATCCGTCCGAGCGCGGGCGTCATCAAGGTCGCGGGTGAGGCGGTGAAATTCGGCAAGCCGCGCGACGCCATCGAACGGGGCATCGCCTACGTGCCGGGCGACCGCAGCGGCGCCTTGCTGATGCACCGCTCCGTGCGCGAGAACATCGCCCTGCCCTTCAGCGCCGGGGTGCGGCGCTGGGGCCCGATCAATATGGGCAACGAGCGCACCACCGTACTGCGCGCCATCGAGCGGCTGCAGATTGACACCCGCGCGCAGGGCGAGGTGCGGCGGCTCTCCGGCGGCAACCAGCAGAAGGTGACGATCGCCCGCTGGATCGCCGCCGACGCCAAGACTATTCTGTGCTTCGACCCGACACGTGGCATCGACGTGCGCACCAAGACGCAGATCTACACGCTGGTTCGCGAGCTGGCGGCACAGGGCAAGTCCGTCCTCTACTACACATCCGAACTCGAGGAAATTCAGCTGGTCTGCGACCGGGCGGTGGCCATCTTCGGCGGCAGGGTGGTCGATGTGCTGCCGGTCGAGATCGCCGACGAACTCGCCTTGACGCGGGCGGCCTATGGCCTGCCGCGCGATACGGCCGCCGATCTCGGCATCCTGGCCGACCCAACCCGTCCGAAGGCCGCGCCATGATCGCCTTTTCGCTGCGGCAGAGCTGGGTGATCGGGCTCGTCGTGCTGTTCGTCGCGCTGTTCGTGATCACCCGCTTCATCCAGCCGGCCTATGGCGCGAGGGATTTCGCGTCGCTGACGCAGGCCGCGCTGCCTTACGCGTTCGCCGTGGCGGCGCAGACCGTCATCGTGCTGGCCGGCGGCATCGACCTGTCGATTGCCGCGATGATGGCCGTGACCAGCGTCACGGCGGCACTGCTGATGAAGGACCAGAGCGCGGCATCGGCGCTCTACGCGGTGCCGCTGGTGCTCGCCTTCGGCTTCGCGCTGGGCGCGCTCAACGGCATTCTCATCACCATCTCCCGTGTGCCCGACATCGTCGTTACGCTGGCGATGATGTTCGTGCTGCAAGGCGTGGCCCTGCTCATCCTGCCATCGCCGGGCGGCGGCGCCGCCGATTGGCTGAAGGCGCTGGTCGTGGGGTCGTTATCGGTGCCGGGGCTGCCCGATGCGGTGTCGGCCTGGATACCGCATGCGCTGCTTGTGGTGGTAATTGCGGTGTGCGTGGTGTGGATACCTCTCAAGCGCTCGCAACTTGGCCTCAGTATTTACGCTATCGGCAGCAGTGAACTGGCCGCGTTCCGGAGCGGCGTTCCCGTGGCGCGAACCCGCATTCTCGCCTATGGCATCGGCGGCATCTTTGCCGCACTGGGCGGACTGACGCTGACCATGAGTACGGGCATCGGCGCACCGATCCCCGGACCCTATCTGCTGGCCAGCGTTGCCGCGGTCGTGCTCGGCGGGGTGGCGCTTACCGGTGGGCGCGGCGGACTGGTCGGCCCCATCGTCGCCGTGTTCGTCTTGCGCCTCGTGCGCACCGACCTGACCTTGCTGTCGGTCGATCCCAACGTCACCACCATCATCGAGGGGGTGATCATGGTCACCGTCGTCATGTTCGGCGCCTTGTTGGCCATGCGGGGGCGATCGACATGAGCGAAGTCGCCAGCCCATTGCCGCAGCCTCACCTGGGCCGACGTCTGCGCCGCCTCATGGCGGATCAGCCGATCATTCCGCTGATCGTGCTGCTGATCCTGCTTTGCGCGGTGCTGCAACTGCTCAGCCCCGGCATCATCAACCCCCTATGGGTTGCCAATACGATTAAATTCGCCATTCCCCTGGCATTATTGGCGGGCGCCCAGACCTTGACCATGCTCACCGGCGGCCTCGACCTGTCAGTTGGCACCGTGGGGACCATGGCCGCCTTCATCATGGCGACGCAGATCGGCCACCACGACCCGGCAACGACGCTGGCTTTATCACTGCTGCCCGCAGTCTTGATCGGGCTTGCCAACGGCGTCGGCGTCGGCATCTTCCGGGTGCATCCCCTGATCATGACACTCGGCACGGGCCTCGTCGGTTCAGGCATCCTGCAGGTCTATCAGCGCACCGTCATCGCCTCCGGCTCGGAAATCCCGCCCTTCATCGTCTGGCTGGGCACTGGCCTCACCTACGGCGTGCCCAATGCGCTTCTGCTGTTCGTGCCGATCGCGGCGCTGATCATTTTCGTGCTGCGGCGCACTGGATTCGGCCGGCAGGTCTATGCCATTGGCGACAACGAGAAGGCGTCGCGCCTGTCGGGCTCGACCTATTGGCAAGTCATCCTGGCGCTTTATGTCGCCTCCTCGCTGCTCGCCGCCATTGCCGGCCTGCTCTATGTGGGCGTCATCCGCACCCCGTCGCTGACGCTGCTCGAGCCCCTGGTGCTACCCTCGGTGGCGGCCACCATTATCGGCGGCACCTCCATCTTCGGCGGCCGCGGCAGCTATGCCACCGCGATCCTCGGCGCCCTCATCCTGCGCGTGCTTACGACGCTGCTGACCGTGCTGCAAATGCCCGAAGGACTGCGGCAGGGGCTGTTTGGCCTCGTGATCCTGCTCGTCACGGCCATCTACTTGAGGATAATCGAAGACAGTTAGCCGGTCGGACGCGTGGTGCTAACGGGTCGCCACGCGTTGGCCAGACGGCCTTAAGCCGCGTAAAACTTCAGGAACATGTCCACGCCGCTTGCGACGACGCGGCTGATTTCTGCGGCAGGCATTTCATGCGGCAAGTTGCCGAAGAGACGCCGCTTGAATGAGGAAGCCATCGACAGATCGATAAACTGCCGTGCTGCCAGCTCGGTATCTTCGATGCGCAGTTCGCCCAATGCCACCTTGGTGTCGAGGAACGCCTTGAGCACGACGATGGCTGAAAATGGATCGGGGCCGAAGAACCGCGTCGCGAGGTCCGGCATGCGTTCGGTTACGGCGAGCACCATGCGCTGCGCCCGGATCACCACGTCGGAGGTCATCTTGGTGGTGGTGGCAACGCCAAAGCGCTGCAAGGCCTCGGCAGTGGATTGGGCTTCATTGAGCTCATGTTCGGCGAAGGTCAGCATTGCCGTGCGTTCGCGGTCGATCAGGTGGGCGAACAGCTCTTCCTTGTTCTGGAAGTAGACATAGATCGTCCCTTTGGAGACGCCGGCCTCGGCGGTGATTTCATTCATGCTGGCGGCCTCGAAACCCAGCTTGAGAAAGCAGTTCTTGGCGCCGTCGAGAATCTGGTCGCGCTTGGCCGGGTCCTGCCCCGCCGCGGCGCGCCCACGCTGGCCTGCCGGAGCAAGTGGGGCGCCAGTTTGTGAGTCGGTCACTATGCACTCCTTGCATGGTTGGCGTTCGAACCGAGCGGTTCGATTTATCTTGATATGGAATATGGACAGGTCTATGTCAATCGAACCGAACAGTTCGGTTTAACGAATTCAAGCTCTGTGGTTCCCCGCTATGGCCAACGATAACGACAAAGTCCGCCGCTTGCCTGCCGCCCGCCGGTCCCAGACCGCAGCCGCTCCCGCCCCCGTTGAGGCGCTGGAGGCAGCGCCCGAAGCTGCCCCCGTGGTGGATGCCCCCGAGCCTGCTCCCGCTGCCCCCACCAAGCCCAAGGGCGGCAGCCGCCGCCGGGTCGTGGTTTCGATCATCGCGCTCCTGGCCCTGGCCGGCGCGGGTTGGTACGGCAACAATTATTACACGACCGGCCGCTTCATGGTGTCCACCGACGACGCCTATATCGTTGGCGATATCACCACCATTTCCCCCAAGGTCACCGGTTATGTGACCCAGGTCAATGTGGTTGCCAACCAGTCCGTCAAGGCCGGCGATACGCTGGTGACGCTGGACGACGGCGACTATCGCATCGCCCGTGACCAGGCCCAGGCGAGCATCGACACCCAGCACCTGACTCTCGCCCGCATCGACGCCCAGATCACTGGCGCCGGCGCTGCCGTCACCCAGGCCGAGGCGCAAAAGACTGCGCTCCAGGCCGCCCAGCGCAACGCACAGCTTGCCTTCGATCGCTCAACCGAACTGACCGCCCGCGCCGTTGTCTCGCAGGCCGATCTTGACAAGGCCACCGCGGCGCTCGATCAGGCTAATGCCAACATCGCTGCCGGCGACGCGCAGATCGCCGCCGCAAAGGCCAATATCGGCGTGTTGCAGGCGCAGCGCGCGGAGGCCGCCGGCGCGATCAAGTCGCAGGAATTGACACTGCAAAAGGCCGAACGCGACATGGCTTTCACCGTGCTGCGCGCGCCCTATGACGGCATTGTCGGCAACATGGCGGTGCAGACCGGCGACCTGGTCAGCCCCGGCGCGCGCCTCGCCGCCGTAGTTCCGGTCAACGCGCTCTATGTCGAAGCCAATTTCAAGGAAACCCAGCTCGCCAACCTGGTTCCCGGCGAAGCAGTGACCATCACTGTCGACGCCCTCGGCGCCGGGCCAATCCACGGCACCGTCGAGTCGCTGGCTCCCGCCTCCGGCTCGGTGTTCTCCCTGCTGCCGGCCGAAAATGCCACCGGCAACTTCACCAAGGTGGTGCAGCGCGTCCCCGTGCGCATCGCACTGCCCGCCGATGCGTTGGCCACCGGCAAGCTGCGCGCTGGTCTCAGCGTCACCGTCGAGGCCGATACCCGCACCATCCCGGCGTCGGCGAACTGACGCTGGCATGAGGGAGCGGTCCGATGGCAAACGCAATAGTCGACGTCGCGGCGGTCAGCGCCGATAAGGATGCCATGCCCGCCCGACGCATCTTCGCCTTCGTGGCGATGGTGTTCGGCATGTTCATGGCCATCCTCGATATTCAGGTGGTCTCGGCCTCCCTCGCAGAAATCCAGGCCGGCCTCAGCGCCGGCTCGGACGAAATCGGCTGGGTGCAAACCTCCTACCTGATCGCCGAAGTCATCATGATCCCGCTGTCCGGCACGCTGGGCCGCATCATGTCGACCCGCGTGCTGTTCACCATTTCGGCCGCCGGCTTCACCATTGCCAGCGCGCTGTGCGCCACCGCCACCAATATCGACCAGATGATCGTCTATCGGGCGCTGCAGGGCTTTATCGGCGGCGGCATGATCCCGTCGGTCTTCGCCGCCGCCTTCACGATTTTCCCGCCCTCCCGGCGCGCCATCGTTTCCCCCATCATCGGCCTCGTCGCCACGCTGGCGCCCACCATCGGGCCGACCGTCGGTGGCTACCTGACCAGCGCCCTCTCCTGGCACTGGCTGTTTCTCATCAACGTCATCCCCGGCATTTTGGTCGCCAGCGCCGCCTGGTTGCTGATCGACTTCGACAAGCCGGAAAAGGGCCTGATGGCCAAGTTCGACTGGTGGGGCCTGCTCGCCATGGGCACGTTCCTGGGCGGCATGGAATATGTGCTCGAGGAAGGCGCCGCGCATGACTGGCTGAACGACCAGACCATCCTTATGGTGTTCATCGCCATGGTTGTCGGCGGCGTCGTGTTCTTCTGGCGCGCCTTCAAGGTCGAATTCCCCATTGTTGACCTGCGCGCCTTCAGTAACGTCAATTTCGCCTTCGGCTCGGTGTTCTCGTTCGTCCTGGGCATCGGCCTCTATGGCCTGACCTACCTCTACCCGCTCTATCTCGGACGCATTCGCGGCTATGACTCCATGATGATCGGCGAAACGTTGTTCATCTCCGGCCTCTGCATGTTCCTGACCGCGCCATTTGCCGGCTTCCTGTCCAGCAAGATGGACCTGCGCGTCATGATGATGATCGGCTTCCTCGGCTTTGCCGCCGGCACCTATTCGATGAGCCAGCTCACCGCCGACTGGAGTTTTAACGAGCTGCTAATCCCGCAGATTTTCCGCGGCGTCTCGATGATGCTGTGCATGGTGCCGATCAACAATCT
This sequence comes from Devosia sp. UYZn731, assembly GCF_040546795.1. Taxonomy (NCBI): domain Bacteria; kingdom Pseudomonadati; phylum Pseudomonadota; class Alphaproteobacteria; order Hyphomicrobiales; family Devosiaceae; genus Devosia; species Devosia sp. UYZn731. Next base: position 326,642 of record NZ_JBEPOL010000001.1, read on the forward strand.
GGCGCTCGGCACGCTGGCGCCGGAACGCCTCAAGGGCGGTTCGGGCCTGTTCAACCTCACCCGCAATCTGGGCGGTGCAGTGGGCCTGGCGCTGATCAACACGATCCTCGTCAACCGCACGGCCACACACTACGAAGTTCTGGCCGAGCATGTCACCTGGTCCAATCCCGCCGCTGTGGCACAGATGGACCAGATGGTGCGCAACAACACTGCCAACGGGCTGAACGGCCTGGAGGCCGCGACACGCCAACTCTCCAACATCGTGCGCCAGCAGGCCACCATCCTGTCGATGATCGACGTGCTGCTCATCCTGACGGTGGCCTTTGCCGGCCTCGCCGTCCTCGCCTTGCTGATGAAGAAGCCCGGCAAAGCTGGCGGCGGTGGTGGCGGACACTAGCGACGGGACCTCAATCTCGACACACGCGCCGAACGGCCTCCCTCCCCCTTGAGGAGAGGGAACCGATCGAGTGAGTGGCAAAACTGTCGACGACGGCACCTCGCCCCGCTCCCTCAGATCACCGGCAACCGCACCCGAAAGCACGCGCCCGGCAGCGCACTCGGCGCGAGTTCCAGTGTCCCATTCATACGCGTAATGATCTGCCGGCTGATGGTCAGCCCCAACCCGGCCCCGCTCTGATCAGTGCCGTTATGACGACCGCGCGAAAACTTGCGGAAGATCAACTTGCGCTCGCCCTTGGCGATGCCCCCGCCATTATCGGCGATGTCGACCACATAATGCCCCGAGCGCACCAGCGAGCTAACCCGCATCACCGGCTGCTCGGCATCGTTGTATTTCACCGCGTTGGAAATCAGGTTGATGAACACCTGGCACAGCCGGTCGGCATCGCCGTCGACCATGGCGGCGCGCGTGCGCGGCCCAAGCTCCACAGTCATCCCCCGCTGCCGCAGCAGCGCGTCACACACGCCCAGCGCCCGCGCCAGCGCCGCCTCGGCATCGGTTGGTCTATTCTCCCACGCCCGCTCGCCGCGCTCCAGCGCACTCAGATCAAGGATTTCATCCAGCAGCTTGGTCAGCCGCAAACTCTCCTGATGAATGGTGGACACGAACCGCTGCCGCTGGCCGTCATCCAAATCGCCCGGCTCCAGCAATATCTCGGAGAACGAGCGGATCGAGGTCATCGGCGTGCGCACTTCGTGGCTCACCTGGCTGAGGAAATCGTCCTTCTGGCCGTCAAGTTCGCGCAATTGAGCATTGGCATCCTCCAGCTTCTGCGCCGTCGAGCGCAGTTCGGCCGAGGTCAGCTCCAATTGCTGGGAATACTGGATCACCTGCTGGGTCTCGTCGGCCATCTGCATGACCTCCTCCAGCGAAACGTCGCTGCCGGAAACGACTTTGGACAGCATGACATGCGCCGACGCCGCCCCAATCGAGCCCGCCAGTTCGCGCTCCAGCCGCCCGATGAATTCGGGCGATGGATCAAGCTGTGCCGGCTCCACCCCGCTTTCCCGCGCCGCCGTTTCGAACAGCGCAGCCGCCCGTCGTTCGCCCAGCACGCGCTCGGCGACGAAATAGAGATCGTTCGCCGTCGCTGAGCCCCGGATGAAATTGCCCTGCGGCACCGCGCCCCGGCGGAAAATGTCGACGAACACGGTCGCCTGTATGCGCTCCAGCGCCGATTGGGTGGTGAACAGCGATACCACCACCAGCATGAAGACGTTGAGGAACAGGCTCCAGAACACCGAATGCACCAGCGGATCGAGCCCATCGAGCCCGAACAGATGCTCGGGCCGCAGGAAACCGATGCCCCATGGCCCTTCGACCATCAGCCGCGCCACCACCGGGCTGACCGTCTCAAAGCTGGGCAGGAACATGGTCCAGGCCCATACCACAAAGCCGACAAACACCCCGGTGGCCGCCCCCTTCAGCGACGCGTCGCGCCAATACAGCCCCGCCAGAATCGCCGGCAGGAACTGCGCCACGCCCGCAAACGAGATCAGCCCGATTGGCGCCAGTGCATCGCTGTCGCCGGTCAGCGAAAAATACAAAAATCCCAGCGTCAGGATCAGCGCGATGGAGATGCGCCGACTGATCAGCAGCAGCCGCGTCACCCCTCGCCCGTCCCCCTGCCCGATGCCGCTCGAACTGCGCAGCACTATGGGCATGATGATGTGGTTGGAGACCATGATCGACAGCGCAATCGAGGCGACGATAATCATCGAGGTGGCCGACGAAAACCCGCCGATAAAGGCCAGCAGCGCCAGCCCGGACTGCCCCGCCGCCAGCGGCAGCGTCAGCACGAACATGTCGGGATTGGCGCCGGCCGGCATATTGGTCAGCCCATAGAGCGCAATGGGCATGGTGAAAATGCTCATCAGCAGCAAATAGGCCGGAAAGGCCCATCCGGCGGTGCGCAGATGGTTCTCATTGGAATTTTCGACCACGGTGATCTGGAACTGCCGCGGCAGGCAGATGATCGCGGCACCCGACAAAATGGTCATCGCCAGAAAGCGCGAGCCGAACGTGTTGTCGGAGTAGATTTCGATCCCCGCCGCCGCCGCCCGGCTATAGATCGCCTCGAAGCCGCCACCCAGCCCGAAAGTGACAAATATCCCCACGGCCAGCAATGCCGTCAGCTTGATGACCGCCTCGAAAGCGATGGCGGCGACGACACCGTGATGCTGCTCCTTGGCGTCGACATTGCGGGTGCCGAACAGGATGGTGAACAGCGCCATGCCCGCCGCGATGCCAAAGGCCAGCGCCCCATCGTCAACCCCGGCCAGGCTTCCGCGCGCACCTTCGGAGGAGGCGGCAACCGCCTGAATTGACGACGTAATCGCCTTGAGCTGCAACGCGATATAAGGCGTGATGCCGATCACCGCGATCAGCGTTATCAACACCGCCAGCCGGTTGGACTTGCCATAGCGCGACGACAGCAGGTCGGCGATCGAGGTAATCGCCTGCGTCCGCCCGATCCGCACCAGCTTGCGCAGCACGAACCACCAGCCCACGAACACGATGGTGGGGCCGAGATAAATCGTCAGGAATTCCAGCCCGCTACGGGCCGCATTACCCACTGCGCCGTAAAACGTCCAGCTGGTGCAATAGACCGATATCGACAGCGTATAGACTGCCGGCGAATGCAGGAACGAGGTCTTGCTGGCCCGCGCTCGCCTGTCCCCGAAATAGGCCAGCACGAACAGCAGGCCGACATAGACCACGGCCGAGATGATGACGAAATCGGCCGACAGCATCAGCCGCCCCCGTCGCCGGAATCGGGCGGCATATATTTGGGTAGGTAATGCGTCAGCAGCGCCGTACCGGCAATCAGCAGCCCCCAAACCACAAACAGGTAGATGACAATCTGCGGGATGCCGAAATGGCTGATGCGCTGGTTGAACACAAACACCAGTGGCGGCACGAACAGCAGCGCGCCGAACGCCGCCAGCACCAGCATGCCGCTTTCGAGTTTACGGCGATCCGGCATTTTCGCCCAGCAATTGCCGCACCGCGCCGACCACATCGGCATTGGCATAAGGCTTGGTAACGAAGGCGTCGGCCCCCAGTTCGGTGGCGATGCGCCGATCCTGCTGCTGGCCCTTGGCCGTCAGGATCAGCACCGGCATGGACTGCAACGCCACGTCGGCCCGCAACAGTTTGAGCACGTCGAAACCGCTGCGCTTGGGCAGCATGACATCGAGCAGCAGCATGCGCGGCCGTAGCCGACGCACGCCCTCCAGCGCAGCATCGCCGTCGGTTACCGCGCTGACGCTCCAACCGGCCCGCCGAAGAATGAATTCGAGCGATTCCAAAATGCTCGGCTCATCTTCGGCAATCAACACGTCGATTGCCAAAATCCCCCCTTTGCATCCGCGGTCTCCCCTCCGCGAATGGCGACACTAAAGCGCAATCAGTCCGGATCGCCAAGCGCAAACCCGAATGGCACCAACGGCGAGCGGATTTCCGCCGTCATGCCGCCCGGCGCCATCACCTCCTCCTGTCGGCTGGGACACTCCCGCCGCGTGCACAGCCGGCAACTCGGCCCGACCGGCACATCGGCTGATTGGTCCTGCAAATCGAGCCCGGCACTGTAGATAGTCCGGTCCGCATGCAGCACATTGCAGGCCAGCATGATCGAGGTTGGCACCACTGTCTCGCGGAACGCTGCCGTCCGCCGCTGCACCGTCTGCGCCAGGAACAGATAGCGCGACCCATCGGCAAACCGAACGATCTGGCGCACCATCGTGTCGGGCGTGCGGAAGGCGCCATAGATCGCCCAGAGCGGACACGCGTGCCCACTATTGGGCAACAGCAGCCCCGGCAGCGGAAAATGCTTGGTCAGCCGTCCCGCCGGATCGGAGCGCAGGAACCCGAACGGTATCCCCTGCTCCCCGGGCCGGCGCAGCGTCACCAGCCGATGGGCAATCTGCTCGAAGCTGGCATGATAAATCTGCCGCAGCCGGTCGATATCGTAGCGCACCGCCTCCGCATCGCGCAGAAACCGCGAATAGGGAAACACCATTGCCCCGGCGAGATAGGTTCCCATCGCCCGCGCCGCCAGCCGCCGCGCCACCGGGCTAGTCAGCGCCGCCGATTGAAGCGCCTCCGCCAACACATTCCCCGCCGCCAGTTCCCCATAGAGCCGCGCCAGCTGGAACTGCCGCGTCGCCAGCGTCGCCGCCCCCTGGAACCACACCACCCGTGATTCGGTATCAAACCGATATTGCCCCGGAAAATCGGAGCCGACATTGCCCGCCGCACCGCCAAACACAACCTCGACCCCGAACCGCTCCCCCAGTAGCGCCGTCAGCGTCACGACATTGAACGGCCCCGCCGCCTCGATCTCGGCTCGCAAAATCCCCGCCGCGTCCTCCAGCGTGGGAAAATAGTTCTCGCGCTCGATAATGAGATCATCGATTTCCCGCGCCGGTGAAACACTCCGTCGCGTCTGGCTGGCCGTATCGAACTGCCCGATCAGGTTGCGCGCCACATCGCTCAGCGCCAGCGTCTCGCGCCCGATCGCCGCCAGAAACCGCTGCCGCTCGGCATCATCGAGATCGGGCACATCCTGCAGAATTTCGGCGCTGGACCGCACGGCGGTGATGCTCGACAAAATCTGGTGCAGCATCTGGCTCAGCAGCGGATCGCTGCGTAGCCGATCGGCATAGGCATCGGCGCTCGTCATCGCCGCGCCATAGGCTCGATGTAGCCGCGAGAGCGCCGCCGCACTCGCCGGATATTGCGCCACCAGGTCGCGTCGCTCGTCGGGTTGGAACGGAAGTGCCTGCACCATCGGGTCGGCGAACGCCTCTTCCAGATCCTGCAGCAATTTTTGTTCAAGAAGTCCAGCAAGCTGGTCGATATCGATGTCCAGATGCTGCGCCACGCGTTGCAAAAGCGCCCCGCCGATGTCGCGTTTATTGTTCTCGATCAGGTTGAGATAGCTCGGCGAAATGCCGACCAGCCGCGCCAAGGCGGCCTGCGAAATCCCCAGCACCTTGCGCCGATTACTGATGCGAAACCCGATGGGCGCACGCATGGAAACTCCTCCAAACCGCTTACCTGTCAATCAATTGACTATTGTTCACCGGTTTCGGATCAAGAATTTACAGAATATCTCTGAGATTACAACAGCCTATTGCCAGTCTTTGCAGGCGGGACAAATACTCCCGGTGCGGAGACCTGCTGGCTATGCATCAGCCGTCCCGCACCAAGAGGAGGAAATCGATGGCTGTTTTGACTCGGCGCAGGCTGCTCCAAACCGGCATGGCCGGCATTATCGGCACGGGCATTGCGCCCATGATGTTCACCAAGGGCGCCTGGGCCCAGGAATTCTGCAACAATCCCACCGGCGACACCGTCACCTTCGGCTTCAACATGCCCCTGACCGGTGCTTACGCCGACGAAGGCGCCGACCAGCAGCGCGCTTTGACGCTCGCCGTCGAGCATCTCAACGGCGAAGGCGATGGCGGCCTTTTGCCGAGCTTCTCATCCAAGTCTTTGACCGGCAAAGGTGTTCTGGGCAAGAAAGTCGCTTACGTCACCGGCGACGACCAGACCAAAGCCGATGCCGGCCGCGACTCCGCCCGGCGCATGATCGAGCGCGACGGCGCTATCATGATCTGCGGCGCCTCGTCCTCTGCGGTCGCCATCGCCGAACAGGCGCTGTGCCAGGAGATGGGCGTCATCTACATGGCGGGCCTCACACACTCCAACGATACCACCGGCAAGGACAAGAAAAAGTACGGCTTCCGCCACTTCTTCAACGCCTACCAGTCCGGTATCGCGCTTGGCCCGGTGCTCGGCGAAGCCTATGGCAAGGACCGCGTCGCCTACCACCTGACTTCCGATTACACTTGGGGCTGGACCCAGGAAGAGTCGATGAAGAACGCCACCGAGGCGCTTGGTTGGAAAACCATCACGCCCGTTCGCACCCCCGTCGGCGCCGGCGATTTCAGCCAGTATCTGACCCCGGTGCTCAATTCCGGCGCCGACGTGCTGATCCTCAACCATTACGGCTTCGACGGCGTCAATTCGCTGACCCAAGCCGTGCAGTTCGGCATGAAGGACAAGACCGTCAACGGCAAAAAGTTCGAGATCGTGCTGCCGCTGGTGTCCGACCTGATGGCCAAGGGCGCGGGCGAAGCCATGAAGGGCGTCTACGGCACGTCGAACTGGGATTGGCAGCTCAAGGATGCCGCCAGCGCCGCCTTCACCAAGTCGTTCGGCGCCAAATACGGCCAGCCGCCGAGCCAGATCGCCCACACCTCCTATGTGCAGGCCCTGCTTTATGCCGATGCCTGCGAGCGTGCCGGCACCTTCTATCCGCCCGAAGTCATCAAGGCCCTGGAAGGCTTCGAGTTCGACGGCATGGGCAATGGCCCGACGCTCTATCGTGACACCGACCACCAGTGCTTCAAGGATGTCCTCGTGGTGCAGGGCAAGGAAGCCCCAACCAACCAGTATGACCTGCTGGACGTGGTCGCCACCGCCTCCAAGGAGAGCGTCACCTACGATCCCGCGATCTTCGGCGGCGAGCTGGGTCCCGATACAGCGGCCATGTGCTGATCAAGCGGGGCCCGGTCGCGATGACCGGGCCCCTGACCTTTTCCGCGCAAAACCACCGGTAGGTTCATGGACGCGATCCTCGCACAGCTGCTCAATGGCCTCGACAAGGGCGGGGCCTATGCCCTGATCGCCCTGGGCCTGACCCTGGTGTTCGGCACTTTGGGCGTCGTCAACTTCGCCCATGGGGCGCTGTTCATGCTCGGCGCCTTCTGCGCGGTGGCGTTTCGCCAGCTGATCACGATGGAGACGGTGACCATTGATCCGTCCCAACTCTCGCCCTGGGGCGCGCCGCTCGAGATCAAGACACCACTGGCGCAGACCTGGTTCGGCGAGTTCGGCGCAGTGATGATCGAGTATTCGGTGCCCTTGTCCATCATTCTGGCCATTCCCGTCATGCTGATCATCGGCATCGCGATGGAACGTGGCATCATTAAGCATTTCTACAAGCGCTCGCATGCCGAGCAGATTCTCGTCACCTTCGGGCTGGCTATCGTGGCGCAAGAGGTCATCAAGGCGATCTTCGGCTCCAACCCGATTTCTCAACCCATGCCCACCGCGCTGCGCGGCGCCGCCGATATCGGTCTGTGGCTCGGAATGGGACCCAATGTGCTGACCTATCCCTGGTGGCGACTGCTTTATTTCGTATTTTCCGCCGCCATCATCGCTGCCGTATTCGCCTTCCTGCGCTTCACCACCTTCGGCATGGTGGTCCGCGCCGGCATGGCCGATCGCGAGACGGTGGGCCTGCTCGGCATCAATATCGGTCGGCGCTTCACCATCATGTTCGGCCTCGCCGCCGTAGTCGCGGGGCTGGCAGGGGTGATGTATACGCCGTTGGTGCCGCCCAATTATCACCTGGGCATGGATTTCCTCGTGCTCAGCTTTGTCGTCGTCGTGGTCGGCGGCATGGGCTCGCTGCCCGGCGCGGTGGCGGCAGGATTCCTGCTCGGAATATTGCAGAGTTTCGCCTCGATGGCGCAGGTCAAGGCCATGCTGCCCGGCATCGACCAGATCATCATTTACCTGACAGCAGTGATCATCCTGCTGGTACGCCCACGCGGCCTGATCGGCCGGCGCGGCATGATGGAGAGCTGAGATGAGTGCCCTCCTGACCTCCCGCCGCGACGCCATTACGCTGGCAATCTTCGCCCTGGTCGTGCTCACCATGCCGGTCTGGCTCCAGCCCTTCGGCGCCGCCTATCCCGGCCTGATGCAGAAATTTGCGATCTACGCCATCTTCGCCATCGGCTTCAACATCCTGTTCGGCCTCACCGGCTATCTCAGCTTCGGCCACGCAGCGTTTCTCGGCGTCGGCTCTTATACAGCGGTCTGGTCGTTCAAGCTGTTGACCATGGACGCGCTGCCCGCCATCGCCTTTGCGATCATTCTCTCGGGCCTGCTGGCCGTCGTCATCGGCTATCTGAGCCTGCGCCGGTCCGGCATCTACTTCTCCATCCTGACGCTCGCCTTCGCCCAGATGTGCTACAACCTCGCCTATTCGGTGCTGACCCCGATCACCAATGGCGAGACCTCGCTGCAGCTCAATCTGCAAGACCCGCGTGTCATCGATTCAGCGCTCGCGCCGCGTCCCGCCGGCCTGCCCAGTGCCGGCCTGTTTGGCCATACTTTCAGCGGCCTCGAAGGCTTCTATTTCTGCGCCGCAGCCCTGCTGATCGCCTTCTTCATCGCCCAGAAAATCTTCGCCTCGCCCTTCGGTATGATGCTGCGCGGCATCAAGTCCAACCAGACGCGGATGAACTATACCGGCTTCAATACCCGCCCTTACGCACTGACGGCCTTCGTCATCTCGGGCATGTATGCCGGCCTGGCCGGCGCCTTGCTGGCGGTCACCGACCCGCTGGCTGGCGCGGAACGCATGCAATGGACCGCCTCGGGCGAGGTCGTGTTGATGACCATTCTCGGCGGCGTCGGCACCTTGATCGGGCCGGTGCTCGGCGCCTGGATCATCAAGTACTTCGAGAACATCTTCTCCGCCTTCAATGAGCAGATCGTCAGCCGGTTCTTCGATTTCCTGCCCGCAGGCATTCATGACGTCGTCGTGGCCGTCGCCAGCAAGTTTGTCGGCGAGGGCTGGAACCTTACCCTTGGCCTCGTCTTCGTGCTGATCGTCGTGTTCCTGCCCGGCGGCATCATGGAAGGCGTGCGCCGCATTACCCATCTGTTCGACAAATCCCGCCGCGCGCCGCCGACGCCCGCCCGGCTGTCCACTCAACCTGCCGAATAGGACGACACCCATGGCTATTCCCAATGTCGTCCTGCATGTTGCCGACGTCCACAAGCGCTTCGGCGGGCTGCATGCTCTCGCCGATATCGATCTGCAGATCGAGGAAGGCCAGACCCACGCCATTATCGGCCCTAACGGCGCCGGCAAATCGACCCTGCTCAATGTGTGCATCGGCAAGCTGGCGCCGACCAGCGGCACCGTGGTGTTCGACGGCCAGGTGCTGACCGGCAAGAAGCCCTATGAAATCAACCAGCTCGGCATTGCCCGCGTGTTCCAGACGCCGGAGATTTTCGCCGATCTCAGCGTGCTGCAAAACGTCATGATCCCCGCCCTCGCCAAGCGCGACGGCGCGTTCAAGCTCAACCTGATGCGCTCGCTGGACAGCCAGACCGCTATCCGCACCGAGGCCGAGGCCATGCTGGAGGATGTCGGTCTGCTCAACCGCCGCGACATGCTCGCCGGCAGCCTCAGCCGCGGCGACAAGCGGCGAATGGAGCTGGCCATGTGCCTGATTCAGCGCCCTCGCCTGCTGCTGCTCGACGAGCCGACCGCAGGCATGAGCCGCCACGACACCAACACCACCATCGACCTGCTCAAAAAGATCAAGAGCCGCGGCATGACCAAGGTCATCATCGAGCACGACATGCATGTCGTGTTCTCGCTGGCCGACAAGATTTCGGTTTTGGCCCAGGGCCGCATCATCGCCGATGGTACGCCCGACGAAGTGCGCGGCAATCCCAAGGTGCAGGAAGCCTATCTCGGCGGGGCGCATCAATGAGCGATATCGCCATGGAAACGCAGATCATCGGCGCGAGCCACGCCGCCGATGTAGAGACCACGCGTCCATTCTTCTCGGTGCGCGATGTGCACGCCTATTACGGCGAAAGCTATATAGTGCAGGGGGTATCGCTAGACATCCGCCAAGGCGAAATTCTAGCGCTGCTCGGCCGCAACGGCGCGGGCAAGACCTCGACCCTCCGCGCCATTGCCCGTACCGATGACCCACAATTGCGACAGGGCGAAATCTGGCTCGATGGCCAACCCATCCACCAGATGAAGGCATTCCAGGCCGCGCGTGCCGGCGTGCAGCTGGTGCCGGAGGACCGCCGCATCATCGTCGGGCTGACGGTGGAGGAGAACCTCGCCCTGGCCCAGGTCGCACCCGGCCATGGTTGGGAGCTGGAGCAGATTTACCAGAGTTTTCCGCGCTTGGCCGAACGGCGCAAACAGGAGGGCGTGACCCTGTCGGGTGGCGAGCAACAGATGCTGGCAATTGCCCGCGCCCTGGCCCGCGACCTCAAGCTACTGCTGCTGGACGAGCCCTATGAGGGGCTGGCGCCGGTCATCGTGCAGGAGATCGAGCGCATCCTGCATTCGATCAAGACGCTGGGCATCACCACCATCATCGTCGAGCAGAACGCCATCGCGGCGCTCAAGCTGGCCGACCGCGCCGTGATCCTCGATACCGGCGAAGTCGCCTTCTCCGGCACCGCCCAAGAGGTGCTCGACAACACCGAACTGCGCCACGAATACCTGGCGATCTGAAATCCGACCCTGGGGCTTCCGCCCCAAGGCAATTGTGCCGTCTCTCTCCCCAGAACGCCCCAGGGTCGGATATTTACTCAAGCGGCTAAGTCGTCGCCCGCAGCCAGACCAGCATTTCGCCCGGCTCGCGATTGTCCCAGAGATGATAGGGCACCAGGCGCGCGGTATCCGGCTTGGCCGTCGGCACGGCGTCGCTATAAAGCGCGTCGCCCCAGCCTTCAGCCACTTCGCGCAGCACCGGCAGATCGATGGCGATGGCGCCGTTGAAGTTGGGAATCGTCGCGGTCTGCGACTGGCCCAAGCCATCGCCGAGCAGGATCGAATTCAGCCCCACGGGATTGTCGGTGCCCTCAAGGCAATAGACCAGCGGCCCACGCATCACCGCAACGCGGCCGGCGTCCTGCCGCACTTTCGGGTTGGCCCGCAGAGCGCGCGGCACCAGCGGCAGGTCGAGCCGCACGCGGTCCCCTTCCCGCCATTCTCGGTCGATCCGAGCATAGCCATTCGCGGTGATGCTCCCGATATCCACCGCCTGCCCATTGACCGCGATCGTCGCGCCCTTGGCCCATTCTGGAATGCGCAGCGACAGCGCAAACCGCGTCGGCTTGTCCACCGTCACCGTGAACCCAATGGCCCCATCCCACGGATATTGCGTCTGCTGCGTCAACGTCACTGCGCCACCCGCAAGATCGACACGCGCCGTGCTCTCGCCGTAGAGATGCACCGCGATTTCATCATCAGCCACGCCATACATGTAGGAGCCGATCGAGGCCACCAGCCGCGCGATGTTGGGCGGGCAGCACGGGCAGCGGTGCCAGTTCCAGCGATGGTGCTTGCCCGCGCTTTCCAGCGGATTTTCGTAGAAGAACGTCTTGCCGTCACGCGACAGCCCGGCAATGGCGCCGTTATAAAGCGCCTGCTCCATGGTGTCGGCATAAAGCCGGTTCGGCCCGCGCCCCAGCATGCGATTTGCCCAGAATACCAAGCCCACCGAGGCGCAGGTTTCGGCATAGGCGCTCTCATTGGGCAGGTCGTAATAGTCGGTGAAGCCTTCATTGGCAGCCGCCGGCCCGACGCCGCCGGTCAGGTACATCTGCTTTTGCGTCAGATCCGCCCACAGCGCCTCCAGCGCATGAGTCAGGCTGTCGTCGTGATACTCGGTGGCGATATCGGCCATGCCCGAATAGATGTACATCGCCCGCACCGCGTGGCCGACCACCTTGGTCTGGTCGCGCAGCGGCATATGGGACTGGTTATATTCCAGCGTATTGGCCTGCACGCCTTTGGGGTCGCGGCCATGGGCGATGGCCTCCTCGATGAAGAAGTTGGGCGCCTGGCCGCGCTCGTCGACGAAGAACTTGGCCAGCTCCATATAGCTGGAATTGCCGGTTTCGCGCGCCAGCCGCACCAGCGCCAGTTCGACCTCCTCGTGTCCGCAATAGCCACGCACCTGGCCCGGTCCACGCCCGAAGCGCTTGACCATGTAGTCGGCCATGCGGCTCATCACGTCGAGGAATTTGCGCTTGCCGGTGGCCTGATGGTAGGCAACCGCCGCCTCGATCATGTGACCAGCGCAATACAGCTCATGGAAGTCCCGCATATTGGTCCATTTCCACTCCGGCTTGATGCGCTGGAAGAAGGAATTGAGGTAACCGTCGGGGTCTTGCAGTTTTTCATAGAGGTCGATGATCGCATCCGCCCGCGCTTCCAGTTCCGCATTGGGCTTGCGATAGAGCGAATAGGCGATGGTCTCGATGGATTTGGCCAGATCGCTATCCCAAAACATCTGCGTCGTGCCGAGCCAGCCGACGATGGGGATGACCAGGCCCGGATTGGGCGCGTCCACATCGACCTGTTCGAGCATGCGCGCCTCGATGCAGCGGTCGAGCAGGATGGCCGCCGTCTCGTCGCAGACGGCCTCCTGCCAATCGCCCCAGAAGCCGGCGACATCGACGCTCGGTACGGGCAGCGGACGGAATTGACGCGTAGTGGACTGAGCCATTTTGAGGTTCCGATGGTTAGGACTATTTGACCGCGCCGGCCATCAGGCCGCGCATGTAGTAGCGTTGCAGGATGAGGAATACGGCGAGGCAAGGGATGGTCATCACCATGACGCCCGCCTGTACCGCGCCCCAGTTGATCGCCCCGAGCCGGCCGGCGCGCACTGCAGTCATCAGCACCGGCAGGGTATATTTCTCGTTGTCCGACAGCAGGATCAGCGCCGCCAAGAACTCGTTCCACGAATTGAGGAAGGCGAAGATCGCCACGCTGGCGAGGCCGGGCGTGACCAGCGGGAGCAGCGCGCGGACCAACAGCGTGAGATCGCGGGCGCCATCGATGCGCGCGGCTTCCTCGATTTCGCGCGGCACCGCATCGAAGGCGTTGCGCATCATGAAGACCGAGAACGGCAGTTGCAGAGTCACGTAGACCAGCACCAGCCCGACCAGCGAATTGTTGAGGCCCAGCTTGGCGAGGATGATGAAGAGCGGCGTCAGGATGGACTGGAACGGGATCATCAGCGTCGCGATGATCAGCACGAAGAACACGTTCTTGAGTGGGAAGCGGTACCGCGAGAAGCCGTAGCCGGCGAGCAGGCTGACGATGACGGTCAGCACCACAGTTGCCAGCGCCACGACCATGGAATTGAACGTGTGCTGCCAGATGCCGGCGCCAAAGGTGTCGAGCACCGCATAGGTGTCGAAGCTGATGCCGTGGGTCGGCCAGGGCGGCAGCGGCGGCGATTGCGCTTCGCTGCCGGTGCGCAACGAGGCTAGCCCAGTCCAGGCGAATGGCGCGAAGAAGAACAGCGCCGCGCCGATGCCAAAGGCATGGTAGCCGAACCCGCCCCAGAACTTGCGACGCTGGCGCGCTTGCATGGTGGCGGTCATTTATCGTCTCCCACGCGCAGCAGGCGCAGTTGCACGACGCTCAGCACGATCAATATGCCCAGCAGCGCGATCGAGAGCGCCGAGCCATAGCCGAGGTGGAACGACACGAAGGACTGGTTGAAGATGTAATAGACCACCGAAATCATCCGGTTCTGCGGCCCGCCGCTGGTCATGATGTAGAACTGGTCGAAGGCCAGCACCGAGCCGGTGACCGAGAGGATCAGCGCCAGCGCGATGGTGCGGCGCATTAGTGGTAGCGTCACATGGCGGAAGCGCTGCCAGCGCCCTGCCCCGTCGATCCGCGCCGCCTCGTTGAGTTCAACGGGGATGGACTGCAGCCCGGTGAGCAGGATGATCATGGTGAAGCCCGCGACCTTCCATACCACCATGACGATGATGGTCCAGAAGGCGCTGTCGAACGTGGCCAGCAGGTTCACCTTCTTGCCGGTGAAGCCCATCATGCGAATGGCCGGGCCGATCAGCCCGCTATCGACATTGGCCAGCCACACCCACAGCAGCGAGGCCGTTGCCAAGCCCACCACGACCGGCATGAAGAATATGGTGCGGTAGAACCCCACTCCGCGGCGCTGCTGTTCGACGAACAGCGCCAGCGGAAAAGCAACGATGAAAATCGCGATGGTGGTGATGACGGTATAATAGGCGGTGAACCGGAGCGACGACAGAAACCGCGTGTCCTTGAGCATCTGCACGTAATTGCCCAGGCCGATCCATTCCGGCTGGCCCAGCAGCGGCCAGTCGTGAAAGCTCATCCAGAAGGTGAACAGCACCGGTATGACGAAGAACACGATCACCAGCGCCATGGCCGGCGCGATATAAAGCAGCCCCTGCCACTGCCCCAGGCGGGCGCGGCGGCGGCGCGCGCGTGCCGGCACGGCCAAGGTGAGAGCGGGACTGGTCATCGTGTGGCTCCGGAAGGAAAGTTGGCCGGGAGCCGAAGCCCCCGGCCGAGGCTTTACTTGGCGTTGTCGATGATCGACTGCATTTCGGCCTGTGCATCGGCAAAGGCCGCATCGACGTCGTCGCCATAGATGGCGGCGTTGATGAAGGTCGCCCATGGGCCGTTGCTGGAGTTGATCAGGTCGTTGAACAGCACCGTATAGGGGGTCTTGGCGGTCGCGATGGCGTCGACCGCTACCTGCAGGCGCGGATCGAGGCCCTTGAGCACGTCGGCGGCGATATCGCTGCGGGTCGGCAGGCTGCCGTTCTGGGCGAACACCTTCTGAGCCTCGGGCGAATACATGTATTCGATGAATTCCTTCACCGCGGCCATGTGCGGCGTGCCCTTGGTGACGACGATATTGTCACCACCGGCGAAGGACGAGGTGCCACTGGTAATGCCCGGGATCGGCGCGATGCCGAAGTGCAGGTCCGGATATTGGTTGATCATGGTGCCGATGGCGAAGGCGCCCAGGCTTTGCTGGCCGATCTTGCCATTGGTGAAGCTGAGGAAGTTGGTGCCGTTATCGGTCGCGGCGCTTTCCGGCACCAGGTCCTTGGCCACCATGGAGCGGTACTTGTCGATAGCCGCGCGCATTTCCGGCGTGTCCAGCGTTGCGGTCTGCGCATCCTCGGAAAGGATATCCTTGCCTTCGGCCCAAACGAGCGGGGTGAAGGTGAAGATCATGCAGCCGCCGCAGCCGCCGCCGGAAAAGTAGAAGCCATAGGTATCGTCGCCTAGGGCCCGGATCTTTTCGGCATTGGCTTCGATTTCGTCCCAGCTCGTCGGCGCCTTGTCGGGATCGAGGCCAGCGGCCTTGTAGAGGTCCTTGTTCCAGGCGAACACCGAGGTTTCTACCGACAGCGGCAGGCCGTAATTCTTGCCCTCATAGGTGCCCAGCTTGACATGCGACGGCGCCAGGGCGTCGAAATATGGCAAGCCATGGGCCCAATCGGTCAGGTCTTCGAGCTGGCCGGCGGCGGCGAAGGACGGCGTATAGATCAGGTCGAGTGATAACGCGTCCGGCGCCTGCCCGCCCGCGATAGCGGTCGCGTATTTCTGCACCAGTTCGGCAAACGGCACTTCGGTCAGCGCGACCTGGTTTTCGTGGCTGTCATTGTAGGCCTTCACGACGCCAGTGAATGCGGCGCCAATGCCGGTGCGCACCCACATATTAATGGTGTCGGCCGCCGAAGCGCTCGACACCAGGCACAGCGTCGCGATGCTGGCCGTTGGCAAAAGACGTTTAAGCATTTCATTCCTCCCTGTTAGGACCCTCAAACACGCCGGCCCATGGCGTAACTTCAGCCTGCTTCTGCTCCTCCGCAGGATTGGCGTACGACCAGCTGGCATGGCAGTTTCCGGATTCCCGGTTCTACTGTCTTGCCTTCCGCCATCGCCAGAACTGTCAGCCCGGCCTCCTTGCCGAGGGTCTTGAGGTTCATATCGACGCTGGTCAGCGGCGGACGCGTTGCCGCCGCGACGATTTCCCAATTGTCGAACCCGACCACCGACACATCGCGCGGCACGTCCACGCCGCGCTCGCGCAGCGCATCGACCACGCCACGCGCGATCTGGTCATTGCCGCAGAAAATGCCGTCTGGATGGGGGCCGCCGCCAGCCCACAATTGCGCGACCGCCTCATGGCCCCAGGCTTCCGACCATTTGCCATGCAGAATTTCCGCGCCCGCGCCGACGATTTGCGAATAGGCATCGGCGCGCTCTTTTACCGACGCAAAACTGGCCGGCCCGGTGACGTGCACGATGCTCTCGCGGCCCAGCCCCGCCATCCATTGCACCGCCTCGCGCGAGCCCTGCGCGTCGTCCGACACGAAGCGCACGCTATCATCGGGACCATCGGTGAAGGCATAGACCACCGGAACCGGCAAATGGCTCAAATCCACCGGCAACCGCCGATCGATGCGCTTGCCGGAAGCGATGATGCCATCGACCTGCTTGTCGAGCATGGCATCGACATGAATTTTGGCCAGCACCGGGTCGTCCTCGATGGTGCAGAGGAAAACCGACACGCCATGGTCGACCAGCGCCTCGGAAATGCCCGCCATCAGCGGAAGGGTGAAACGGCCATAGGTATCGTTGGTCAACAGACCGATGGTGAAGCTGCGCTTGCCCTGCAGGCCGCGCGCCATCGCATTGGGCCGGAAGCCCAGCTCCATCGCCGCGCGCTTGACGCGTTCTCTCGTCTCGGCGGTCATCCGGCCGGTGTCGTTCAGCGCCTTGGAGGCCGTCGCCACGCTGACGCCCGCCGCCAGGGCGACGTCGTAGATGCGGATGCGCTCAACCTTTTTAGCCTGCTGTTCCACCGGATGCCACGAAAATGAGAAAACGTTTGCGCATTTGAGATAACGTTTTTCCACATTCGATTATGGGCGTCAAGTTGGATGCATGAAGATGACCATGAAAACTCGGCCGGTCGGATTTCGGCCGTCACTGGGCCCGATTGGACAGAATTACCCGCCCACGTCAGCGATAGGGCTGCATCCAGCCGAGACCGGCGGTGGTCGTGGTCCTCGGCTTGTATTCGCATCCGACGAAGCCGTCATAGCCGAGGCGGTCGAGCGCCGGCAGGATATTGGCGTAGTTGATTTCCCCGGTGCCCGGCTCGTTGCGGCCGGGATTATCGGCGATCTGGATATGGGCAATTTGTTCGCGCAGCCGCTCGTAGGTCGCCAGCAGATCGCCCTGCGTCACTTGGGTATGATAGATGTCATATTGCAGGAACAGGTTGGTCGAACCGACATCAGCCATGATGGCTTCGGCATGGTCGGTGGTGCTGACGAAGAAGCCCGGCATATCGCGCTGGTTGATCGGCTCCATCAGCAGCTTGATGCCGGCGTCAGCCAGTCGCGGCGCAGCATATTTGAGATTGTCGACCAGTGTCGAGTGCAGCACAGCTCGATCCGCGCCCGCCGGCGCGATGCCGGCCAGGCAGTTGATCTTGGTGCAGCCCAGGGCCTTGCCATACCGGATGGCGGTCGCGACGCCGGCCTGGAACTCCTCGACCCGGTCGGCAAAGCAGCCGATCCCCCGCTCACCCCCGGCCCAATCGCCGGCCGGGAGATTGAACAGCGCCTGTTGCAGATTGTGTTGCCGAAGCAGGTCGGCGATGACCTCAGGCGGATAATCATAGGGCCCGACATATTCCACTGCCGGAAAGCCATCGGCGGCGGCGGCAGCAAACCGCTCCAGGAATGGCAATTCGGCATAGAGGAACGTCAGATTGGCGGAAAATCTGGGCATGGTGAAATCCTCAGTTCAGCGGCATATCCGGCGCGAAGTCAGCACGCCGGGTGACAATAGCATCGTAGAACGCCGGTAGCCGCGCATCGAAAGCCGCCAAGGCACGGCATTCGGCGATCTCGGCCAGCGCCGGCTCCCCTGCCCGCAGCGCCAGCAGCAGCCGGTCGTGACAGGCGGCCAGATTGGCAAAGGCCGCGCTTGTAGCCAGCCCTTCTGACCCCAGCAGGAGATGAATTGGCTCTCGTTCACTCATCCCCTTGAGCGCGATGGACCCGGCATCGAGCAGCGCCAGTTCGGCGACGGCGTCGCGTGTCTCGCGCGTCACCAGGATATCGTAAAGCACCGTCTTGCAAGCGCTCTCGAGACGGCTGGCGACGTTGACGGTTTCCCCGACACAGGAATAATCGAACCGCGCCTCGAACCCCATATTGCCCACCAGTGCCGGGCCGGATGCGATGCCGATGCCGATGGCGATCGGCTCCGCGCCTTGCGACAGGTTGGTCTGGTTGAGCTGCCCCAACGCCTCCCGCATTGCCAACGCCGCCTGGCAGGCCCGCAATGCGTGGCGCTCCACGTCCACCGGCGCATTCCAGAACGCCATCACGGCGTCGCCCATGAACTTGTCGATAGTGCCCATCTGCTCGATGATCGCCGCGCCTAGCGCCCCGAACAGCGTATTGAGCATTCGCACCAAGTCGGCCGGCGCGGTTTTTTCGCTGATGGCGGAGAAATTGCGCACGTCGGAAAACATTACCGTCAGTTCGCGCACGTCGCCGCCCAGCCGCAGGCTTTCGGCATTGTTCTCGATCTGCGTCAGCAGCGAGGGCGCCACATAGTGGGCGAAGGCATTGCGAATGCGTCGCCGCTCGGAATCGGTGATGGCAAACTGGAAGAACGCCATCGCGGCATAAACGATCAGTGCGCCAAGCAGCGCGAAGCTGGGGTCTAGTAACAGCCCGTATTGGGTAAAGGCGAACCAGCTCGCCGCCGTGGTCACCAGTGCGACCATGACCGAAAACCCCAGCCCGATCAGCGGGCCGGTGAAAATAATGGCCAGCGTGATGGCAATGCCGCTCAGCACGAAGATCAAAATCTCGAGCCCGCCGACCCAATCGGCACGATTGAGATAAACGCCCGTCAGCATCTGCTCCAGCGCCTGCACGTGGATCGACACGCCGGGGACCGGCTCGCCCAGCGGGCTTTGACGCACATCGAGCAGGCCGCTGGCGGAGGCGCCGACGAAGACGATATTGCCCGCGATCTGCGGCGCGAGGCTGGCATAGTCATCGGCCAGCAGATTGCGCGCGGAGACATAGGTCGAGGGCCCAAGATGGCGGTAATACAGCCACAGGTCGCCGCTCGGCCCGGTCGGCACGGTGATATCGCCGATCCGCAGGGCCTCGATGGTGCCGGTATTGGTGGTGTCGCCCAGCACAACCAGTGTCGAGGCGCCGACGGCCACGCGCAGCGCCTCCACCGAAAGCGCGGGGAATGCCGATGTTCCATTGGACCACAGCAGCGGCAGGCGGCGCGGGACGCCGGTATTCTCCTGATCGAGGCTGGCGACGCCAAGCCCCGTGGCCGCATCGGCAAGCTGGGCCATCGGCAACGCCGCGCCCGTCAGCGTCGGCAAGAACGGCAAGGGATCGGCCCCCGTCATGGCAAAACCGGCCTTGGCCTGCTGCGGCAGCACGGCACTGTTCCCGTTTTCGGTGAAACTCAGGATCGACGGCCCACCAGCCAGCGCCGCCGCGAACTCGGCGTCGTAATCCACGCCACCGGCGGCGCTGGCTGAGGGAGACAGGCGATCCGGCTCGGGAAACAGCACGTCGAAGGCGATAGCGGCAGCGCCCAGTTCGGTCAGGCGTTGGGTCAGGGTCGCCATGGTGTGGCGCGACCACGGCCACTGCCCGATTTCAGCGAGCGACCGCTCATCGATATCCACGATGCGAATGGGCAGGTCGGGCGCGGCGCGCGGGCGCAATTGCTGGAAGAAGTCGAAGCTGGTCTCGCGCGCCACCCGCAGCGGATAGGGATCGGCAGCGCGCAGCAGCACCAGCCCGGCAATGATGCAAAAGCCGAACAGGAAGGCCCAGAGGCGCCGTTTCCACATGAGTTGACGCCGCCTGCCCTGCCCGATCAGTTATATTGCCGTTCCGGGACCAGCCGATGCTCCGCTGGGGTCGGCCGGGTGCGCACGTCACGACGGAAATCGGTCGGCGACATGCCGGCAATCTTGCGGAACGACTTGTTGAACGCGCTCAGCGAGCCAAACCCGCTATCCATGGCCACATGCAGCACATTGGCGTCATCCTGCATCAGCAGCGCCTGGGCATAGCTGAGCCGCATCAGGTTCACATAGTCGTTCAGCGTCATGCCGGTCGATTTCTTGAACACGCTCATCGCGTATTTCGGATGAATATCGGCGGCCTGGGCGATATCGGACGAGTCGATGTCCTCGCGGAAATTGTCGGCGATGAAATCGCAGATACGCACGACGACAGGCGATGAATGATGGTCGAGCCCATCCACCGCATTGGCGCGTTCGTCCGGGCTGGACAGCAGGTCATAAGGGTCAAAGCGGACGCGCTCGATGCGCAGCAGCAGTTCATCGATCGCCATGCTGGCCTTCATCGGATCGCCGGATCGCGCATAGGCATTCCAGCGCTCGAAGTTCAGCGGGTCCGAGGCGTCAGTGGACCGCGTAATGAGCGTTGCCCCCTGCATCAGCTTGGACTGCATGTTCTGGGGCAGCCGCAGCCGAAAGAAATGCACCAGCGGCAAATGCCCGCCGGCATACACAAGATCGTCCGACGCATCGTATAGTTGATGGGGCAAGCCGCCCCAGAACAATGCCATATTGCCAGTATTCAGGCGCACTTCGTGGCCGCTCATGCGATAGTGGGCCCAACCGCGCACAATGTAGTTGACCTCGACCTGTGCATGCCAATGGGGCGCGCGCATCACCAGGGGCGAAGCATGAAACATGGACAGGATTGTCGGTAGCCGCTCCACTCCATTGGCGTCGGGTTCGTAATAAGCCCTTTGTACCATCTTACTTTCCGCCAACTCCGCATGCCCATTGAGTGGGACGCCATGTCTTATTCAGGTAGCTTAGAAACGGCTCAGCATAAGAGCAAATGAAAAGGGAGGACTACAATGAACCGTATCGCTTCGCGGCGCGGGCGTCTGCTCGGCCTGGCTCTGGCCGGAATCAGCTTTTTCAGCGTCGCAGCCGCTTCGGCCGGGGAAATCTCGGTCTGGGTCTGGGACAAGGCATTCAACGGCGACACCATGCGTGAGGCCGGCGCCCTCTACACTGCCGACCATCCGGACGTGACCTTTAACGTCGACGACAGCGCCAGCCAGGACGATATCCGCGCCAAGCTGCAGACGCAGTTGCTCGCCGGGAGCACCGACGGCTTGCCCGATATCGTGCTGATCCAGGATGACATCGCGCAGAAGTACCTGCAGTCCTTCCCCGGCTCGTTCGAGCCGCTGTCGGACAGCATCGATATGTCGGTCTTCGCACCCTACAAGGTTGCGGCTGCCACCTATGACGGCAAGTCCTACTCGCTGCCCTTCGACTCCGGCGTGACTGGCCTGTTCTACCGCTCCGACTATTTCGAGCAGGCCGGCTTCAAGGCCGCCGACCTCAAGGACATCACCTGGGATCGCCTGGTCGAAATCGGCACCGAAGTGAAAGCCAAAACCGGCCATCTGCTGCTCGATCTCGATCTCAACGACACCGGCGTCATCCGCATGATGATGCAGTCGGCCGGCCAGTGGTATTTCAATGCCGATGGTAGCCTTCATGTCACCGACAACGCCGCGCTCAAGAAGGCGATCGAGACCTACGCCAAGTTCTACACAGCGGGTCTGGTCAAGCCGGTCTCCGGCTGGGCTGAATATACCGGCACGTTCACCTCGGGCGAAGTCGCCGCAGTTCCCGTCGGCGTCTGGATCACCGCGACCATCAAGGCCAATGCCGATCAGTCCGGCAAGTGGGCCGTGGCCCCGATCCCGCGCCTCGACATGGACGGTTCGGTCAACGCCTCCAACCAGGGTGGCTCGAGCTGGTATGTGCTGTCGTCCGCCAAGAACAAAGCCGAAGCCATCGACTTCCTCAAGACCGTCTGGGCCGGCAACAAGGATTTCTACCAGGACATCCTGATCAAGCGCGGTGCCGTTGGTTCCCTGCTCGCTGCCCGTGAAGGCGACGCCTACAAGGCCTCCGACGACTTCTTCGGTGGCGCACCGGTGTGGCAGGACTTCTCCACCTGGCTGAGCCAGATCCCGAGCGTGGACTACGGCACCTTCACCGCCGAGGTCGACTCCGCCGTGCAGGCGCAACTGCCCGGCATCATCGCCGGCGGTGACGTCGACGCGGCCCTGCAGGCGATCAACGATCAGGCCCAGCAGCAGATGCAATAATCTGCCGCGTGAAAGCGGGCTTCGGCTCGCTTTCACTGCCTGGCGCCCAAAGCGCCCGGCGCCTATTGGCCGTGATGACGTTGCTGCACCAGGGAGGTGACAATTGGCACAGGCGCGACTTGATCGCAGGGATCAGATCACCGGATGGGCTTTCGTCGCCCCGGCTTTGATCCTGCTCGGACTGTTCATGATCTACCCGATCGTCTGGTCGCTCTGGATGAGCTTCCAGGTCGGCAAGGGCATGAATCTCAGCTTTGGCGGCTTCGCCAATATCATGCGGCTGACCAAGGATCCGGTGTTCCTGCGCGCGCTGGGCAACACCTTCACCTTCTTCATCGTGCAAGTGCCCATCATGATCGTGCTGGCCCTGCTGTTCGCAGTGGCGCTGAACGATTCGACACTGAAATTCCGCGGCCTGTTCCGCACCGCGATCTTCCTGCCCTGCGTGACGTCGCTGATCGCCTATTCCACCGTGTTCAAGTCGATGTTCGCCACCGATGGCATCATCAACGAAGCGCTGATGGCGGTCCACCTTATCGGCGCGCCGATCGGCTGGTTCAGCGATCCTTTCTGGGCCAAGGTGGCCATCATCCTCGCCATCACCTGGCGCTGGACCGGCTACAACATGATTTTCTATCTCGCAGCGCTGCAAAACATCGACCGCTCGATCTATGAAGCCGCGCGCATCGATGGAGTACCGGCCTGGGCGCGGTTCCGCTACCTCACCATCCCGATGCTCAAACCGGTGATCCTGTTCACCACCGTGATCTCCACAATCGGCACGTTGCAGCTGTTCGACGAGGTCTACAATTTCACCGCCGGCAATGGCGGACCGTCGGACTCCACCATCACCCTGTCGCTCTACATCTACAACCTGACCTTCAAGTTCATGCCCAGCTTCGGCTATTCGGCGACGGTGTCATGGGTGATTGTGGTGGTCGTGGGTATTCTGAGCTTCCTGCAATTCCTTGTTGCGCGTGACCGGAGGAGGTCAGCATGACATCGACCACAATGGCCGAAAATACCGGCACGGCCGCAACCAAAGTTGGCTTGGCCACAGGGGCTGCGCCGTACCGCCTCATCCGCCGCGGCTTGGTCTACCTGCTGCTCAGCATCGCCGCCTTTATCTCGGTATTCCCGTTTTACTGGATGGTCGTGGGTGCGACCAACCCATCGGCCGAGATCATCAAGGGCAAAGCCACGCTCGGTAGCTCCCTGCTGACCAATGCCGCAACCTTCTTCGCGCAAGTCGATGCGCCCCGCATTTTCTTCAACTCGGCTTTCATCGCCGTTATCGCCACGGCCCTGACGCTGGCGATCTCCTCGCTGGCCGGCTACGGCTTCGAGATGTTCCGCTCCCGTGTGCGCGAACGCATCTTCGGGCTGCTGCTGCTGCTGCTCTCCATCCCGTTCGCGGCAATGATGGTGCCGCTGTTCGTGATGTTTTCGCAGGCCAAGCTGGTCAACACCTATGTGGCGGTGATCCTGCCCACGGTGGCCTCGATCTTCATCATCTTCTACTTCCGGCAGGCCACCAAAGCCTTCCCCAGCGAATTGCGCGACGCCGCCAAGATCGACGGGCTCAAGGAATGGCAGATATTCCTGTTCGTCTACCTACCGGTGATGCGCTCCACCTACGCGGCCGCGACGATCATCGTGTTCATGGCCAACTGGAACAATTACCTCTGGCCGCTGATCGTGCTGCAGACCGCCGAGAACAAGACGATCACGTTGATCCTGTCGGCGCTGACCTCGGCCTATACCCCCGATTACGGCATGATCCTGTTCGGCACCGTGCTGGCGACCCTGCCCACCCTCATCATTTTCTTCCTGCTCCAGCGCCGCTTCGTCGAAGGCATGCTGGGCGCGGTCAAATAGGTGCATAGAACATGAGCCATCTTACGCTTAAGGCCGTGCGCAAATCCTACGGGAATGTCGAGGTCATCAAGGGCATCGACCTAGACATCAAGGCCAAGGAGTTCGTCGTTTTCGTCGGCCCTTCCGGCTGCGGCAAGTCCACCCTACTGCGCATGATCGCCGGGCTTGAACACATCAGCGCCGGCGATCTGGAGATCGGCGGCAAGCGGATGAACGATGTCGATCCGTCCAAACGCGGCATCGCCATGGTGTTCCAGTCCTATGCGCTTTATCCACATATGACGGTGCGCGAAAACATGGGCTTTGCCCTGCGCTTCGCTGGCGTTGCCAAAGACCAGATCGCCAAGCAGGTCGCCGAAGCCGCCCGCATCCTGGCGCTCGAACCGTTGCTGGACCGCGTGCCCAAGGAGCTTTCCGGCGGCCAGCGTCAGCGCGTCGCCATCGGCCGCGCCATCGTGCGCAATCCCGAAGTGTTCCTGTTCGATGAGCCGCTCAGCAATCTGGACGCCGAACTGCGCGTGCATATGCGCATCGAGATCGCGCGGCTGCACAAGGAACTGCAGACCACGATGATCTACGTGACGCACGACCAGGTCGAGGCCATGACGCTGGCCGACACCATCGTGGTGCTGCGCGATGGCCTCGTGGAACAGGTCGGCAAACCGCTCGAACTTTATGATGACCCCTCCAACCAGTTTGTTGCCGGCTTCATCGGCTCGCCCCGCATGAACTTCATGGCCGCCAAGGTTGTCGAGGCCGGCTCCGGCACGGTGACGATCGCGCTCTCCAAGCAGGGCAATGCCCGCATCACCCTGCCCCTGACCGCCTCCCCCGCCATCGGGTCCGACGTGACGCTGGGCGTCCGCCCCGAGCATTTCGGGCTGGCCGGCGCCGGCGACGCCGATCTGGCGGTCGATGTCGACGTGGCCGAGCATCTTGGCGCCACCAGCTATCTCTATGCCAATACCGGCACCGGCGAGCAGTTGATCATCGAACGCGAGGAACTGCGCAACGAGACTGGCAAGGAAAACCTCACCGTGTCGATCCGCGCCGCCAATTCATACCTGTTCGACAATGCGGGCCAGCGCCTGCGGTAAGTCGACCAACACTCCGGCGTCATTCCCGCTAAAGCGGGACCCCATTCTTCGGCCGGTGCCCACGAGAGTGGCTTCCCGCGTGCGGGGGAATGACGCCGACACATAAATTTCGGCTGGCGCTCTGCCGGACCGCAACGACATTTGAGTATAAAGAAGGACCATCACCATGACCGAAACCAAAAAAGTCCGCTGGGGCATTATCGGGCCAGGCTCGATCGCCAAGGCATTCCAGGGCGGCGTCGCCGGCTCCAAGCATGCCGAGCTGGTCGCCATCGCCACCCGCAACCCCGAAAAGCCGGGCCTTGCCACCGACTTCCCCGGCGCACGCATCCTCAAAGGCTATGACGCGCTGCTGGCCGACAAGGACGTCGATGCGATCTATATCGCGACGCCCCATCCCGGCCATGCCGAGTGGGCGATCAAGGCCGCGGAAGCCGGCAAGCATGTGCTGGTGGAAAAGCCGATGGCGCTCAGCGCCTTCGAAATCGACGCCATTTTCCATGCCCATCGCAAGGCCGGCACCTTTGCGGGCGAAGCCTTCATGTATCGCCTGCACCCCCAGGTGAAGAAGCTGGGCGAGCTGATCGCCTCCGGCGTCATCGGCGAAGTGCGGATGATCCAGTCCAGCTTCGGCTTCTCCATGGGCAAGTTCCAGCCCCAGCATCGCCTGTTCGCCAATGACCTGGCCGGAGGCGGCATTCTCGATGTCGGCGGCTATCCCGTCTCGATGTCGCGCTTCATCGCCGGCGCTGCCATGGGCAAACCTTTCGCCGATCCGATCAAGGTCTCTGGCACAGCCAAGCTCAATGCCGAAGGCACCGACGATTGGGCCGCCGCGGTCCTGACCTTCGAAAACGGCATAGTGGCGCAAGTCTCGTGCGCCGTGATGGCCAATCTCGACAATGTCCTGCGCATCCATGGTTCGGAAGGCCGCATTGAGGTTCCAGAATTCTGGTTTGCCGGCGGCAATCGCGATCAGGGCCTGGGCCGCATCGACGTCATCAAGGGCGGCAAGACCGAAACCATCAGCGTCAACGAAACCGGCCACGTCTATGCCTTCGAGGCCGATGGCGCGTCCGAAGCGATCTTGGCCGGCCGTCATGAATTTGCCGCGCCGGGCATGAGCTGGGCCGATAGCCTGGGCAATGCCCGCGTGCTCGACAAGTGGCGCGCCGATGCCGGCATCGAATTCAACATCGAAAAGCCGGCCAAGCGCATCAATACGCTCTCGAACCGCCCCCTCACCTCGGGCGGCACCGCCATCCCGAAGCGTTCGATCCCCGGCCTCACCAAGCAGGCCTCGGCGGTTGCCTTGGGCTTTGAAGATTTCAAGACTTTCTCTTCCGGCGCCATCCTGCTCGATGCATTCTGGGAAAAGGGCGGCAACCTTTTCGACACCGCTTTCGTCTATGGCAGCGGCTATACCGAAAAGCTGTTTGGCGATTGGCACAAGAGCCGCGGCACGCGCGATCAATCGGTGCTGATCGGCAAGGGGGCGCATAGCCCGCTGGTCTATCCCGACGTCATTGCCAAGCAGTTGACGCAGTCGCTCGATCGCCTCCAGACCGACTATGTCGATGTGTACTTCATGCACCGCGACAATCCGGATGTGCCAGTCGGCGAGTTCGTCGATGCCATGGATGCCGAGGTCAAAGCCGGCCGCATTCGCGGTCCGTTCGGTGGTTCCAACTGGACCATGGCGCGCATGGACGAGGCCATCGCCTATGCCGACAAGACCGGCAAGCAGCGCCCCGGCGCCCTCTCCAACAACTTCGCTCTGGCCGAAATGCTCGACCCGATCTGGTCCGGCTGCGTCACCTCCTCGACCCCGGAATGGAAAACCTGGCTCAACGACCGCCAGGTCACCAATTTCTCGTGGTCGAGCCAGGCCCGCGGCTTCTTTACCGACCGCGCCGGTCGCGACAAGACCGACAACGAGGAACTGGTCCGCGTCTGGTACAACGAGCAGAACTTCGGCCGCCGCGACCGCGCGATCGAACTGGCCAACAAGCTCGGCCATTCGCCCATCCACGTTGCTCTGGCCTATGTGCTTGCCCAGCCCTTCCCCAGCATCCCGCTGATCGGGCCGCGCACGCTGTATGAGCTCGACGACAGCATCAAGGCCTTCGACATCAAGCTGACGCCCGAAGACCTGAAGTGGCTGGAAAACGGCAAGTAGCTTCGGCTGTTCACCGGCATCGCGGCCCCATCCTCCCCAGGATGGTCGGCCTCGATCCGATCCCCCACCGCCTTCCCGCGGGCTTGACCCGCGGGCCTCTCGCCACCCCACCGAATTCCGCGCGACCGGACAGTGCCCCGCGAGTCAAGCCCGCGGGAAGACCGGTGGGAGCGCGGTGATGAAAGCCCCGATCAGATCGCCTCGCCAATCCACCCGCTCCATCGTCCCCTCCCCCTTGAGGGGAGGGCCAGGGTGGGGGGAACTCTCCTCCGAGTGGAGCCAGCCGAAACCAACGCCACTCCGCTCCATATGACCGGCCTCGATCTGGTCCCCCACCGCCCTTCCCGCGGGCTTGACCCGCGGGCCTCTCGCCACGCCACTGAATTCGGCGCGACCTGACAGTGCCCCGCGGGTCAAGCCCGCGGGAAGACCGAGTGCGGTGTGAGCATCCCCTTGCCCCCCGAATTACTGCCCCTCATCCCCCTTATCCCCACCCCCAAAACCCGGCGTATCCTCACCCCCGATATCCCCACAATGGCTGCGGGTTCGCGACGAACGGCCGTGGGGAGTTTGGTGGGAGGGGAATGCGGTCGCGCGATCCCTGGGCCAGCACGACGTTCGTCTCCTGAAACAATGGAGGCCACGTTCGGGCGGCCAGAAACCCCATCGCATGCGGCGGGACGCTGTCTCGCTTATCTACCAAAACCATGAGGCACGTCTCGCCGCATGCCGCAGTCTTCGAGCCGTCCCGGTAAATCGCTCCGGTAGAGCGATTTGAGGAGAGAAGGCCATGAGAGCTACGCTCGAATGGCAACCGCCCGGCAGCCCCGCGCGGCGCTTCGACGCGTCCAAAACGAGCAAATCATTTCCCGGCGTTCGCGAACTGCGCACGGTATCAACCGTGTGTCTTATTGCGCACACCAGTCGCACGCCCTATCTTCCAGCCTGCAGGCGAAACATCGTCGGCAAACGTTCTCAGGGCGGGGTGCGATTCCCCACTGGCGGTAACGGGGAGACCCGAAGCCCGCGAGCGCCCCACGAGTGGAAGCTGTTTGAAATTCGCTGTAGCGAGTCAAATGGCGGTGTTTTCGAGAACCGGAGCGGAGCGTACATCGGTACGTGAGCACCGGAAGCGCAGAAAACGCCGTCAGTTGGCCGGTACAGTAGAATTACAAATTGGTTCCAAGTGGGGGTCAGCAGATCCGGTGTGATTCCGGGGCCAACGGTATAGTCCGGATGATAGAGAACGGGTCTGGATCTGGCCTTGGGCGCTGTCGGGTAACCGTCACTGCACCGCCGCTTTGTCTTTTCCCGTAACCCTGAGGAAGCTGGTTACGGAAAGGACTATCATGAACCAGGTTTCCTCCTCCCCGAATGGCGCCGTGCTCGGCGCCGCCTTCGTCATCATCTCCAGCCTCGCCTTTGCAGGCACCAATATCCTGCAATCCGTGCTGCCAACCCCCACCGAATATGGCGGTTTCAGCATGGCATCGACCGGCATGGCCTTCTGGCAATACCTGATCGCCACTGTGTTCGCCCTGCCGCTGATCCTGCGCATCGGCATTGGCAAGCTGCGCACCAGGCATCCCGCGATCCACGAAATTCGCGCCTTCGTTTCCGCCCTCGGCGTCCACGTATTCGTCTATGGCTTCGCCTCGGGCGTCCCGGTCTGGCAGATGGTGACGTTGCTGGCCACCGGCCCGCTGTTCATCATTGCCGGCTCGACCCTGTTTCTGGGCGAGCGCGTCACCCTCACCCGCCTGATCGCCGCCTTCGTCGCCTTTGCCGGAGCCCTGATCGTCTCCGGCATCGGGTCCGAAGGGTTCTCGCTGACCACGCTGGTGCCCATCGCAGCCGCAGCTCTGTGGGCGACCACCGACGTTCTGACCAAGTATCTCTCCCGGGAGGAAAGCCCCGAGACGCTGACGATCTCGCTGCTGGTTCTGGTGACGCCCAATCACCTGTTGATCCTGCTGGTCGCAACCCTCGCGGCCTGGCTGGTGCCAAGCCTGGTTCCTCAGGGCCTCGCGACCGGTTTCCCATTCCAGCTCCCGAGCGGTCTGGGTCTTGGCCTCGTCGTCCTGCTCGGCTTCCTGACGGCCGCCGCACAATACCTGCTCAGCCTTGCCTACAAGGTGGCGGACGCCACCTATCTGCAGCCCTTCGGAGACCTTAAGGTGCCGCTGACCGCCCTGCTCGGCTGGGTGCTGCTCGGCCAGGTACCGACGCCGTGGTTCTGGCTCGGCGCCGCCCTGATCATCGCCGCCTCGGCCTACATCTTCCATCAGGAAGCGCAGAAGGATGGGGCCCGCCGGGCGACCCAGGCCGCCTAAAGACTGACCCAGCCCTTGTCATGGTGCGATTGCGCCATGGCATGGACCGTGCGTTCGATCCCGAGGCCCGCGTCAAAGTCGATGATGCGGGCCGGTTTTCCCTCGATGGCATTGAGCAGTTCATGGCATTCGATGATCTTGAGATCGTTGAAGCCCAGCCCATGGCCCGGCGCGGGAATGAACCGGTCATAGGGCGCGTGATGCGGCGCGCTGAGGATGGTCCGGAACCCCTGCTCCGTCGGCCGGTCGCTGACGGTGTAGAGTTGCAGCTCGTTCATCCGTTCCTGGTCGTAGACGATCGTGCCTTTGGAACCAAAAATCTGCAGCGCGATCCGCCCTTTTCGCCCCCAGGCCGAGCGATCCAGCGCCATGACACCAGATATCCCCGTCCCGATTTCAAAGAGTATGTTGGCAATATCGAATGTCTCCACCGCCCTGCGGCTCCCAGATTGAGTCGGGCGATCCGCGTAGGGTTTTGAAAGGTTAGCGAAAACCCGGGAAACCGGACCAAACAGTTTAAGCAGCAGGCTGAGGGGGTGAACGCCGAAATCGTCCAGCGCGCCATAGCCGGAACTGGCCTCGCTCTTCCAGTAGAACAGCGCCTCCGGGTCGGCCATGAAATCCTCATCCATCTCCAGCCGGACATGGTTGACCGTGCCGATAGCGCCTTCGGCCAATAGGGTTTCGATATGCCGGATCAGCGGGTTCTGGATGTAATTGTAGCCCAGCACCGCGACTTTGCCGGATGTCTTGGCCGCCGCCGCCATCCGCTCGGCATCGGCAAGTGCAACCGCCATCGGCTTCTCGCACCAGACGTGTTTTCCCGCTTCCAGCGCGGCAATCGCCATTTCGGCGTGGAAGGCATTGGGGGTGGTGACCGACACGACATCGACCGCGGGATCGGCGATCAGGTCGCGCCAATTGCCGGTCGCCTTGGCGCAACCGAACTCGGCCGCCTTCTTGTTCGCGATATCCCCGTTCACCTCGGCGAGGTGTACAAGACGCGGCGTGGGGCCCTCGCCGAACACCGCGTGCACGCCAGTCCACGCCAGCGCATGGCATTTTCCCATATAGCCGGTGCCGATCAGGCCGATACCCAAAGTCGAATTCATTCTATCCTCCCGCGGTTATGAAACACTTATGCCGCTTATTCCAAAAACGGAATATGCTTTCTGCTGGGCTCTTGATTGAATGGCTGGATTGGGGATTATGACAGTATTGCTCCCGTACGACAGGCCCGACATGACCGAAATCGTCGCTAAAGTGAGCCCACCACAGGATTTTGACGCGTTGCGCAGCGTCATCCTGGAGCGCAAGGGCGAGTTGCCAAAGCGGCTGACGCAGGTGGCCGCCTATGCGCTGGATCATCCCGACGAAATTGCCTTCGGCACCGCCGCCAGTATCGCCATCTCGGCCAATGTACAGCCCTCGACGCTGGTGCGGTTCGCCCAGCATTTCGGCTTCGAGGGCTTTTCCGGGCTGCAACTGCTGTTCCGCGCTCGCCTGCGCGAACGCACGTCATCCTATGAAGACCGGTTGCGGACGCTTGAGCAAAACGGCCAAGCGCTGGCAGAAAGCACCAACATCTTCAACGGCTTCACGGCGGCAGCGCACAGATCGATTGATACGTTGTCGGCGGCTGTCGATCCGGCGGCTTTCGAGCGGGCGGTGGATATCCTGGCTGCCGCCGAGACCATCTACCTGATCGCCAAGCGCCGTTCCTATCCCATCAGCAGCTATATGGCCTATGCGTTCGGCAAGCTGAAAGTGCGGTGCCAACTGGTCGGCACAGCCGCCGGGATCGATGACGATCTGCTCGCCATGGCCAGCCCGCGCGACGCCGCCTTTGCGGTCAGCTTTTCGCCTTACGCGTCGGAAAGCGCGGTGCAGGCTCGCAACATGGCGGCGCGCGGGATCGATGTGGTTTCGCTCACCGATTCGGCGTTCTCGCCGCTGGCGGAGTGTTCCAAGGAATGGTTCGAGGTTGTGGAGGCAGATCACGCCGGTTTCCGCTCGCTTTCGGCCAGCATGGCCTTCGCCATGGCGTTGACGGTGAGCATTGCCGAAAAACGGCGTCGCGGCACCTAAATGGAATGCCACATATTTATTTGGAATGTACATTCCATGTTGACGAATTTCCAGAACTGATGTTTCATAATGAGAGGCGCTGGAATCCAGCATGCTGGATTTCTGCGAGAGCGCCGGCGCCAATCGGGAGGACTTGAATGACGAACGCGCAGCCCAGCAACGGGACGAAATTGCTCGACGTCATCACCATCGGCCGTTCCTCGGTCGATCTCTACGGCCAGCAGATCGGTACCCGGCTGGAAGACATTGGCAGCTTCGCCAAATCCGTTGGTGGCTGCCCGGCCAATATTGCCATCGGTACGGCTCGGCTGGGTCTGAAGTCGGCGCTCATAACCCGCGTTGGCAATGAGCAGATGGGCCGCTTCATTCGCGAGCAGCTGGAACGGGAAGGCGTCAACACCGCCGGCATAGCCACCGACAAGGAGCGGCTGACGGCGTTGGTCCTGCTGTCCGTCGAAGCCGAAGGCGTTTCCCCGATGATCTTCTATCGCACCGATTGCGCCGACATGGCGCTGTCGGAGGCCGATATCGAGGAGGCGCACATCGCTTCGGCCAGGGCCATCGTGGTGACCGGCACGCATTTCTCGCGCCCCAATAGTGAGGCGGCACAGAAGAAGGCCATAAGCATCGCCAAGGCGCATGGCGGCAAGATCGTCTTCGATATCGACTACCGCCCCAATCTGTGGGGTCTGGGAGGCCACGAGGCAGGGTTTGAGCGCTATGTCGCGTCGGACCATGTGTCACAGAAATACAAGTCCGTGCTGCCCGATTGCGATCTCGTTGTCGGCACCGAGGAAGAGGTGCTGATCGCTTCGGGCGAGGCCAACCTGCTGGCGGCGCTCAAGACCATTCGTTCGCTGACCGCAGCGACCATCGTGCTCAAGCGCGGCGCCATGGGCTGCATCGTTTACGACGGCGCCATCCCCGACGATCTGGAAGACGGCATTGTCGGCGCGGGCTTCCCCATCGAGGTCTATAACGTGCTGGGAGCCGGCGACGCCTTCATGTCCGGTTTCCTACGCGGCTGGCTTAAGGGCGAGGACCTAAAGACCGCGGCCACTTGGGCCAATGCCTGCGGTGCTTTCGCGGTATCGCGCCTGATGTGTTCGCCGGAATATCCGAGCTGGACCGAACTTGAATCTTTCCTCGCCGAAGGCAGCCCAAAGCGCGCCCTGCGCAACGATGACAATCTCAACCACATCCATTGGGCCACCACCCGCCGCCGGCACTGGCCGACGCTGATGGCGTTGGCCATCGATCACCGCAGCCAGCTCGAAGACATGCCGGGCGCCAAGGAAGAGTCCATCGCAGCCTTCAAGGTGCTGGCTGTGGAGGCCGCCGCCCGCGTCGCCAATGGCCGGCCGGGTTTTGGCATGCTGCTCGATGACAAGCACGGCCGCAAAGCGCTGTTCGCCGCCGAAGCCAAGGGCTTCTGGCTGGCCCGGCCAGTCGAACTCCCCGGCTCGCGCCCGTTGCGCTTCGAATTCACCCAGGATCTCGGGGGGCGGCTGCTCGATTGGCCAGTCGAGCATTGCCTCAAAGTGCTGTGCTTCTTCCATCCCGACGATCCCGCTGCACTCAAGGCCGAGCAGAT
The DNA here is from genome assembly GCF_040546795.1 of Devosia sp. UYZn731. Lineage (NCBI taxonomy): Bacteria > Pseudomonadati > Pseudomonadota > Alphaproteobacteria > Hyphomicrobiales > Devosiaceae > Devosia > Devosia sp. UYZn731. The sequence continues at coordinate 360,169 of NZ_JBEPOL010000001.1, forward strand.
CGACAAGTTGCAAGCGGCCCACGATGCCGCGCGTAAAATCGGCCGCGATATCCTAATCGAGATCATCGCCAGCAAGCATGGTGAACTCAAATCCGACACCACGGCGCGCGCGCTGACCGAACTTTACGACGCCGGACTCAAGCCCGACTGGTGGAAGCTTGAGCCGCAGGCCGAGCGGGCAACGTGGTCGGCGATCGATGCCGTGATCGAAGCGCGCGACCCGTTCTGCCGGGGTGTGGTATTGCTGGGACTGGAAGCACCACAGGAAGTGTTGGAGGCGGGGTTCGCTGCGGCGCGGTCGTCGCGAACGGTCAGAGGCTTTGCCGTTGGCCGCACGATTTTTGCCGAGGCAGCCAGGAAGTGGCTGGTTGGCACGATCAGCGACGAAGAGGCGGTTGCGGATATGGCGGCGCGGTTCGGCGCGCTGGTGCGGATTTGGGAGCGGCTGGGGGAAGAGCAGGCGGCTTAGCCTGCTGACAGGAGCCCCCTCACCGGCCTCCGCTGCGCTCGGCCACCCTCTCCCCGACGGGGAGAGGAATCTTGAGAGGCGCAGCGGACTTCTATTCTTCTCCCCGTCGGGGAGAAGGTGGCCCGCAGGGCCGGATGAGGGTGCATGCAGGTACCCCACACGACATTGAGGAAAAGCGGCAATGAGCCAGAACACAGTTCGACTAACGATGGCGCAGGCCGTAGCGCGCTTTCTGACCATGCAGAAAACCGTGATCGACGGCGAGACCGTGCCGATCTTCGGCGGCGTGTTCGCGATCTTCGGACACGGCAATGTGGCCGGCGTCGGCGAAGCGCTTTATGGCATCAAGGACACTTTGCCCACCTATCGCGCCCAGAACGAGCAGGGCATGGCCCACGCCGCAATAGCCTTCGCCAAGGCCAGTTTCCGTCGCCGTTTCATGGCTTGCACGACCTCGATCGGGCCGGGCGCGCTGAACATGGTGACGGCGGCGGCGCTGGCGCATGTGAACCGCATCCCGGTGCTGCTGCTGCCGGGTGACGTCTTTGCCAATAGGCTGCCCGACCCGGTGCTGCAGCAGATGGAAGATTTTGGCGACGGCACGGCCACGGTCAATGACTGCTTCAAGCCGGTCAGCCGGTATTTCGATCGCATCACGCGGCCTGAGCAGATCATCCCGGCCTTGCGCCGCGCCATGCAGGTGCTAACCGATCCGGCGGAATGCGGGCCGGTGACGTTGTCGCTGTGCCAGGATGTGCAGGCGGAAGCCTATGATTATCCGACAAGCTTTTTCGTCGAGAAGGTTTGGGGCGTTCGTCGCATCATGCCGGACGCCGATGAATTCGCCACGGCCGCTACCGCGTTGCTGCATGCCAAGAAGCCGGTGATCATTGCCGGTGGCGGGGTGCTATATTCGGAGGCCTCCGCGGCGCTGCGAAATTTTGCTGAGCGCTATGGCGTGCCCGTGCTGGAGACACAGGCGGGCAAATCGAGCCTGCCGCATGATCATCCGCTGAATATGGGCTCGGTCGGCGTGACCGGAACTTCGGCATCGAACGATCTGGCCGAGCAGGCAGATGTGGTTCTCGCCATCGGCACGCGGCTGCAGGATTTCACCACGGGCTCGTGGGCGTTGTTCAAGAATGACGATCTCAAGATCGTTGGCCTCAATGTGCAGCCCTTCGATGCGCAGAAGCATCGCGCCCTGCCCCTGGTCGGCGACGCGCGTGCGGGCCTGGAAGCGCTCAACTCGGCGCTGACGGGCTGGCAGGCCGATCCGGCCTGGACTGATACGGCCAGGGCCGGCAAGGACAAGTGGCTCATTGCCGCCGACCGGGCGACCGCCACCACCAATGCCGAACTGCCCTCCGACGCGCAGGTCATCGGAGCGGTGCAGCGGGCGCGGGAGAATGCGACGCTGGTTTGCGCGGCCGGCGGCCTGCCGGGGGAATTGCACAAGCTGTGGAAGGCCCATGGGCCCGGCAGCTACCACATGGAATATGGTTTTTCGACCATGGGGTACGAGATTGCCGGCGGGCTCGGCGTCAAGCTCGCACGCCCCGAAGACGACGTCGTCGTCATGGTGGGCGATGGCAGCTACATGATGTTGAACTCGGAAATCGCCTCCTCCATCATGTTGGGGGCCAAGCTGACGATCGTGGTGCTCGACAATGCGGGCTATGGCTGCATCAACCGGCTGCAAATGGCCACAGGTGGGGCCAACTTCAACAATCTGTTGAAGGACACCCACCATGTCACTCTGCCGGGAATCGATTTTGCGGCGCATGCCGCGTCCATGGGCGCGGTGTCGCGCAAGGTCGGCTCGATTGGCGAGTTGGAAACAGCGTTACAGGAAACCGAGGGGACGGACCGGACGACGGTCATCGTCATCGATACCGATCCGCTGATTACCACCGATGAGGGTGGGCATTGGTGGGATGTGGCGGTGCCGGAGGTGAGTGAGCGCCCGCAGGTGAACGCGGCGCGGGAGGCTTATATGACGGCGCTGAAGGCGCAGCGGGTGGGGTAATATCGCTCGAATCTTGAGCCCCTCCCCCTTGAGGGGAGGGGTTGGGGTGGGGGTGTCGAGGGCCCAGCAAGCAAGCGTCGAACTTGTGCAAACTACGACACCCCCACCCTTGATCCCTCCCCTCAAGGGGGAGGGAGACGACTGAAAACGCTGCGAACCAAGCGCTGCAATATGACTCGGAGCATAAATTGAAAGCCAAACTCGGCATGTCGCCCATCGCGTGGTGGAACGACGATCTGGTGGAACTGAGCGATAACGTGTCGCTGGAAGAATGCCTGCGGCAGTCGAGGTCGGCGGGGTTCACCGGCATGGAGAAGGGGCGGCGGTTTCCCGAGGATCCCGAGGTCATGCTGCCCATCCTGCGGGCAGCCGATGTGACCCTTTGCGGCGGCTGGTTTTCCGGCACGCTGGTCGATGAAGACCTGGCATCGAACAAGACGCGTATTGCGCCGATGATCGACCTGTTCAAGGCCGTAGATGCGCCCTGCATCGTCTATGGCGAAGTCGGCCGTTCGGTCCAGGGAGATCGCTCCAAGCCACTGGCCACCAAGCCCAAGCTGAGCGACGACGAAATGAAGGCCTATGCCTACAAGGTCACCGAATTTGGCGAATGGTGCGCGGCGCAAGGCATGCCGCTGAGCTATCACCACCATATGGCGGCGGTGGTCGAGACCGAGCCGGAACTCGATGCTTTCATGAAGTATTCGGGCGCGGGCATTCCGCTGCTGCTCGATGCGGGCCACCTGGCGTTTGCCGGCGGCGACGTGTTGCGGGCCATCGACAATCATCACCAGCGCATCAGCCACGTGCATGTCAAAGACGTGCGCCTGGATGTGATCGACGGGCTGGACCGCACCAAGCAGTCGTTCCTCGATGCGGTGGCGCTAGGCGCATTCACCGTGCCGGGCGATGGGTCGCTGGATTTCGGCGCCATCGTGCAGAAATTCGCCGATTATGGCTATGAAGGGTGGTTCGTGGTCGAGGCAGAGCAGGACCCGGTCGCAAATCCGCCGCTGCGCATGGCGCAGGTCGGCCACGCCGAACTTATGCGCGTGATGACCGCGGCGGGATATACTGTGGAGACGCAGGGCTTCCCGAAGGGGTGAATTTTAGCGTTCCGATGTGCTAGAGCATTGCCCAATGGTTCTGGAGAATGGCCGTGCTGCTGAAGCCTAATGACGTAAGCTGGTTTCGCCCCGTATGGCGGCGCTACGCCGTAACCGCGTTTCTGGCGGTGTGGTGCGCCTGGGAATGGATCTGGAACCGGGAGCCGTTCTGGGGCGTGCTGGTCGGCGCGGCGCTGCTGTTCTCGATCTACAGCTTCTTTATAACCTTTCCCAAGGAAGAGCCGAACGATGGCAACGACACCCAACCTCCGAGTCCGCCCCAAGGGTAAGACCGGCAAGGTCCACTCGATAACGCCGAACAGCGCGCGCTGGACCTATGTCGGCTTTGCGCTGCACAAGCTTGGCGCAGGCGAGGCCGTGGGCGCGGAAACGGGCAGCGACGAAGTGTGCCTGGTATTGGTCAGCGGCAAGGCCAGGATTTCGGTCGACGGCAAGGATTTGGGTGAACTCGGGGAGCGCATGACGCCATTCGAGGGTGAACCCTATGCGGTCTATGTGCCGGCCGGGAGCAACTGGGCGGCGGCAGCGACCACCGCGCTGGAGCTTGCGGTGTGTTCGGCGCCAGGACAGCGCGGGACCTACCCGGCGCGGATCATTCCGCCGGGCACCAACCCGCAGATCGTGCGCGGCAAGGGCGCCAATGTGCGCCATGTCACCAATATTCTGCCCGAGACCGATCCGGCCCATTCGCTGTTGGTGGTCGAGGTGATCACGCCGGGCGGCAACACCTCGTCCTATCCGCCGCACAAGCACGATACCGACAACCTGCCGGAAGAGAGCTTCCTGGAGGAGACGTATTTTCACCGGCTCAATCCTCCGCAGGGCTTTGCCATGCAGCGGGTCTATACCGATGACCGAAGCCTCGACGAAGCGCTGGTGATCGAGGACGGCGACGTGACACTGGTGCCCAAGGGGTATCACCCGGTGGCGACGACGGCGGGGTATGATCTGTATTATCTCAACGTCATGGCCGGGCCGGTGCGGACATGGAAGTTCCACAACGCGGCCGAGCATGAGTGGCTGTTGAAGTAGGTCAGCCCCTACTCAAGCTCTCCCCACCCACCGTCCTTCCCGCGGACTTGATCCGCGGGCCTTTTCACGCTTGCGCCGTGTGACAGTGGCCCCCGGATCAAGTCCGGGGGAAGGAGGTGGTGGGTGAGATGCGCTATGAGCCGAGCCTCAGCGGCCCTGGAAGATCGACTTATCCGCCAGCACGCCAGTGACTTCGCTGACCTTCACTGCGCGTTTTTCGGCGACCGATTTCAGCGCCGCATCGGCCAAAGCCAATGCGATCAGGCCGTCCAACCCGCTGGGGCTGGCGACAGATTTTGATTCAACCGCGTCGATGAAGGTGCTGATTTCATTGGCATAAGCCTCGGTGTAGCGGGTCATGAAGAAGTCGTGCAGGGGCGGACGGGTGTAGCCCGAGGCGTTGGCGACCTCGATGGAAACCGGGCGCTGGTTTTCGGCGGAAACGGCGCCCTTGGAGCCGTGCACTTCGATGCGCTGGTCGTAGCCGTAGGTGGCGCGGCGCGAGTTGGAGATGGTGGCGTGCTTGCCAGTAGCCGTGGTGAGAATGACGCTAACGCTGTCATAATCGCCGGCAGCGCCGATAGCTTTGTCGACCAGGTTGGAGGCATAGGCGGTGACACTGTCGATCTCTTCGCCGAGCAGGAAGCGGGCCATGTCGAAATCGTGGATGGTCATGTCGCGGAAAATGCCGCCGGAGCGCTTGATGTAGTCGACCGGGGGGGCGCCGGGGTCGCGCGAGGTGATCTGGACCATTTCGACGGTGCCGATTTCGCCTTTGTCGATGACGGCTTTGACGGCCATGAAATGGGGATCGAAGCGGCGGTTGAAACCGACCATGAGCGTGCCGCCGGCGGCGTCCACGACCTTGAGGCAGGTTTTGACGCGCTCGACGTCGAGATCGATCGGCTTTTCGCAGAAGATGGCCTTGCCGGCCTTGGTGAACTGCTCGATCAGGTCGGCATGGGTATCGGTAGGGGTGCAGATGACGACGGCGTCGATATCGGTCGCAGTCATGATCTGGTTGATGGTGCGGATTTCGCAGCCATATTGCGTCGACAGGTCGCTGGCGGCCTTTTCCATGGCATCGGCAACGGCGACGAGGCGCGCGTTGGGATTGGCCGAGATGGCCTTGGCGTGGACTTTGCCAATGCGGCCGGCGCCGAGAAGGCCGAAGCGAACAGTCATGGGAAGACTCCGAAAGTGAGCGCGAGTGCGCCGAGGGTTATACAGACTCGATGTCATACCGGCGAAGGCCGGTATCCATCCTGTGGTATTTGCAGGTTTGCACCGGGTTGATCCATCTCAGGATGGGCCCCGGCCTGCGCCGGGGTGACACCATGATTGCGGAAACTCCAAGGCCGACTAAACCTTCTTGCGTTTACGCTGGCGGTATTGGTCGGCGACAACGGCGGCGACGATGATCATGCCCTTGATGATCTCCTGATAATAGGCGTCGACGCGCAGGAACGTGAAGCCCGACGTCATGGTGCCCAGGATAATGGTACCGATGACGGTGCCGGTGATGCGCCCCTGCCCGCCCGCCAGCGAGGTGCCACCGATGACGGCCGCAGCGATGGCGTCGAGTTCGTACATCACGCCCATGCCTGCCTGTGCGGTCTGGGCGCGGGCGGCGGTGACAAGACCCGCCAGGCCCGCCAACATGCCGGCAATGGCATAGACCTTGACCAGATGCCGCTCGATATTGATGCCGGAGACGCGGGCGGCCTGCGGATTTGCGCCGATGGCATAGGTGAACTTGCCGTAGCGGGTATAGCGCAGGCCGATGTGGAAAATCAGGGCGACGCCGAGGAAGATGATGACCGGCCAGATGCCTGAGCCGATGAAGTTGAACTCGGGCGTGAGGCCGGAAACCGGCTGGCCCTTGGTGTACCATTTGGCGACGCCGCGGGCCGACACCATCATGCCCAGGGTGGCGATGAAGGGTGGAATTTTGGTGTAGGAAATCAGCGACCCGTTGACCACCCCGGCGAGGCTGCCGATGGCGAAGCCGATGACCAGCGGGATGATGACCGGCAGACCAACCAGCGCCGGATAGACCGGGCGCGCCCAATCGGCGGACTGGGCGAAGCTGGCGGCGATCATCGCGGTCATGCCGACGACAGAGCCGGAACTGAGGTCGATGCCGCCGGTGATGATGACCTGGGTGACGCCGACGGCGATGATGCCGACGACCGAAACCTGCAGGATCATGATGGTCAGGCGCTGCTGGTTCATCAGGAACGACTGCTTGATGAAAATCCAGCCAAGGATTTCAAACACCAGCGCAATGCCGATGAACACCAGCAGGATGGAAAGCTCGGTGGGGAGTTTTCGCGATCGGGTGCGCGGGGTTGCGAGGCTGTCGGAGGTGGTGGTCATGATTGGGTCCTCGCTGGTTGGCGCAGGCACGATAATTTCGAAAGGGCAGACACCCTCATCCGGCCCTGGGGGCCACCTTCTCCCCGACGGGGAGAAGAATAGAAGGATTGCTGAGCTCTCAGGATTCCTCTCCCCGTCGGGGAGAGGGTGGCCGAGCGCAGCGGAGGCCGGGTGAGGGTGCTTGCCATACTCATCGCGCCGCCAGATCCATGATCTTGACCTGATCGGCGTCGGCGCGGTCGAGGAAGCCGGTGGCGCGGCCGTGGTGCATGACCATGATGCGGTCCGACATGCCGAGCACTTCGGGAAGCTCGGAGGAAATCATGATCACCGCCACACCCTGATGGGCGAGCTGGGTGACGAGCTTGTGGATTTCGGCTTTGGCCCCAACGTCGATGCCGCGGGTGGGCTCATCGAGAATGAGGATTTTTGGATTGGTCAGCAGCCAGCGGCCAATAAGAACTTTCTGCTGGTTGCCGCCGGAGAGGTTCTCGACACGCTCGTTGAGGTTCGGCGTTTTGACGCGCAGTTTCTGGGCCATGTCCTCGCAGGTGCGGCTAAGCTCGCCCTGAGCGACGAAGCCGAACCTTGTGTATTTGTCCTGCAACACGGCTAGTTGCATGTTTTCCTGGATGTCGAGCGCGAGCAGGCAGCCGGTTTCCTTGCGGTCCTCGGTGATGAAGGCCATGCCGTGCTGGATGGCGATGGTTGGGGTGGCGATATTGACCACTTCACCGTTGATGGAAATGGTGCCGCTGCTGGCGGGCGTTACGCCGAAAATGGTCTCGGCGACGTTGGAGCGGCCGGAGCCGACAAGGCCGGCAATGCCGAGGATTTCGCCGGCGCGGACATCGAAGGAAATGTCCTCGAAGACGCCCTTGAGCGCCAGGTCCTTCACGGAGAGGACGACTTCGCCGATGGCGACCTCTTCCTTGGGGAACATCTGGGTGATTTCGCGACCGACCATCATGCGGATGATTTCATCGCGGGTGACGTCGGTGGAAGCATGGGTGCCGATATAGCGGCCGTCCCGGAATACCGAGACTTCGTCGGCGATCTCGAACAGCTCGCTCATCTTGTGGGTGATGTAGACGATGCCTTTGCCCTGCGCCCGCAGGTCGCGGATGATGGCGAACAGGTGTGCCACTTCGGTTTCGGTCAGTGCCGAGGTCGGCTCGTCCATGATCAGCACGTCGCTCTCATAGGACACGGCCTTGGCGATCTCGACCATCTGCCGGCTGGCGACCGAGAGGTAGCTGACCTGAATTTCGGGATCGATATCAATCTTGAGGCGGGCGAATAGCTCGGCGGTGCGGCGATTGAGTTCGCGGTGATCGACGAAGCCGAAGCGGGTCAGCGGCTCGCGGCGGATCCAGATATTCTCGGCTACGGTCATGAACGGCATCAGGTTGAGTTCCTGGTGGATCATGGCGATGCCGTTTTCGAGCGCGTCGAGCGGCGACTTGAGGCGGATATCGTTGCCGCGCAACTGCACGGTGCCACTATCGGGGGTATAGATGCCGGCGATGATTTTCATCAGCGTCGACTTGCCGGCGCCGTTTTCGCCCATCAGCGCATGGACGGTGCCGCGCTTGAGTTGCAGCGACACGTCATCCAGCGCGACGACGCCGGGAAATTCCTTCCGAGCGTGCGATATTTCCAGAAGAAATTCGGACTGGGGCGTAGCGCCGCTTTCGCGGACGGCACGCATTGTCTGCGGACTGACCATAGCTGCCTCCCCTGCCCGGTTTCCAGGCTGTTTGATGGGAGGATGCGCCGTTTACGCGGCGCATCCAAGGGTGATTTGAGGCTTAGTTCTTTGCGGCGTAGTCGGCGACATTGGCCGAGGTGACCAGCTCGAACGGCACGTAGACCTTGGTCTCGACCGTTTCGCCCTTGGCAAGCGCGAGGGCAGCATCGAGCGCGCCCTTGCCCTGGCCAGCGGCGTTCTGGAACACGGTGGCGTCGAGATCGCCGGCCTGTAGGGCGGCCAGAGCGTCCTGGGTAGCATCGACGCCAGCCACGATCACGTCCTTCATGTCGACGCCGCCGGCCTTGAGGGCCTGGATAGCGCCGATGGCCATCTCGTCATTGTTGGCGATCACAGCATCGAACTTGAGGCCAGCCGACATCCAGTTGGTCATCAGATCGGCGCCCTGCTGGCGCGACCAATTGGCGGTCTGCTCTTCGGCGATCTTCATGAAGGAGCATTCCGGCGTGGCGATCACATCATGCACGTCCTGCGTGCGTTGACGGGCGGCCTGATTGGACAGTTCGCCCATCATGACGACGATGTTGGCTTCCTTCTTGCCCGCCTCGGTCAGCAGGCGGCAGACTTCCTTGGTTTCCAGCGTGCCGGAATCCACTTCGTTGGAAGCGACGAAAGCCTGCCTGGCCGGCAGGGTATCGAGGTTAACCGGCTGGCGATTGACGTAAACCAGCGGAATGCCAGCGTCCGAAGCAAGGGTCGACATGGCGGCAGTCGCGTCGGTATCGACGGCGTTGACGATGATGGCATCGACGCCCGAAGCGATGAAGTTCTGGATCTGGCTCATCTGCTTGGAGACGTCGCCCTGGGCATCTTCGACCTGCAGTTCAACGCCATCGAGGGTCTTGGAATAATCCTGCATGCCATTACGCAGCACGGTCAGGAAGTTATCGTCGAACGCTGCCATCGAGACGCCGACGGTCGCAGCCATTGCCGAACCGCTCATCAAGCTGGCGATGAGGGTAGCCAATACGAGCTTCTTCATGTTTTCTCCTCCACAGAGAGGGCGTCCGGTCGCGCCCCTGTTTTCCGGAATTTCCCAGTTTTTGCGGGAATTCTTATTGGGTCAGGCGGCGCGGGCCGCCAGGCCATTGGTGACAAAATCCATGCTCTTCCTAATGGCAGCGGCCGGATCGGAAAGGGTGCGCAGCTCCTCGGCAAAGGGCTCGAAGGAGAGCAGGCCGGAATAGCCGCCGGCGTAGAGCGCCGTAATCTGTTCCAGATTGCCGAGGCGATCCTTGGGGCCGACGAGGACCCGATGGCTGTCGCGCATGTCGCGGACGGAAATCGTCGGATCGTCGACGCCGGAAATGTGGATCAAGCCGGTCAGGTCGGGGAAAATATCCTCCTCCCCGGCCAGGTGATGATGGAAGGTGTCATGGATCAGCTTGAATACGTCGCCTGCGTCGGCGGCATTGATGGCGGCGACCGCTTCGCGCTTGGAGCGCAGCGAGCAGACCTCAAAGCCGAGGCATTCCACCAATCCGACTAATCCCCGCTGCCGCAGAATGGGCGCAAGAAGGGTCAGGGCTTCGGTGGCATTGCTGACGCGGACATCGGGTTCAAGGCCGGTGCCGTCATTGGCGGCGACAAGGACCAGGGCCTTGGAGCCGCAGGCGGCGGCGTAGTCGGCAAGGATTTGGGCTTCATCGGCGCGCTCGGCGGACCAGTGATTGAATTTTTGCAAGGCATTGATGGAAATGATGGAAACATCATTTTGGGCGGCAAGGGATTTCACGGTGCTGGCGGGGGTGCCGTCGAGGATCGCATTGCCGGCGACATCATTGCGGATTTCCACGCCGGACAGCCCCAGCGAGCGGGTCAGCGCGAAGAAATCGGCAAGGCCCAATTGCGGCGCGACCATGTGATTGAGCGCAAAGCTGGGGCGCGGATTGGCTGACACTGAAACGAACTCCCACAAGCCGCCGGATGGACCCAGACATCGCTTGGCCCAAATGAAACACAGGTTCTGTTATGTTGTCAACGCGGAATATACATTCCATAAATGGATTGGAAATATCGAAAATTCCTGGCTGCGCTGGAACAGTTGCAACAGTGCGGTCGCGCTGTCCTAGATATTTTCCGAGACGTAGATCTCGAATGGCAGGAAGGTTTGGCCACCCGTTTCTGGGGTCCGTGCGGTCATGGCAGTGGCCGCTAGAGTGACCAGGCTATTGGCGATGGCGGTCACGGGCGTGGCTGTCAGCGCGGTGATGAGATTTTCGGCGAGTGCGGCGCGGGAGAAGGCGTTGATCTCGTTGCACACCACGGCGAGACGTCCGGCCATGTTCTCTTCGCGCAGGGCCGCGACGACGCCTTCCATGCCACCGCCGGCGACATAGATCGCACTAAGATCAGGGTGGCGACGCAGCAGGTCCGAGGTGGCTTCGTGTGCAAGGTTGACGTCCTCGAGGTTCACCAGAGTGTCGATGATCGTCAGGTGGGGCGCGGACTGGCGGAGGTAGGAGCGGAAGCCGATTTCGCGCAGTTCATGGCCGTGGAAGCGGTGGCTGCCAACGAAAATGGCGACCTTGCCGGGATGGGCCGAGCGGGCGATGAGCCAGCCGGCTGTACGGCCAACCTTGGTGTTGTCGGTGCCGATATAGCCGCGCCGAACGCCGGAGGCGAAATCGGACAGGAGGGCGAAAACCGGAATTCCGGCGGCCTCGATTTCGGCGACGGCGGCGGTGACGGCGGGGTGATCGATGGCCACGATGGCAATGACCTGGGCCGTGCGCGCCGCGTCGCGAAGGCGATTAGCGATCTCGGACGGCGTTTGCGAGGCGAGGAAGCTGATGGTGGCGGTCACACGGAATAGGGTGGGCGCCAGGGCGGCGCGTTCCAGTTCGCGGGCAAAATCGGCGTAGAACACCTGATCTGGACGTTGCAGCAGGATGTGCAGCCGATAATGCGGCAGGCTGGCTTCGACGCGGCGGCGGATCAGGCCGGTGCCGTGGTAGCCGATCTGCTCGGCGGCCTTGAAGACGCGCTCGGCGGTTTCCTGGCGCACCGGCAAACGGGCGTTGAGGACGCGATCGACAGTGGCGACACTGAGGCCGCAGGCGGCAGCGATATCGGCGACGGTGGGACGGCGGGTCATGGCGATGTCCTGCTAGAAGCTATCACTGCGAATTCCGGACAGTGATAGCAATGATAGAAACTATCACGCCATCATTGCCAGCGGAAGGGCGCGGGAGTAGCCATTTCTGAACAAGTATGCTGGATTTCTGGCGGGACGACATCATGACCATTGCAGCCACCAGTCGCGATTACAGCCTGATCGGTCGAGACAGCGCCCTGGCGGTGGCCAATGGGCTGGCGGCGGCGGAGTGGTATCACACCGATGTCGAGCGCAAGGCGATGAAGGCCCTGATGCAGCGTTCGGACGGTCCGGCCATTCGCGATACGGCGATCTGGATCGGCGCGATGGTGGTGTTCGCCGGGCTCGGCATCTGGTTGTGGGGATCGTGGATCGCGGTGCCGTTCTTCCTCGCCTATGGCGTGCTCTACGGCTCGGGCGGCGACTCGCGCTGGCATGAGTGTGGGCATGGCACGGCGTTCAAGACGCGGTGGATGAACGACGTCGTCTACCAGATCGCCTGCTTCATGATGATGCGCAATCCGGTCACCTGGCGCTGGAGCCATGCGCGGCATCATACGGACACGATCATCGTGGGGCGCGACCCTGAGATTTCGGTGATGCGGCCGCCGGATTTGTTGCGGGTGGTGTTGAGTTTCGTGGGCGTGCTTGATGTATGGCACGGCATGACCGACATGGTGCGCAATGCTGCGGGCGTGGTCAGCACCGAGGAGAAGACGTTCATCCCCGAGATGGAGCAGGCCAAGGTGGTGCAGATCGCGCGGATCTGGGCGGCGATCTACCTGGTGACGATCGCGGGGGCGCTGCTGACGCGCTCCTGGCTGCCGCTGGTGATCATCGGGGGGCCGCGGATTTATGGCGCATGGCACCATGTGCTGACGGGGCTGCTGCAGCATGGCGGGCTGGCGGATAATGTGACCGACCACCGCCTCAACAGCCGCAGCGTGCTGATGAACCCGATCAGCCGGTTCATCTACTGGAACATGAATTATCATGTGGAGCACCACATGTTTCCGATGGTGCCGTATCACGCGCTGCCAAAGCTGCATGAGCTGATCAAGCATGACCTGCCGGCGGCGAATAGCTCGATGTGGGACGGGTATCGCGAGATGGTGCCGGCGTTCCTGCGGCAGTTGCGCAATGAGGATTATTTTGTGAAGCGGGAATTGCCGATGACGGCGAAGCCGTATCGGGAAGAGCTGCATAGCGATGTGGCGGCATAGGCGCAGATATCTCCACTCGTGTGGAGAATTCCCCCCACCCTGGTCCTCCCCTCACGGGGGGGGGGGGGACGATAGAGCCGGCGCAACGGTGCAGCATGACGAGGATGAGTATGGCCGAGTGGATCGAGGCGTGCGGGGAAGAGGATGTGGAGACGGAGGATGTGATCCGCGTTGATCGTGGCGGGCGCGTGCTGGCGATTTATCGAAGCCCGGATGATGAGTATTTTGCCACTGACGGGTTGTGCACGCATGAGCAAGTCAGCCTGGCCGATGGGCTGGTGATGGACGAGATCATCGAATGCCCCAAGCATAACGGGCGGTTCAACTACAAGACCGGGGAGGCCAAGGGCGCGCCGGTATGTGTGAACTTGCGGACGTATCGGGTGAAGGTTGAGGGCGGGGCGGTCTTCGTCGAGGTGTGAGGGCCGGCATGAGCAAGCATTTTGTCATCGTTGGTGCTGGGGAGGCCGGGGCGCGGGCGGCGATGGGGCTGCGGGAGCAAGGCTTTGACGGCGACGTGACCTTGGTGGGAGGCGAGACCCACCTGCCCTATGAGCGGCCGCCGCTGAGCAAGGACGGGATGGTGGCGGAGGTATTTGCGGCTAAGACCATTGCGACGGCCGAGCGGTTGGCGGAGGCGGGTGTCGCGTTTCGTGGCGGGGCAACCGTTGCGGGGATCGATCGGGCCGGCAAGCGACTGGCGATGGGGGACGGGAGCGCCCTGCCCTATGACAAATTGCTGCTGGCGACCGGGGCGTCGCCGCGGCGGCTGGCGGGCGTCGAGGGCGAGCGGATCGTTTATCTGCGGACCATTGAGGATGCACAGCGATTGCGCGGGGCGCTAGGCGCGGGTCGGCATATCGCCATTGTTGGGGGCGGGTTCATCGGGCTGGAACTGGCGGCCAGTGCGCGGGCGCGGGGCGCCGAAGTAACGCTGATCGAGGCGCTGCCCCGGTTGTTGTCGCGCGGGGTGCCGGAGGCGATTGCCGGGCGGATCGCGGCACGGCATCTGGCGGGTGGGGTTCGGCTGGTGTTCGGCGATGCGATTGCAGGCATCGAGAGCGGCGCGGATAGCGCGAGGGTAACGCTGGCGAGCGGGACGCGCGTGGACGCGGACCTCGTGTTGATCGGGATTGGTGCGGTGCCGAATGTGGGGCTGGCCGAGGCGGCGGGCTTGGCGATCGACAATGGCATCGCGGTGAATGGGCAGTTGGCGACGGACGATGCGGATATTTTCGCGGCGGGCGACTGCGCATCGTTTCCGCTGGCGATTTATGGCGGGCGGCGGGTGCGGCTGGAAAGCTGGCGCAATGCGCAGGACCAGGGGAACCTGGCGGTGCGCAATATGCTGGGCGCTGGGGAAATCGGGGCCAGCGTGCCGTGGTTCTGGAGCGATCAGTATGAGCTGACGCTGCAGATTGCGGGGCTGGCGGATGAAGGGGCCGTGACGGTGGAGCGTGAGTTGGCGGAGGGGTCGATCCTGTTTCATTTGAGCGCTGATGGGCGGCTGGTGGCAGCGAGCGGGATTGGTGTGGGCAATGCGGTGGCCAGGGATATTCGGTTGGCGGAGATGCTGATCGGCCGCGGGGCCAGGCCGGACGTGGCGGCGCTGGGTGATCCGGGGGTGCGGCTCAAGGGATTGCTGGCCGCCTAAACTGGTGCGGTGGGCCCCGCCGTGGGTGTCATTGGCATCCGGGTTGCGGAGGCATACCCCCACCCTACTCGATTACGGACTTAGCTGAAGCTAAGTCCTATCTCGCTTCCCTCCCCACAAGGGGGAGGGTGGCAGACTGATGGCCTTGAGCATTGGAGAAAGTCTATGGGTCGAACACGGCCGACGGTGGCGGATTTACGGGCGCTCAAGGGCAAGCGGCAGTTGTCGATGTTGCGGGTGATGAGCTTGCCGGAAGCGGAGGCGGCGGAGCGGGCTGGGGTGGATTTGATCTCGGTGCCGCCGGCGCTGATCGCGCAGCGGGAGTTTCGGGATGCGGCGCCGAATTGCTTTGCGATTCCGGGGCTGGAATATGGCGACTTCGTCACCGCGGAGGATTATCTGCGCGGGGCGTTTGCGATGATCAAGGCCGGAGCGGACGCGGTCTATTGCGCGGCGGGGATGGGCACGGTCCGGCGGTTGCGGGATGAGGGCATTCCGGTATGCGGGCATTCGGGGCTGATCCCGAGCCAGGCGACGTGGACCGGCGGGTTCAAGGCGGTCGGCAAGACGGCAGAGACGGCGCGGCTGGTGTGGCAGCAGGTCAAGGCGCTGGAGGACGCTGGGGCCTTTGCGGCGGAAATCGAGGTGGTGCCGAGCGAGGTGGCGGCGGCGATTTCGGCGCGGACATCGCTGGTGCTGATTTCGATGGGGGCCGGGGCGGGTTGCGACGCGCAATATCTGTTTGCGGACGACGTGTTGGGCAGTAATACCGGGCATGTGCCGCGGCATGCGAAGGTGTATCGCAATTTTGCGGCCGAGTATGAGCGGCTGCAGCAGGAACGGGTGGCGGCGTTCAGCGAATATGTTGCCGATGTGCGCGGCGGGGTTTATCCCGAACCGCGGCATCAGGTCGGGATCGAGGCCTATGAATTGCGCCAGTTTCTGGCCGAACTGAATTGAGTTTGGAGACTATGATGACTTCTGCTGCTGTGGCGCAGGCCGCCAATATCGATACGGCGCTGGAGCAGCCGGGCTATGTGCTGACGCTGAGCTGTGCCGATCGGCCGGGCATCGTCGCGGCGGTAACGACCGAACTGGCGGCGCTGGGCGCCAATATTGCGGAGAGCAACCAGTTCTGGGATCGGCAGACCGGCATTTTCTTTATGCGGCTGGCGTTTACGGCGCCGGCTGGCGTCGATCGCGATGGCATCGAGCGGGCTTTGCGGGCCCCCATCGAGCGGTTCGGGATGAAGACGACGCTGGCGCCGATGTCGCGCAAGCCGAAAATGGTGATCATGGTCTCCAAGTTCGACCATGCGCTGCTGCACCTGCTGTATCAAATCCGGGTGGGGTGGCTGGACGCCGAGGTGGTGGGGATCGTCTCCAACCATCCGGACGCCGGCAAGATCGCGGCGGCGGAGAATATTGCCTTCCATCTGTGGCCCGTGGGCAAGGACAACAAGGCCGAGCAGGAAGCCAAGGTGATCGCACTGGTGCAGGAGACCGGGGCGGACCTGGTGGTGCTGGCGCGCTATATGCAGGTGTTGAGCAACACGCTATCCACGCGGCTGTTTGGCAAGATCATCAATATCCATCACTCGTTTTTGCCGAGCTTCAAGGGGGCGAAGCCCTATCACCAGGCACATGATCGGGGGGTCAAGATCATTGGGGCGACGGCGCATTATGTGACGCCAGACCTGGATGAAGGCCCGATCATCGAGCAGGAGACGGCGCGGGTGACGCATTCGATGAGCGCGGACGACCTGGTGGCGGCGGGCCGCGATGTGGAGAGCCGGGTGTTGGCGCGGGCGGTGAAGCTGCACTTGGAGAACCGCGTGATGCTGAATGGGCATAAGACGGTGGTGTTCGGGTAGCGCTGGGTTTAGCCACAACCACTGCGCATCCTTCCCCCGGACTTGATCCGGGGGTCTCTCAACCATGTGCCGAGCTGAGAGTGACCCGCGGATCAAGTCCGCGGGAAGGACGGTGGGTGGGATGGATTGCGGTCTAGCGGAGTTCGAGCCTAAGACTTGTTCCTGTTGGCCTTCGTATCCGACACCGCGGTGCTGAAGCGCTTGAAGAGGCGGGCGAAGGTGACGAGGTCTTCTTCCGGCCAGGCGCCGAGTGCTTCGGCGAAGGCGCTCCATTTGTAGTGGCGGATGGCTTCGGCGTGGCTGCGGCCGGCTTCGGTGAGCTGCAGGCCAATGCGGCGGGCGTCGGACTGGGAGGCGACCCGGCGAATGATGCCCTTGTCGACGGCGTCCGCGACGATTCGGCTGGCGCGCGACGGATCGACGGCGAGGCGCTCGGCGATCAGGCCGACGGTGATCTCCCCATCGGGACCGGGGCCGTGCTCGATCATGGAGATGATATCCAGATCGGTGATGTCGATGCCCAATTGCAGATCGCGCAGGGCCAGGCGGCCCAGCTCCTTGCGGGCCATGGAGCGCCGCAAATTGCCCATATAGGTATCGATGTCGATGGTCGCCTGGGCCGCGTCCGGCGTCATGCCCAGCTCGAGCAGCAGTTCGCGATGCTCCTCGGTGGGCGGGGCGCAGAATGCGGGCGGCGGTTTGATCGGTTGGTCCATGGGAGTCTCATAGCAATTTGGCGGCAAATGTAAAATAGTGGACTTAGTCATATATATGACATTGACATATATATGCTGATGTCACATGTTTCACACCATTCCACGATAAATGGTGATCGTTATGACGGACGTCAGTCCTTTTTCCAATTTGTCACATCGCCACAAGATGGTGATTTATACCGCGCTGCTGATCGGCATGTTCATGGCGGTGCTCGATATGCAGATCGTCGCCACGGCGCTGCCAACTATCGCGGCGGACCTCGGCAATCTCGATCTGTTCAGCTGGGTGGGCGCCGCCTATCTGCTGACGACTGCGGCTGTAATGCCGTTCTATGGCAAGCTGGGCGACCTGTTCGGGCGCAAGCAGGTGTTCATGACGGCGATCGTGCTGTTCGTGATCGGCTCGCTGGCCTGCGGAATGGCCTGGTCGATGCAGAGCCTGATCGCGGCGCGCGTGCTGCAGGCGCTGGGCGGCGGTGGGCTGATGATCACGGCGTTCGGCGTGTTGGCGGACCTGTTCGAGCCGCGCGAGCGGGCGAAATACCAAGGCTATAGCTCGGCGGTGTTCACGGTGGCCAGCATTGTCGGGCCGGCCGCGGGCGGGGTGATCAGCCAGTCGATCGGCTGGGAATATATCTTCCTGATCAACCTGCCGGTCGGCATCGTGGTCATCCTCATCCTGGCGTTCGGCATGCCGAGCATCAAGACCGGGCGGCGGCCGAGCATCGATTATGCAGGCGGGCTGTTGCTGGCGGGTGCGGTGACGGCGACGGTGTTCTGGGCAGAAGAGGCGATGGGTGGCGGCTATGGCGGGGTGTTGCTGTATGTGCTGCCGGCGCTGGCGATCCTTGCGGCCATCGGCTTTGTGCTGGTGGAGCGGCGCGCGGTCGAGCCGATCCTGCCGTTGCGGCTGCTGACCAACCGGACCATCGCACTGTCGCTGCTGATGTCGATCGTGGCGGGCGTGGCGACGCTGGGCATGCTCAACTATTTCGCGCTGTTCCTGCAGACCGTGACCGGGCTGCCACCGGCATATGCCGGGCTGCTGTTCCTGCCCTCGTCGGTTGGCACCTTGGCGGGCTCGATCTGGACTGGCTACATGATGGCCCGGACCGGGCGGTACAAGGCCTATCCGATGCTGTCGATGGGGCTGGGCGTGGTGGTGATGCTACTGTTCGCGCAGGTCAATGCGGCCACGCCGCTTTGGGCCATTGGCGTGCTGATGTTCTTCTTCTCGGTCAGCATCGGGTTGCAGATGCAGACATTGATGGCGGCGGTGCAGGCGGCGGCGCCACGGGCCGATGTGGGCGCGGCGACCGGCGCTATCGGACTGGCCCGAATGATCGGGGCATCGCTGGGGCTGGCCGCCAATGGCGGTCTGCTGACGGCGGGGCTGCTGCGTGGGCAAGGCACGATCAGCGAGGCGACGCTGGCCACCATGCCGGCGCCGATGACGGAGATGACACCGGCGGCGATTGCGACCCTGCCCGCGGCGGCGGCGCAGGAGGTGGTGCAGGTGTTCGGATCGGCATTTACCGGCGTGTTCTACTTCGCCGCCGGCCTGTTCGCGGTGGGCTTCATGCTGTCGCTGCTGTTGCAGGATGTGAAACTGCCATCGCGGGCGCCGGTCCCCGTGGCGGGCGAATAGCGTTCTTGACCACCGGCCGGCAATTGTGTCCCCTGCTCGATGAGCGGGGGACTTTTTTTTCATGGCACAGACCAGAGTTGGCGTTATCGGCTGCGGCTTTTTCGCCGGCAATCACCTCAATGCGTGGCGGCAATTGGCCAGCGAAGGCGTAAAGCTGGTCGCGGTTTGCGACACGGACGCGGGCAAGGCGCGGGCGGCGGCGGAGGCGTTCATCGTTGCGGGCATCTATAGCGACGCTGTGGCGATGCTGGCGGCTGAAAAACTCGATCTGGTGGATATCGTGACGCAGGTGCGCTCGCACAGGCCGCTGGTGGAGTTGTGCCTCAATGCGGGCGTGCCGACTATCGTGCAGAAGCCGTTTGGGCTCAGTCTGGATGATTGCATCGCCATGCGGGACCTGGCGGACCGGCTGGGCGTGCCGCTGGCGGTGCACGAGAATTTTCGGTTCCAGGCGCCGATGCAGATGGCCAAGGAAATTCTCGACAGCGGCGAGATTGGCGAGGCCAATTGGGCGCGGATCAATTTTCGCACCGGGCATGACATCTATACCAGGCAACCCTATCTGCGGGGCGAAGAGAAGTTCGTGATCAACGATCTGGGCGTGCACGTGCTGGACGTGGCGCGGTTTTTCCTCGGGGAGGCGAAGCACGTATCGGCGGAGACGCAGCAGCGGCGGCCGGAGATTGCGGGCGAAGATACGGCCACGATGCTGGTGCGACATCAGTCCGGAGCGGTGTCGGTGGTGGAATGCACCTATGAGGCGCGGCGGCTGCCGGACCTGTTTCCGCAGGTGCTGCTGGAGTTGGAGGGGACACGGGGCTCTGTGTTGGTCAAAGCCAACTATCAGGTGGTGGTGACGGCCGACGGCGTGATGCGGACGCTGCGGGCGGAGCCGGAGGTCAAGGGCTGGATGGAGGCGCCATGGAACGTGGTGCAGGACAGCGTCGTGCGGACCTGCGCGCATATATTGGCGGCGTATCGGGCTGGGGTGAGGCCGAGCGTATCGGCGGCGGACAACGTGAGGACGATTGGGTTGTGCGAGGCGGCTTATGAGGCGGCGGAGCGTGGGGTGGCGGTGGTGCCGCGGGGGTAATTGCGTAGCTGAGGGTGCGGCACCCCCCTCACCCTGCTTGCTCCGCTGAACGCGTCGCAAGCGGTCCCTCTCCCACCAGGGGCGAGGGTGACGACTGAGAGCTTTCAGTTCCTTCCCTTCTCCCCTCGTGGGAGAAGGTGCCCGAAGGGCGGATGAGGGGGCCGTAAGGCAAGAGGAGAGCCCTGCCCTTAGGTTTCCCGTGCCCGTTCCAAAATCCGCTTGCACTCCAGCAGTTCGCGCAGGACCTCGGAGAGTTTGTTGCGGCTGTCCTGGTCGAGGCTGGGATTGGCGAGCATGACGGCTTCTTCGAGTTCGGCCTCGTCGCTGGCGGCCTCGGCGGCTTCGAGGAGGGGCAGGATTTCGTCGATGGACTTGCCCTCGCCGACGGCGATGACATAGCGGCTGCCCTGGTCCTTGAGGATGCGCTGGACGCCCTTGATGGTGAAGCCCTGATCGTAAAGCAGGTGGCGGATGCCACGCAGGAGCAGGACGTCCTCGGGGCGGTAATAGCGGCGGCCGCCGCCGCGCTTGAGCGGCTTGATGGTGGCGAAACGGGTTTCCCAGAAGCGCAGCACGTGCTGCGGCAATTCGAGCTCGTCGGCGGCCTCGGAAATGGTCCGGAACGCGTCTGGGGATTTTTCCACGGCGGTCATGCGCCCGGCCTCAGGCGCGCCCGACAGCGAAGCGGCGACTTTTGCCGCACCTGCTTGTATCGTTCACGCGAAAAACCGGCTTCCACTTTTTCGCACGAGGCTCCGGGAGAAGGTCTTATTTTCCAGTACGAACCATAGATTTGTTGATCTTGGATTTCAACACGTTGCTGGGTTTGAACACAAGAACCTGTCGCGGCAGGATAGGAACTTCCTCGCCAGTCTTGGGATTGCGGCCGATCCGCTCATTCTTGGAGCGCACCTGGAAGGAGCCGAAGGAGGAAAGCTTGACGTTGCTGCCGTCGATCAGGGCCTCCCCGATCAGTTCAAGCACTCGTTCAACCAACTCGGCCGATTCGGTTCGCGATAATCCGACGGAACCGTAGACCGCCTCGGCCAGATCAGCACGTGTCACCGTTTTCTGCGTCATCGACACCCCCGTGTTGCGCAAAGGGCCTAAAATCCCGTCAGCGGGCGACCCTCTCGCACCTCTGACACATTAAATGCCCCAGTCGATTCCCCTAGGAATCGCGCTGCGACGGCAGGGATTTTTCCCTAGTTTTCCGTGCCTGGACTGACCGCAACGCGCCGTAAGACGCCTCGTTCCAGCCCAGTTCCTCCACTCGGAAATGACACTAACGCCTTGAAACACCAGAGGTCAATCTGGTGAAGCGTACGATTACCAGCGGATCAGCGAGGCGGCCCAGGTGAAGCCGCCGCCCATGGCTTCCAGCATCACCAGATCGCCCGGTTTGATACGGCCATCGGTGAAGGCTTCGTTGAGGGCCAGCGGCACGGAGGCCGCGGAGGTATTGGCGTGGCGATCGACCGTGACGACGACCTTTTCGGGGGGAATGTGCAGCTTGTGCCCTGCCCCGTCGATAATGCGCTTATTGGCCTGGTGCGGGATGAACCAATCGAGATCCTCAACGCCATAGCCCGTGGTCTCAAAGACCGAATTGACCACGTCGGTAATCATACCGACAGCGTGGCGGAAGACTTCCTTGCCTTCCATATGCACGAAACCCATGCCGAGCGTCGTAGAGGGGCCACCCTGGGTATACAGCTTATCCCAATAGTGGCCGTCTGAGCGCAGGCTGGAGGCCAGGACGCCGCGTTCGGGGGCGTCATCGCCGACGTGTTCGACTTCCATCACCACGGCGCCCGCGCCATCGCCGAACAGCACGCAGGTGGTGCGATCGTTCCAGTCGAGCAGGCGCGAAAAGGTTTCGGCGCCGATGACCAAAGCCCGCTTGGCGAGGCCATTCTTGAGGTAGCTGTCGGCGGTGGCGACTGCGAAGACGAAGCCCGAGCAGACGGCCTGCAAATCGAAGGCGGCGCCATGATGCATGCCGAGCTTGCGCTGCACGATCGTCGCGGTCGAGGGGAAGGTGTAATCGGGCGTCGTGGTGGCGACGATGATCAGGTCGATATCGGCGGGGGTGAGGCCGGCGCGCTCAAGCGCCTGCTGGGCGGCGGCAAGGGCAAGATCGGAGGTGTACTCGCCATCGGCGGCCAGATAGCGCTGCTTGATGCCGGTGCGCTGCTGAATCCACTCGTCGGAGGTTTCGACGCGCTGCGCCAGTTGGTCATTGGTCACGCAATTGGCCGGCAAATAACCGCCAACACCGCGGATGATGGATCGCGTCTGAGTCACGCACTGGCCTCGGGTTCGGGTGTGGGCAGGTCCGTCACGGCGCTGACGGGGAAGCGCTGCATGCCTTCGGTGATCTTGTCGATCAGATGGCTGCGGGCCATTTCGTAGCCAAGGCCCAGCGCGCTCTTGAAGCCGACTTCGTCAGTGCCGCCATGGGATTTGATGACGATGCCGTTGAGCCCCATGAACACGCCGCCATTGACGGTGCGCGGGTCCATCTTGCGGCGCAGGGCATTGAGAGCGGAGGTGGCAAGGAGCGCGCCGAGCTTGCTCATCCAATTGGCGCTGAGAGCGCTGCGCAGGTAGGACGCGACCTGGCGGGCAGTGCCTTCGGCGGTCTTGAGCGCGATATTGCCGACAAAGCCCTCGGTGACGATGACATCGACGGTACCCTTGCCGATATCGTCGCCTTCGACGAAGCCATGATAGGTGAAGCCGGCGCCGCTGGCGGCTGCCAGGATACGCCCGGCTTCCTTGATCGACTCGAGGCCCTTGACCTCTTCGGTGCCGACATTGAGCAGGCCGATGGTGGGAGAATCCTGATCGAACAAGGCGCGGGCGAGCGCCGAGCCCAGAATGGCGTAATCGACCAATTGACGGGCGTCGGCGCCGATGGTGGCGCCCATATCGAGCACGATGATGTCGCTGCGCAAAGTCGGCCAGATGGCGGCGATGCCGGGGCGCGAAATGCCTTTCATGGGCCTGAGGCAAAAGGTGGACATGGCCATCAGTGCGCCGGTATTGCCGCCCGAGACCGCGACATCGGCCTCGCCATCCTTGACGGCCTGGATGGACTGCCACATGGACGAAACGTTCTTGCCCTTGCGCAGGGCCTGGCTGGGCTTTTCGTCCGAGGCGATGACCATTTCGCAATGGCGCACGATGGAATGGGCCTTGAGCGCGGGAAATTCATCGAGCAGCGGATTAATCAGCTCTTGCCGCCCGTGGAAGATGAAAGACGTGTTCTTGCGTTCCTTGAGCGCCAGATGGGCGCCATGGATCACTGCACGAGGGGCATTGTCGCCGCCCATGGCATCCACTGAAATTCGAATTGTGTCGGTCATTTCCGCCAATAGTCCGGCCCGCAAGGGTGTGCGACCCTACTCTTTTGTAACCGCATCGACGCCTGCAAAAAACCGGTTCCCACTGCTTTGCGCGACGCTTGGGGCGCTGGCGCAACATATCTCATCGCCCCCACGGCGCAAGCCCTTGGAGGGGGGCTGCAATCACGCGCCGTCTTTGTCGTCCGGGTTCTTGAGGGCTTTGAGGCCGGCAAAGGGGCCTTCCTCTTTGTCTGCCAGATCGATGCCGATGGTATCAAGGCTTTCGCCAGGCAGGCGCGGATAGGGATCGATGGCGAGGGCGAGGGTTTCGATCAACAGTGCCGACAGGTCGACCTCGTTGCCGTCCACATGGTCCGGAAAGTCCTCGTCTTCGAGATCGACGAAGATTTCGGCGCCGGGGGCGGGATTGTGCGGCTTGTCGGGGCCTTGCACGAAGAGGCGGTCGACCGGCTCGTCGATATCCTGGGTCACTGGATCGAAGGTCACCACGGAAGGCTGGACTATACGCGCGGTCAGGCGGCCCTGGACGCGGATACCGCCGCGCAGCTTCACGGCGGTCAGGGTGGCGTGGAAGGCCTCGACGGTGGTGATCTTGAGGATGGCAGCCGTGGCGGCCAGCGCCTCGGTGTCGGGCGTCACTTCAAGTTCGCGGCCGGACGCTGGGAGGCGGTCGAAGCGAATGATGGCGTCGAGAATCGGGGTATCCTGATGATGGCTCATGCAGCGGCCTCGAAAGCGATGGCGCCGTTGACGATAGTGTCGGCGGATTGGGTGGCGAGACGGGCGTCCTCAGTCAGCAAATATTCGGCGAGGGCAAGGATATGGGGGCCCTCGGCGCCGTCGAAAACGTTGCGGCACAGCACGGCTTCGAGCGCCGACAGGTCCTTGCGGTCCATGGCCTCATTGAGGGCGGCGAGCAGGCCGAAGAAGATATTGCCCATCTTCTGGATTTTCTTGGGGACGGCGAGGTCCCCTGCCCCCATCTCTCGAAGGGAACGGTCCATGTCCTTGAAAAACAGATCGAATACGGCCTGGCTGAAATCCTTCTGGCCGGCGTTTTCGGAGCGCAGGCGGCGGAACAGCAGGGCCAGGTGCAGGCTGATCATATCGAAGCGGCCGGTGACCGTATCAGGCACCGCCCAATCGGCGTAGAACCTGGGCTGCCGGGATTGCGCCACAATGGCACGATAGACGGCGTAAACCGGCTCGGGGGCAGTGGTCTTGCGGAACAGGGACAGGATCATGGATTGCGCTCGGCGTCTTGATCGGTCATCACACCAGCAAGCCTCATAACTTGGCCAATGCCAGCTTGCCAGGATGGTGGGTTGGCAGCTAAACATTCCGGCGGCTGCCGCTTGTCGCCACGCCTATAGTCGAGAGCCATCGGGAAAGTCAAATTCATGCCTCTGTCTATCGTTGCCGGTCGATTTGCACCCATCGCTACCGCTGCCATGCTGGCGCTCGTTCTGGCGGGATGCGCGAGCAACATGAGTCTGGTGACCCAGCGGACCCAGGGCTATGAAATTCCCGATACCGCGCTGCAGCAAATCCGCCCGGGCCAGAGCCAGGAACTGGTGACGCTGGTGTTGGGTTCGCCCCAGACGACCAATACGTTCGGCGACCAGACAGCATTTTATTATGTCGAGACCAAGGTTCAGGAAACCTCGTTCGGCATGAACATGATCAAGTCGCGGACCGTGCTGGCGATCTATTTCGACAAGAACAAGAAGGTCATCGACAAGGCGGTGTATTCGCTGGCTGACGGCAAGGCGGTTACCGTGGAGACGCGGCGCACCCAGTCGTTCGGCGAGGACCGCACGTTCGTGGAACAGATTTTGCAGTCGTTCTAGTCAGAGCGCAGAGATTGAAAAAGCCCCGGGAGACCGGGGCTTTTTTTTGTTTTGGTGAGTGTGCAGTCCCGACCCGGGGGACAAGACGAGACGCACCCAAAGCTATCCTCACCCTCGGTCTTCCCGCGGACTTGATCCGCGGGCCTTTGGCCGTTTGTGCCGGCTGAGGGTGGCCCGCGGGTCAAGCCCGCGGGAAGGCGGTGGGTGGGATTGGGGGTTGAGGCTGAAGGGCGGCGGCAGGCACGCTTACTGCGTTTCGGTCAGGTCCGAGCCGGCTTCGCGGGCGATGGCGTCGAGGGCGGCGTTGACGAGGCCGGGGGCGTCGTCTTCGTAGAAGGCCTTGGCGATATCGACGTATTCGGTGATGACGACGCGGGGCGGAATGTCTTTGCGGCGCAGCAGTTCGAACGCGGCGGCGCGCAGTATGGCGCGCAGGGTGGCGTCGACGCGTTCGACCGGCCAGCCGTCCGACAGGGCGCGATCGACGGCGGGATCGATATCAAGCTGGAACTTGGCGACTCCGGCGACGATCTGGCGGAAGAAATCGGCATCGGCGGGCAGATATTGCTCGCCTTCGATCTCACGGCCGAGGTGGAAGGCGCCGAACTGGGCCAGCGTGTCTTCGAGCGTGGCGCGGCCCACATCCATTTGATAGAGCGCCTGGACGGCAGCAAGGCGTGCGGCGCCGCGCTGATTGGCGGAGTGGCTGGCCTGTGGATCGCGTTTGGGGGCGTCGGCCATCAATTGCGTTCCTGCATAGTCTTGCCCAAGGGCTGGCAAGTGGTGTTCGGCGTCATGCTCATGCGTTCAATTTCAGTTTGAGGGCGGCCATGGCCAGAGCGGTCCGCGCGGCGCGTCCGCCGACATTCTTGCCGACCGTGGCGGTCTGGCCGTGGGCTTCGCCTTCGGTTTCGACCATGACGAGGCCGTTGCCGAGGGGTAGGCCATCGACCACGGAGAGTTCGAGGAGAGCGCGGGTGACTTCGGGCACGACATGACCGACGGCGACTGTGGTGTTGCGAACGACGACGCCCAAAGCGATGAAGCCGTCATAGTCTCCGGCTTCAAGCGCCATGGCGATGGCGGCGGGAATTTCGAGCACGCTGGGGACTGAAACGACATCGTAGCTGGCGCCGGCGGTCTCGAGCACTTCGCTGGCGCCCTTGAGGGCTTCGTCGGCCCGGTCGGCGTCGTAACGCGACTCGACGACCAGGAAATGCTGCTCATCGCCGGAGGCGATATCGATGGGAAAAGTCGCGCCTGCCGGGGCCATGTGTCAGTCCTTGTTGCGGAAGTCGCCGATCATCAACCCCATAGTCGCCCCCAGCGGGAACTTCAACCGAATAGGCGACGGAAAGGGACGGCTGGATCAGTCGTCGTCGACTGCGGCGGGGCCTGGGTCTTTCGCCAATTCGCTGAGGAACGAGCGGAAATCGTCGGCGGCGGAGAAGTTCTTGTAGACCGAGGCGAAGCGCACGAAGGCCACGTCATCGAGGCCCTTGAGGCCCTCCATGACGTATTCGCCGATCTGGTCGGAGGTGACTTCGACTTCGCCCAGCGATTCGAGCTGGCGGACGATGCCCGAAATCATGCGCTCGCTGCGCTCGGGATCGACCGAGCGCTTGCGCAGGGCCGTGTTGACCGAGCGGGCGAGCTTTTCGCGATCGAAAGGGACCTTGCGGCCGCTTTTCTTGACCACGGTGAGGTCGCGCAACTGCACGCGCTCGAAGGTGGTGAAGCGGCCGCCGCAGCCGGAACAGATGCGGCGGCGGCGGATGGCGCCAGAGTCTTCGGTGGGGCGACTGTCCTTGACCTGGGTGTCGTCGTTACCGCAATAGGGACAGCGCATTACAAATCCTAGCTCGCGTAGATGGGGAAGCGGGCGGTGAGCGCCTTAACCTTGTCGCGCACGGCCGCTTCGACCAGGGCATTACCCTCGTCGGAATTGGCTTCGCGCAGACCATCGAGCACTTCAACGATCAGATCGCCGATTTCCTGGAATTCGGCGACGCCGAAACCGCGGGTGGTGCCGGCCGGAGTGCCCAGGCGAATGCCCGAGGTGACGAAGGGCTTTTCCGGGTCGAAGGGAATGCCATTCTTGTTGCAGGTGATGAACGCACGGCCCAGGCCCTGTTCGGCGCGCTTGCCGGTGGCATTCTTGGGGCGCAGGTCGACCAGCATCAAGTGGTTGTCGGTGCCGCCGGAGACGACCTCAAGGCCATGCGACTTCAGGCGTTCAGCCAGCGCCTTGGCGTTGGCGACGACCTGGGCGGCATAGGCCTTGAACTCGGGCTGCAGCGCTTCCTTGAAGGCGACGGCCTTGGCGGCGATCACGTGCATGAGCGGGCCGCCCTGCAGGCCGGGGAACACGGCGGAATTGATTTTCTTGGCCAGATCCTCGTCGTTGGTAAGGATCATGCCGCCGCGCGGGCCGCGCAGGGACTTGTGAGTGGTGGTGGTGGTCACATGGGCGTGAGGCACTGGCGACGGGTGCACGCCGCCAGCCACGAGGCCCGCGATGTGAGCCATATCGACCATCAGGTAAGCGCCCACTTCATCGGCGATGGCACGGAAGCGGGCCCAATCCCAGAAGCGGGAATAAGCGGTGCCGCCAGCCAGAATCAGCTTGGGCTTATGCTCGCGGGCGAGACGTTCGACTTCTTCCATGTCGAGCAAATGGTCGTCGTGGCGCACGCCGTAGGAGACGACGTTGAACCACTTGCCGCTCATATTGACCGGCGAGCCGTGGGTCAGGTGACCGCCCGAATTCAGATCGAGGCCCATGAAGGTATCGCCGGGCTGCAGCAGGGCCAGGAACACGGCCTGGTTCATCTGCGAGCCGGAATTGGGCTGAACGTTGGCGAACTTGGCGCCGAAGAGCTGCTTGGCCCGCTCGATGGCCAGCGTCTCGGCAACGTCGACGAACTGGCAGCCGCCATAGTAGCGCTTGCCGGGATAGCCCTCGGCATACTTGTTGGTCATGATCGAGCCCTGCGCTTCAAGCACAGCGCGCGAGACGATGTTTTCCGAGGCGATCAGCTCAATTTCATGCTGCTGGCGGCCCAATTCGTTCTCGATCGCGCCGGCGATCTCGGGATCGGTATCGGCAAGCGAGGCGCTGAAGAACTCGGGGAATAGCGGAAGGGAATTTGCAGCGCTCATGGGCGATCTCCTGGGGCTTTCCCGAGATGTTGTGCTGGGCATGGGGTGTTGACGCAGCCTGTAGCACAAACCCGACCGCCAATCCAAGCGCCGCGGCGCGATTTCGCAGGGTTTGACGCAACCCTGAGCACCATCTGCGCATTGCCTTCGCAGAGACTGGAATATCCGGTCGCGGGTGGGTCTTCAGGAGACACAAAATGAACGTTTTGAGCAAGGGACTTACAGCGCTGGCGCTGGTCGCCACCGTGGCGATTTCCAGTGTGGTTCCGACGCAGGCGCAAAGTGTGCAGTTCGGTTACGGACAGCGTGATCGGGTCATCACCAGCTATTGCGACCGCAATCCGCGCGACCGCGATTGCCGCAGCTATTATGGCGGTGGCTGGCACGATTCCGATTACGACCGCTTCTATCGCTCGCGCCGTAGCGGGTTGGACAATATTGCCAGCGGCCTGTTCGGCTTTGGCTTCGGCGCCATCCTGGGCAGCGCGCTCGCCAATTCCAATAATAACAATGACCGGGTGATCGGTCGGGTCTACAATGGCGGCAACGGCAACTCGCATGTCCAGGCGTGCTTTGCCCGCTATCGCTCGTATGATGCGCGCAGCGACACCTATGTGGGTTACGACGGCCGTCGCCACCAGTGCAATCTGTAGTAGCGAGAAGCAATGTGAAAGCCCCGGGAAACCGGGGCTTTTTTGTTGGTCGCCATTTGTCGTCGAACGCCAAACTAAATGTCATTGGCGAATAGCAAGGCCGGCTAGAACCGGCGCGGCTCGGGTTTCAGCGGGGCGTCGCCCAGCTTCTTGCGCAGCTTGGCGAGCGCCACCTGCTGCATCTGGGTTCGGGTGGCGACGACGGGGGTGATGACGATGACCTCGGTGCCAGTTGGCACGTGGATGGCGGCGACGCGCATCTGCTGGCCGACCTGCACGAATTCAAAAAGCACTTCTCCGTCGCTCATCTGCCCTGCCCTCCGGCCAAGGCCAGAATGCACGAGTCTCGACCAAATGCGAACGCCCTCCGGGATGGGAGGGCGTTTGCGTATTCGGGAAGCGAAAAGACTAAGCTTGATCGAAGGTGACCTTGCCCTGCTCATCGAACTTATAAACGTCGTCGCGGAAGCTGACGGTGCCCTGCTTGTTAGCCCAGGCTGTGATGTAGGTGGTGTGCAGCGGCACGCGAGCCTTGCAATCGACATCGAGGCGTTCGTTGGACTCGAAGGTCTGGTCGACGCGGGCCTGATCCCAATCGCCATTGTCGCGCAGCAACCAGTTGACCAACTGGTTGACGCCCTCGACGCGAACGCAACCAGAGGAATGGAAGCGGGCGTTTTCGCCGAACAGCGCCTTGGTGGGCGTATCGTGCAGATAGCAATCATAGGGATTGAAGAAGTTGATCTTGCAATGGCCCATGGAATTTTCAGCGCCCGGCTCCTGGCGGTACATGTAGTTCACCGCTTGGCCGATATTGGTCCAATCGATGGTCTCAGGGGAAATCTCGTTGCCCTTGCCGTCGTAGATATGGATATTCTGCTTGGCGAGGTACTGCGGGTCTTCCTGCATGTACTTGGTCAAATCCTGCTGGATCAGCGACTTGGGCACGTGCCAGTAGGGGTTGAAATTAATCTGGGTGACCTTGCTGGCCATGATCGGGGTGGCGCGCTCGACGCGCCCGACGACAGCGGTATGGCGCTGCTCGACCATGCCGCCGTTGACGGCCTCAATGGTGGCGGCGGGAATATTGACCACGACATAGCGATCGGACAGGTTCGCGGCCATGGTCTGCACGCGGGTGGCATTGAGGTAGAGCTGGTTGAGACGGGTCTGGGCCGGCACGTTCATGGCGTACCAGGTCGGCTCATCGACCTGACCATTGACGATGAGGCCATGGCGCGCCTGGAAGGCTCGGACCCCGGCATCGGCGGTCTGGTCAAAGGTATCGCTGACATTGTCGACAAACGGCATGTCGCCAGACTGGATGAGGCGGCGCTTGAGCTGGATGGCGGCCTTGCCGCTCTTGCCAACGCTCAGATTGTAGGCCTCCTGCGGAATTTCTTCCCAACCGCCATTGGCCACGAAGGGCTCGTACTGCGAAATCGCCAGTTGGAGATTATACGCCGTATCAAATGACAGGATCGGCTCGTTGGTTTCAATCAGAGCCTGGGCCGCGCTGGTGTTGCCGGCCTGATCGACTTCGCGCAACACCTGGTTGCGACCGAACATATCGAGAATCGACTCTTGGGCGCGGGCGCCGGCTGGCAGAGCCACGGATGCCCCCGCCAAAGCCATGGAGCGGAGGAGAGTACGTCGATTGAGCCGCATTAAATCACCCGAATTGCCTAGCCGCGAAGCTGTCAGTTTTTACCATTGCGTCCCGCCGGTCACAATGTCGGTCAACCGACTGTGAACCCGTAAAGGTTTGTGAACCAAGATTATGCGGGAAATGGTTTCAAACCACTCAACGTCCTCTCTTAGGGTGATTTGCGGCAGGAATGTGAAAACGCCAGCGCGAGGCTGGCGTTTGCTTTCAGGTGTGGCGTGCAGGCAACAATTCGGCTGATCCCGGTCTGCAAAGGCAGGTTCCTTACGCTTCCGGTCCTCACGTACCTCAAGGTACGCTCCGGCCCGGGTTCTCGCGAACCTACCTTTTCGACTCGGGCTGAGCCGAATTCCGACCGACCCTAGAGCTTGTAGAGGATCTGATCGACCCAGAAGCGCTCGAGGCGGGCCAGGGCCTTGTTGAGGCCGTCGAATTCGTCGTCGCCCAGGCCGCCGACCTTGTCGATGGACTTGAGGTGGCGGTCATAGAGCTCATCGATGACTTCGGCGACTTCTTCGCCCTTCGGGGTCAGCTTGATGCGGACCGAGCGGCGGTCGGTGCGCGAGCGTTCCTGGAAGATATAGCCGGTTTCGACCAGCTTCTTGAGGTTGTAGGACACGTTGCTGCCCAGATAGTAACCGCGCGAGCGCAGTTCACCGGCAGTCAGCTCGGCATCGCCGATGTTGAACATCAGCAGCGCCTGGACGGGATTGATATCGTCCCAGCCCATGCGGTCGAACTCGTCCTTTATCAGATCGAGCAGGCGACGATGCAGACGCTCGACCCGGGAAACAGCCTCGAGATAAAGCGGCTTCAAGCTCTGGGTACGTTCCGGGACCATAGCCTCGGCGGCGTTGGATTTGATTGCCATTCTAGCCTCACTGTTGTTCCGACTGTGCGATTTTTCGCATCTCATGAGGCCAAACTACGGCTGCCAGACTAAGATCGGGCTAAGCCGCACGCTTAAAACTATCTTACTGGAATAGTTCGAGAATTTGGCTTTATTCTTCGTTACACCAGTGCATAAAGTTGTAACCTAAACAGGGTCTGAAGACCTCGTTATCGGCTTGTTAGTCATGTGCCTGGGCGCGGCGGAGGCGGACGCCGAGCACGAAGATGATGAGGATCGACACCAGCAGCAGCAGGCGTACGGCAAAGCCGAAGGCGCTCATGCGGATGTCGGGATTGCCCATCAGATAAAGCACCATCTCGATGAAGGTGGCGGCGGCAAGCAGCACCGCGCCCCAGCTCGCCTTGATCCACAGGCCTACGGCCGCGAACAGGCGCGTCAGCGAGAATATGGCCAGGTAGACGAACCCGGTCATGCCCAGGGTCGCCATTGGCGAGACATTGCCGAGATTAACGCCGAGCAGGCGCGCGGCATCGTTGAGGCCCAGCAGCAGGCTGATGATGGCGACGATGCGGATGTAGATGCTGATGGCAGGTGCGTTGAAATCCATGGCGGATTTCTAGCGCTTGGCCGGGGCTGCGACAAGCTACGCCTTTAAGCTGTGAACGGCGGCTGGTAAGAAGCCACAGCATTTGTGGAGACGAACGATGGCCGAGCAGTGGAACAAGCACGACATGGAGTTCCTGGGCGGCCGCCGGTTGCGCCGGACGCGGCGGACGGCCTGGAGCCGAGCCATGGTGCGCGAGACCATGCTGACGCCGAGCGACCTGATCTGGCCGCTGTTCGTGATCGAGGGGCATAACGAGAAGACGGCGATCCGCACCATGCCGGGCGTGGAGCGGCTTAGCGTCGACCTGTGCGTGGCGGCGGCGAGGGCGGCGCGGGACGCCGGGATACCGGCGCTGGCACTGTTTCCCAATACGCCGGAGCATCTGCGCAGCGAGAACGCGGCGGAGGCTTACAATCCGGACAATCTGATGTGCCGGGCGCTGAGCGCAATCAAGGACGCGGTGCCGGAAATCGGGCTGATCGCCGACGTGGCGCTGGATGAATATTCGAGCGACGGCCAGGACGGGCTGGTGCGGGACGGCGATGTGCTGAACGACGAGACCATCGAGGTGATGATCCGCTCGACGCTGGTGCAGACGGCGGCGGGGGCGGACATCATCGCGCCGTCGGATATGATGGATGGGCGGGTGGCGGCGATCCGCATGGCGCTGGATGGCGAGGGGCATGAGCAGACGCAGATCATGGCTTATGCGGCCAAGTATGCGTCGTTCTTCTATGGGCCGTTCCGCGAGGCGGTGGGCTCGGGGGCCCGGCTCAAGGGCGACAAGAAGACCTATCAGATGGACTATGCCAATTCCGACGAGGCGCTGCGCGAGATCGCGCAGGACATCGAGGAAGGCGCGGACAGCGTCATGGTCAAGCCGGGCATGCCGTATCTGGACATCGTGCGGCGGGCCAAGGACGCGTTCAATATCCCGATCTACGCCTACCAGGTGAGTGGCGAATACGCGATGATCGAGATGGCGGCAGCGGCGGGGGCTATCGATCGCAAGGGGGCGATTCTGGAGAGCCTTTATGCCTTCAAGCGCGCGGGCGCCAACGGGGTGCTGACGTATTTTGCGCTGGAGGTGGCGCGGGACTTGGGCAGGTAGCCACTTTTTTGTGCCCAGCCTCTTGCGAAGGGGGCAAGCCGTGGCAATTTGATTGGCATGGACCAGACCTATCAAAATACCCGCCCTACCCTGCCCGATCCGTCGACGGCTCCCGAATTGTTCGAGGGGCTGCTGACAAGGCGCGTTGCGGCGTGGTTCATCGACGTGCTGGTGATGGGCGCGTTGATCGCGGTGTTCAGCATGGTCGGGCTGGTTGCGGGCTTTCTGACCTTCGGGCTGGCTTGGCTGGCGCTGTTCGTGGTCATTCCGGCCACGGTTGTGCTGTACTATGGCGCGACGCTCGGCTCGGCCAAGCGGGCGACGCTGGGCATGCAGGCCATGGACCTCGTGCTGACGCCGACTCGCGGACAACCATTGCACGGGCCGATGGCGTTCGTTCATGCAGCGGTGTTCTGGATCACTTTCTGGATTTCGTGGCCGATCTCGCTGCTGGCGGCTCTGTTCACTCCGCGCCGGCAGATGATTCATGACCTGATCGTGGGCACTTTGATGGTGCGACGGTCGCCGATGGAGCGCCACTGGCGCGCGCGGAACGAGCCTGCTTATTGAAGCGTTGCGGGTGAACGCCGGCGGGACTACACTGTGGCAATGCCATGGCAGTGCTTTAGATGACCGACCAGACTCCGGAAACCACGCAGCTGTTCCTAACCGCGGCGATGCCGTGCCCGTATCTTCCGGGCAAGCAGGAGCGCAAGCTGTTCACGCATTTGACCGGGCGGCGGGCATCGAGCCTGCATCACCTGCTCAGCGAGAATGGGTTTCGGCGCAGTCAAAACCTGATTTATCGGCCGGCCTGCGAGGGCTGCAATGCCTGCCAGTCGGTACGGATCGTGGCGGATGCGTTTGCGCCGTCGGGGCGGTTTCGGCGGGTCGCGGCCAAGAATGGCGATCTGAGCGTGGATGTGCGGTCGCCGATCGCGACCAGCGAGCAATACGATTTGTTCAAGCGCTATCTGGAGTCGCGCCATGCCGGCGGCGGCATGAACCAGATGAGCTTTGTCGACTATGAATACATGGTCGAGGATACGCCGGTGCAATCGGTGCTGGTGGAGTATCGGTTGCGCGATCACCCGGACCAACCGCTGGTGGCGGTGGCGCTGACGGATGTGATGCCCGACGGGCTGTCTATGGTTTACAGCTTTTATGATCCCGATCTGGCGCATCGGAGCCTGGGGACCTTCCTCATTCTCGACCATATCGCGCAGGTACGCTCGGCGGGGTTGGGCTATGTGTATCTCGGGTATTGGGTGAAAGATTCCCCGAAGATGGCCTATAAGGCGGATTATCAGCCGCTGCAGGTGCAGAAGGGTCCGCTGGGGTGGTGCGCTCTCGTTTAGAGCCGCCAGCCTGCAGGTGCTGCACGCGCTATGCGTCCCAATCACCGCACTTCCCCCGGACTTGATCCGGGGGCCAATTCCAGCATGCTCCGGGTTGCGAGAGGCCCGCGGATCAAGTCCGCGGGAAGGACGGAGTATGGGGAGATAGGTGATCGAATTGGCGAGGCAGGCGTCGCTTCACACCTCCAGATCGAACACGATCAGGCCATCGGTGCCGCCTTCGAGGGCGGCGACGAGGCGGCCGCCGGCGGCTTGGTGGGCGGGGTCGACCAGGTAGGCATCGCGTGCAGTCGCGTCGCGCAGGTCCATGATGAAGCCGTCGTTGAAGCCCTTGGCGAGGCCTTCTGGGGAGACGTTGGGACCGAATTTGGCGGAGAGCAGGCCGTCGATTGGGCCCACTAACGCGCCGAGTTGGGCGTAGATGCCATCGCGCTCAGACTGCGTGACATCGGAGCGGAATTTAAAGAAGACGCAGTGGCGGATCATGACGCTTCGCTCTCTCAGCCGACGAATTTATTGTTTTTCGGGAAGCCGTTCGGCGGTTGCCGGCCGGCGGTGGCGCGGTCGCCGGACCAGTCGGTGAGCTCTTCCATGGGCTTGGTGTAGGTGCGGCCGGAACTGTCGGTCCAGGTCAGGCCATCGGCGGCGTAGAAGGTCTTGAGGTCGGAGACGCCGCCGTCCTTGTATTTTTGCAGGCGGACGCCCTTGCCACGGCCCATTTCGGCGAGCTGGGCTAGCGGGAAGACCAGCAGCTTGCGGTTCTGGCCGATGATGGCGACGCGGTCGCCGGCCAGCGGCACCAGCAGCTTGGCCTCGTCAGGCGCAGTGACGTTGAGGATCTGCTTGCCCTTGCGGGTATTGGCGATCATTTCGTCTTCCGACACGATGAAGCCATAGCCGGCGGCGGAGGCGATGATGCGCTTGGTGCCGGGGCGATAGAGGAACAGGTCGAGGATGTCCTGGCCTTCCTCGATATCGACCATAATGCGCACCGGCTCGCCCTGGCCACGGCCACCGGGGAGCTTGTCGCCGCCCAGGGTGTAGACCTTGCCGCCGGTTGTCAGCAGCAGGAGTTTATCGGTCGTTTGCGCGTTCAGGCTGAGCTTGAGGCGGTCGCCGGCCTTGAAGCCCTTCTCGTCCACCTCGGCATTGTGGCCCTTGAGGGCACGAATCCAGCCTTTTTCGGAGAGCACGACGGTAATCGGCTCGCGCTCGATGAAGGCTTCGGTGACTTCGGCATGGTCGGCGCTGGGCATATCACCGAACATGGAACGGCGGCCGCCGAGCGGATGCAGGGCGCCATTGGCGTCGAACATCGGATAGGCTTTTTTGAGGGCCTCGACCTGCTTGGAAATTTCGCCCCATTGGCGCTTGTCGGAGGCCAGAAGCAATTCGAGGCGGCCCTTTTCGTCGGTCAGGTCGCTGTGTTCCTTGCGGAGTTCGATTTCCTCCAGCTTGCGCAAGGAGCGCAGGCGCATGTTGAGGATGGCTTCGGCCTGATTGTCGGTGAGCGAGAAGGTGCTCATCAACATCGGCTTGACCTCGTCCTCCTCGCGGATGATGCGGATCACCTCGTCGAGATTGAGGTAGGCAATGATGTAGCCTTCGAGCACTTCAAGGCGGTTGGCGATCTGTTCGAGGCGATGGCTGGTGCGGCGCTGCAGCACGATCTTGCGGTGATCAAGCCAGGCGCGCAGGGCATCGCCCAGGCTCATGACGCGGGGCACGGTGCCCTTGTCGAGCACGTTGAGATTGAGCGGGAACCGCACTTCGAGATCTGTGGTGCGGAACAGTTGCTCCATCAGGATATTGGCGTCGACGGTGCCGGCGCGCGGCTCGAGCACGAGGCGGATGTCGTCGGCGCTTTCGTCGCGCACGTCCTTGAGGAGCGGCAGCTTTTTGGCCAGCAGCAGTTCGGCGATCTTTTCGACCAGGCGGGATTTCTGGATGCCGTAGGGGATCTGGGTGACAACGATCTGATAGACGCCCCTGCCCTTTTCCTCTTTTTCCCAGACGGCGCGCAGGCGGAACGAGCCGCGGCCGGTTTCATAGGCATTGACGATAGCCGAGCGGGTTTCGACCAATTGCCCGCCGGTGGGGAAATCGGGACCGCGCACCAGATCGTCGGGGCTGAGCGGGCTCGACAGGTCCTGATGGATCAGTTCTTCGGTCGTCGCGGCGGGATTGTAGATCAGCTTGAGGGCGGCATTGCACAGCTCGACGAGGTTATGCGGCGGCACCGAGGTGGCCATGCCCACGGCAATGCCAGTGGAGCCATTGGCCAGCAGATTGGGGAAGTTGGAGGGTAGGACGACGGGCTCTTCGTCCTCACCGTCATAGGTGGGTTTGAAATCGATGGCGTCTTCGGTGATGCCTTCGAGGAGGCGCGTGGCCACGTCGGTCATGCGCGATTCGGTGTATCGCATGGCCGCCGCGCTATCGCCGTCGATATTGCCGAAATTGCCCTGGCCATCGACCAGCGGGTAACGCAGGGCGAAATCCTGGGCGAGGCGCACCAGGGCGTCGTAGATTGACTGGTCACCGTGCGGGTGGAATTTACCGATCACGTCGCCGACGATACGGGCGGATTTCTTGTAGCCCTGGTTCGGATCGAGCTTGAGCAGGCGCATGGCGTGGATGATGCGGCGATGCACGGGCTTGAGGCCGTCGCGGGCATCGGGGAGCGCGCGCTGGGTGATGGTGGAGAGCGCATAGGACAGATACCGCTCTTCCAGCGCCGCACGCAGATCGACGATGCGCTGATCGTCGGCGGGGGGAAGGGTATCGGATGCGGCCATGGGGAGAGGTCTCGGGAGAACGAATCAGGATTGGACTATAGCGGGAATGGTTTTGGAAGGCAGCGCTGAGGCACGGTTTTGCAGGGGTTTCAGCGGGTTTGACCGCAGCGCCGGAGGCGTGCGGGTGGGAGATGCGGCCTGTGGCGAGACGTGCCTCAAGGGGTTGTAGAAAAGAACGAGACAGCGTCTCGCCGCAGGGGCCGGGATTTTGGGCGGGTCCGGTTCAGATGGGCCATTATCGCAGACCCACATGCCGAGTTTCGCCCGCCGGGACCGGGCGACCCCGAACCCACCGGCTGTCCCCACGCCGACCGTTCGTCGCGACCGCGCAGTGTTGCGTGGGAATGGGGAGAGGATACGGGAGGATTTGGGGAGGGGGGATAAGGGGGATTGAATGAAGGGATGGGGGCTCGCACACCCCCACCCGGCCTCCCCCTGGAAGGGGGAGGAGAAGGAGGTCCGGCTGATCGCGCAAAATCCAGGTCAACGGGTGGAGCGAACTCCTCCCCCTGCCAGGGGGAGGATGGGTGGGGGTTGGAGGCGCCCTCAGTGGTCGTGTCGGGTTAGGCTGGCGATCAACGCATCGCGCACAGACGGCGCCGCGATATCGCGGGGCCCCCAGACGTGCATGTCGAGGAAGTGGCCGGTGAGCTTGAACGCGTTGGCGATGTCGTCGGGGGAGGCGTTGCCGCGGTGGGTGAGGCAGGCGGCGAGCGGCAGCAGGCGGTCGAGATAGGGCTGGGCGGCGGCGCGGGAGACGGCGCGGCCGGATTTGGGGGAGACGTGGGTCAGATCGGTGGTGACGCCGGTGGCGGCGCAGGCGGTGAGGTCGAGGCCGAAGCCGAGTTCGTCGAGAACGGCGAGTTCGAAGCGGGCGATGGCGGCGCCGTCGGGGGCGGTGTCGAGGAGGGTCAGGGCCATGCCGAGGAGGCGGTCATGGGGGTCGCGTTCGGGGAGCAGGTGGAGGAGTTCGCAGATCAGTTGGCTGGCGTAGAGGCGGGTGCGGTCGGCGATGAGGTCGGCGGCGCGGGCGGTGAGGAGTTCGGTGGTGAAGGTGCCGAGGTGGTCTTCAAGGCGGGCGCGCCAGACCAGTTGGACGGTGTTGCCGGGCTGGAAGATGGCGGCGGTCTTGGGGGCGCGGCCACCGCGCACGAGGCCAAGCCAGCGGCCGCGGCCGACGACCATGGCCTCGGCGATGAGGCTGGTTTCACCGTGGCGGCGCACACCGATCAGCAGGCCTTCGCCGGTCCATTCCATGGCGAACTTATAGCAGATCGGTGAAGAACATGGCGATGGCGAGCAGCGCCAGTAGCCAAAGGACGATGATGGCGACCAGGCCAATGCGACTGACAGGCTTGGCGGCGATGAGCGTCGCGGCGGCGCGGTGTTCGGCCAGGAGCGGAGCGGGGATCAGCCGGACGACGGCCAAGATGCCCAGCGGGACGATCAGCAGGTCGTCGAGATAGCCGAGCACCGGGATGAAATCGGGGATCAGGTCGACCGGCGACAGGGCATAGGCGGCGATGCAGGCGGCGAGGATACGGGCGGGCCACGGGGTGCGCGGGTCGCGCGCGGCCAGCCAGATCGCGATGACGTCGCGCTTGATCGCACGCGCCCATTGCTTGGCGCGATCAAGCCAGGCGGTCATCGGCTCAGTTCTTCCCGTGGGGGTATTCCAGGCCCATTTCGCGGTAGCGTTCGGGGTCGTCGCCCCACTTTTCGCGGACTTTGACGAAGAGGAACAGGTGGATGGGGACTTCGTACATCTCCATCAGTTCCTTGCGGCTTTCCTGGCCGATGGTCTTGATGGTTCGGCCACCGGCGCCGAGGACGATCTTTTTGTGGGTATCGCGGGTGACGTAGATGACCTGGTCGATCTTGTAGGAGCCGTCTTTCTGGATCTTGAAGCTCTCGGTCTCGACGGTGGAATTGTAGGGAATTTCGTCGTGGATGCGCAGGAACAGCTTTTCGCGCGTGATCTCAGCGGCGGTGATGGCCATGGTCAGATCGGTGAGGTGATCCTCGGGGAAATGCCAAGGGCCGGGCGGGATGTGCTTGACGCACCAATCCATGAAGTCGTGCACGCCGTCGCCCTTGAGCGCCGAAATCATGAAGGTGGCTTCGAAGCGCAGCTTCTCGTTGATGGTCTCGGAGAGCTTGAGGAGGTGCTCGCGCTTGACCGCATCGACCTTGTTGAGGATGAGGATTTTGGGGTGGTTGACGTTGGCCAGACCCTCCAGAAGAGATTCCAGATCCGGGCCTAAGCCCCTTTCGGCATCAAGGATAAAGGCGACGATGTCGGCATCCCCTGCCCCGCCCCAGGCGCTATCGACCATGGCGCGATCGAGCCGCCGCTTGGGCGCGAAAATGCCGGGCGTGTCGATGAAGACGAGCTGGGCCTTTTTGTCCTCAAGGGTGACGACGCCGCGGACCTGGCTGCGGGTGGTCTGGGCCTTGTGGGTGACGATCGACACCTTGGTGCCGACAAGGGCGTTCAGCAGGGTCGATTTGCCGGCATTGGGGGCGCCGACGAGGGCGATGAAGCCACAGGAGGTTTCAACGAGAGGTAATTGGTTCATGCGGGGGGTTTCCAGACGTTTTGGGCGATGAGGAAGGCCTCGGCGGCCTTGTGTTCGGCGATTTTCTTGGATGGGCCGGTGGCGCTGAGGGCGGGGAAATCGCCGAGCGCTACAGTGATGGTGAATTCGGGGGCGTGGTCGGGGCCCGTGCGGGCCGCCTGGATATAGGCGGGCGGTTCGAGGCCGCGAGCCTGCGCCCATTCCTGCAGCGTGGTCTTGGCATCGGCGCGGTCGGCATGGCCTTCAGCCAACTGGTCGCCGAACATGCGCTCGACCAATTCATAGGCCTTGCCGAGGCCGCCATCGCAATAAATGGCGCCGATGACGGCTTCGGCGACGTCGCCGAGAA
This sequence comes from Devosia sp. UYZn731, assembly GCF_040546795.1. Lineage (NCBI taxonomy): Bacteria > Pseudomonadati > Pseudomonadota > Alphaproteobacteria > Hyphomicrobiales > Devosiaceae > Devosia > Devosia sp. UYZn731. The sequence goes on from NZ_JBEPOL010000001.1 coordinate 400,638, forward strand.
TGGCTTCCTTCTCGGCGCCGCCGGTGCGCGCTTCGCTGGTGCCCAGATTCATTTCCGCGCCAAGATTGAGCTGGCGGGCGATGATGGCGCAGGTTTCCTTGCGCACCAGGGTGTTGAGGGTGCGCGAGAGTTCGCCCTCATTGGCCTTGGGCAGGCGGCGATAAAGCATGTCGGCGACAACCAGGCCAAGCACGCGATCGCCGAGAAATTCGAGGCGCTGGTAGGAGCGCTCGATGCGCTTGGCGGGCGAGAGGGCGCTGGAATGGGTCAGCGCGCGGTCAAGCAGGTCCGGGTCGGCGAAGCGATAACCTAGCCGTTGTTCCAGAGCTGCATGAGACCGGGCGCGCTGGCTCACTGCCCGGTAACGCGCGGGGTGTAGTTATTGACGTTCTGGAACATGCGGTCCCAGCGAACATTGGCGGGCCACTGCCAGATCTGCCAGGGCGGAATATTGTTGGTGATCGAGAAGAAGGTGGCTTCGGCCTTGGCGATCAGGTTGGTGGCGGGGACGTAGCCGACCGACTGCAGCACGCGGCTATCGGCGGAGCGGTCGCGATTGTCGCCCATCATGAAGTAATGGCCGGCGGGGACGACGTATTCCTGGGTATTGTCGAGCTGGGCGTCGTCGGAGATTTCCTGGATGATGTGGGTCGTGCCCTCCGGGAAAGTTTCCTTATAGACCGTGACCTGGCGGTCATCGCCGGTGCTGTCGGTATCGATGATGGTGCCGACCTTCTCGCGTTCGACCATGACATCATTGATGTAGAGGCGGCCGGCCTTCATCTGGATGCGGTCACCCGGCAGGCCGACGACGCGCTTGATGTATTCGATGTTCTGCGGCACCGGGCGAAACACGGCGACATCGCCGCGGTTCGGCTCGCGGCCGAAGATACGGCCATTGATGGGCAGTTCGAAATCGAGCAGCGTGAAATCGCCGTAGCGGCCGAGCGAGAAGGAGTGCTTACCATAGCCCCAGACCCATTTGTTGGCGACAAAGTAATCGCCAATCATCAGGGTCTGCTGCATCGAGCCGGTCGGGATCGAGAAGGGCTGGTAGAGGAAGGAGCGCAGCACGATGGCGATCAGCAGAGCCTCGACCACCACCACGATGGTATCCCACCACTCGTTGGTCGCCGACTTCTTGCTGGTTTTTGGTGCGGACTGGCTCATTGATATCCCCGAAACGGTGCTTGCAGACGGTTAGAGCGTTGCGGGGGTCTGGTCAACTTGGTTGGCCGGCAGCGCTTCGATGATCACGAACGCTTGCGCGAGGCCGGCGTCGTCAGTGATGGTCAGGTGAATGTGGGGAACATGGCCGGGCGGCACAAGGCGGGCAAGCGCTTTGGCGGCGCCATTGGTCAGGTGCATGGTCGGTTTGCCCGATGGCAGGTTCACGACGCCCATGTCGCGCCAATAAACGCCGAAACTAAGGCCAGTGCCGAGGGCCTTGGAGCAGGCTTCCTTGGCGGCAAAGCGCTTGGCGTAGGAGGCGGCACGCTGGGCGCGGCGATCGGACTTGCGGCGCTCGATCTCGGTGAAGCAGCGCTGCGTGAAGCGGTCGCCGTATTTGTCGATCGTGTTGGCGATGCGGTGGATCTGGATGAGGTCGGAGCCGAGACCGAGGATCATGGTGTGGCTCCTGTTGGTGGGGTAGACCCCCACCTAACCTCCCCCTGGGAGGGGGAGGAATACCATCCAGTTTTTGGCGCTATGGTGCTGAAACAACCAGCGTGGCTCCTCCCCCTGACAGGGGGAGGCGGGGTGGGGGTGATGGCAAGGAAAATCACTTCACACCCTGAATGCCGCGGCTGCCGGGCTTTACGGCGGGGATGGCGGCGAGTTCGGGGGGGAGTTGGTCGGCGGGATAGGCGGGGACCTTGAACTGGATCAGCGAGACCAGTGGCACGCCGACATCGGCTTCGCCGCCGGAGCGGTCGATGAGGCAGGCGGCGGCGATCACGTTGGCGCCGATGGCGCGCAGGGCTTCGACGCATTCGCGGATGGAGAGGCCGGTGGAGACGATGTCCTCGACGACGATAACCTTGTCATCGGCGGAGATTTCGAAGCCACGGCGCAGTTCGAACTTGCCGTCTAGGCGCTCGGTGTAGAGCGCGGGAACGTTGAGGTGGCGGGAGGTTTCGTAGCCGGGGATGATGCCGCCGATGGCCGGGGAGACGACCTTGGTGACGCCGGGCACTTCGGCCTGGATGCGTTCAGCCAGCGCCTTGCAGAGCTTTTCGGTCTGGGCGGCGTATTGGAAGACCTTGGCCTTTTGCAGGAAAACCGGCGAGCGCAGGCCGGACGACAGGATGAAGTGACCCTCCAGCATGGCGCCGCATTCGCGGAAGATGGCGAGCACTTCGTCTTTATTCATCGTCATTTCTCCGTTCGACCTGGCCGTCCCATTCCAAAGTGGAAATCATGCCGGCTTCGCGCACGCCGGCACGCTGGACCGAGGACAGGCCGGGGCTGCGCTTGAGCGTTGCCAGAACATCGGTCAGTTGCGCAAGGTCGCGGACCTCGATTTCAAAGATCATCTGGTGGAAATCGGGCGAAATCATCCGCATGACAAGATTGTTGATGTTGGCGTCGCAGGCGGCAATGGCCGAGGTGATCTGGGCCAGCGAGCCGGGCTTGTTGACGCTCTCCATGGTGATGACGGTGGCGTAGAGCTTGTCCTCGCTGCTTGGATGCCAGCGGACATCGACCCAGGCCACATCCTGATCGTGCATTTCGTTGAGGGCGTCCGAATGGATCGGATAGACCAGCATCGGCATGTCGGGCTGCATGATGCCGACGAGACGATCGCCGGGGACAACGCCTTCGCTCGACACCTGCACCTCGGTGTGGAAATCGAGCTGGCGCATGGCCAGCTTGGCGCGCGGGCCGGGCTTCTGGCCGCCGGGAACGCGGAAGCGGAACAGGTCGGTGGAACGCAGCGCGAACCAGCCATCGGCGGTATCGGCGACGGGCAGTTCCAGCTTGCGACGACGCTTGCGCAGGCCCTTGATGCGGGCCAATTCGTTGGCCAGCGGTTCGCTGCCCACCTTGCCTTCGCCGACGGCCATCAGCAATTCGCGGCGGGTGGAGAGGCCGAGCGACTCGGCCAGGGCCTTGGCCTCGCTGTCATCGAGGGAAACGCCTTCGCGCTCCAGCATCATCGAGAGGACGTGTTCGCCCAAGGCGAAGGCGCGCTGGTTGGCGGCGTTGCGAACGGAACGGCGGATAGCGGCGCGGGCCTTGCCGGTGGCGGCGATGCCGATCCAGTTGCTGGGCGGCAGATGGTTCTGATCGCGGATGATTTCGACTTCGTCGCCGCTGCGGAGCTGGGTCACAAGCGGCAGGATGGCGCCGTTGATCTTGGCGCCGACGGTCGTGTCGCCGATATCGGTGTGGAGCGCGTAGGCGAAATCGATCGGCGTGGCGCCGCGTGGCAGTGCGATCAGGCGGCCTCGCGGGGTGAAGCAGAACACCTGGTCCTGGAACAGTTCCAGCTTGGTATATTCGAGGAAATCCTCGGTGGATGAGCCGGCGGTCAGGTGGCCGATGGTGGTGCGCAGCGAGCCGTAGGCCTGGCTTTCATTTTCCAGCCGGTTGAGGTCGGCGGAGGCGCCGTCCTTATAAAGGGCGTGGGCGGCGATGCCGTATTCGGCGATCTTGTCCATTTCCTCGGTGCGAATCTGCAGCTCGGCGCGCTGGCGGCCGGGACCCACAATGGTGGTGTGGATCGAGCGGTAGTCGTTATGCTTGGGGACGGAGATATAGTCCTTGAAGCGGTTGGGCACGACCTTCCACTTGGTGTGGACGACGCCCACGGTGCGGTAGCATTCCTCGACGGAGCCAACGATGACGCGGAAGCCGATCATGTCGGAGAGTTGTTCCAGGGCGATGGATTTGCGCTCGATCTTGTTGAAGATCGAATAGGGCGATTTCACCCGCGCCTTGACCCGGGCGGAAATGCCCTCGGTGGCGAGGCGCTCGCTGAGCTCGGTCGAAATGGTCGAAATGGTCTCGCGATATTCGGCCTGCATCTCGTCGAGACGCTCGGTGATGGCGTTGTAGTGATCGGGCTGCAGAATCTTGAAGGAGATGTCTTCAAGCTCGTTGCGCATGTCCTGCATACCCATGCGGCCGGCGAGCGGGGCGTAGATATCCATGGTCTCCTGGGCAATACGGGTGCGCTTTTCGGGCGGCATGTATTGCAGGGTGCGCATGTTGTGAAGGCGATCGGCCAGCTTGACCAGGAGGACGCGGACATCCTGCGAGATCGCCAGCAGCAGCTTGCGCAGGTTTTCGGCCTGGGCCTCCTCGCGCGAGACCAGGTTGAGGCGCTCGATCTTGGTCAGGCCATCGACGATGGCGCCGATTTCGGGGCCGAAGAGCTGATCGATTTCCGCGCGGGTGGCGTCGGTGTCCTCGATGGTGTCGTGCAGCAGGCCCACGGCGATGGAGGCGTCATCGAGCTTGAGCTCGGTCAGAATGGCGGCAACTTCAAGGGGATGGTTGAAGTAGGGGTCGCCCGAGGCACGCTTCTGCGAGCCGTGCTTCTGCATGGCGTAAACATAGGCTTTGTTCAAAAGGTCTTCGTCGACGTCAGGGTTATACGCCTGGACGCGTTCGACGAGTTCGTACTGACGCATCATGGGATTAGGTGCCGCTCGCTCTTGGAACGAGCTTAGCGCTTTGGAGAGAAATGGGAAGGGCGGGATTGGGAAGTAACTGAGTTCGGTGGTGGGGGAAAGGGGGCGGCATGACTGTTTCAGTGCTGGGCACCGCCTTTGCCTTCCCGCGGACTTGATCCGCGGGCCTTTCGTCGCGCATGCCCTGTTGAGAGTGGCCGGCGGATCAAGTCCGCGGGAAGGACGGTGGGGGAGCGAAAATGGTGCCCACAAACGAAAACACCCCCGGCTTGCGCCGAGGGTGCTGAATTTTCAACAGACCGAAATCTCAGTCGTCGCGGCGTTCCGGCGGGGCAAGGCTTTCGATGCCGCGCAGCAGCTCGTCTTCGCTCATGGTGTCGAAGCTCAGCGAATCGTCGTTGCTGTCGTTTTCGATCATCGGCGCGGCGTGCTGTTCGGGCTCGTCGACCTCGACATACTTCTGCAGCGAGTGGATCAAATCCTCGTGCAGGTCATCGGGGGAAATGGCGCCATCGCCGATTTCGCGCAGGGCGACAACCGGATTTTTGTCGTTATCACGCGACACAGTGATCTGGGCGCCGGACGAAATCATGCGCGCGCGATGGGCGGCCATGAGTACGAGATCGAAACGGTTTTCGATCTTTTCAATGCAGTCTTCAACGGTGACGCGGGCCACGGACGTCTCCACACTTTGGGGGATGAACGGTTCCCTTACACGAGGGCGCCGACAGACACAAGGTTTGGCTTAACCGCTGACCATGCCCCTGCCCTGCGTCATTGGCGTGACACCCTCTCGCGGAGTTAACTTGCGTAGAATGGTTCAAATGTGCGAATACCAATAGCCCGTTAAAGTCTTCTGCGGAATTTATTAAGGCACAAGGCATTGTTGCCGCTTAGTTTTTGGACCTGCAGGGCCGTATAGGAGTTCGTATGGCGATCGATCCCCGCGAAAAAATCGTGTTATTCATCGATGGGGCCAATCTGTACGCGACCTCCAAGGCCATCGGCGTGGACATCGACTATCGCCGGCTTTTGGCCGAATTTAGCGCCAAGGCGTATCTTCTGCGGGCCAATTATTACACCGCGCTGGTCGAGGACCAGGAATACTCCTCCATTCGTCCGCTGATCGACTGGCTGGATTACAACGGTTTCACGGTGGTGACCAAGCCGGCCAAGGAATTCACCGACGCCAGCGGCCGCCGCAAGATCAAGGGCAATATGGACATCGAGCTGTGCGTCGATGCCTTGGAACTGGCCCCGTTCTACGATCACATGGTGTTGTTCTCAGGCGATGGCGATTTCACCGCACTGGTGGCGGCACTGCAGCGCAAGGGCAAGCGCGTGACCGTGGTGTCGACACTGACCAGCTCGACGCCGATGATTTCCGACGACCTGCGGCGGCAGGCGGACTTTTTCATGGATGTGGCCGAACTGGCCAAGAGCGTTGGGCGGCCGCCGAGCACAAGGCCGGTGGTGGCGCCGGTTTCGCCTGTGGCGCCCGTGGTGGACGAAGAATAGCGGGGCGTTTCTCGCTTCTTCGATTTGAAGCTCCATCCGCCCACGGCCTGCCTGCGGACTTGATCCGCGGGTCTCTCGCAGCGCAATGCGAATGGAGAAAGGCCCGCGGATCAAGTCCGCGGGAAGGGCGGTGGGTGGGAAAGCGGGGTTGGCTCGTTGATGTCTCAGGGTGAGATGCTAGCGTTGCGAGCCACGAGCCTCAAACCACGAGAGCAAGTCCCTACTCCCGCGCACCATTCTTCATGATGCGGGATTTGTCGCGGTTCCAGTCGCGGTCGCGTTCGGTTTCGCGCTTGTCGTAGTTCTTCTTGCCCTTGCCGATGCCGATCAGGACTTTGGCGCGGCCCTGGTCGTTGAAGAACAGCTTGAGCGGCACGATGGTGTTGCCGGCGCGCGAGACTTCCTCGCCGAGCTGGGCGAGTTGCTTTTTGGAAACAAGGAGTTTGCGCGGGCGCCTTTCCTCGTGGTTGAAGCGATTGGCCTGCAGATATTCCGGGATATGGGCATTGATCAGCCACAGCTCGCCCTTTTCGGGGGAAGCATAGGACTCGGTGATCTGCGCCTTGCCCAGACGCAGTGATTTGACCTCGGTGCCAGTCAGCACGAGACCGGCTTCCATGGTCTCGCCGATGGCATAATCATAGCGCGAGCGACGGTTCTCAGCCACGAGACCGTGGCTGATGACGCCGTTCTTGGCTTTGTCGTTCTTGGGACCGGCCATACTCTACCTAGATCAGCCCCGCATGGGCCATTGCAAAATCCATCGCATCGCGCGTCGCCTTGCCGATCGGCACCAGCGGCAGGCGCAGTTCGTTGGCACAGAGATTCAGCCGTTTGGCGACATACTTTGCCGGCGCCGGATTGGGCTCCATGAACAAGTCCTTGTGCAGGTAGGCCAGCTTGTCGTTGATGGCACGCGCACCCACGAAGTCACCAGCCAACGACAGGTCCTGGAGTTGCGAGCACAGGCGTGGCGCCACGTTGGCGGTCACCGAAATGCAGCCATGGCCACCATGGGCGTTGAAACCCAGCGCCGTGCTGTCGTCGCCGGACAGCAGGATGAAGTCCTTGCCCAGCTTGTTGCGCTGCGCGGTTGTGCGCTCGAGACTGCCGGTGGCGTCCTTGACGCCGACGATGTTGTCATGCGCCTCCGCCAGGCGCGCAATGGTATCGACGGTGAGATCGACGATGGTGCGGCTGGGGACGCTATAGAGAATGATCGGAATGCCCACGGCGCCGGCGATGGCCGAGAAGTGCTGGAACAGCCCTTCCTGATTGGGCTTGTTGTAGTAGGGCACGACCGACAGAACGGCATCGGCGCCGGTTTCTTCGGCGAAGCGAGCCAGGGCGACGGCTTCGGCAGTGGAATTGGAGCCGGCACCGGCGATGACCGGAACGCGCTTGTTGGTGACTTCGACGCAGATTTCGACGACGCGGCGATGCTCCTCGTGGGACACGGTGGGGCTTTCGCCCGTCGTTCCCATGGGCACGAGACCGTGGCTACCCTCGGTGATCTGCCAATCGACAAAGGCCGAGAAGGCTTTCTCATCCACCGCTCCGTTGACGAAGGGGGTCATGAGCGCCGTGATAGAGCCTCTCAGCATGGTCGGAAAATCCTCATTGAATATGCCACAGTTCAGCCGTGGCGGAATGGCAGAACCCTATATGGGTGGCCGATTAACGCGGCGCACCATACTTTTTGTTGGACGCCATCACAAGGACAAGCACGCCACAGCCAGCACGGATCATCGGCGCGAAACCTATTGTTCACCTAGATGGGGTAACTTTGGGTTAACCGCAAGGATGGGGGCCCTTGCTGGATAGTTACGAGTACCAGCAGGGACGGCACTATGGACACTCGCCTGCGGGCCAGCGTGTTCGCTGCGGTTTTGGGCTTCCTGAGTATTGCCCCACTCACGCATGCGGTCACCGATGACCCTGTCGACATGACCACCACCGGCTCGATCAGGGCCGCGAGCGTATTCGTGCCCGACGCTGAGGGATCGCCGGAATTCCGGGCGGCGCTGGCCGTGTTGGATGGTGGCAAGGCGGCGGATGCCTATGTGCTGGCGCGGGCATTGCCCAACGACACCGAGCGCCGGGCCCTGCAGTGGGCGGCGATCTATTTTCATGGCGCGGACATCGATTATTCAAGCATTGCGCGCTTTGCCGCCGATGCGCCGGGCTTTGCCTCTGCCGAGGTCTATAAGACGCGGCTGGAGCAGTCGCTGACCAAGGCGAAACCGGCGGGCGCGGAGGTTATCGCGCAACTGGGCGGGGCCCTGCCCAATACGGTCGACGCGCAGATCATGCTGGCGCAGGCCTATGTCGCCAGTGGGCAGACGGCGCGGGCCACGACCCTGGCGCGCAGCCTGTGGGTGGATAATTTCCTGACTGTGGACCAGGAAAAACTGGCGCTGGACAGCCTGGGTGGCCTCCTGGATCGCGGCACGCATTGGGCGCGGGCGGTGCATCTGATGATGAACGATCGCGCGGCGGCCAGCGAGCGACTATTGCCGTTCTTGACCGCGACGCAGAAGAGCCTGGTGGTGGCGCGGGCAGCGGTATCGCGCAACGATGCGAACGCCAAGAAGCTGCTGGATAATGTCGATCCGGCCATGCAGAGCCATCCGGTGTTCATTTTCTCGCGGGCGCAGCGGGCGCGGCAGTTCGAGCTGTGGGATAGCGCAGTGGACTGGCTCGCCAAGGCCAAGGGCGAACTGCCCGATGCCGCCGAATGGTGGTATGAGCGGCGGACGCTGACGCGGGCGCTGCTCAATGTGGGCAAGCCGGAACTCGCCTACAAAGCGGCGGCGGGATATACGAACGGGCCTGAGGGCCGGATGGTGGAGGCGCATTTTCACGCGGGCTTCATCGCCCTGTCCTTCCTCAAGGACGCGGTGAGCGCCAAGGCGCATTTTGTCCAGATGGCGTCGCATTCGACGCTGCCCGATACCGTGTCGCAAGCCAATTACTGGCTGGCGCGGGCCGACCTGGCGCTTGGCGACGCTATTGGCGCCAAGGCGGCTTATGCCGCGGCAGCGGAGCATGGCACGGTTTATTATGGGCTGTTGGCGCGGACGGCTTTGGGCGAAACCGGCGCGGGCATCAGGCCCCTGCCCGCCTGGCAGGATAGCGAGACCCTGTTTTCGGCCAACGAGGTGGTGCGGGCCGTGAAGCTGCTGGCGGCCAATGGGCACGGCACCTGGGCGGTGCCGTTATTGCGCAACCACGCGGCGGGGCTGAAGCGCGGCGGCGAATTGCTGTTGGCGGCGCGGCTGGCGCAGGAGATCGGCGCGCATCATCTGGCGATCGCCATAGCCAATGATGCGGATCGGCTGGGATTCGCACTGGATCTGTTCAGCTTTCCCAAGGATGGCTTGGCGGCAGACGTTCCGCTGAAGGCCGACCGGGCAGCGGTTTATGCGATTGCGCGGCAGGAATCGATGTTCCAGATCGACGCCGTTTCGGTATCGGGAGCGATGGGGCTGATGCAATTGATGCCGGGCACGGCCAAGGACACAGCCCGCGATGTCGGCGTCGACTACTCGGCGGCTCGGCTGACCAGCGATCCAGCCTACAATGCGCTGTTGGGGTCGACCTATCTCGGCAAGCAATTGCAGCGTTATGAGGGATCGCTGCTATTGGCGGCGACGGCCTACAATGCCGGGCCGGGCAATGCCAGCAAATGGATTGCCGCCTATGGCGATCCGCGCGCCGACAATGTCGATCCGGTGGTCTGGGTCGAGCTGATCCCGTTCCAGGAAACGCGCAAATATGTACAGCGGGTGCTGGGGAATTATCTGGTGTATCGGCAGCGGCTTGGCGACAGCGGTATGACCATGACGCAGGCGTTGCGGACTATTGAGTGAGGGCGCGCTGCTATTTGCACTGCTTGCCCTCGCTTAGTAAGCTTGATCCATCCCCTTTCACTGCACTTCCCGCGGGCTTGACCCGCGGGCCATTGGCCACTTGTGCGATGCTGATGGAGGCCCGCGGGTCAAGCCCGCGGGAAGGACGGTGGTGTGGCGGGCTCGTGCGTTCCACAAAGCGCAGTTTGCGCTTGAGCGGCGGGGCGGCCTGATCCTAAATGGCAAGACAATCGAGTGTTCGCCCATGTTCAAGACACGCAAATTTCCGGCCGATCATCCGAGCTTTGCGGCACTGCCGGTGCGGATGGTGACGCTGGGGGACGGCGACCTGCAGGCGACGGTGCATGTGAGCGGGACCCTCTCGAGCCGGCGCGTACCGGTGGTTTGCGTGCCTGGCTATCAGCGCAATATGACGGACTTCACTGAATTTACTGATTATTTTCAGCGTCTTGGCGGTGGCCATTGGCCAGTGGTGTTGATCGACCTGCCTGGACGCGGCCGTAGCGGCGACCGAGCTGATGCCGGCGATTACGGCTCGCCGCGTGATGCTCGCGATTTGGCATCGGTGCTGATGGCTCTGGGAATCGAGCGGGCAACTTTCATCGGCCAGGGCTATGGTGGGCAGGTGACCATGACCCTCGCGGCGGCGCATCCGTTGCTGGTCGCGGGCGTGGTGCTGCTCGATGCCGGGCCAGTGACGGATTCGCGCGGCATCGTGCGGTTGCGCAATAATCTCAAGCATGTGGAGAGCCTGCGGGGCGCCAGGGCCGTGACGGCGGGGTTTCGCAAAATGCTGCTGGGCGATTATCCCGGCAGCAGCGAAAGCCAGCTCGATAGCCTGATGGCGCGCAGCCATTTTCTCGACAAGCGCGGGCGGGCATGGCCGTTGCACGATCAACGGCTGATCGATGCGCTCGAGGCCTTCAGTTTCGATGATGTGCTGACAGCGCAATGGCCATTGTTCGACGCGCTCGAGGCGACGCCGCTGATGCTGTTGCGCACGCAACTGACCGATCAGGTGCGGCGCGAGACTTTTGAGGAAATGGTGCGGCGCCGGCCGGACGCGGTGGCCCTGACCATCGCCGGCCAGGGCTCGCCGGCTTTGTTCGACCAGCATGAAGAAATCGAGGCCGTGGCGGAATTCGCCATGGCGGTCAGCAGCAAGAGGCTGGGCAAGGCGGCGTAGTCGGCGCCTTGCCTTCATCATTAATCCACGTGGTGCTCAAGCACCTTGATGACGATGCGGCGGTTCAGCCGCTTGCCCGCGCTGGTGTCGTTATCGGCGATGGGCTGGGATTCGCCATAGCCAATTGCGTAAAGCCGCTCGGGCGCGATCTTGCGGGCGATCAGCGCATCGATCACCGCCTCGGCGCGAGCCACCGAGAGGGCCAAATTGAGCTGGTCGTCGCCATCGGCGTCGGTGTAGCCCTCGATATCGACATCTGCCGCGGGGCAAAGGGCCAGGTAGCCGGCCAATTCGTCTAAGGGCGCGGAGGATTCCGGCGCGATGACGGCGGCGCCGGACTGGAACAGGATGGCGTTGCGCGTCGAGAATTCGGCGACGCTGGCCTGACACGCATCGAGTGGCGGCGGGGCGGAAATGTTCATCGTCCAGGATGCGCCGTCGGGCAATGCGGCAACGCTGGCCATAACGGCATCGCGGGCCGCATTGGTCTGGGCCTTGCCGGACAGGCTCCACTTGCCGGTGGCGAAGCGCAGCTGGCCGTTTTCCAGCTCCATCAGGCCGCGAATGCCGGTCTCGGCGTTGATGATGAAGTCATCGGGTGCACCGGCGGCGATGGTGACGCCGGTGGTTGGCGCGCCGGTGATGACGCCGAAGAAGCGCAAAGCCGGATCGGCCGGGAGCTGGCCGCTGAGCGTAACGGCGCCCCCTACTCCGCGACTAGCGGCGAAAGCATAGGCGGGGTCGACCTTGGCGGTAATGGGTTCGGCGACTGATGGCTTGGTGACTTCGGGCGCGGCAGCGGGGGGCGGCGGTTCGCTCGGCTCCGGCGTTGCGACGGGCTCAACGGGTTTCGGCTCGGCGGGTGTCGTTTCGGCGGGCGGCGGCGTCGGCTTGGTGGTCTCCGGCTCCACGACAGGCTCGGTGACAGTCACCGCCGGCTTGGTTTTTGGTGGCGGGTTGGCGGCGGCAGCGACGTCGACATCGAGCGTCCAGCCTGACGCCGAGAGCCGGCGGGTGGTGAAGGCAGCCTCGATCGCGGTTTTGTCGGCAGCAGTGGCGGCGGTGCCGGAGACGGTCCAATTCGTGCCGTCAAAGGCGGCGGTGCCAGTATCGAGCCATTTCAACAGGCCGAGGGCGGTGGTGGCGGAGACGATGAGGTCGTCGGGCTCGCCAGAGGCATAAGTCACTGCGGCCACAGAGGGATTTCCCTCTGCAACGGCCAAGCTGGCCTTGGCGGCGACGTTGGGCAGCATGCCGGCCAAGGCGACCGAGCCATCCGCCGTTTTGGTGGCGGAGAGCAGGTAGGGCGCGGCAGGCGGCGCCTGGATTTCGTTACGGGCCAGAAGGAGGCCTTGGGGCGAACCGGCGGCAATCAGCTCTGACAGCGCGGTATAATCCGCACTGGAACGGGCGACGCCAGTCAGAGTGACGTTCTGGCCATCCAGGGCGAAGCGGCCTTCGCTCAAACGCGCGAGTATGGCGAGGCCAAAGTCGACAGCGGCCTGGTAATTTCCGGGCGCGCCGCGGCCCAGCTTGAGGAAATTGGTATCGGCGCCCTCGGTCTCGGAGAGGCGCTTGCGGGTGGCGTCGTCGGGGGCATAGCCATCGAAGACGATCACACCGCCGGACTGCCGGGTGGCGCTCATCCAGTAATCGGAGATCATGGGCGACGGGACCGTGACGATGGAGCCGGCCTGGGCCAGTTCGAGGGTCGCCGGCGCCGCGATTGTCCGCGCATCGCCATCCGACGCAGCATTGGCGCCGCTTATGGTAGCGGCAAGCGCCGCTCCACCTAGAACCGTTATCAGGCCAGGCGTAACCCACTTCACAACGAGCTTGATCATTCCGATTCCAGGCCTTTTCCGCACTGGCGGGAAGCTAGAGCATTTCGGGCCGCGATGGAACGGAAATGGACGGGTTAAACCATCGCAGATTCATGTGTATCGGACCGCTGATTGGCGGGCTTGCCCGGGCAATCCAATGATCTCGTCAAGACCCTGGACCACCGGGAGCGAGCGGGAGATGACGGTGGGAGCGAACCGATAGCGCTGAACGTCCGGGGCTCCAAATCCAGTCCTAGGACAAAAGAAAAGGCCCGGCGTGAGCCGGGCCTTTCCGTAGTCGAAGCGTTAGAAGACTTATTCGAAGGTCTTCGCAGCCTTGTAGGTTGCGCGGTAAGCGCCTTCCGAAGTGGCCTGGCCCTTGATGGAGGAGGTGAAACCACCGCCGGGAGCCCAAGCCAGTTCGGCCGAACCGTAAACCACTGCATCGTTGAAGTCGAACACGGTGACAGCAGTCGTATCGCGCCAGTAAGCGCCAACTTCGCCGGTGACTTTGATGGTCTCGGAGACAGCAGCGACGAGCTGAGCAGCAACCTGGAGGGTGTTTTCATCACCGACGGCGAGGTCGTTGTTGAAGTAACGAGCGCCGAGGTTGATCTTCACGCCATCGGTGATAGCAGCGCCGATGGAGCCACCAACACCGAAACCGTTGCTTTCAGTACCAGCAGTCGTGTTCTCGGCGCGAGCATATTCACCCGACAGAGCAACGGTGAACATGTCGAAGGTCGCTTCGCCAGTCAGCATTGCGTGAAGAGTGTTGGACTCAGCGCCACCGAAGCTGGTGTAGTCCTTGCCGAGGTAGCCAACAGCCGCACGGACGCGGAAGTTGTCGAAGGTGCCGGTGGCACCAGCGTGGACGCCCCAAGCATCGACCTGGCCGTCGAGAACGCCGATAGCAAGACCAGTGACGTGGGCAGTGATGCCTTCGCCAGCATAGCTCAGCACGCCAACCAGGGTGCCAGCGCCATGTGCGTTGGTCAGAGTACCAACAGCACCAGCAGTGCCGTCAGAGTCTGCGCCATTGAGGTTTTCGAGGCCGACACCAACGTTCAGGCCATTGCCGAGGTCGGAAACGACCTGGATGACATGCTCGCCAGTGAAGTTGACGCGATCGCCATCGGCATCGAAGCCAACGCCGTCATCGACAGCGTCCCAAGCAAACAGCTTGGTGAAGTTGAAGGGCTCGCTGTCACCGAAGTTAGCGATCGAGGACTTCTTACCAGCCATGATGACGGTCGAGTCACCGATGGAGACGTAGCCTTCGTCGATGTAGAAATCGCTGTTGTCAACGCCGCCAACGGAGCTATCAGCGCCGCCAAGCTGAATGCCATCAGCGCCGGCTTCACCTTCGTTGATGAAACGAGTCTGGCTAACCGACTTAATCTTGAGAACTGCCTTGGCAGGACCAAAATCGCTATCAGCAGTGCCAACAAACTTCAGCCAGGCTTCGACCTTGCTGTCGTAGTCGGTTTCGAAACCATCAGCGCCGACAACGTCGCCGCTCGAACCGATGATGCCATAGGAACCAACTGGCGTCACAGCAACGATCAGATCGCTACCCGTAACATTGCCCTGGCGGTAGTCGCCCCAGTTGAATTCATACGAAACGCCGCCCGAGATCTGCAGGCAGTTGGTGTCGGACGAGATCGTCAGGCCGGAAATGCCAAGCGCGTCGCAAACGTCAAGCGACGTCAGCACGCCCAGATCGGCAGCGAAAGCACCGGTCGAGAGACCAGCGGCAGCAACGGTACCGAGGATAAGGCTCTTGAGTTTCATTATTTGACCTCCAAAGTCAGTCATTCTTGGTGCCGGTTACCCGGCGGTTTGTCGAAACGCGACCACACTATCGTGGTGCAGTGTGTTGCCGTCGCGTTGCGACCGACAAACGATCCCATGCATGGATTCGCAAGACCCACTCTACGCATGCCTACCGAGGACGCAATCATGCAAAAGCCCTTTTGGCGCCGCCATAATATGGTTGCAGGGTTGTTGTTGCAGATTCAGCACAGGTTTGGAAACCTCTTGTTAACCCGGCTGAACGAGGGGTTAAATACTGCGCGTTCGCAAGGCCTTAGCCGTTAACGAGCACGGTAAACATACTGTTTTGCCGCGCATTCGCGAATTCTGATGCTATGGCATTGGTGGCGACAAACGGCGCAATTGCGTCGGGATAGTGGACCGAAAGCGGCGAAAAGCGCCAAAGGGAGAGACAAGAATGACAGCGACCAAGGTGGCGGTAATAACAGGCGGCGGCTCGGGAATCGGCCGTGCGGCGGCGCTGGGTTTCGCGGCCGCGGGCTACAAAACCGCCATTTGCGGGCGCCGGACCGAGGCACTGGAAGCGGTCAGCGCAGAGACCGGCGGATATTGGGGACAGTGCGATGTCACCGATCCGGCCGAGGTCGCCAAGTTTTTCGCGGGCGTGAAGGCGGAGTTTGGCCAGATCGACGTGGTGTTCAACAATGCGGGGCGCTCGGCGCCGGCAGTGTCGTTTGGCGATGTCGACGTGGTGACCTGGCGGGAGATGATCGATACCAATCTCAACGGCGCCTTCTATGTGGCGCGCGAGGCGTTCCGGATCATGCGGGACCAGACGCCGCAAGGTGGCCGGATCATCAACAATGGCTCGATCTCGGCCGATGTGCCCCGGCCAGGCGCCGCGGCCTATAATGCATCCAAGCATGCGATTACGGGGCTGACCAAGACCATCTCGCTGGATGGCCGAGCCTTCAATATCGCCTGCGGGCAGATCGATATCGGCAATGCGGCGACGGATATGACCAGCAAGATGAGCGGCGGCGTGCTGCAGGCCAATGGCACGATCATGCCGGAGCCGCGCATGGACGTGGCTAATGTGGTGGATGGGTTGTTGTATATGGCGGGGCTGCCACTGAGCGCCAATGTGCAGTTCATGACCGTCATGGCAACGACAATGCCCTACATCGGTCGCGGCTGAGGTCAGCTGAGCCCGGTCTGCAAATGCCGGTATTCTGCGCTTCCGGTGCTCACGTACTGATGTACGCTGCGCCCGGTTCTCGAACACCGGCATTTTCGACTCGGCCTGAGCTGACCTCCGTCGATACCAAATTTAGGCTCGGAAGACTTCGACTCCATCGATCCAGGTCGCGCGGACTTGGCGGTCGGCGGAGAGGTGGACAAAGCTGGCTGAGGCGTTGGCCATCAGGTGGCCATGGCTTGAGGCCATGCCCATGGCCTCGGCGGGATAGAGCGATGCCATGCGGATCGCCTCGTCCAGGTCGAGGCCGATACGGTCTACCATGAAATTGACGGCGTCGATCATGTCGAGATCGGCGCCGGCCAGCGTGCCATCGGCGGTGCGCAGGGCGCCGTCGCTGCGGGTAATGGTGCGGCCATTCAGGGTGAAGGATGTCAGGTCGGTGCCGGTCTGCGACATGGCGTCGGTGACGAGGAATATACGGCCGGGACCACGCTTGGCGCGCAGGGCGCTGCCGATGGTGGCTGGGTGGACATGGATGCCATCGGCGATCAGCCCGGCAAAGACCGCGGGCCGATCAAGCACAGCGCCGGTGACGCCCGGCTCGCGATTGCCCAACTGGCTCATGGCATTGAACAGGTGCGTTGCCATGGTGGCGCCGGAATCGAAGGCGCGCGATGCCACGTCATAGGACGCATCGGAGTGGCCGATGCTGACGACAATGCCCACAGCGGCCAGCGCGGCGATCTGCGCGGGCGTCACGGTTTCGGCCGCGACGGTGCAGATGAGGTTGGGCAGAAGGTCTTTGGCGGCAATGATGCGTGCCAGGTCGGCATCGTCCATGGGGCGGATAAGGGCGGGGTCGTGGGTGCCCTTGCGGGAGACCGCCAGGTGCGGCCCCTCCAGATGCAGGCCGATGAAACCGGGGACCCGCTCGTGATAGGCCGCCGCGCCTGCTGCAATGGCGGCGACATTGACCTCTACGGTGTCGGTGATCAGCGTGGGCAACAGTGCCGTTGTGCCGAATTGCGCGTGGGCGGCGCAGATGGTGCGGATGCCATCGAGCGACGGATCGTTGTTGAACAGGACGCCGCCGCCGCCATTGACCTGCAGGTCGACAAAACCGGGGACGATCATGCCGCCGTCGAGCACGACACGGCGGGCTTTGTCCGGCACTGCATCGACCCGGGAGATGCCGGTGACGTAGCCGAACTCGGCCAGCAGGGCGGCATCGTCGTGCCAGGATTGCCCGTCAAAGATGCGGGCGCCGGAAATGGCGAGAAGATCGCTCATATGGTTTCCGTGACTTTCTTGAGGGCGGGTGGAACGTCGGGGTTGAGGCCGCGATGGCGCGACAGCGCTTCTACAAATCCATAGAATGACACGATCAGCGCCAGCGGATCGGTTATCGGGTGGCCAGTGGCAGCAAAGGGTAACGCCTTGGCGGCGCCAGGACGCTCGCTGGTCAGGAACGCCAAGGCGCCCTGCCCGGCCAGCTTGTGGGCCATGTCCGCAACCGATGCTTCGGCGGCGTCACGCGCGGCCAGACCCAAAACCGGGTAGCCCGGCGTCACGATGGCCACGGGTCCGTGCATCACTTCAGCGGCGCTGTAGGACTCGGCCTGGATGTTGCACGTTTCCTTGAACTTCAGCGCGGCTTCATTGGCGATGGCCCAGCCGGGGCCGCGACCAAGGACGTAGAGAGCATTGTGGCCATCGAGCGCGGTGACCAATTCTGACCAGTCGCAGGCGACGGCTTTGGCGAGGGATTCTGGGAGCGCGTGGACGGCGGCACCCAGATCCTTATCGCCGCTCCATTCGGCGAGCAGAGCCAGGCCCGCAACAATCGAGGTGGCAAAGGTCTTGGTGGCGGCGACGCTCTTTTCGAGCCCGGCATGCAGGTCGATGGTGAAATCCGAGGCTTCAGCCAAGGGCGAGGCGGCGGTATTGGTGATACCGATCAGCGTGGCGCCGCTGCGGCGGGCGGACTGCGCCATGCCGACGATATCGGGACTTTTGCCGGATTGAGAGATGGCAATGGCCGCGGCGCGATCGAGCTTGAGGTCGCGGCCATAGATCGAGGCGATGGAAGGGCCGATCGAAGCGACGGGCAGGCCCAGGGTCAACTCGATGGCGTATTTGAGATAGGCGCAAGCATGGTCGGACGAACCGCGCGCGACGGTGAGCACAACGGACGGGTTCTTCTCGCGGAGCGTCGCGGCGGCGGCGGAGAGCGTGCCGGCGCTCTGGGTGAGGAAATTGGCAACCACATCGGGGATCTGTTCGATCTCGGCGCGCATGTGGGTCTGGTTGGTCAGGGTCAAGGCTTGGTGCCTCCGGAACTATCGCCGAGACGCAGCTCGGCAACGAAATCATAGGTATCGCCGCGATAAATCGAGCGGGTGAATTCGATGACACGGCCAGACGCCAGATAGGACGTGCGTTCGATATTGAGGCCGGCCGAGCCCTCGGGGACTTGGAGCAGGCCGGCATCTTCCGCGCCGAGATTGGCGGCGCGAATGCGCTGGATGGCGCGAACCGGGCGATTGCCGCTCTTGTCGAGATGCTTATAGAGCGAGTCGACGATGGCGAGGGGTTCGGGCAGGATTTCGCTGGAGAGACTGGCGCGCTCGATAGCCAGCGGGATATCGCCGGTGAGGCGCAGGCGCGAAATGCGGGCGACGCGGTCAGACGCGGTCAGGCCCAGAATCAGCATTTCATCGGGCGATGGCAGATAGAGCCCGCGATCCAGCCATTGGGCACGAACAACCATGCCGCGCCGGGCCATGTCGTCGGTGAAGGAAGTGAGCTGCGACAGCGATTGTTCGACACGCTGGGTGCGCGGGGCGACGAAAGTGCCTGAGCCGTGGCGCTGCACCAGAATGCCATCGCGCACCAGTTGCAGCACGGCCTTGCGCACGGTCACGCGGGAAACATCGACTTTTTGCGCCAGGTCCCGCTCGGAGGGCAGCGCATCGCCGGGATTGATCTGGCCTGAGTGAATGGCGTCTTCGATCCAGCGCTTGAGCTGCAGATATAGCGGCCCGCCGGAGGGCAGAACCACGCTCTGATCGGCAAAAAAACGCTCGGACAGATCAGCCAAAACTCTTCAACCCCGCTCCAACGCCAAACTAATAAGAGGCGTAACCGTCGCATGGCAATGCGTCCAATGGAAAATTGGGCGCCAGTTATAATACCAATAAAATACCATTCACCAAGGGTAAAAGGAAGACTTCTGCACAGCGTCATAAAGCACGGGGCGCCTGATATTTTTGAGGGGTTTGGATGGATAATCGCCCCGAAAAGCGGCAGCCGGTGGACAAGTGGTATTTTTTTGGCATTATCCACGAGAAGGAGTTTCGCATGGCCACAGCACAAACAGAAATGACCCATGGCAGCGCCAAGGGGCTAGATTTGCTCGCCCCGCATGACGCTTTGAGGATTCTGGCCGTCGCGCAAGCCGAGGCGGCTCGGGTCGTGGAAACGGCAATCCCGGAGATCGCCGCAGCGGCACAATTGGCAGCCGATTGCGTGGCGGCCGGCGGGCAGCTGATTTACGCGGCGGCTGGCAGTTCGGGGCTGATGGCACTTGCCGATGGGCTGGAACTGCCGGGAACTTACGGCATCCCCAACGCGCGGATCAAAATCCTGCTGGCGGGCGGGGTGGCGGGGCTATCCGACATGGCCGGCGCCCCGGAGGATGACGAAGACGAGGCCCGGGCGGCAATGGAAGGCGCCGGCGTCAGGGCCAGCGACTGCGTGATCGCGCTGACGGCGAGCGGGCAGACGCCGTTTGCGTTGACCTCGGTTCGCGTCGCGCGCGCGGCGGGGGCGAAAACCATCGGCATTGCCAACAATGTCGGAGCGGCATTGTTCGAATTGGTGGATGTGGCCATCTGCCTGCCGACGCCGCCGGAGGTGATTGCCGGCTCGACCCGGATGGGCGCGGGCACGGCGCAGAAGATCGCGCTCAACATGCTGTCGACGATGATGGCGATCCATCTCGGCCATGTGCATGACGGGTACATGGTCAATGTGCTGGCGGACAATATCAAGCTGCGAGGGCGGGCGAAGCGGATCGTGGTGGCGGTGACGGGGGTGGGGGAGGCCGTGGCGGCGCGGGCGTTGGAGGCGGCGGGTGGACGGGTGAAGGTGGCGATTTTGCTGGCGGCGGGGGCGGAGGACGTGGCAGGGGCGGAAGGGTTGTTGGCACGAAGTGGGGGCAAGTTACGGCCTGTTTTGGCGCGCCTTGCTCCCGACCTACCCTAGCGCGACGCCAGCCAGTCTTTTGGCCAGTCCACTGTACTATAGTAAACGCCTACCCACGTGCGACGGCCGATGACGGAAATTTCCATACCGGGCTCGATGATAATTCCTGGAGCGAGATGGGGTGCGCTAAAGCGCAGCCAGCCATATGGAGGTATTCGCACGACGAGTCTGTAACTGCCGCCTTTGCGCTGATAATACGACGATACCACGGCGGTTGTCGAAACCCGGCCAAGCGTAGGCGCCATTTCATGTGCCCAAACGCGAACGATGCCGCGCTCCACACCTAGCCCCAAGAGCGGCAGAAGCAATGCGAACGGGATGAGCGTCCACATAACGATCTTCCTGGCAATTTTGGGCAGGGGGCCAGGGTAATTACGCTGCCAGGCGGCAAGCGACATACAGATGGCGAGTAGCA
Source organism: Devosia sp. UYZn731 (assembly GCF_040546795.1). NCBI lineage: Bacteria > Pseudomonadati > Pseudomonadota > Alphaproteobacteria > Hyphomicrobiales > Devosiaceae > Devosia > Devosia sp. UYZn731. The sequence goes on from NZ_JBEPOL010000001.1 coordinate 421,335, forward strand.
GAATCCCAAGCTCGACTGCGGTTCCAACTGCAAGGGATTGCGGCCAAAGGGCATTCCAGGCGTCGGACGAGATAAAAACGCCATCTCTGAGGCCCGACAGCGACGTCAAGGGTGCACCAAAGAAGAGCAGCCACACCGCCATCAAGACCATGGCGGTGAACCGACCTTCCAAACGCTCCACTACCGACGCTTGCGCCACCTGATTACTCCGCCGGTTGCCCACGCCACTACAGAGAAAATGACGTCAGTCCACCCTGCCCCGAGCGGCCACGACAACGCGCTCGACCAGCGTGCCACCCGAAATCAAGTTCACCTCGTCGAACAGGTTGCTGACCACGCAGGCGTGGTTGGGGATGATGCGGAGTTTTTCGCCGATGGCAGGTTTGGTGGGGCAGTTGGTCAGGTCGATGTGGCCGTGCTCTTCGCTGAGGCCGGTGATGATCGCGTCGGGATAGGCCTCGATGTAGCCGAAGCCGACCATGCCGAGGGTGTCGCTGGTGAGGGCTTTGGAGCCGGCGTCGACGATGGCGCGGTTTTCGGTGGGGCGGCTGACGACAGTCGCAAGAACCGTCAGGGCGCAGTCGGCGAAGGTGCCGACGTTCCGGGCAACCTGGGAGCGGTCCATATAAATATAGGTGCCGGGGCGGTGCTCGGTAGCGGCGGTGACTTCGTGGGCGCGCCATAGATCGGGCGATCCGCCGTTGGAGATGACGCGGGCGGGCAGGCCGGCGGCGATCAGGGCATCGCGGGCGGAGGCAAGCCAGGCGGCGTTGGCTTCGACCTGGCCGGCGGCCGGATAGGTCATCAGTCCATCGAAAACGAGGCCGGGCGCGGCGGCGATATATTGGGCGAGCGCCACGGCATCGGCGGGTGACTGGACGCCGCAGCGGCCCATGCCGGTATCGCATTCGACGAGGACGCGGAGCGGTTTTTCGGCATTGGCTAAGGTGGCGGAGAGGCCATCGACAGTGGTGGTGCTATCGGCGGTGACGGCGATGGCGATGCGCTCGTTGAGGGCGCGCAGGCGACCGAGTTTTTCGGCGCCGAGAATGTTGTAGGGCAGGTAAATATCGGTGATGCCGGCGTCGGCCATGACTTCGGCTTCACCGAGCTTCTGCACGGTAATGCCAATGGCGCCGAGTTCAATGGCGCGCTTGGCGAAGCGGGGCAGTTTGTGGGTCTTGATGTGCGGACGCAGCGGCAGGCCATGCGCGTCGGCATAGGCTTGGGCGCGGGAGAGATTGGCCTCGACGCGATCGATATCGATCAGAACTGCGGGGGTGTCGATGTCGGCAAAGTCGGTCATTTTGGAGCTTTCAGGACATCATTGACGAAGCGAAGGTTGCCGGCGGTGAGGCCGGCATCGACCGGAAGCACGGTGCCGGTAATGCCGGAGGCCGCGGGTGACGCCAGGAAGGCGACGGCGTCGGCTACCTCGCTCGGAGAGACCAGGCGGCCGAGCGGATAGTGCGGCAGCACGTTATCCAGGAGGTTTGGATTGGCGGCCAGCCGGTGATCCCAGGCTGGGGTGCGGACTGAGCCGGGAGCGACGACATTGGCGCGGACGCCCTGCCCGCCCCGCTCGAGCGCAATGGCCTTGGCATAGGCGATGAGTCCGGCCTTGGCGGCCGAATAGGCCGGATTGCCGTAGTGCGCGAGGCCATTGACCGAGGAGATGAACACCACGCTCCCCGAGCCGCGGGCGGCCATGGCTTCGATGATCGGGGCGGTCAGCGCGTAGGCGCCGTTGAGGTTGATGGCGACTTCTGAGGCCCAGACAGCGGGATCGACCTGATCGAGGATTTCGGCGCGGGTGAAGCCGGCGTTGGAGACGACGACGTCGGGAGTACCGTGTTCGGCAAGGTAGGCCTCGGTGGCGGTGGTGGTGGCGGCCATGTCGGCGAGGTCGCAGACCAGGGTGTGTTCGAGGCCGAGATCGGCGAGTAGAGCTGGATCGCGGTCGGCGCCGGATACGCGGGCACCGGCGGCTTTGAAGGCGGCGACCAAAGCGTGGCCGATGCCGCCGCCGGCGCCGGTGATGAGGACAGTTTGACCGTCGAGGCGGAGGAACGCGTTCATCTCATGGTGCCTTATAGGCGGTGCATTCGATCTCGACCTTGCAGTCGACCATCATATGGGCCTGGACGGCGGCGCGGGCGGGCGGATTATCGCCGAAATAAGATTTGTAGACGGCGTTGAAGCTCCAGAAATCGCGCGGATCATCGAGCCACACGCCGCAGCGGACGACGTGTTCGAGGCCGTAGCCGGCTTCCTCGAGGATGGCGACCAGATTGGCGATGGTCTTGTGGGTCTGCTCGACAATGCCGCCATTGATGATCTCGCCGTTTTCCATGGCGACCTGGCCGGAAACGAAGAGAAAACCGCCGGCTTCGACGGCGCGGGCGAAGGGCAGGTTTTGGCCGCCGGCACCGGATTTTTCGGCTCCATAACGCTTGATCGACATCGTACCTCCATGGGATTTCTGAAAGGGAATTTCGTAGATGACAGCTATATCGTGGCTTGACTGGCTTTTCTCCCCTAAAATGGGGTGATTTTTGTAAATTCCTTACGTGATTGACCCGGTTTGGCTGTGATATCGTGACGCCACGCCGCATTATCGCCAAGCTCTATTTGATCCCCAATTGTGAGTTCATCCGTTGCGCATTTTTACCGCCGCCCTGGCCACGGAAACCAATACGTTTTCACCCATCAGCATCGACAAGCGCGCGTTCGAGGCGTCGCTGTATGCGCGGCCGGGCGAGCATCCGGCGACCCCGACATTATGCACGGCGCCGATCACGGTGGGGCGCGAGGTTTGCGCACGCGAGGGGTGGGAGTTGATTGAGGGGACCGCGACCTGGGCCGATCCGGCGGGGCTGATCAACCGGACGACCTATGAGGAATTGCGCGACGAGATCCTGGTTCAGTTGCAGTCGGCGTTGCCAGTAGATGGGGTGGTACTGGGGCTGCATGGGGCGATGGTGGCGCAGGGGTATGACGACCCCGAGGGGGATTTTCTGAGCCGGGTGCGCGAGATCGTCGGGCCGGATGTGTTGGTGTGCGCGGAGCTCGATCCGCATTCGCACCTGACGGCCAAGAGGGTGGCGGCGGCGAACTTCTTCGTGGTGTTCAAGGAATTTCCGCATACGGACTTCGTGGACCGGGCACGGGACCTGTGGGCGATCGCGGTGCGGGCGCTGAGGGGCGAGATCAAGCCGGTGATGAGCGTGTTCGATTGCCGGATGATCGATGTGTTTCCGACGAGCAAGGACCCGATGCGCAGCTTCGTGGATCGGATGTTTGCGCTGGAAAAGAGCGATAAGGCGATCCTGTCGATTTCGGTCATCCACGGTTTCATGGCTGCGGACGTGCCCGAACTGGGCACGCGGGTGCTGGTGGTGACCGATGACCGTGCCGATATCGGCGACGCGCTGGCAGAAAAGCTGGGGCGTGAGCTGTTCGCGATGCGCGGGACGTTCATGGTCAAGCAGGTGGACGAAGTCGCGGCCGTCGAGACGGCGCTGGCCGCGACGACTTGGCCGGTGGTGATCGCCGACGTGTGGGATAATCCGGGTGGCGGGACGGCTGGGGACGCAACGGTGTTGCTGGCGGAACTGATCCGGCGCGGGGCGACGGATGTCGCGGTGGGGACAATCTGGGACCCGATCGCGGTGCAGATCTGTTTTGCCGCTGGAGAAGGCGCGGAAATTCCCCTGCGGTTCGGAGCGAAGTCAGCGCCGGAGACGGGATCGCCGATCGATAAGCGGGTGGTGGTGCGCAGGCTGGTCAAGGACGCGCAGATGCGATTCGGCGAGAGCTTTGCGCCATTCGGGGATGCGGCATGGGTGAGTTTTGACGGGATCGATGTGATTTTGAATTCGACGCGGGCGCAGAGTTTCGATCCGAGCCTGTTTTCGGCGCTGGGGATCGATCCGACATCGCGCAAGATTTTACTGATCAAGTCGACGAACCATTTTTATGACTCGTTCTCGAAGATCGCGAGCGAGATTATTTATTGCTCGGCGGGGCGGCCGTATCCGAATACGCCGGCGACGACGGATTATCGCAAGGCGCGGCGGACGATCTGGCCGATGGTGGAGAATCCGTGGGCCGCTGAATAAGCAGTCGACACCCTCCCCCTTGTGGGGAGGGATCAAGGGTGGGGGTTCTTTCCGTGCTCTGAGTTTGCGGATGCATACCCCCACCCTGCTCGATCACGGACTTAGCAAGCTAAGTCCTATCTCGCGTCCCTCCCCACAAGGGGGAGGGTGAAGGAAGAACTTACTCCGCCCAATTGCCGTACATGATCGGCATCATGCCGGCGAAGTCGGAGAACCGGGTCCAGGATTTGCGTTCGGGCAGCGTCCAGCCGGATTCGGCGATGGCGGAAATGCGGGGGAAGACCAGGCGGTCGAAGATGGCGCGGTCGGTCATGGATTCGGACCAGATGCAGGATTGCACGCCAAGCAGGTGCTTGAGCGCCTCGGGCGTCATGCCCTCGCGGGCTTCGAACATGTAGGTTTCCTCGGGTCCCGACCAGCCGGCCCAGCCGGCACCGGGCTCGGACCAGGACACGGAATTGGCCATGTCGAGGTAGTAACGCTGGGCCGGCGAGGCGACGATGTCGTAGCCTTGCGCGGCGAGCGCGGCGTTGATTTCAACATTGCGCCAGCCGACGAGATAGGAATTGGCCTTGTCGACGGCGTCGCCATGGGCGGCTTCTTCCCAGCCACCGGTGATGGCGCCTTTGCTGGCGATGATCTCGTGTACGCGCTTGACGAAATAGCCTTGCAGGATGGCGGTGGGGGAGTCTTCGATTTCGTCGGCGCCGCCGTGATTGCCGAGCTGGTTAAGCTGGGCCTCGTGTTTCTTGCGCATTTCGGGGCCGGCGAGCTTTTCCAAGAGGTCGAGCGCCAGGGGCGAGCCGGACCAGGCAGCGAGCGGAACTTCGTCGGCGCCGAGGTGGAAAATGCCGCCGGGGAAGAGTTCCAGCATCTCGGTGATGACGGTTTCCAGAAAGGTGTAGGTCGCTTCCATGGCGGGGTTCAGGCAGTTGTTCGGGAAGCCCTGGACCGACTGGTATTCGCCAATCTCGTTGGGATCGCGCAGTTGCGGCAGCGATTGCAGCAGGGCGTAGCAATGGCCGGGCATGTCGATTTCGGGGACGACCTGGATGCCCAGGCTATCGGCCAGGGCGACGATCTCGCGGATGACCGGCTTGGAATAATAGCCGCCGGTGGGATGCGGGCCGCTGCCGAGCATGGGCGGGAGCGCCTTGCCGTGGCCGCGCCAGGCGCCAATCTCGGTGAGTTCGGGATAGGCGTCGATCTCGACGCGCCAGGCTTCGTCTTCGCTCAAATGCCAGTGGAAGCGGTTCATCTTGTTCCAGGCGATCAGCTTGAGCAGGCGACTGACTTCGGCGCCGGTATAGAACTGGCGGGCAACGTCGAGATGGGTGCCGCGCCAGACCAGGCCCGGCTCGTCGGTGATGGTGCCGCCGGAGGGGAAGACCAGGGTGTTCGGATGTTGCTTGGCGCCGCGCAGAATTTGGCCGGTGGTGATCAGGCCGTAGAGGAAGCCGGCGCGGGTGGTGGCCGAGATGGTCACAGCGTCTTCGGCGAAGGCGATTTCGTAGGCTTCGGCGCCGAGGCCGGATTTGGGCTTCAAGTAGACTGGTATGCCGCCTTCGGAGGCGGGGCGGACCAGGGCTTCGACGGGGAACAGGTCATCGACCAGCTTGGCAAAGGCCGCAGCGGCGTTCGTGGCATCGTCGCCTTCAGGGAGCGGGTTGAGGCCCTGGGGAACGGCCCGGGCGCCGGTGACGGAGACGTTTTTCGGCCAGGGAATGATCGAGACCGAGACGGGGGTCTTGGCGGGCATTGGGAAGCGCGCGGCGCCCTTGAGCAGTGCGGCGTTGCCGGCGGTGGAATGGGTTGGCGTGGTGATGACGGGGAGAATAGTGCCGTCGGCCAGGGTCACATAGGACGAATTGGCGCCGTCGCTCCAGTGGCGCAGGCCATAGGACAGGCCGCGTGCGGTAACGGTCCAGGTTTCGCCGGGGGCGAGGACGTAGCCGGCCGGCGGGGCGAACAGGGAATGGTTGGAGAGGCGCTTTTCGAGCACGCCGCCTTCGACTTCTGCCTGCGGGTCGATACGGGCGGGACCGCTGAGGCCGAGCTTGAAATTGCTGATCGGGGCCGTGCCGCTGTTGGTCAGCTTGATCGTATAGGACAAAGGCTCGGTGGCAGTAGCCGGGGTCCAGATGGTGGCGAGATTCAACGCGGGGGCGGTCATGGGCGAATTCCTGTGCGGCGTGATTTTGGCGATTGGCGGTGGGGCTCGGTTCTAGTCCTCAGAGCCAATCCCGACCCCAGCCTCCCCGTGTGAGGTAGTGCTGTCGGATGTAATGGCGGCACCAACTTGCCAGTGCCACCGAACGGCTCCTCCCCCTACCCGGGGGAGGCTGGGTGGGGATTGGAGAGCTCAAATTAAGCGACAAGAACCCCCACCTTGATCCTCCCATGGAAGGGGGAGGTGTCGACTGAAGCATTGCTGGGTGTTTTGCGTTTCACCATCAATCCCCCAAAGGCTGACTGTCGTCGCCATCGCGGTTGACGACGAGCTGGTGCTTGATGCGCCGCATGCTGGCGACGGCCGGAGGGCCGAGGCGGGTGGCGATGGTCTGGGACAGGATATCGACCATGGACAGGAAGGCGTAGCGGCCGGTGGTGGGCTGGAAGATGTCGGGGTTTTCGGCGCGATCGATGGGCAGGAGCACATCGGCGCGATCGGCCATGGGCGAGCGCGAGCGGGTGACGACGATGCGCGGCAGGCCATATTCGCCGGCTGCCGTGAGCGCCTTGACCAGCGGCAGGTTATTGCCGCTGAGCGAGAAGGCGATGATCACCGTGCCGGCTGGGGCACTGGCGGCGCGCATCAACTGGGCCTGATGATCGATCGACGAGGCCACTTTGAGGCCGAGGCGGAAGAGGCGCATTTCCGTCTCCGTGGCCACCATCGAGGACGAGCCGCCGGAGCCGAAGGTGAGCACGAAGCTGGATTTGATGATGGTTTCCGCGGCGCGTTCGATGGCGTCGAAATCGATGTGGTCGAAGGTGTCGTAGATGGTGGACTGGATGCCGTTGACGACGCCCTGGGCGATTTCGCGCACACTTTTGGGGCCGTTGGCGGGCACCACATAGCGCTGGCCGACGAAACGGCTCTGGGCCAGGCGAACCTTGAAATCGGCGTAGCTATCGCAACCGAGGCGGCGGCAGAAGCGGGTGACGGTCGGCGGGGACACTTCGGCCTGGGCGGCGAGGTCGACGATGGACATTTTCAGCACGGATTCGACATCGAGCAGGATGATGTCGGTCAGCACGCGCTCGGACCGGGTGAACTCGCTCTTTTCGGACTGCAGGACGCCGACGATATCGAGCATATTTTTTGGCCTCTTAATCTAGGAGCGGTGCAGCCCGACGCGAATTGAGCATCGAATTTGCTGGGAGCAACCCCCACCCTGTCCCTCCCCTCAAGGGGGAGGGGACGATAGACCGAACTATCGAGCCTAGTAAACCGCGAGGCCGGCGGTGTCGAACAGGTGGGCGGAGGAGAGCTTGAAGCCGAGTTCGAGGGGAACGCCTTCGGAGATATCGGGGGCACCTTCGAACAGCGCGATGAAGGTCTCGCCGCCAGGGAGATCGGCATAGAGGACAGTGTGGATGCCCAGGTGCTCAACGATCTTGGGGGTGACGGTCAGGGTGAAATCGCTCTTGCCGAGTACCAGGTGCTCGGGGCGAATGCCCAGGGTGACGGTATCGCCGGCAACGCGCTTGGTGGCGCGCGGCAGGGTGACGGTGCCGAGGCTCCCCAGATCGACGGTCACGTTGGTGCCGTCTGACGTGGTGGCCTTGCCCTGGATGAAATTCATCTTGGGGCTGCCGATGAAGCTGGCGACGAACTTGTTGTCGGGCTTGTGGTAGAGTTCCAGCGGCGAGCCGATCTGCTCGATCAGGCCGGCATTCATCACTACGATCTTGTCAGCCATGGTCATGGCTTCGACCTGGTCGTGGGTGACGTAAATCATGGTGGAGCCGAGCTTTTTGTGCAGTTCCATCAGCTCGATACGCATCTCGGAGCGGAGCGCGGCGTCGAGGTTGGACAGGGGCTCGTCGAACAGGAAAATCTGGGGCTGGCGCACGATGGCGCGGCCGATGGCGACGCGCTGGCGCTGGCCGCCGCTGAGGGTGCCGGGGCGCTGTTCGAGACGGGCATCGAGCTGCAGGACCTTGGCGGCGCGGGCGACGCGCTCCTTGACCTGGTCATTGGGCAGCTTTTCGACGCGCAGCGGAAAGGCGATGTTTTCGAACACGGTCATATGCGGATAAAGCGCATAGGACTGGAACACCATGGCGATGCCGCGCTTGACCGGTGGCAGGTCGTTGACCACCTTGCCCGCGATGTTGATCTCGCCGCTGGTGACATCTTCCAGCCCGGCAATCATGCGCAACAGGGTGGACTTGCCGCAGCCGGAGGGGCCGACAAAGACCACGAACTCACCCTGCGACACTTCCAGGTCGATGCCCTTGATGATTTGGGTATCGCCGAAGGACTTTTCGAGGTGCTTGAGGCTGAGCTGGGACATGGCGCAGAGTCTCCGGTCGGGCGTGCCGACAGTTCAAAATGAGATCCGCTGCCGCCCGGAGGCGGCAGCGGGAAGCGAAAGGCTTACTTGTACTGCTCGAGATCGGCAGCGGCCTTGGTGAGGGCAGCCTGAGGTTCGGCAGCGCCGGTGACGACGGACTGAACCATTTCGATCATGACGTTCTGCAGGCCGAGATAGTCGGTCAGCAGCGGCTCTGGGCCACCATAAGCGATACCGTCGAAGAACGGCTTCCAGTTGGGATCGGCAGCGACGATGGCGTCGGCAGCCGGGCCCGGACGCAGCGGGGTCAGGCCCTGCTCGGCTTCATAGGCGGTCTGGTTTTCGGCATTGGTGATGAACTTGGCCAGATCGATGGCCTTTTCTTCAACGCCCGTGCCCTTGAACACAGCCATCGAGTCGGTGATCAGCAGCGTGCCGGGACCCTTGGCCGATGGGCCCTGGGGAAGCGTGGTGACGCCCCACTTGAACGGGGAGTCCTTGAGCAGGTTCAGGGCGCCGGAAGCGGCCTGGATCATGCCCAGCTTGCCATCGAGGAAGATGGCGCGCACTTCGTTCTGTTCGTAGGCGGTCGGGCCTTCTTCGGCATAAGGAACGATGTCCTTGAGCGCGGTGAGGGCTTCCAGATTCTGCGGGCTGTCCAGAACGATCTTGCCATCGGCATCGATGACCTGGCCGTTATTGGAATAAACCCAATGCAAGAACTGGTGCATGGTGTTGTCGAAGGTCTTGGCGACAACGCCGAAGCCGGCTGCGTCGGTCTTTTCGGAGATCGCCTTGGCGTCGGCGATTTCTTCGGCGAACGTGGTGGGTGGCTTCTCGGGATCAAGACCGGCTGCGGTGAACAGGTCCTTGTTCCAGTAAAGGGCCTTGGTCGAGAATGCGACCGGACGGCCCCACTGCTTGCCATCGAAGGTTACCGTATCGGCAACGTAAGGATAGTAGCCGGCTTTTTCTTCGTCGGTCATCGGAATGTCGACGATGAGATCGTTCGACGCGAGCTGCTTGAGCGCGCGCGAACCGATATAGGCCAGACCCACTGGGGTGCCGGCAACGGCAAGCGTGGTCACCTTATCCTGGCACTGGCCCCAGCCAACAACCTCGGGAGCGACCTTCCAACCTGGATTGGCGGCTTCCCACTTGGCGATGGTGGCGACGTGGACGGCGCTAAGCGTATCGCCGCATTCCACGAAGCTGATGGTCTGGTCCTGCGCGGCGGCATAAGCCGTCGAAGCAAGCAGCGCGAGCATCGCACCACCCAGAATCCTGGTATTTTTCATGTTTGTACCTTCCCTTGCTTTACTGGCTCCCGAAGGAGCGAGTCCCTTGTCGAACGCGGCTTTGACGCCGTGCCCTATGTCTTGACGGCACCGGCGGTGAGGCCAGCGACGAGATAACGCTGTAGAAATACGATCAGAATGAGCACCGGGCTGATGCCAACGAAACTGGCGGCCATGAGCTCGTTCCACACCACTTCCTGTCGGCCAAAATAGGCGAACAGCCCGATCGGAAGCGGCATGAACTCGGTCTTGGAGTTGAATGTCAGCGCGAAGATGAACTGCTGCGCATAGGCTCCAATGAATGTGGTGATGGCGACGACGGAAATGCCGGGCATGGCGATCGGCAGGATGACGCGGCGCAGAGTGTAGAGGCGGCTGGCACCATCGACCCATGCGGCTTCATCCAGTTCGCGCGGAATGCGCATCATGTAGGTGCGCAGCAGCCAGATGGCCGAGGGGATGAGGAAGGCCACCCCGGGCACGATCATGGCGAAGTAGGTATTGAGGAAGCCGAGCGAGCGCATCAGCCGGTAGAGCGGGATGAGTAGCACGGCGCCGGAGAACATGTTTACCGCCAGGAACCCGGCCAGCATGATGCCACGGCCCTTGAAGGGGAACCGGGCGAAAGCGTAGGCGGCAGGGACCACCATGATCAGCACGACGACGGTGATGACCGTGGAGAGCCCCAGCGAATTCAGAATATAGCGCCAGAAGCCCGGCACGCTCTGCCACATGGTGAAATAGGCGGTGAGCGAGCCTTGCTCCGGCCAGAAGCTGTAGGGCGTGGAGAACAAGCGCGACAGCGGCTTCAGCGAGACCATGAAGCCTTCGATGAAGGGCGCCAGCACGAAAAACAGGAAGACGAAGATGCCGGCGTAAATCGCGACATATTCGTACCACGTATAGCGGTCGATCATCGCCCGCACGGCCTTGGCGGGCTTCGTGACGACGGGAACCACGGCCAGATCGTCGGCAGGATGGGCGGTCTTTTCGGCAGCGATATTCAGGGGCTGGTCGGTCATGCCTTTTCTCCCGTGTTGATCTTTCCGACGACGCGGAAATAGGCCAGGCAGAACAGGGACAGGAAGATGCAGATCATCACCGCGCGGGCAGCGCCTTCGCCGTATTTGTATGAGCCGATGGCGGTCTTGTAGGTGTCGATGATCATGGTGGTGGTGGAGCCCGAAGGACCACCGCGGGTCAGGATCCAGATGATGTCGAAGGAATTGAAGGTGGCGATCAGCGACAGCAGCGACATGGTCACCAAAGCGGGGATGATCATCGGGAAGGTGATGCGGCGGAAGCGGTAGAAGCGCCCTGCCCCATCGGTCCAGGCGGCCTCATAGAGATCGCGCGGGATCGATTGCATGGCGGCCAGCAGGTAGATGGTGACCAGCGGCACGCCAATCCATACGTCGGTGACGATGGTGGCCCAGAACGCGGTATTGCCATAAGCCAGCCAGGCAATAGGGCCGTCCACGATGTGGAAATTCTGCAGCAGGCCGGAAATCATGCCGAACTGGCCGTTATACATCCAGCCCCACATGAAAATGCCGATGGCCATGGGCACGACCCAGGGGGGCATGGTCAGGATGCGGAACAGCGCGCGACCGGGCACGGCGGCATTGAGCAACACGGCGCCAAAGGTGCCGACGATCATCTTGATGGAGACCGAAAAGAAGGTCCAGACGAAGGTGCGGACGATGACTTCGTTGAAGTTGTTCTTGAAGATCTTTTCGTAGTTCGCCCAGCCGACGAACTCATAGGTCTTTTTCAGCGCCGCATTGGTGAAGCTGAGATTGATGGTATCGACCAGCGGATAGGCGACGATGCCGATAATGTAGAGAAGGGCTGGAGCCAGCAGAGCGAGAGCGAACAGGGTAGCGTTTCGAGTGCTGGTCATGGTCTATTCCCTCAACTGCTTCGGCCGAGGGCAGCATCGAACTGCTGCCAAATCGGGCCCATGTCGATGACCGATTTGGTGCGCATGGCCTGGTCCATGGTGAGGGCCAGGAGACCCGCTTCGAGCGCATCGACCACCGAAACCGGCAGCGGCACGCCATCCACCATGTGGCTAAGAATATCGGCGGCCATTTGCTCGTCGGCGCCGTAATGCTGGCTGAGGCCGGTTGTCTTGTAGGTGTTATCGATCAGGCGATCCGAAGTGCGGCTATCGGTGACGCGCAGGAAATTGCGGATGAAATCGCCCTCGGCCATGCCCTTGGCACCCATCACCGCAAAGCGGCGGAAATCATCGGGAACGTTGAGATTGGTATGGAAGGTGAGCGCGGCACCGTTTTCATAACTCACCATGGCGGTCTGGAAATCGATGATGTCGCCGTCGCTGTCGAAGACCTTCTCGCTGCCCATCCAGCCGCTCGGCTTGCGATGGTAGACTTCCATGTCGTTGATGCCGTTGGCGGCTGGAGCATTCTTGGGAACGAAAGTGCGGCGGCCACCGAAGCTGGAAACGTAGCGCGGGCGACAGCCCATGACGCCGTTATAGAGATCGAGATCGTGGCAGCACTTTTCGAGCATGAAACTGCCCGAATATTTCTCGTAACGGCGCCAATCGCGCATGAAGAACGCGCCGTGATAAGGCGGGATATGTTCTGACGCTTCAATCGAGGTGATGTCGCCGAGTTGGCCTTCGGCCTGGGCCTTGCGCAGATCGACATAGAGCGGGGCGTAGCGCAGCACCAATCCAACCATGAGGTTGTCGGAGCCGTACTGGGCGATCAGCTCGGCCAGCGCCATGGTATCCTCGACCGAGGTCACGACCGGCTTTTCGGTGAAAATCTTGAGACCGCGTTCCAGCCCGATGCGGATGTAGTCGAGATGGGTGTGGTTGGGCGAACCAACCATCAGCAGGTCGAGTTGTTCGCCATCCAGCATGGCTTCGAGAGTAGGGTATTCCTTGCCGACGGAAACGCCGTGTTCCTTGGTGTAGTCGAGGCCCGCAGGCGCATCATCCACGTAAGCGACGACAGAAAAGTCGTCACGGGCAGCGGAGAATACCCGCGCCAGATAACCCAGGCGATAGCCGAGACCGATAATGCCAACCCGCATGAATGCCGTAACCCTGTTGCCCCGCCACTCTCTTGAACGGAGTGGTAAGGAATTATGTAAACTATTTTCAAGACTAGGATTGTCTCCAGTGTCATGTCAACACGAAAACAAACCAACTTCAATACCAATTTAAGCCACCCTGAAAAACGGCGCGCTTTTGCGCAAAGTGCCGAAAAACTGGGCGGTTTTTGGCGGTCTATTGCACAAATGGATGTGGACAAGTCGAGGGCGACACCGAATGATGCTTGAATTGGTATCGATGTGGGCTCTTCATCGGAAGACGACGATGCTGTCACGAATGAAAATTTGCAACACGATGGCAAGGCCGGCGACGCTGCAGGCGCGCCGGAGGATTGTGGTTTTTGAAGCCTTGCCCACTATTCAACTCCAAACGGGTGTGAAAGCCCAGCCAGATCGTGCTCGCTGGAATGCAGGGATAAGTAGATGTCGTTCTTGAGTGTCCAGCGCCTGACCATGCTGGCGTTTTTCCTGCAGCCGGTGGCATTCGGCAGTTGGTTGCCGCGGATTCCGGATGTGCAGGAGACGCTGGGGCTGGGACCGGCGGGACTGGCCTGGGCGTTGTTGGGATTGCCGTGTGGCACGCTGCTGACGCTGCCATTCGCCGGGCCGATCGTCGGCAAGATCGGGCCGCGCCGGACACTGCTGATCGGCTTCGTGCTTTATAGCATTGCGGTGAGCCTGCCGGCGCTGGCGATGACGCCGATCATCCTGTTCCTCTGCCTGATGCTGGCGGGCGGGGCGATTTCCTTCACCGAGCTGGGGCTGAACGTTCAGGCCGACGCTGTGGAGAAATCCACCGGCTCGCTGATCATGAGCACGTCGCATGGCTTCTGGTCGCTGGGCATCATGACGGGCAGCCTGATCGGCTCGGCACTGGCAGCGATTGGGCTTGAAGCGCACTGGGCGATACCGCTGGTGGCGATCATCGTGCTGCCGATTGCATTGCTGGCGTCGCGGCAATTGCCGGACACGGCGACGGAGCCGCATCATAGCGAGACCGGCAAGCGCTTGGCCTGGAGCTTGCCGAGCCTGGCGCTGTTGGGGATCTGCTTTTTCGTGTTCGGCATCACCATGACCGAAGGGGCGATGGCCGATTGGTCGGCGGTGTTTCTGCGCGATGTGCTCGGCGCCGATGGCGGCGCGGCGGGGCTGGGCTATTCGGTGTTCGCCATGATGGTGGCGGCCGGCCGGTTCGGCGGCGATCGGCTCAAAGCGCGATTCGGCGCCGTGCCGCTGGCGCGTGGCGCAGGCCTGCTCGGGTTGATTGGCGTCGCGATCCTGCTGGTGGCATCCAATACGGCGCTGGCCTTGATCGGGTTTGCGGTGATTGGGCTGGGCGTGTCGGTTGGCTTCCCCCTGGCTGTGACCGCGGCGGCAAGCCTGACTGACCGCTCGAGTTCGGCGAATGTGGCGATCCTGAGCTTTGTGGCGCTGCTGGGTTTCCTGATGGGGCCGCCAGTGATCGGCTTTATCGCCGAACATGTTGAAATGCGGATTGGCCTGGCGGCGCTGTTGCCGGTGCTGGCGATCAGCCTGGCGCTGACCGGAAGGCTGCGCACGCAGCCAAGCGGCAAGCCAGCGGGCGATCCGGAAGCTGAAATTTCAGGAGTGTATTGAATGCGCATTGCCGTTGCCGGACTACACACCGAATGCAGCACCTATAATCCGGTGCTGGCGCGCGAAGCCGATTTTCGCGTGCTGCGCGGACCATCGATGCTCAAGAATGCCTATTTCGATTTCCTGACGCATTTTCCGGCCGAGTTCGTGACGATCCTGCATGCCAGGGCGATTGCCGGCGGGCCAGTGGAACGGGCGATCTACGAGCGCTGGAAAGGAGAAATCCTCGACGGACTCATGGCCGCGGGGACGCTGGACGGGGTGTATCTGGCGCTGCACGGCGCAATGTTCGTCGAGGGTATGTTCGACGCCGAGGGCGACTTGATCGCGGCGGTGCGCGGCGTGGTCGGGCCGGACGTGCTGATCGCGGCGAGCTACGACCTGCACGGCAATATCAGCCAGCGGATCGTCGACAATCTGGACATGTTTTCGACCTATCGGACGGCGCCACATATCGACATTCAGGACACGATGCGGCGCTCGGTGACGATGCTCGTGCGGGCGCTGCGCACCGGCGTGCGGCCGTTCCTGGTGTGGGCGCCGGTTCCGGTGCTGCTGCCGGGCGAGCGGACCAGCACGCAGGATGAGCCAGCGCGGACGTTTTACACCACCATCCATGAGGCAGAAGAACCCACGGGCATCTGGGATGCTTCGTTTCAGGTAGGCTATGTGTGGGCGGATGAGCCGCGCGCGACGGCCTGCGCGCTGGTAACCGGGACGGATGGAGCGGCGATGGAACTTGCGGCAACGACGCTGGCACAGGGCTATTGGGATGTCCGCGAGCAGTTCGTGTTCGGGCCCAAGACCGGCAGCATTGAGGAATGCGTGGATTGGGCAATGGCGGCGACTACCGGGCCGGCGGTGATCGCCGAATCGGGGGACAATCCGACGGGTGGCGGCGTCGGTGATCGGGCCGAGGTGCTGAGCGCGCTGCTGGCCAAGGGCGCCCAGGGCGTGGTGTTCGCCGGAATCATGGATGCGGCAGCGACCGAAGCGGCTCACGCCGCTGGCGTGGGCGGCACGATTGAGGCGAGCATCGGGGGAAGTCTTGATCCGTCCAGCGCGCCGGCCGAGGTGACGGCGGAGGTGGTGTTTCTGCTGGAGGCGGCTGAGCCACGGCTGCGCGAAGCGGTGTTGCGGATCGATGGTGTCGACCTGGTGGTGACGGCACGGCGGCGGCCGTTCCACAATATCGAGGATTTCAGCCGGCTGGGGCTCGATCCGCGGACGGCGAAAATCCTGGTGGTGAAATCGGGCTACCTGTCGCCGGACCTGGGGCCATTGGCCAATCCGAGCCTGATGGCGCTGTCGCCCGGCGTTGTGGATCAGTTCGTCGAGCGACTGGAGCGCAAGCACAAGGGTGTTCCGCAATATCCGTTCGACAAGGATTTCGCGTGGTCGCCGGAGGTGATTGCCTCGGCACGGGCAAGGGGCTGAAGGGTTTTCGCGGAATTTCAGTGGGACATGTCGAAAGGCTCTTTGCTTGCTCGTCGTGAAGATGAACAACCATTCCAGTCAAGGAAACCTGAAATGACCGATACATCTGACGAAAGCCGCGAACTCAGCCTGACACGCCTGATCGACGCCCCACGCGAAAAAGTCTATCGCGCCTGGACGCAGCCGGACCTGCTGATGCAGTGGTTTGCGCCCAAGCCATGGAGAACGGTGCGCGCCGATCTCGACCTGCGCCCCGGCGGCGGGAATGTGCTGGTGATGGCCGATCCCGAGGGGAACGAATATCCCAATCCGGGCCAGTATCTGGAGATCGTGCCGAACGAAAAGCTGGTGTTCACCGACGCCTATATCGGCGACTGGGCGCCCTCCCCCAAGCCGTTCATGACCGTGACCCTGACCTTCAAGGACGAAGGTAGCAAGACGCGTTATACGGCGCGGGTCCTGCATTGGACCGTGGAAGACCGCAAGGCGCACGAAGCAATGGGCTTCCATGAAGGCTGGGGCCTGTGCGCCGACCAGTTGGAAGCGCTGGTCAAAACGTTCTGAGCGCCCGACGCAGGCGTCAAAGGCTGGCGCCACGGCGCCGGCTTTTTTGTTTATGTACAGTGACTTGGGGTGTCTGATAACACCGCAGCGAGAACCGAATTGTGGTCGACCGGTTCGCTGGGGTGAATGGCGGAGAAGAAGGGATTCGAACCCTCGAGACAGTTTTTGACCATCTGCGCCCTTAGCAGGGGCGTGCCTTCGACCACTCGGCCACCTCTCCAAGACGGGCTGGTACATGAGAACCTAGCGGGTGTGCAAGAGCTTTTCTCGGAGCACGTTATTTTCCTTGGGAGACGGAGCGGTTGAGCGCCCGGATAGCTGGTGCCGTGCACCGCGGGTCGGGGCTGCGGGAGAGCTACTGCTGCAATTTTCTTTGCTCCGAGGCGATCCTGGGCATAATCGCGGGACGATATCCACGCCGTCGAATCGGCGTGGCCCGGCAAGGGGCGGGCTGACACGGTGCACACGGGACTTCTGGCTGGGTTGAGAGTGGCGGCGCTGGCGCTGGTCGTTCAGGCCGGTGCGATAGTGGTCGCCATGGCGCAAGCGCCGACTGCGGGCGTGGTTGCGCCCGACCCCATCGAGGGGGTGTGGCAGACCGTGCTGCTCTCGGAAATCACCATAGCCGCCTGCCCCGAGGGCTTTTGTGGCGCGCTGAGCAAGATCATCGTGCCGGGCGTGGGGCTGACGCCCGAAGAGCTGGCGGCGGCGCAGGCGATGGACCCGGCGACGTTTACCGACATGCGCAACAAGGATCCGGAATTGCGCAATCGGCCGATGCTGGGACTGCAAATCCTGACGCTGCTGCCCAGCACCAAGCCGAACATCTATGACGGCGAAATCTATAACCCTCAGGACGGAAACACGTATTCGGGCTATGTCGAAATGACCGGACCGGACGTGGCGCGGCTCAATGGTTGCGTGCTGTTCAACGTCGTGTGCAAGGGCGAAGACTGGGTGCGAGCCCCGCCGCCGGTCGCCGAGGAATAGACACCGCGCCCGAAGGCGCGGCGACCTATCTTAGCGAGCGCGTTGATTGAACAGGATTTTCTGGGCTTCCTTATCGTCGGCCAGGCTGGTGGCCTGTGCGACCTTGCCGATTTCGAGGCCTTTGGCGACTGCGGGGCGGGCGTTGAGGCGATCGAACCAGGCGTAGAAGTCCGGGAATTCTTCGCGGGTGATGCCGTAGCGTTCGGCGCTCTGGGCCCAGCCGATGGCGGCGATATCGGCGATGGAATAGTCGTCGGCAATGTAGTCGCGGCCGGCGAGGCGCTTGTTGAGGACGCCAAAAAGGCGATGCGTTTCATCGCTGTAGCGCTTTATTGCGTAAGGAATTTTCTCTGGGGCATAGACCGAGAAGTGGTTGTTTTGCCCCAGCATCGGGCCGAAGCCGCCGACCTGCCAGAACAGCCATTCGTCGACCGCGACCTGCTGGCGTGGATCGGTGGGGTAGAGCTTGCCGAATTTGAGGGCGAGATATTTGAGGATGGCGCCGGATTCGAAGACCGAGATCGGAGTGCCGCCGGGACCTTCGGGATCGACGATGGCGGGGATTTTGTTATTGGGCGAAATGGCCAGGAATTGCGGCGTGAACTGCTCGCCCTTGCCGATATCGATACGGTGGTAAGTGTATGGAACGCCAAGCTCTTCCAGCATGATATGCAGCTTCTGCCCGTTCGGCGTGGGCAGGGAATAGGCTTCTATCGGCTTGGTCTGGGTGATCATGGCGCGGTCCATTTGGCTGAAGATGCCGTCAGTCTATCGGTAAATGACGATGGAGGGCAAGGCAGGTGCCCTGCCCGCCGGTTTCTACTCCCGCGTGAGCCGCATTTGGGGTTCGCCGTTTCCAGTCCGCGCGGGAGAAACGCCATAGATATCAAGGGTTGAGGTCACTCTTTTGCGGAAAGCGGAGAACAGGGACGAGGTGACGACGTCGACGGGCTCGTCCAGTTTCACGCTGACCTTGTGGTGCTGCATGTCGGACATGAGCTGCACGGCGACGACGAGGCCCTTGATGGGGTGGCCGAGATAGGTGCCTTTGACGCGCCAGCCGACCTGGAACGGGGTGGCGACGCGTTCGGGCAGCACGGCACGGGCCGTGTTCCAATCTCGGAATCCATGAGACTTTGCAATGACTTCGAGAGCGGCGCCGTGGGTCAGCGGGGTGCCGGCCTTGGCGCGTTCGTCGCGCAGGGCCTTGGCCTCGGATTTGAGGGTTAGAATGCTTGGGGTGTCGAGGGAAAACGACATGACGAGGTCCTTCACAATGCGTGAGGCGTCAAATTCATGGGGCTCGCCTTGCCATGAAACGCCTCGCAAAGGGAACCAGCATGCTGGACTTCTTGCTTAACGAACTGGCTTCACCATCGGGATCACTCCCGGCGAGCGGCAGGTGCCAGTAACCTGAGCGGGGTAATGAGCGCGGCGACGGGATTTGTCAACGAGGGCATTCACCGCGGCGATGGACAGCATAAGCGTAATATGTTGGGCGGCGGAGTCGATTGGCGTTAGGCACGGGGGATGCTACGGCACGGCCATACTGAACACGGCGTGCAGGCGAAGCGGCCCGCGGATCAAGTCCGCGGGAAGGACGGTGGGTGGGCGACAAGGATGTGGGTGGGCGATATTGTCGTCCTCCCGGACCTCGGGGTGAAGAATGACGGAACTGCTGTTGCTGATTGCGGGGTTGTTGGGCGGGGCGGTGAATTCGCTTGCTGGCGGCGGCTCGTTCATCGTGTTTCCGGCGCTGTTGGCGGTGGGGGTGCCGCCGGTGATCGCCAATGCGTCCAATACGTATGCGGCCCTGCCCGGCTATGTCAGCGGCGCGGTCGGGTATTGGTCGGGGATCTGGGCGCATAAGGATCGGCTGGTGGTCTATTCCATCGTCGCGTTGATCTTCGGCTACGTGGGGGCCGAACTGCTGCTGGTGGTGTCGGATGCGCAGTTTTCCGTGATCGTGCCGTGGCTGATGCTGTTCGCGGTGGTGTTGTTCGCCTTCGGCAACCAGATCAATGGCTGGATGGCGCAGCGCGGTGGCGGGCGGCGCGGGATGAAGGCGCTGGGCACGATGCTGCTGCTGGCGTTCTTGGCGCTGGTTTGTGTCTATGGCGGGTTCTTCAACGCCGGGCTGGGGATTTTGACGCTGGCGTTCCTCGCGACGGCGGGGATGAGCGATATCCACGCCATGAACGGGCTCAAGATGTGGATCGCGGCCGTGGTGGCGATCGTGGCGGTGGCGCGGTTTGCGCTGAGCGGATCGATCGACTGGTATCATGGCTCGATCGCCATGGTGGGGGTGACGATCGGGGCCTATGTGGCGGCAAGGAATGCGCACCGGTTTCCCAGGGAGGCGATCCGGGCGGGGGTGATCATTTATGGGATCGGGATGACGGGGTATTTTTTCTGGAAGGCTTATTCCTGAGGGCGAACTCCGAGCATACCCCTCCTACCCATCAAGGAGGCTTCTCTCCGCTCCCCAACTCGATCGAGTCACACCCACCGGCCTTCCCGCGGGCTTGACCCGCGGGCCCCTCACCCCACTCACGATGTTCGGCGTCGGCTGAGAGTGGCCCGCGGGTCAAGCCCGCGGGAAGATCGAGTGGGGGGAGAGTGCGGGGCAAGCGTAGCTGAGCGGCGAGCGGCAAGCGGTGATCGCTTCCCCTTAATCCGCCTTCCTGATCCACACTGCGGCGTCATGAAATGACGCTCCACCAAAGGGCGGCGCGGGGGCGGCGCTCGTCAGCGTGTTGATGCCCTGGCCACGACGGTGGGCCTTGTTGGGGTGGAGGCCCTCGGCGACAAGGACGCCCAAAGACATGCCGGTGGAGATGCGGGCGATCAGGTCGACGGAGCCGCGATGATTGCCGAGGGTGGCGTAGTCGCCGTCGGCGATGGCGTTGGCGGCGGCGTCGTCGGGGTGGATGAAGACCGAGGGCGGGCCTTCGCGGCGCTGGCTGCCGGGGGTTTCGTTGAAGGTGGAATTGAGGAAGCCGCGTGCCGGGCTGGTGGCGAGGCGGAAGGGATGCTCGGTTGTGGCGTTCTCGATGATGTCCCAATGGTCGGCGAAGCGCGGCATATCGGCCGGGTCGCAGGTCCAGAGATAGCCCTTCTTGTCGGCGGTGCCTTGCCAGTTGGGGGCGAAGCGGAAGCGTTTGTCGGGCCAGGCGAAGCCGGCGGCGAAACGGGCCACGTCGTCGGGGCGTTCGCGATCGACGAAGCCGACTTTTTCGATCTCGTCGAGATTGCCGTAGTTGGAGCGGCGGAAGGTTTCGGCGACGACGTCGCGGTCCTTAGTGCGAAAGATGTCATCGTCGAGGCCGAGGCGAAGGGCCAGGGCATTGATGACTTCGTGGTTGGACCAGGTCTGGCCGGGGCGCTCGATGAGTTTGGGGCCGTAGAGCACGCGGGTATGGCCGCCACGGGTGTAATAATCGTTGTGTTCGAGAAACATGGTGGCGGGCAGGACGATATCGGCCATTTCGGCCGTTTCGGTCATGAACTGCTCGTGGACGACGAGGAACAGGTCTTCGCGGGCAAAACCCTGGCGGGTCAGGTTCTGGTTGGGGGCGACGCTGGCGGGGTTGGTGTTTTGCACGATCATCGCCTTGACCGGGCCGCCGCCCTTGAGCGCCTTGGCGTCGCCAGTCAGGATCGGGCCGATCTCAGACATGTCGAGTTCGCGCGGATTGCCTTTTTGCAGGTGGGGGCCGGTGATGCGGGATTTGTCGAGGGCCCAGGTGCCGGAATTGGAGTGGAAGGCGCCGCCGCCGCGATGCTGCCAGGCGCCGGTCATGGCGGGAATGCAGAGGGCCGCGTGCATGGCGGTGGCGCCGTTGCGCTGGCGGGTGAAGCCGTAGCCGAGGCGGAAATAGGAGCGCGGCGTGGTGCCGACGAGGTGAGCGAAGGCTTCGATTTCGGTTGTGGTCAGGCCGGTGATTTCTGCGGCCCATTCGGGGGTTTTGGTGGCCAGATGGGCTTCGAAATCGGGGCCGAAATCGGTGTACTTTTCCATATAGGCGCGGTCGGCGAGGTTATCACGCAGCAGCACATGCATGACGGCGACGGCAAGCGCGCCATCGGTGCCGGGGCGCACGATCAGGCCGAGATCGGCCTGGGCCATGGTGGCGGTGCGGTAGATATCGATGACGACGATCTTGGCGCTGCGCTCCTTCTTGGCGCGCATGGCGTGGGTCATGACGTTGACCTGGGTGTGCACCGCATTGGTGCCCCAGATGACCACGCAGTCGCTCTCGGCCATCTGTTCGGGGTTGACGCCGCCCAGCATGCCGGTGCCGGCGATATAGCCGGGCCAGGCGGTGCCGGTGCAGATGGTGTCGTATTGGTTGGAATAGCCCTTCGCGGCGCGCAGGCGATCGATGCCGTCACGGTGCACATGGCCCATGGTGCCGGCGTAGTAATAGGGCCAGATGGCTTCGGCGCCGTGTTCGGCTTCGATGGCGGTGAATTTGGCGGCTATTTCGTCGAGGGCCTCGTCCCAGGAGATGGGAGCCCACTGCCCTGCCCCTTTGGGGCCGATGCGGCGCAGCGGGTGGGTCAGGCGATCGGGGTGATGCACGCGCTCGGCATAGCGGGCGACTTTTTCGCAGATGACGCCGGCGGTGTAGGGATCGTCCTTGGCGCCGCGGACGCGACCGATGGTGTGGTCATCGATGATTTCGACATCGAGCGCGCAGGCCGATGGACAATCGTGCGGACAGACCGAACGGGCGATGCGGGCGACGATAGGCTTGTTCATGGCGGCGGCTCGGGCTTGCTGTGGGGGCAAGGTACGCGAGGGTGGTCGGGGGGTAAATGTGATTGTGGTGATGGGTGGGATGAAGGGGAGTGATGGGGGGAGTGGCCGATGGTCGTCATCGGGCTAAACGCACCCCCACCTAGCCTCCCCCTCGAGGGGGAGGAATGGCGCCACTCATTTGGCGGGATCGAGTCAAACTCACGGAGTGGCCCCTACCCCTTGAGGGGGAGGTTGGCTGGGGGTGCTGTCACCAGACTCGAGGCAGCGGAATTGATGCGCGGGTGTCTGGTCGCGCATTACGCGTGGAGCGAGGCCCGCGGATCAAGTCCGCGGGAAGGACGGCGGGTGTGGAAACGCTGGCGCTAAAGCGCGAAAGCCTTGGTTGCGGTTTCGGCGTTGCGACGGGCGCGGTTGGCGGCGTGTTGGGCCAGGGCGGCGGCGCCGGTGTGGAACTGCGAGAATGTTACCTTCTGGCGATCATGGGTAGCGATGGTGATGCCGCGCCAATTGGGGCGGACAGAGCGGACGTCGGACCAGGCGATGGTGGTGAGCTTGCCGAAGGCGGATTGGCGTTCGAGGGCGGAATTGTTCCAGCGTACTTTGACGAACAGGCCGCCCAGCCCGATGGCGACGGCGCCTAAGCCGAGGCTGACCGAGGCGATGAAGGCGGCGATCATCTGGGTTTGTGGGACAATTCTGGTGCCGCCGATGACGATGACGGCGGACATCAACACGATAGCCAGCGCAGCGGCGCCGTAGCAGGCGAAATACTCGACCATGGAGGGGCGCAGTTCGGCCCAGCCATCGACCTGGATGGCCTCCTCGGATTGCACAATGCGCAGCGCCAGAAAGGCCGCATAGGCGAAGGCGACGACGCCCGCAGCGCGTGCCAGTGGCAGAGTTTCGAGGCCCGGAATGTGTTTGAGAATGAGAAGGGAAACGATCACGATCAGTGGCACGGCCACTTCCTGCCAGCGCAAGGGCACTATCTGCTCTCCAAAATGCGGGCCGGTGACGCGAACGGCATTTCAATAGGCTGGAATCTAACAAATTTTTTGTGCCGACCTACTAACATTTTCGGGAGTGACGCAGATGGTGGGGAACCCGTACTTTTTTGTCACACCTTGGTGGTTCAGGTTTTGAGTCAACTGGCTCGCGCACTGATTCAACTGCCGCCGAAATTGAATCCGGCGGCAGGGCCAAGTCGTTGTCAGGAAAACAGTTTCAGGCCGGCAATGCCGGCGATGATGAGGCCGATGGAGACCAAGCGGGCGACCGTGGCGGCATCGCCGAACAGCATCATGCCGAGGATGGCGGTGCCGACCGTGCCGATGCCGGTCCAGACGGCGTAGCCGGTGCCGACGGGCAGATCGCGCAGGGCGATGCCGAGTAGCACGACGCTGATAATCATGGCGCCGACGGTGAGGATGGTGGGGGTGAGGCGGGTGAAGCCGTCGGTATATTTGAGGCCAATCGCCCAGCCCATTTCAAACAGGCCGGCGATAGCGAGATAGACCCATGCCATTGGATTGCTCCGTGGTTTCGGGTCGTCCCGAGGAAAAGATGAAAGCGCCTGGCCGTCCAGACAGGTGCTAGATAGTCGCCCTCGGGACGATTGTGAAGAGGCGGCGAGGACCAGCAGATGGTCCCCATTGGCATAACCACGCGAACCGGTTTTGACGGCAGCGACTTGCCCGACAACTTGACCGGGGCGGAATGGGCCTTCATCTATAGACCTCTGCCGAGAGCAGATCGGGCTTGAGGGGGCTGGCGATGGATGCGGCTGTTGCGGCGGTGTTCGAGGCGTATCCAGTGGCAGTGCGTGATCGGCTGTTACGGCTGCGGGAAATGATCATCGAGACTGCGGCGAGCACACCGGGCGTCGGAGCGCTGGAGGAGACGCTGAAATGGGGTCAGGTGAGTTATCTGACACCGGAAAGCGGCAGCGGGACGACGGTGCGGATTGATGTGGATGCGGCGAGCGGGCAGCCGGCGATCTATGTGAATTGCCAGACCGATCTGGTGGATGGGTATCGAGAAGTTTATCCTGAGGCGTTTGCGTATCAGGGGACGCGGGCGGTGGTTATAGGGGAGGCCCCGGACGAGGCGGCGCTGCGGCATGTGATTGCGCAGGCGCTGACCTATCACGCAAGGAAGAAGGCTAGGTAGAAGCTCAGCGCTGGACTATGCGCGTTCATAGGCGGCGAGCAGGTCGGTCACCAAAATTCCGTTTATTCTCATTCCGGTCAGCTCGGCGTTAGTGATCGCCGCATTGGCCAATGAGACGCCGTCAAATGTGGCGTTGGACAAGTTGGCGTCGGTTACCGCGATACCCGAAAGATTGATGTTATTGAATTTCGCTCCGGCGAGATTGACGTCATCGAACACCGCATTGCCCAGGTCGGTATCGGTGACTGTCGCTCTCGCGAGCACCGCATAGAACTTGGCTTCGGTGAGGTTGACCCCATCGAAGTTGGACCCGGTCATGTCGGCCCGTTGGTAATGCGCGTCGCGCATGACCTGGCCGTCGAAAGGGTTGGTGTTCTCGCCCATTGTCGTTGCTCCAGAATGGCCAAAGCGTTTGCGATGGCCATTCTGGTCGGTTGTTGGAACGATGGCAACTAGACCTGCGGCTTGCGCTTGGCCTTGTGGTCCTTGGGCTTGAAGACCTTTTCCTTTTTCGGCGGGGCACCGGCCGCTTTGTCGGCGCTCCACTTCGGCTTGCCCTTGTCCTTGCTCGGCGGGGCCTTGGTCACCTTGGGGGCGCGTGGCTTGTCGAAATCGGGCCGGGGCGCACGCGGCTCGGTCGTTTCGGCAGCAGGGTTCCAGGCACCGGTGGCGGGGGCAGCGAAATCATCGGCTTGCAGGCCGCCCGAGCCGTAGCGGGACTGGCGATCGGCACGTTCGGGGCGCGGCGCGGACGGATCAAAGCGTTCGATGGGGCCTTCGGGGCGGCGCTGAGCAGCCGGTGGGCGGGTACGGCCTTCGGTGCGTTCGCCGGGGCCGTCGATGGCGGTGATGAAGACGCCGCGTTCGCCGGAGCCGTTCTTTTCGACAGACTTGGCAAAGGCGTCGGCCTTGCCGGCGGCGACTTCGAAGTGGCTTTCGGTATCGAAAATGCGGATCGAGCCGATGGCGACCTTGGTGACATTGCCGGCCTTGCAGAGCATGGGCAGGAGCCAGCGCGGCTCGGCCTTGTGCTTGCGACCGACGGAGACCTTGAACCAGGTGCCGCCTTCGAACTTTTCGCGGACGCGGGGATCGCTGTCGCCGGGTTTGCCGGGCTGAGCGTTCTCGGTGACTTCCTCGGGGGTCGGGCGGGCGGCGAGCTGCTGGCGCAGGTAGGCGGCGGCAATGGCGTCGGGCGTGTAGCGCGACAGCAGTTCGGCGACGAAGGGTGCCTCTTCCTCGCCGATGGCGGCGGTGAGGGCGACATCGGTCAGGATGGATTCGCGGTAGCGGGCATCGATATCGGCGCTGGTCGGGGGCGCCATGTTGGTGACGTCGAGCTTGGCCAGTTTGAGCGTGCGCTGGACGGCATTGCGGCGATGCATCGGCACGATGAGCACGCAGGTGCCCTTGCGCCCTGCCCGGCCGGTGCGGCCCGAACGATGCAGGAGCGTATCGGGATTGGTCGGCATATCGGCGTGGATGACGAGGTCGAGATTGGGCAGATCGATGCCGCGGGCGGCGACGTCGGTGGCAACGCATATGCGGGCGCGGCCGTCACGCATGGATTGCAGCGCGTTGGTGCGCTCGGCCTGGCTGAGTTCGCCCGACAGGGTGACGACGTCGAAACCGCGATTGTGCAGGCGCGAGGACAGGTGCTTGACGCCTTCGCGGGTGGAGGCGAACACCAGGGTATTGGCGCTGTCGAAATAGAGCAGCGTGTTGATGATGGCGTTTTCGCGCTCAGCTGCGGGAACCAGCATCAGCTTGTAGTCGATATCGGCGTGCTGTTCGGCCGAATTGGTGGCCGAGATGCGCAGGGCATCGTTCTGGAAGGTCTTCGCCAATTGGGCGATCTGCTTGGGAACGGTCGCGGAGAAAAGCAGGGTGCGGCGATCTTCGGGAGCGGCGTCGAGGATGAATTCGAGGTCTTCGCGGAAGCCCAGATCGAGCATTTCGTCGGCTTCGTCGAGGACGACGGCGCGCAAAGCCGACATGTCGAGCACACCCTTGGTGATGTGATCGCGCAGGCGACCGGGGGTGCCGACGACGATATGCGCGCCACGTTCGAGAGCGCGGCGCTCGGTGCGCATGTCCATGCCGCCAACGCAGGACGCGGTCTTGGCGCCGGCTTCGGCATAGAGCCAATCGAGTTCGCGCTGCACTTGCAAAGCGAGTTCGCGGGTGGGAGCGATGATCAGCGCCATGGGGGCGCCGAGTTCGGTGAAGCGCTCGGCATCGCCCAGCAGCGTGGGGGCGATGGCCATGCCGAAGGCGACGGTCTTGCCGGAGCCGGTCTGGGCGGAGACGAGGAGATCGCGGCCGGCGGCGTCATCGGCGATGACGGCGTCCTGCACGGCGGTCAGGGTTTCATAGCCCTTGGCGGCAAGGGCGCGGGCGAGTGGGGCGATGATAGTGTCGGGAAGTGACAATGCAGTTCTTTCGGGTGGGGTGAGAACCCCTACCCGGCCCTCCCCTTTGTCGACGGGAGGCAGCGAAGGAGCTCAGAATTAAAGTGCAGTATAGCACAAACAAGCAAAAAGGCCGCCCGGCGGGCGGCCCATCTGACTCTTCCCTTCTCCCCTTGTGGGAGAAAGTGCCCAAAGGGCGGATGAGGGGTCAGCGGTGATAGGGCGATTGGTGGCTGCGGAAGAAACCCCTCACCCTGACCTTCCGCTGGACGCGTCAGGTCTGTCCCTCTCCCACAAGGGGAGAGGGGAGACAGTTTGGAGGCTTAGGCCTTGGGCTGCTTCCGCAGTTCGGCGACGGATTTGCCCTTGTAACCCCAGTTTTCCAACGGCACTTCATCGATGACGACGAAGGTGCTGTCGGGGTTCTTGCCGAGCACCTTGACCAGCACATCGGTGATGCCGGCGATCACGTCCGACTTCTGCTGGGCAGTGACATTGTCATCGAGGATGCGGACGTTGACGTAGGGCATGATCAGCCGACGATTTCGTCGTCGGTGAAGAAGAACTTGATCTCGGAGGCAGCGGTCTCGGGAGCGTCCGAGCCGTGAACCGAGTTTTCGCCGATCGAGAGGGCAAATTCCTTGCGGATGGTGCCGTCAGCGGCATTGGCCGGGTTGGTGGCGCCCATGACTTCACGGTTCTTGAGGATGGCGTTTTCGCCTTCCAGAACCTGCACGACAACCGGCGAGGCGATCATCTGCTCGACCAGTTCGCCGAAGAAGGGGCGATCCTTATGGACGGCATAGAAACCCTCGGCCTGAGCGCGGGTCATGTGGATCTTCTTGAGCGCGACGGGGCGCAGACCGGCTTCCTCGAACTTGGCGAGAACCTTGCCGATCAGATTGCGGCGGACGACGTCGGGCTTCAGAATGGAAAAGGTGCGTTCGAGAGCCATTGAAACTGGTCCTTGATTTTGGATTCATTTTTGTAAGGGTCGCGCCTTGTAGCGTCAGAGTTTGACAGAGGCAAGACTGGTGGAGCGCATGGCGCACCGGCGCGGATCGTTACAATTGTGTTCAAGGGCGGCCTTGCCAAAATCGCGCGGACAATGGGATGGCTGTCTCCATTGTACGGTTTCCAATCATCGAGTCTTTCATGAGCGATATTTCAAACGCCTTCCCGACGCGGCCCCTGCTGGTGGCGAAAAGTGGCATCGGGTCGGCAAAGGCCACCGTGGTGCTGGCGCTGTTCATGTTTGCGCTGGTTGTCGGCGGGGCCATTTGGGTCGGGCCCAATCTGGTGCGCGACTTCATTATCCAGGCCGATCCGGTGGAAGTGCCCGAGGCCGATATTCGCAATGGCGAGTGCTCGACCTATCGCGGCTTCATGGAAAGCTGCGGCGCCGATATTTCCTATGACATCAAGGGCAAGCACGTCGAGGCGTCGCTGCATTATCTGTTCCTCGATCCGTCCAATGGGGACTATCAGGTCAGCGTCATCCGCTCGGCCAGCCATCCGAGCATGGCCACGCTCAGCCTCGGGCTCGACATGTTGTGGAATCGCACCATCGTGGCGGCGGCCATCGGCGCCGGCTTCCTGGCATTGGGGCTAGGGCTGTTGAACAAGGCGCGGCGAGATTCTCGTTTTGTGCGGACGCTGAGGGAGCCGGTGCAACTGGTGCCGGTGCCGGCGACAGTGGCCATCACGCGCAAGCTGTTCTTCGGGCTGATGGGCACGACCTACACGGCCAAATACACGCTGGACGGCAAGAAGTATCAAGACGCCCATAGTGGGTTTAAACGGGGCGAGCGGCCGTTTGTGCTGGGTACGGACGGCAAGAAGAGTGTGTTGCTGGGCGCGGTGCCCCGGCAGGGCGGGATGATGATCCTGCTGGATGCGGCGCTGGAGCGGATCGAGTTTACCGACGCGGAGCGTCAAGCGTTGGGCGCGGCGGTGGCTGCAGGCGCCTGACCAACAAATACCGGCGCGGTGATCCCGCGCCGGTCAGACCAAGAGGCAGCCATGTGCGGCGGGCGGTTGCCAAGGGCGCGCTGAAACTCTATCCAGCACGGTAATTCGCGAGCACGCGCGCTTTTTCGCTGCGGCTTCACCAATTTCCTCGTTTTCAGATCGTCTCGCCATGCTGACCATCAATAATCTCATCTATCGCATCCAGGGCCGCGAGCTGTTCGATGGCGCGTCGGTGACGCTGCCGACCGGCTCCAAGACCGGCTTCGTGGGCAAGAACGGCACGGGCAAGACCACGCTGTTCCACCTGATCCAGAACCATCTGGCACCCGACGCGGGCAGTATCGAGCTGGTCAAGAAGGCGCGCATCGGCGCGGTGGCGCAGGAAGCGCCGGCCGGCAATGAGAGCGTGCTGGAAGTGGTGATGGCCGCCGACAAGGAGCGCACCGCGTTGATGGCGGAGGCCGAGACGGCGACCGATCCGGAGCGGATCGGCGAAATCTATATGCGGCTGGCCGATATCGATGCGCATACCGCCGAAGCGCGGGCGTCGACGATTTTGAAGGGTCTTGGCTTCGAGCATGACCGGCAGAACGGGCCAACCCATGAGCTATCGGGCGGCTGGCGCATGCGCGTGGCGCTGGCGGGCGTGCTGTTCAGCCAGCCGGACCTGCTGCTGCTCGACGAGCCGACCAACTATCTCGATCTGGAAGGCACGCTGTGGCTGGAGAAGTATCTCGCCACCTATCCCTATACCGTGTTCATGATCAGCCATGACCGCGACCTGCTGAACAAGTCGGTCAACTCGATCATCCATCTCGAGCACAAGCAACTGACCTTCTACAAAGGCAATTACGACACCTTCGAATCCACCCGCCGCATGCAGATGGAGCTGAACAACAAGAGCCGCGAGAAATCGCTGGATCAAGTTGCGCATATGCAGAAGTTCGTGGACCGGTTCCGCGCTTCGGCCACCAAGGCCAAGCAGGCTCAGGCGCGCATCAAGATGATCGAAAAGCTGAAGCCGCCGGCGGCGATGTTCGACGAATATTCGGCGCCCTTCACCTTCCAGCAGCCCAAGGCGGAAGCGGCGACGCCGATGATCTCGCTGGATGGCGTGTCGGCCGGCTATGGCGACAAGACCATTTTGCGCAATATCAACATGCGCATCGATCCCGAGGACCGGATCGCGCTGATCGGGGTCAACGGCAACGGTAAATCGACTTTCGCCAAGCTGTTGGCAGGTGATATCAAGCCGTTGGGCGGGACGTTCAACAAGGGCAAGAAGCTGGAGATTGCGCACTTTGCGCAGCACCAGATGGACAAGCTCAAGCCGGAATGGACGCCGTTCGAGCACATTATCGAACTGATGCCGACGGACCCGGAAAGCAAGCGCCGGTCGCGGTTGAGCCAGATGGGGCTGACCAAGTCGCGCATGGATACGCCGGCCAAGAACCTCAGCGGTGGCGAGCGGGCGCGGCTGCTGATGGGGCTGATCACGTTCGGCGGGCCGGGGATGATGATCCTCGACGAGCCGACCAACCATCTCGATATCGATAGCCGCGATGCCTTGGTGCATGCGCTCAACGAGTATGAAGGCGCGGTGCTGATCATCAGCCACGATCGCCATCTGGTGGAAGCCACCTGCGATACGCTGTGGATCGCCGAGGGCGGCACGATCAAGGTGCTGGACGAGGATCTGGACAGCTATCAGCGCAGCATCGTGGGCGGCAAGGAGCCCAAGGGCAGCAAGGAAGACCGCAAGGCCGCCAAGCAGGAGGCCGCGGCCAAGCGCGAGGCGATCGCGCCGATCAAGGCCAGCATCAAAGACACTGAAACCAAGATTGCGCGCCTGAAGGTGGAAATCGGGAAGATCCAGAACCAGTTGGACGATCCCAAGATTTACAACGGGCCGGCCGACCGGCTGATCGCGCTGGGCAAGGACAAGGCACGGTTTGGCGCTGACCTCGACACGACCGAAGAGCAGTGGCTGGCGCTGAGCGCTGAGCTGGAGAGTGCCGAGAACGCCTGACGCAACGGGCCGCACGGGACGCTGTTCCGTGCGGACTAGTCTTGGCGAGAGGAGCGATTAACTTGGCGGCGTGACGTGAGTTGACACGAACGCCCCGTTGCACTTTGGTGGTCCCGGCTACTCCGGCTGAAAGTCAGTACATGCGCGCGTCACGCATCCGCCTGGTCCTCGTTCTCCTCGCGGTTATTCTGGGCGCTGGTTCTGTAGCTGCACAGCCGACGAGCAAGGCGCAACGCGCCACGATCAACCGTTTTGCCGCCAATAACAGCCTGTTCGTGCTGTATCACGAGATCGGGCACATGCTGGTGCATCAGCTCAACCTGCCGGTGCTGGGCAAGGAAGAGGACGCGGCAGACAACATGGCGACCTGGACGCTGCTGCGCAAAGGCACGCCGGAGGCCGACCAGGCGCTGGCGGACGCGGCTTATGGCTGGCTGCTATCGGGCCAGGCCTATAACGACACGATCAAAGACGAGGACCTGTACGGCAACCATAGCCTCGACCGGCAAAGGGCGTTCCAGATCGTCTGTCTGATGGTGGGCAGCAATGAATCGGCGTTCCGGCCGATCGCCAATGAATATGCCATCGACAGCGATCGGCAGGGCAGTTGCGCGGACGATTATTACACCGTCAACCGGAGTCTCGAGGGCCTGCTCGGCTCGCGCGCGGGCAAGAACGGCCATGGCACCAAGGTCACCGTGACTTATCACGATGCCGGCGGACAGTTGAAAAAGGCGGCCGATGCCTTTCGCGCCAGCGGCGTGTTCGACCAGGTGGCCGAGGAAGTGCGCGCCAATTACAGCATTTCCACTCCGCTCAAGTTCAATGCGGAGCGCTGTGGCGAGGCGAACGCGTTCTACGATCCGGACAATGACGAAGTCATCTTCTGTTACGAGCTGATGCAGGACTATATCGACCTGTATTCGGCCGATATTCCGGCCAGCGACGTTTCGGCCGAACCGCGCGCCACGGGCACGGGCAAATCCAAGAACGCCCCGACATCGACCGGCACGAGCGTATCGCAGAAGAATTAGATTTCCGCGCTATGCGGGCCAGAAATACGGGGACTCCAGGAATGAAATTTACACGCGCCGCCGCGGCGGCATTGATTTGCTGCGGGTTGCTGGGCACGTCCGCGTTCGCGCAGGATGACGAGCAGGTCGCGGCCGACGCCATGGATTTTGCCATGCATGACGCCGAATACACGATGTATCACGAGATCGGGCATCTGCTGGTCAATGAGCTGGACTTGCCGGTGCTGGGCAAGGAAGAGGACGCGGCCGATGCGCTGGCCGTCATCCTGATGCTCAACGACACCGCGGACCTCGATGAGTCGGCGAACGCCTTGATCGACAGCGCGGATGGCTGGTATTTCAACGCCGTCAAAGCCGATCGGGCGACGGTGGAAGACCTGTCCTATTACGACTCGCATAGCCTGGATATCCAGCGCGCCTATGCCATGGTCTGCATGATGGTGGGCGCCAAGCCCGAGGACTACAAGGAAACGGCCGACGCCTATGACATGGACGCCGATGGGCAGGCGGAGTGTTCGTACACCTATTCGGATGCGGAGCGGGCCTGGAACAAGCTGCTGGAGCCGTTCCTGGCCACCGAAGGCCATACGGGTGAGGCGATAACGGTGGTTTATGAGGACGCGGCGCCGGGCTTCGAGCAATACAAGGACGAATTGCAGTCGCGCGCCATTTTGGACAATGCAGCGGCGCTGGTGTCGGCCAAGTTCGTATTGCCGCGGCCGATCACGTTCCTCGGCACGCAGTGCGATACCGCCAATGCCTGGTACAGCAATAGCGATGCGCAGATCACCTATTGCTATACGCTGACCGGCGACATGCACGACCTCTACGTCAATGACATCATCGGCTCGGGCGACGAAGGCACGAGCGAGGAGGACACGGGCGAGTCGGATGGCGCCGAGGAGTCCGAATAGGCGCCGGCGCGGCTCAGGCCTTTTTCACCCAGCGGCCGTCGGGTTCCTGCTGCCAGTAGGTCAGGGTATTGCCAGCAAGCAGGTTGCGCCAGGCGATGCGGGCTTCGCTGACGGCATCTGGATCGTGGCCGGAGAACATGTAGACGATGCGCTGGTAGCCCTCGGCGGTCTGGGGCACGGCGCGATCGATAAAGAAGCGGACGGCGGCGCCGTTGGGATTGTCGTTGGCGGTGGTGATGAGGATGGGCTGGAGCGCGTCGGTGTCCTCCCCGGCCAGGCCATGGGCGAGGAAGCTGTCGTCGCGATAGGTCCATAGATGGGCATCGAGCGCTTCGGCGCGCTCGGTGCTGCCGACTTCGATCACGGCACGCCAGCCGCGCTCCAGGGTCTTCTCCAGCAATTGCGGGATGACTGCCTCAAGGGGGCGCTGTTCGAGGTGGTAGAAGAGAACGTCGGGCATTGGTTTGCCTTCATTATTAAGGTGTTGCCATTCCGTTGGAGTGGCTCCTCCCCCTTCAAGGGGGAGGTTGGGTGGGGGATCGCGAGTATCGAAACGGCAGGAAGGACCCCCGCCTTGATCCTCCCCCTGGAAGGGGGAGGCGACGACTGACGCATCTGGCCCTTCATTAAAGCAGGGTGAAGAAACCGACTGCCGACAACAGCAACAGACCCAAACCTAGCCCTGATAATAGTCCCTGACCAGCCGATCGAGAAGCGCGACGCCGTAGCCGGAGGCCCAGGAGGTGTTGATTTCGGTGGCGCTGGTGCCGAAGGCGGTGCCGGCGATATCGAGGTGGGCCCAGGGCACGCCGTTGACGAAGCGCTGCAGGAACTGGGCGGCGAGGATGGAGCCACCGGCGCGGCCGGCGGAATTCTTGATATCGGCGAAGCGCGACTCGATGATCTTGTCGTAGGCCGGCCCGAGCGGCATGCGCCAGAGCTTCTCGTTGGCGGCGAGGCCGGCATTGAGGAGTTGGGCGGAGAGCTCGTCATTGTTGGAGAAGAGGCCGCCATGATCATGGCCGAGGGCGACGATGATGGCGCCGGTCAGGGTGGCGAGGTTGATCATGAATTTGGGCTTGAAGCGGTCCTGCGTGTACCAGAGCGCGTCGGCCAGCACGAGGCGGCCTTCGGCATCGGTGTTGTTGACCTCGATGGTGGTGCCGCTCATCGCCTTGACGATATCGCCCGGACGCACGGCGTTGGCATCGACCGAGTTCTCGACCACACCGATGACGCCGATGGCGTTGACCGGGGCCTTGCGGGTGGCCAGAGCCAGCATCAGGCCAGTGACGGCTGCGGCGCCACCCATGTCGCCCTTCATGTCCTCCATCGAGGCGGCGGGCTTGATAGAAATGCCGCCCGTATCGAAGACGACGCCCTTGCCGACAAAGGCAATCGGCTGCACGCCGGACTTGCCGCCGAGCCAGCGCATGACCACGAGGCGCGCCGGGCGGGACGAGCCTTGCGCGACGCACAGCAGCGAATTCATGCCGAGGCGCGCCATTTCCTCGGGCTCGAGGATTTCGACCTCGACGCCGAGCTTGGCGAGTTCGCCCGCCTTGGCGGCGAATTCGAGCGGGCCGAGCACATTGGCGGGTTCGTTGATCAGGTCGCGGGCCAGCAGCGTGCCCTCGACGGTGGCGGCGCGGTCGGCAATGGCGGCATCGACCGCGGGCTGGTCATTGACCACGAGGGTGATGGTCAGGGTTGCGGGGGCGTCATCGGGCTTGGCGGTTTTGTATTTGTCGAATTTGTAATGGCGGAGGCGCAGACCCGCGGCCAGTTCGGCCACGGCGGCCGGCGTCGCCTCGGGGCCATCGAGAATCACCGCGACGGTTTCGGCGCGCATCGGGCCGAGCTTGCCGAGCAGCGAGCCGCCGCGATCGGTCCAGGCATTGAGGGCAGCCCCCTCCCCCGCCTTGCCGGTGCCGAGCACCAGGAGGCGTGACGCGGCAACGCCATTGGGCGCCAAGAGGTCCAGCACCTGGCCCTGGCGGCCCTTGAAACCGGCGGTATTGGACACCGCCTGCCAATCCAGCCCCGTCGCAGCCCAGATTTCCGCGCCGGCGCCCGCAGGCGGAGTGCCTTCGGCGGCGTAGATGACGGTCAGGGCTGCGCCCGCAGCCGACTGGGCGGCGGTGTGGATAATCAGATTTTGGGACATGCAATGGGCCTTCTTGGGCAGTCTTCAGGTGGCTTGGGCAGGGTGTTCAGGATTGTTGGCTTTGCCGGCCGCGTCAATCCCGCAACACGGCAAAGGCAAATCCGCGCAGGCGTCGACATGTCCTTGTTTGAGACGGCGAACTGGCCGAATGATGGCAGGTCATATTGGGTACCATAGCGAGCACATGAGGCGACTGACCCGCTATCTGGCAAGATTGTTTGCCGTCGATGCACTGATCCTGTTTGCGGTCGTGTGTGGCCTGCTGTGGATGGTCAACTGCCTGCGCTCGTTCGACGTGGTTTCGGTCAAGGGCCAGGGCGTGCTGACGCTGGCCTATCAGGGCCTGCTGACCATGCCGCCGTTGGCGCTGGTGTTTTTCTACGTGTGTGTCGGCATCGGCATGGCGCGGGCCCTGCAGGCGCTGAAGACCAATCACGAATTGCACATTATCCACACCACCGACGGATTGCGCAGCCTGTTTGGCGCGACCGCGACGGTGGCGGCGATCGGCGTGCTGTGCGTGCTGCTATTGTCGAATTTCCTCGATCCGTGGGCCACGCGGGGCCTGAACCAGTTGACCGCAAGCGTGGCGGCGGACCTAGTGAGCTCGACGCTCAAGCCAAAGCGCTTCACCCAGGTGACGCCGGGCGTGGTGCTGCTGATCGGCGGGCGTTCCGGCGAGGGCGAGATCACCGAGTTTTTCGCCGACGACCGGCGCGACCCAGCCGTGCGGCGCACCTATATCGCCAAATCCGCGCGGATTTCGAGCGACGGTAAAAACTATGTGCTCGAGCTGCATGACGGGACATTGCAATATTCCGAGCACGTCGGCCGGTTCTCGGAAATCTCGTTCGCGCGCTATGACCTGAGCGTGGACCAATTGTCCCAGCCGCTGGCGCAGCCGGACCCGCTGGCGGAGCGCGACAGCCTGCAACTGGTCAGCGATGCGTTGGCGACCGGCGACTGGCCGGAGCCGGTCGTCGACAGGTTGCTCAAGCGGATGAACGAAGCCCTCAGCGTTATCGGCATCTGCATGCTGGTGCTGGCGCTTTCGGGTTTTCCGAGCGGACGACGAGGCGGGCGGATCGCGGTGCCGATGGAAGTGGCGGTCTTGCTGCTGGCTTTCGCGGAACGCGGGGTCAGTTCCTACAGTCCGCTCGGGCCGGCAACCGGGGCGCTGCTGATGATGGGGGCTGCGGCGATCATCATCTTCGTACGCGCCCGTCCGCGCCGCGTCCAATACGCGGTGATGGCATGACCAGAATCGACTGGCTGGTGCTGAAGCGGGTGATGAGCCGGATCGCGGTGACGCTGATCGTGTTCTACGGAATCATTGCGCTGGTGGAATCGCTGGATACCTGGCGCTTCAACTTCATCGCCCAAAACAGCGGCGTCGGCATGGCGATCCTCAGCGTGGTGGCCAGCGGCATGCGCTGGACCATTAAGACACTGCCGGTGACGGTTTTGATGGGGGCGATTCTCGGCCTTATCGACCTCAAGGCCAAGCATGAGCTGACCATCATCAAGGCCAGCGGGATATCGATATGGCGGGTGGTTCGCGCGCCAACCGTGGCGCTGCTGATCGCCAGTTTCGGTATTGCGCTGGGGGTGGAGACGGCCAGCACGCTGGTGGTGCGGGAGTTGGTACCCACACCACCGGGCGAAGCGGCGCTGTTGACGCCGCCGGGCGAAATCTGGCTGGAGCAGCGCAGCGGCGATCAGCATTACGTGATGATGGCGACCGGCATGCAGACGGGTGGCGCCGTGCTGGGCGGGGTGACGGTGTTTCAAATCGGCGGCACCACCGGGCGCCGGATCGAGGCCGAACAAGCGATCCTCAAGCCGGGGCACTGGGTGCTGCCGGTAGCGATTTTCCGTAGCCCGGATGCGCCGGCGCGCATGGTGGAAAACTATGAACTGTCGACCTCATCGACCGCCGCGGAACTGGATCTGCGCCTGTCCTCGACGGAAGACATGACGTTTTTTGAACTGGCGGCGCTGTTGAAGGCGGGCGTTTCGGACAATGCCATCAAGTCTGCGGCGACGATGCGGCTGATCAAGCTGCTGGCCATGCCGCTTGTACTAACCGGTTCGCTGTTCATTGCATTTGCATTTACCGCAGGTTATCGAAGGTCCGATAAATATGGTCGGGCGGTCCTCTATGGGATCGTGCTGGGTTTTGTCGTGTTTGTGATTACCGAGATGGCTGACCGGGCTGGGTCTGCTGGCGTTCTCGATCCGACATTCGCGGCAATCGGACCTGCATTTGTGGCCATCGTCATCGGCGTGACGGTGCTGCTCTACAAAGAAGACGGGCGTACGTGAGTAAACGGGGCTGGGCAAGCATCAAGAGTACGTTGCGCCTGGCCGTTGCCAGTGCCGTGGCGCTGTGCATGCTTGGCAGCGTCGCCATGGCGCAACTGGTGCCCACCGACTTTTTCAATACGCCGGTCGACCCCAAGGCGCCAACCTCGGTGGAAGCTGACGACCTGCAGGTCGACGCGCCTACCAGCATCATCACCGCCACGGGCGATGTGGTGCTGGGCTATGGCGGCTACGTCATCAAGGGGCAGAAGCTGGTGTTCAACCGCAGCACCCAGGACTCCCACTTCATCGGCGCGGTAACGATCACCGACCCTTCCGGCAACGTGCTGGAAACCGAGGATTTCGAGGTCAAGGACGGGATGAAGCGCGCGCTGGTCAGCGCCATGACCATCACGACGTATGACGGCGCGCGGATTACCGCGGACAGCACCGATTACGACAAGGCCCTGCAGACGCTGCTGGAAAACGCGACCTATTCGCCGTGCGGCGATTGTATCGATGAGCAGGGGCGGCGGATCGGCTGGTCGATGAAGGCCAAGCGGATTACCTACAATGCCAAGGACGGCTCGCTGGCGATGGAGCAGCCGAGCCTGGCGCTGCTGGGTTTCCCGGTGGCCTGGCTGCCCTACCTGTGGCTGCCGGACACCAGCCAGTCGGCTTTGTCCAACGTGCGCTCGCCGACGGTGGATTACAGCGAGCAAATCGGCGTCAAGCTG
Source organism: Devosia sp. UYZn731 (assembly GCF_040546795.1). Taxonomy (NCBI): domain Bacteria; kingdom Pseudomonadati; phylum Pseudomonadota; class Alphaproteobacteria; order Hyphomicrobiales; family Devosiaceae; genus Devosia; species Devosia sp. UYZn731. The sequence continues at coordinate 459,476 of NZ_JBEPOL010000001.1, forward strand.
GCCGTGCCGATCAATGCCTATTCGAGCAAATATACCGACGTCATCCTGACCCCTACCCTGCTCAGCCGGCAGGGTCTGCTGCTGGACGCCGAATGGGTGCAGCGGTTCGAGGCCGGTTCGTTCCGGATCAAGGGATCGGGGTTGTATCAGCTCGATCCGACGGCATTCACCTTTACGTCGTCGCAGCGCGAGTGGCGCGGGGCGATCCAGACGTCGGGCAATTTCGTGCCGGCAAAGGACTGGAAGGCAGGCTGGTCTTACACGGCATTCAGCGACTTCGCGTATTTTGAGGACTACCGGATTTCGACGGCCGAATCCTCGGTCAACGAGGCCTATGCCACCCATCTGACGGACGACACCTATTTCGATGCGCGCCTGCAGCAGTTCAATGTGCTGGGGCAAGTCACGCGGGATTCGCAGGATCTGCAGGGCAACGCGCTGCCCAAGGTGCGGTTCGAGCAGATGCTGGAACTGGCCCCGGGCATGGGCCGGGTGGAGATCACAGGGCGGTTGCTGGGCGTGCGGCGGGAGTCGGACTACAATACCAGCGCCAATGGCGTGCCCTATCAGTTCGGTTATGCGGGCAACAAGAACCATGCCGTGTTTCAGGCGGGTTGGCAGAACCAGTATATCGGCGGCGGCGGGTTCGTGGCGACGCCGTATCTGGGCGGACGGCTCGACATTGCCAATTACGACAGTGCAAGCGCCATCGGTCCGGCCGACGCGACGCTGTGGAGCGCCACGCCGATCGCCGCCATGGATGTGCGGTTCCCGCTTTCGGGCAGCGATGGCTCGACGGTGCATCTGGTGGAGCCGATCGTTCAGGTCGTCTATCGCGGCACGGATAGCGGGCTGCCGGGGATCACCAACGACGATTCCCAGAGTTTCGTTTTCGATGATACGAACCTGTTCAGCTATAACCGGTTTTCGGGCACGGACCGGCAGGAGACCGGGCTGCGCGCCAATATCGGGGGGCGCTATCAGGCCAATTTCGCCAATGGCAGCTATGTCGAGCTCGTCGCCGGGCAGTCGTTCCAACTGGCTGGGGCCAATGCCTATTCGCTGAGCGACCCGACGCTGGTCGGTGTCGGCTCGGGGCTGGATGTATCGCCATCCTATGCGGTGCTCGGGGCCTATGGGTCGTTCATCGAGGGGGTTACGGTTGGAGGCAAGGTGCAGGCCGATACGGGCGAAGGCCGCGTGACCCGCGCCGAGGCAGGCGCGGACTATACCAATTCGGGTTATTCAGCCGGGGTGAAATATGCCTATATCGCGGCCAATCCGGCGCTGGGTGTGCTGATCGACCAGCAGCAGATCGGCGCTTATGCGGGCGTGCCCGTGGCCGACTACTGGACGATCACGGGCAATGCCTATTGGGACATTACCTCAAACCAGTTCCTGCAGGTCGGCGCTGGGCTCACCTACGATGACGGTTATCTGGTCATCGGCGGCTCGGCGACGCGGACTGGACCAACGCATACGTCACCGGACGACACGCGCTTTACCGCCACCTTCCGCCTGAAGGCGCCTGCCGGGCTGGACCTGGGCTATTCCGGCGCTGTCGCCGCGCCCGGATTTTAGCCGCAATTTTTCGGCAATTGACAGGGCGGGTTTCCCACCGCATTGAGAGTGGAACGACAATGGACAGGCGGATGACGATGATGGCGAACAGTGTTTTGGGGCGCGCAGCTGGCGCCATGATCCTGGGACTGCTGGTCACCATGGCAACGGCAATGCCGTCGTTCGCGGCGGTTATCGTCACGGTCAACGGAACGCCCATCACCGACACGCAGGTGTCGCAGCGCGTCAAGCTATTCTCGATGGAAGGCAACCGGACGGGCCAGCGTGGCGCAACCGACCAGTTGATCGACGAAGCCCTGCAGATGAGCGAAGCCAAGCGGCTCGGCATCACCGTCTCCAACGCACAGATCGACAGCGCGCTGCAGGACGTGGCGCGCAACGTCAAGTTGAGCAAGGACAAGCTGGTTCAAATGCTGGAAGGCAATGGCGTCGGCATGGACACGCTGCGCGACCGGCTGCGGGCGGCAATCGCCTGGGGCGCGATCACCGACGCGGCCATCACGCCCACCGTGCGGGTTTCGGACCTGGACCTCGACCAGCAGGCTCAGAGCAAACTCGCGGACTACCAGAAGTTCGACTACATCCTCAAGGAAGTCATTTTCGTTGCGCCCGGTGGCCAGGGCGCGGGCGCCCGCACCGCGCAGGCCAACCGCTATCGCAGCGCGTTCGCCGGCTGCGATAGCGCGGTGGACCTGTCGCTGAAGTATACCGATGTCGCGGTGATCGATGTCGGCCGCCGCAATGCGACCCAGTTGCCGGAAGCCGTGGCCAAGGAACTGGCCGGGCTCAATGTCGGCGGCATCGGCAAGCCGCGTACCACCGATACCGGCGTGTCTATGCTGGCGATCTGCCAGAAGACGCAGGCCGAGGACCTGACCTTCATCAAGGGCCAGATGCAGCAGGAAGCCGGCGGCGCTGCCCTGAGCGGCAAGGTCACCGAATACCTGGCCAATCTGCGCAAGCAGGCCAAGATCATCTATAACTGATCGACCGGCGCGTCCGGCAAGGGCGCCACCGACACCCATGAGGGCCGAATTGGACAAGCCGCTGGCCATCAGCATGGGCGAACCTGCGGGCGTGGGGCCGGACCTGATCCTGCAGCTTTATGCGCGGCGCGCCGAATTGGCGCTGCCAGCCTTTTGCGTTTTCGGGCAGGTGGATTTCCTGAGCGCCCGGGCGCAGCGGCTTGGCCTCGATATCGCCATGGCAGCAACGAGCGCCCAAGAGGCCGGCTCGATCTTTGCGACCGCCCTGCCCGTGGTGACGATCGAAGGATTGCTGCCAGACCATCCGGGCCAGGTCAGCCCAGTGTCTGCCGGTGCGGTGATCGGCTCGATCGAGGCGGCGGTGGCGGCGACACTGACCGGCGTGTGCCGTGGCCTCGTGACCTCGCCGATCCATAAGGGCGCGCTTTATCATGCCGGGTTCAAGCATCCCGGCCACACAGAATTTCTGGCTGAACTGTGCGCGCAGGGCGGCAAGGCGCGGCTGCCGGTGATGATGCTGGCGCATGGCGGGCTGCGGGCGGTTCCGGTGACCATCCATGTGCCGATCAAAGATGTGCCGGGCCTGCTGACGCGCGAATTGATCGTAGAGACGGTGCGGGTGTTGGCCTATGACCTGAAGCTGCGCTTCGGGATTGCCGAGCCCAGGATCGCGGTGGCGGGGCTTAATCCGCATGCGGGCGAAGGCGGCGCTATTGGGCGCGAGGATCTGGAGATCGTCGGGCCGGCCGTAGCGCAATTGCAGTTCGAGGGAATTGCGGTGACCGGCCCCCTGCCCGCCGATACGCTGTTCTATCCGGCCTATTGGGCGAAGTATGACGCGGTGGTGGCGATGTATCACGACCAGGCGTTGATCCCGATCAAGACCGTGGCTTTCGAGGAGGCCGTCAATGTCACGCTGGGGCTGCCAATCGTGCGCACCTCGCCCGATCATGGCACGGCGTTCGACCTGGCGGGCACCGGCAGGGCCTCGCCGCGCAGCTTCATCGCTGCAATCCAGATGGCCGACGCGATGACGCGCAACCAGGCAGAAGCATGAGCCAGATCGACGATTTGCCGCCGCTCCGTGAAGTCATCGCCGAGCATGGCCTGCGCGCGAAAAAGGAGCTGGGACAGAATTTCCTGCTCGATATGAATTTGACGGCGCGTATCGCCCGGGTCAGCGGGCCGCTGGAGGGCGTGCGAGTTATCGAGGTGGGTCCGGGGCCCGGCGGGCTGACACGGGCACTGCTGGCCGAGGGGGCGCGCGAAGTTATCGCCATCGAACGCGATCCGCGGTGCCTGCCGGCGCTGGCGCAGATTGCCGAGGCTTATCCGGGGCGGCTGACGGTCATTTCGGGCGATGCGCTGGAGACCGATTATCGGCTGCTGGCCGATGGGCCGACGCGGATCATCGCCAACCTGCCCTATAATATCGCCACCCCCCTGCTCACCGGTTGGCTGACCACCGATCCATGGCCGGCCTGGTTCGAAAGCCTGACGCTGATGTTCCAGCGCGAAGTGGCTGAGCGGATTTGCGCCAAGGCCAATGACGATGCCTATGGGCGGCTGGGCGTGCTGGCGGGCTGGCGTACTGACGCAAGGATCGCGTTCAATGTCGGGCGGCAGGCGTTTACGCCACCGCCGAACGTGACCTCGGCCGTGGTGCATCTGGTGCCCAAGGCGGTTGCCGGCGACGTGGCGGTGAAGGACCTGGAGCAAATCACCCGCGCGGCCTTTGGGCAGCGGCGCAAGATGGTGCGGCAGAGCTTGAAAGCCACTGGCGTGCCCGTGGAGGGGTTGTTGGCCGTGGCCGGGCTCAAGGGCGACGAGCGGGCCGAGGAATTGCCGGTGGAGGCGTTTTTGCAGATGGCGAAGGCGTTGCCGGAGTTGAGGCGGGCGTAGCTGCGAGCACGGCGTCTGACCTGCTTCTACCCTTCCCAGGGCGGCTGAGTGGTAGTTCGATATAGCCAGTTGCCCAAAAGGCCCCCACCTTGATCCTCCCCCTGAAGGGGGAGGTGTCGACTGAATGCGCGGTGGAAACTAAGGGGCGGTTAGAGCGCGTCGATCTGGTTCTGCAGGTCTTTGACGAAGTGGTCGAGCTGGGTCAGGCGCGGGCGGGCCAGGCGGGCGGCGGCGAGGATGGAGCGGACCTTCTGGGTCGAGGCTTCGAGATCGTCGTTGATGATGATGTAGTCGTATTCGTTATAGTGCTGCATTTCGAGCTTGGCATTGCGCAGGCGCTTTTCGATGGTGCCGGCGCTGTCCTGGGCGCGGCGCTCGAGGCGGGCGCGCAGCTCCTTGATGGTGGGTGGCAGGATGAACACCGTCACCATGTCCGAGCGGCTGCGCTCGTAGAGCTGCAGCGTGCCCTGATAGTCGATATCGAACAGGATATCGTTGCCGGCAGCCAGTTGCTCTTCCACCTTGGCGCGGGGGGTACCGTAATAATTGTCGTGCACCTTGGCCGATTCCAGCAGCTCGCCTTCGGCCTTCATGCGATCGAAGGTAGGGACATCGACGAAGTAGTAGTGCGTCCCCTCAACCTCGTCGGTGCGGCGCGCGCGGGTGGTGACGGACACCGACAGGCGGATATTGGGGTCCTGCCCGAACAGCGAGCGTGAAATGGACGATTTGCCAGCGCCCGAAGGCGAGGCAATCACCAGCATGACGCCACGGCGTTGAGATTCGATCACGACACGACCTTATTGGAAATTCCGATTTGTGCGGCGTAGTTGCGCGATCGCGGTGACATGGTCAAGACGCTCCTTGCTTGTTCGCGTTTCCGAACCCGAAAACCGCATCGCACTTTTCCTGGAAACGCTCTATTGAGGCGCCGTTTCGGTAGCGCCCGCGGCCTCGCTGGCCTCCAGCGCGGCCTTGGCCGCTTCGGCATCGGTCGCGGCCTGTTCGCGCTCGATGGCGCGGAACTTGGCGACGTTGGCCTGGTGCTCCTTATAGGTCGCGGCGAAGACATGGCCCTGGTCGGGGGTAGCGCCCTTGGCGACGAAATAGAGATATTCGTGGCTATCGGGATTGGCGACGGCCTTGAGCGCGTCGATGCCGGGATTGGCGATCGGCGTCGGCGGCAGGCCGTCGATCTGGTAGGTGTTGTAGGGCGTTTTCGCCTCGATCTCGGAGCGCTTCAGGCCACGGCCCAGGACCGACTGGCCCTTGGTGATGCCATAGATGATGGTCGGATCGGACTGCAGGCGCATGCTCTGCTTGAGGCGATTGACGAAGACGGCGGCCACCTGCGGGCGCTCGGAAGCGACGCCGGTTTCCTTTTCGACGATCGAGGCCAGGACCAGGAGTTGTTCGGGCGTCTGGAGCGGCAGGTCGGGGTTGCGGCCTTCCCACACGGAGGCCAGCTCGGTCTTCATCGCCGCTTCCATGGCGTCGAGGACCGATTGGCGACTATCGCCGGGATTATACTGGTAGGTGTTGGGCAGGATCGAGCCTTCCGGCGGCAGGACGGTGATTTCGCCGATGAGGTTTTTGTCCTCGTTGAGGCGCTCAACCACCTGAAAGGAGGTGAAGCCTTCGGGCACCGTCACGGCGTAGAGAATCGCCTTGCCGCGCAGCAGCTCGTTGAGAATGTCGGACATGCTGGCATCGGCGGGAATACGGTATTCACCGGGCTTCAGCGTGCCTTGGGTATTGGACAGGAACCGCCGGCCGAAGTCGAAAATGTAGCGATTGGAAATCAGCTTGAGGCTTTCCATGCGCTCTGCCACCGAACCCAACGTGTCGCCACTTTGGACCACGAAAGTGGTCTCCGGCGGGGTTGAGCTCTTGCCATAATACTGGGACGCCACAAACACCACGCTGCCCACGACGAGCAGCATGCCCATAATAGCCAAGGTCAGGAAGCCGTTAAGGACTTCGATGAAACCGTTGCGGCGGCGGGGCCGCGAACGCTTGGCCTTGCGATCATTCATTGCTGCGTCACCCCAAAAGCCCGATCATTACTGCGTCGGGTCTTTTCATCGTATTGGCGCCAAATCATGGCAAGGCCGGGCGCATTCTTCTCACGGCTCCAAGCAAAGACAAGCGGAAACACTGTCAAGCCAGAGCATGTGAACCAGAAAGAAGCCCCCTCACCCGGCGCCACGCCATTCGAGCCTAGCTCTTCATGGCCTTCTCGCCTCAAATCGCTCCACCGGAGCGATTTGCCCTACGGGACAGCTCGAAGTCAGGCGACCTTGCGCATGACCAGGGTCGCATTGGTGCCGCCAAAGCCGAAGGAATTGGACAGCGCGACGTTGATTTCCTTCTTGAGCGCCGTGTGGGGCACAAGATTGATCGCGGTCTCGACGGAGGGATTGTCGAGATTGATGGTGGGCGGGGCGATATTGTCGCGCATGGCCAGCAGCGAGAAGATCGCTTCGACCGAGCCGGCAGCACCGAGCAGGTGGCCGATCGCCGACTTTGTCGAGCTCATAGCCACCTTGGAGGCCGATGCCCCCAGCATGCGGGTGACCGAGCCAAGCTCGATTTCGTCGCCGAGCGGCGTCGAGGTGCCGTGGGCGTTGATGTAATCGATCTCGGACGGGTCGATGCCGGCGCGCTTGATGGCGGCCTGCATGCAGCGGAAGCTGCCATCGCCATCGGGAGATGGCGCGGTAATGTGATAGGCATCGCCGGAGAGGCCGTAGCCGATGATTTCGCCGTAGATCTTGGCGCCGCGGGCCTTGGCCCGCTCATAGTCTTCGAGCACCACGATACCGGCGCCCTCGCCCATGACAAAGCCGTCGCGGTCCTTGTCGTAGGGACGCGAGGCCCTTTCGGGGGCATCGTTGAAATTGGTGGAGAGAGCGCGCGCCGAGGCGAAACCGGCGAGCGCCAGCCGATTGATGCAGCTTTCGGCACCGCCGGCGATCATGACGTCGGCATCGCCAAACGCGATCAGGCGCGAGGCATCGCCAATGGCGTGGGCGCCGGTGGAGCAGGCCGTGACAACGGAATGATTGGGGCCCTTGAGCCCGAACCGGATGGAAACGTAACCGGAGGCCAGATTGATCAGCCGGCCGGGAATGAAGAAGGGGCTGATGCGGCGCGGGCCCTTTTCGTGCAGCACGATGGAGGCATCGTAGATGCCGCTGATGCCGCCTATGCCCGAGCCGATCAGAACGCCCGTGCGCTCCTGGTCTTCCTGGGTCTTGGGCTCGACACCCGCATCCTGGATGGCCTGGGTAGCGGCTGCCATGGCATAGACGATGAAGGGATCAACTTTACGCTGATCCTTCACGTCCATCCATTCGTCCGGATTGTATGCACCGTCCGCATAATCGCCCAGCGGAAGCTGGGCGGCGATCTGGCAGGCTATGTCATCGACCTGGAAATTCTCGATACGCCCGGCACCGGATTTACCGGCGAGAATATTGGCCCAGGTCGTCTCGACACCACACCCTAGAGGGGTAACGAGACCGATACCGGTGACGACGACACGGCGCAATTCCATGATCAATGGGCCCCAGGCTTAGAGCCGTTTCTTAGCCGACGGCTTTGGTCAGAAACGAGACGGCGTCGCCAAAAGTCTGGATCGACTCGGCAGCGTCGTCAGGAATTTCGACCGAGAATTCTTCTTCGAACGCCATAACCAGTTCAACCTGGTCAAGGGAATCGGCGCCCAGATCATCGATAAAGCTGGCCTTCTCGACAACCTTCTCGGCATCCACATTGAGGTGTTCCACAACGATCTTGCGGACCCGATCAGCGACATCGCTCATATTGACTTCCCTTTTCGAAATCGAGGTTTCGTTTCGCTTCTTATTGGCGTGGCGCCAAATCTTCAAGCGCCGTGTTGGCTTGCACCCCCGCAATCTATGGGGCGCGGTTCGGGCTCGCAAGGTCGACCAATGCTCCGTACACAGACAGATGCGCCCGTTCGATCAAGCAATTACCCGCGTTATCAGTAGTTTGGCTATCAGATCATAGCCATCCCGCCATTGACGTTGAGGGTGTGGCCCGTGATGTAGGCCGCCGCGTCGCTGGCAAGGAATACTGCACAACCCGCCACCTCCTGGGCGGTTCCGAGGCGGCCTTCCGGAATAGTGGACAGGATGGATTCGCGCTGTTTGTCGTTCAGTTCGTCGGTCATGGCCGACGCGATGAAGCCCGGCGCGATCGAATTGACGGTGATGCCGCGCGAGGCGACTTCGTGGGCCAAGGCCTTGTTCATGCCGATCAGGCCGGCCTTGGAGGCGGCATAATTGCCCTGCCCCGGATTGCCCATGACGCCCGAAACCGACGAGATGCCGATGATGCGGCCATGACGCTGCTTCATCATTCCGCGCAAAACCGAGCGGGTGAGGTGAAAGGCGGCGGTGAGGTTGACCGCGATAACGTCGTCCCACTCTTCGTCCTTCATGCGCATGAAGAGATTGTCGCGGGTCATGCCGGCATTGTTGACGAGGATATCGAGGCCACCCAGAGCGGCTTCGGCAGCAGGAACCAGGCGATCCACCTCATCGAGGTTGGAGAGATTGCAGGGGAGAATCGGGCAATCGGCGCCGATTTCCCGGGCGGTATCCTCCAGTGCCCCAACGCGGGTTCCGCTGAGGGCGACCCGGGCGCCAGCGGCAGCCAGAGCCTTGGCGATCTCGCGGCCAATGCCGCCACTGGCGCCGGTGACGAGGGCGCGTTTTCCAGTCAAATCAAACATTTAAGCGTCCTCGGCGAGAAAGTGAATCGGGCAGTTAAGGCGTTGAATCAGGCGAGCAGAGCGGCCACGAAGGCGTCGATATCGGCCGGCGTGGTGACCGATGTGCCAACGGCTTCGGCGTTGATGCGTTTAGCGAGACCCGTCAGCACTTTGCCAGTGCCAAGTTCGGCCAGATGGGTGACGCCGCCGGGGCCGGTGAGCCAGGTGACGGTCTCGGTCCAGCGGACGACGCCAGTGACCTGTTCGACCAGACGCTGGCGAATTTCGGCCGGATCGGTGATCGGGGTGGCGAGCACGTTGGCCACGAGCGGGACGACGGGGGCGTTCATGGTGACTTCGGCAAGCGCCTGCGCCATGGCATCGGCGGCGGGCTGCATCAGCGAGCAATGGAACGGGGCGCTGACGGGCAGCAGCAGAGCGCGCTTGGCGCCCTTGGCCTTGGCCAGCTCGACGGCGCGCTCGATGGCGGCGACAGTGCCGGAGACGACGACTTGGCCGGGCGCATTGTCGTTGGCGACATCACACACTTCGCCCTGGGCGGCCTCGGCGGCAACTTCGTGGGTGGTGGCCATATCGAGGCCGAGCAGAGCCGCCATGGCGCCATGGCCGACGGGCACGGCCTTCTGCATGGCCTGGCCGCGGGTTTTGAGCAGGCGCGCGGTATCGGCAATGGTGAAGGTGCCGGCAGCGGCGAGCGCGGAATATTCGCCGAGCGAGTGACCGGCGACGAAAGCAGCGTGATCGGCCAGGCGAACGCCCTTGGCCTCCAGCACGCGGATAATGGCGAGGCTGACGGCCATCAGGGCGGGCTGGGCATTTTCAGTCAGGCGCAGGATATCGTCGGGGCCCTCAAACATGATGGCGGAGAGGCGCTGGCCCAGCGCTTCGTCGACTTCCTGGAACACGGCGCGGGCCTCGGGATAGGCGGCGGCCAGATCCTTGCCCATGCCGACGGCCTGGCTACCCTGGCCGGGAAAGGTAAATGCGTAGCGGGTCATGAAGACCTCCGTTGCGGGCGTGGCGCGCGGTGCGTGGCCCAGAAATTACGCCGGGGAGTAAAGCGCGCGCAAGGTGTGCAGCCGCATGCCCGTTCCAGGCGTACAATGTCAAGCCGACGCTGCGCCTGTTGGACACTGTTTGGAAATTCTACTCTGGCGGCCATCTGCCGCGGCGTTCTGCGCTTCCGGTGCTCACGTACCCGAACGTACGCTGCGCTCCGGTTCTCGAACACCACGGCATCTGACTCCCCAGAGCGAATTTCCAAACAGTGTCCTCGCGGTTTCCCCGCGTGATCGCGTTTACAGCTGGGTTTGGGAGGCGTATTTTACGCCTACCTCTATTCCTGGAAAGGGAGGAAGTCATGCTCACAGACCATCGTGCCTACGCGACCATCCCGGCCGCTGATATGAAGCGCGCCAAATCCTGGTATCACGACAAGCTCGGCCTATCGCCCGCAATGGAAGACGAAATGGGCTGCATCTACAAAGTCGGCGGCGGCACCAGCTTCCTGTTGTACCCGACGCCCAATGCCGGCAAAGCCCCCAATACCCTGCTGTCGTTCGCCACCGACAACGTGGAGGCCGAAGTGAAGGATTTACGGCGCCACGGGGTCAAGTTCGAGGATTATGACATGCCGGGGCTGAAAACCGTCAACGGCATCGCCACCATGGGCCATTACCACGCCGCCTGGTTCAAGGATTCAGAAGGCAATATCCTGGCCGTCGGCGACGAACCGAACTAGGGGCCGTTTGCTCAGTTGGTGGCGCCGGGCTGCAAATCGCGATTTTCTGCGCGTCCTGATACAACCTCGGGCTTAGTCCAGAGGAAAGGAGCGGCCCACTGGCCGCTCCCATCAGCAATAAATTACTGAACGCCCAGCATCTGCTTGGTGGCGGTTTCGGCCATGTCGGCGGCCTGCTTAATCTGCTCGTCGGTCAGGCCCTGCGCCTTGCCGGCATCTTCGGCAGCCTTGCGGGCAGCCGCAATGGTTTCCTGCTTCTGCGCATCGGTCATGGTGGCAGCCTGCGCCTGGATTGCCTTCATGGCATCTTCCGGCGTGGGTGTAGCGGCTGCGGGGGCCATTGCCGGGGCCTCGGCCGGAGCGGCGACGGGAGCCGGGGTGGCGGCAGCGGCGGGAGTCGTATCGGCGTCGTTCTTGCCGCAAGCGCTCAGAGCCAGGGCGGACACGAGAACGAGGGGCAGAAGAAATTTGATGGTCATGCAATATTTCCCACATGTTTGGGCTTGAGAGTTTCAAGCTCGGTTCGGATAGCAGGCCGAATTGGGCGAAGATGTGTCACGATCGTGTCGAACTCACGATAATTCACAGCCGCGTGATCGGAGGCGATGAACCTGCGTGCATGGAAATGCGCATCAAGTGATGCTATATTTGATGCACAGCCAAGGAGGTTGACATGCGAACGACAGTGACGATCGACGACGAATTGCTCGCGAGAGCGAAGGAATCGAGTGGAATTGCCGAAACAGGCGACCTTGTTCGAGAGGCGCTCAAGACTTTGCTGGCAAGGGAGGCGGCGCGCAGGCTCGCCCGTCTCGGCGGAAGCATGCCCGATCTTGAGTACATTCCGCAGCGCCGGCAAGAACCAGAATGATCCTTGCCGATAGTTCCATCTGGATCGATCACTTTAGAATGGCCAATTTAACCTTCGCCCGGCTGGTAACGGACGGAGACGTATTGATGCACCCATTTGTGCTAGGGGAATTGGCCCTCGGCAGCCTTAAGGCACGACAACAGACGATCGCTGACCTCGCGGACCTAGGAAGCGTTAAGGTGGCGTCGCCTGAAGACGTTCTATATCTCATCGAGCGGCACGGACTTTTTAGCCGCGGAATTGGTTATGTCGATACGCATTTGCTCGCGGCTGCCGTTTTGCAAGGGTCGACACGAGTGCTGACGCGCGATCGTCGGCTGCGCGAGGCCGCTGAGCAACTCGGCATAGCCGCTTAGCCCTTGCGTTTTACCCACCTTTGGCCTATTTGACCGCCAGCATTCGTTTGGCCGGGGGCTGAACGGAGGGTTTGCTATTGGTGAAAGCCACAGCAGATAGGGTGAATTCCCGGCCTCCCGTGTTCCCGCTCTTTGCAAGACTGCTTTGATGCCCTTCCCGGCTTCAAGGAGGCTCCGCGCCAGCAAGTGCACATGTGTTGAACCACTGAGGAAGCCGCATTCATGGCCCTTTACGAGCATATCTTCCTGGCGCGCCAGGACGTTTCCCAGCAGCAGGTCGAAGAACTGACCGCGTCGCTGACTGAAATCCTGACCGCCAATGGCGGCAAGGTTACCAAGAACGAATATTGGGGCCTCAAGGGTCTCTCCTACCGCATCCGCAAGAACCGCAAGGCTCATTATTCGCTGATGAACATCGACGCTCCGTCGGCCGCCGTGGTCGAAATGGAACGCCAGATGCGCATCAATGAAGACATCCTGCGCTTCATGACCGTGCGTGTTGACGAGCTGGAAGAAGGCCCGTCGGCAATGATGCAGAAGCGCGATCGCGATGACCGCGATGGCGGTGGCCGTCCCGATCGTGGTGGCGACCGTTTTGGCGGCGGCGAACGCCGTCCGCGCCGTTTCTAAGATAAGGACCCAAAGCTATGGCAATTCGTGACCTAACTACCGCCCAGGCCCGTCGTCCCTTCCAGCGCCGGCGCAAGACCTGCCCGTTCTCGGGCGAAGGCGCACCAAAGATCGACTACAAGGACGTGCGTCTGCTGAGCCGCTACGTCTCCGAGCGCGGCAAAATCGTGCCAAGCCGCATCACCGCCGTTTCGGCGCTGAAGCAGCGTGAACTGGCTCGCGCGATCAAGCGCGCCCGCTTCATCGGCATCATGCCTTACGCTATCCAGTAAGCTCGCTGGGACGGCGATCTAGCGGCAATCGGCTGCGCTTCCGGTGCTCACGTACTTAAGTACGTTCCGCTCCGGTTCTCGCCGATCACCGCTATCTCATCCGTCCCAACGGCTTTCTGTCTGCGTAAGCGACCAACTACCAGGCGTGTAACCCGCGCCATCGTTGGGGTTCCGGATGGTCCGGGGCTCCTAACCACCCAAGGGTGGGACAGCCAAAGGAATATTGCTATGAAAGTTATTCTGCTCGAGCGCATCGCGCGTACCGGTTCGATCGGCGACGAAGTCACCGTCAAGGACGGCTTTGCCCGTAACTTCCTCTTGCCCCAGGGCAAGGCGCTTCGCGCTACGGAAGGCAATCGCGCCAAGTTTGCCGTCGAACGCGTCAATATCGAAAAGCGCAACGACGAACGCCGCAACGCAGCCGCCGGCATTGCCGAAGGCCTCAACGGCAAGACTGTGGTCATCATCCGCCAGGCCGGCGAAACCGGCCAGCTCTACGGTTCGGTCGCTTCGCGCGATATCGTCGAGGCGCTGCAGGCTGATGGCTTCACCATCCAGCGTTCGCAGGTCGACCTGGCAGACCCGATCAAGTCGGTCGGCGTTCACACCGTGTCGCTCAACCTGCACTCGGAAGTGGCCGTGACCATCAAGGTCAACGTTGCCCGTTCCACCGACGAAGCGTCTCGCCAGGACGCCGGTGAAGACATCACCGTCATCCAGTACGAGCAAGACGAAGCCAGCGATTTCGCCGCCGGCCAGAAGGACGCCCAGCAGGACGACCGCTTCGACGACGAAGTCTGATTTTTTTGCGACTTTAGATTTGAAAGGCCGGGTGAAAGCCCGGCCTTTTTTGTTTCAGGCCCCCTGCTCCGCAAGGGCCTTGATGCCCTCGAGCCAAGTGCGGATTTGCACTGCCAAGATGGCACTGTTGAGCTGCGGGGCGGCCGGGGCATCCATGGACTCTTCGGCAAGTATTCTGGTGCGGCCCGTCTCAATCGTCTCGAACCGGTAGACATGAACAGCGCCCAGTCCGGTCGCGACCGTAGTCCAGGTCAGCCGGTTCCCAGGCTCGACAATAGCGAAGCGCGACTGCAACGGAACGCCGCCGGTGCTCCAGGTAAACACAGCTCCGCGCCTGGGAATATCATCGAAGAAGACCTCGCCGACGTCGGAACGGATCGAGGGCCAATTGGTGACGTCGGCAAGCAGGGCCCAGACGCGTTGCGTGGACGCCTCGATGTCAATGCTCCCACTGGCGATGACTGAAGCGTCGCGATCGACGACGCCGCGCTCGGCGAGTTGATCGAGGCGAGATATTGCCTCCGGTTGAGGACATAGTTGAACAGACATATTAAACTCCGATTGATACGGCGATTGATACACCGTATCGATTCGATATGAAGCCGTCAAAGGCCTTGCCCTGCGCGATGGCGACGCTCTATTGACGCTCAAGCAGCGGAGAGCCACGTGACCGCCCAGCAGGACCCTGTCCGCCTCGAACAAACCCTTACGCTTCTGTGGGGATCGCACAGCCGAACGGTGGGCAGGACAGGCCTGACCATCAATGATTTCGTCGTGGCGGCGATTGCCCTGGTGCAAGCGGAGGGCGTTCAGGCCCTGTCGATGCGAAGCATCGCCAGCCGGCTCGGCGTCCGCCCGATGGCGGCCTATGGCTTTGCGCCGGGCAAATCGGCAATCTTGGCACTCATGGTGGACCGCGCCTATGCGGCGATGTATCCGGCCGGCACGGAGCCGACGGCAGTCGACTGGCGGCTGGGATTGCGGCAGGTGGCAGAAGCCAATCGCGCCCTGCACAAGGCCTATCCGTGGCTCGCCGAACTGCAGCCTGCGCGCTCGCCAATGGGACCGCACGAATTGCTCAAGCACGAGCGTGAACTGGCCCCGCTCGATGGTGTGGGCCTATCGGACTTCGAAATGGACCAGGCGCTGGCGCAGCTGCTCAATCTCACCACGCAAGCCGCACGGCTGGAAAACCAGGCGGCAGCGGAACGGGCTTCCACAGGGCTGGACGACGCGGAATGGTGGGTTCAGGCCATGCCCGTGCTCGAACGCGTGGTCGATCCGCAGCGGTTTCCACTGACAGTACGTGTCGCCCGGGCGACGACCGAAACGCGCGAAGGTACATTCTGGGGCGAAAGCGCGTTCAATTTCGGGGTTGAGCGGTTGCTCGACGGCATCGAGGCGCTCATCATTCGGCGGCGGGCCGGATAGCCGACTCGGTCATTTTGCTGCCTTGAGCATATGCAAAACAAAATGCGAACATTCCCCGTTGTCCACACAGTTCACAGGGGCCGTTCGCACAACGTTAACTGTGCGGCAGGTAGGTCGAGACTCGTGATCCACCCCCGTGGTTAAGAACCGTTAACTTTTCAACCCGAGGCACATGATGGCTGAAATCGCACGGCTTCATCCGGCGGAGGACAAGTCCTTCCGCCTTGCCCCGCACAACGTCGAGGCCGAGCAGGCGCTGCTGGGCGCGGTGCTCGTCAATAACGAAGCGTTTTACCGCGTCTCGGACTTCCTCGAGCCCATCCATTTCTACGAGCCGATCCACCGTGAAATCTATGAGGTGATCGGCAAGTTCGTGCGCGCCGGCAAGTCCGCCGATCCGATCACCATCAAGACGCATCTGCCGGAAAACCTGCTCGCCGACATGACCATGGCGCAGTATCTGGCGCGCTTGGCCGCCGAGGCCACCACGGTGCTGAACGCGGCCGACTATGGGCGCATGATCCACGACCTGGCGCTGCGCCGCTCGCTGATTCTGATCGGCGAGGAAATGGTGTCGACGGCCTACGAGTCCGAAGTCGACGTCACGCCGGAAAAGCAGATCGAGGAGGTCGAGGGCGCGCTGTTTCAACTGGCGGAAAAGGGGCGTTACGACGGCGGTTTCCAGCCGTTTAATGCAGCGCTGAAAGACGCGATCCAGATGGCCGGGGAGGCCTATGGGCGCGATGGTTCGCTCTCTGGTACCGCAACGGGGTTGAGCGATCTCGACCGGCTGATGGGCGGGTTGCAGCGTTCTGACTTGATCATTCTCGCGGCACGTCCGGCCATGGGCAAGACGGCGCTAGTGACCAATATCGCCTTCCATGTCGCCAAGGAATGGAAGGGCGACGTCACGCCCGACGGGCATCGCAAGACCGTCAACGGCGGCATTGTGGGCTTTTTCAGCCTGGAAATGAGTTCCGAGCAGCTCGCCACGCGAATCCTCGCCGAGCAGGCGCAGATTTCCTCGTCCGATATTCGGCGCGGCAATATCCATGAAAGCCAGTTCGCCAAGCTGGTGGATACGTCCAACCTGATGGCGCAGATGCCGCTTTATATCGACGATACCGGTGGCATCAGCGTGGCCCAACTGGCGGCGCGGGCGCGGCGGCTGAAGCGGCAGAAGGGGCTGGACCTGCTGGTGGTGGACTATCTGCAGCTGCTGTCGGGCTCGTCCAAGGCCTCTAGCCAGAACCGCGTGCAGGAACTGACCGAAATCACCACGACGCTCAAGGCATTGGCCAAGGAACTGGAAGTGCCGATCATCGCGCTCAGCCAGCTCTCGCGACAGGTCGAAAATCGCGACGACAAACATCCGCAACTGGCGGATTTGCGCGAATCGGGCTCTATCGAGCAGGACGCCGACGTCGTGATGTTCGTTTATCGGGAAGAGTATTATCTCAAGAACAAGGAGCCCAAGGAGGGCTCGCCCGAGCATTTGACGTGGCAGGGGGAAATGGACAAGGTGCACGGCAAGGCCGAAGTGATCATCGGCAAACAGCGCCACGGTCCTACCGGTACGGTGCAGTTGTCCTTCGAGGCGCAATTTACGCGCTTCGGCAATTTGGCACGCGCCGACTATCTGCCTGAGCGCATGGAGTAATATGAGCGTCACGTCTGGCCTGGGGGGCCTGCTCAGCATCGATCTGGGGGCATTGGCCCGTAACTGGCGCGCGCTCGACAAGGTCAGCGCGGGCGCGCTCACGGGTGCGGTGGTCAAGGCCGACGCCTATGGCACCGGCATCACGCCGTCGAGCAAGGCGCTCTATGCGGCGGGGGCGCGGTTTTTCTTCGTGGCGACGCCGGACGAGGCCATTGCGGTGCGTAGCGCCCTGCCCGATGCGCATATTTTCGTGCTGGGCGGACTCTATCCCGGCGCGGCCAACCTCTATGTGCGGCAGAACCTGATGCCGGTCATCGGCTCGATGCCGATGCTTGAGGAGTGGCTGGCCAAGTGCCTGGAACGCAACGAGGCCTATGCGTCAGCGTTCCATTTCGACACCGGCATGAACCGACTGGGCTTCCGCCTCAACGAGGCAAGTCTGGTCAAACAGCGCATCGAAACGCTGGGCTATGCGCCCCAGATGATCATGAGCCACCTGGCCTGTGCGGATCAGCCCAACCACGAGAAAAACCGCACGCAATTGGCGCTGTTCGGCTCGGTTATGGCCCAGTTTCCGGGCATTCCGGCGTCGCTGGCCAATTCGGCCGGGCTGATGACCGGACGTGACTATCATTTCCAGATGGTGCGGCCCGGGATCGCGCTTTATGGCGGGCGCGCTGTTGTCGGGCGCAAGAACCCGATGGCGCCGGTGGTGACGCTGCATGTGCCGATCCTGCAGGTCAAGGAAGCGCGCACCGGTGAAACGGTGGGTTACGGCGCGAACTATACGCTGGCGCGCGATAGCCGGCTGGCGATCATCGCCTACGGATATGCCGATGGTTTCCTGCGGTCGGCCTCGGGCTCTAATACGCGGCCGGGCGCCAAAGTGGTGGTCAACGGGCGGCTTTGCCCGGTGCTGGGCCGGATATCGATGGATACCAGCATCATCGACGTGACCGAACTGGGCGACAATCTGCCAAGGCCCGGCGAGGGCGTGGAAGTGCTGGGCCCCACGCTGGGGGTGGACGACCAGGCCGATGCGGCGGGCACGATCGGGTACGAGATTTTGACCTCGCTCAAGGGACGATACACGCGCAATTATGTCGGGGACGGCAATCTCGGCTAGTGTTCGCTATTTGTTCTTGCTAGGGCTAACGCTATGTGCATAATCGCTGCTGTCATTCCCGCATAGGCGGACATCCACTCGCGGCGCCAGCGGTGGACGGATTTCGGCCTTTGCGGGAATGGCACCAGCACTCTCGCCTTCTCGCTGCATGCGTCAGGAAGACAATTGGCCAAATCCCGCTCCTCCTTCATCTGCCAGGCCTGCGGCGCCGTCACGTCGCGCTGGCAGGGGCGCTGCGATGCGTGCGGGGACTGGAACACCATTGTCGAGGAATTGACCGATAGCGGGGTCGGCGCGGGGCCAAAATCGGCCAAGGCGGGCGGCAAGGCGGCCAATCTGGTGCCGCTTTCGGGCGAAACCGAGAGCGCGGCGCGGGTCGTCAGCGGCATTGCAGAGCTAGACCGGGTGACCGGCGGCGGTTTCGTGATGGGATCGGCGCTGCTGTTTGCCGGGGATCCTGGAATAGGCAAATCGACGTTGTTGTTACAGGCAGCTGCGGCCCTCGCGAGTCGCGGCAAGCGCGTTGTCTATGTGTCGGGCGAGGAAGCCGTCGCCCAAGTGCGGCTGCGGGCGCAGCGGCTGGGGCTGGGCGAGGCCCAGGTGTTGCTGGCCGCCGAAACCAATGTGGAGATTATCCTCGCCACGCTGGAGAACGGGCCGCCGCCTGACCTGGTGATTATCGATTCGATCCAGACGCTGTGGACCGACCGCGTGGATAGCGCGCCGGGCACAGTGACGCAGGTGCGCACCTCGGCACAAGCGCTGACGCGGTTCGCCAAGAAGAGCGGCGCGGCCGTGGTGTTGGTTGGGCACGTCACCAAGGACGGGCAGATCGCCGGCCCCCGCGTGGTCGAGCACATGGTCGATGCGGTGCTGTATTTCGAGGGCGATTCGAGCCACACGTTCCGCATTCTGCGCGGCGTCAAGAATCGCTATGGCGCCACCGACGAAATTGGTGTGTTCGAGATGACCGCGCTGGGATTGCAGCAGGTCGCCAACCCATCGGCGCTGTTTCTCGATCAGCGCGACGAAGGCGCGGCCGGCTCGGCAGTATTCGCCGGCATGGAGGGCACGCGCCCGCTGCTGATCGAAATCCAGGCGCTGGTGGCGCCCTCCCCGCTCGGCACGCCGCGACGCGCGGTCGTGGGGTGGGATTCTTCGCGGCTGTCGATGGTGCTGGCGGTGCTGGAGACGCGCTGCGGGGTGCGGATCGGGGCCAATGACATCTACCTCAATGTGGCCGGCGGGCTGAAAATCAACGAACCGGCGGCCGATTTGGCTGTCGCAGCAGCATTGATTTCCTCACTGACCGGCTCGCCTTTGCCTTCGGAGTCCGTGTATTTCGGCGAAATCTCGCTGGCGGGCGGTATCCGGCCGGTGGTGCATGGCTCGCTGCGGCTGCGCGAGGCGCATAAGCTGGGGTTCAAGTCGGTGTCGACCGGGCGGCTCAGCGCCGCCGACCGCAATAGCGGGCTGGAAGTGTCGGAGTTCACCAACCTGGCGGACCTGGTGGGCAGGATCGCTGCCAAGGGGCAGAAGCCGGCGGCAAAGGTGGACGAATGGGCCTGAGCGTGACTAGCCTGCATGCTTTCTGGGAACATTGGCCGTGCAGGGCCCGCGCGCCCTTGGCAGCGGCGGCTAAAGCGGCTAAACGAAGCGCCATATGGGGCTTTGGGCCTCTTCTGGAGCTGGCGAAACCATCATGCTGACTGCGTTCGACGTTGGTATCGGAGTGCTTGTGCTGATCTCGGCGATCCTCGCCACGGCGCGGGGACTGACACGCGAAGTGCTATCGCTGGTGACATGGGCAGGCTCGGCCGCCATCGCCATCTATATGTGGAAGTATCATCCGGAGATCGCGCAGGGCTATATTGCCGATCCGACGGTTGCCGATATCGCCACCGTGGTCGTCAGCTTCATCGTCGCGCTGATCGTGCTGCATCTGCTGACCATGCGGATCGCCGATTTCGTGGTGGACAGCAAGATCGGGCCGATCGACCGCACGCTCGGCTTCGTGTTCGGCGTGCTGCGTGGCCTCTTGATCGCCATCGTCGTCACCATTTTCGGCACCTGGCTGCTGGGTACGAACCTGCCGCCTTGGGCTAAGGAATCGCAGTCGCTGCCACACCTGACCCAGATGGGCAATTCGCTGATCGCCATGCTGCCGCCGGACCTGGAGAAGCAGGTCACGGAAATTCTCAAGGGTGGCACCGGGCTGACCGAGGATCCCACGGATCCGACCGGCGCTGCCGCCGAAGGCACCGACGAAACCGAAGATTCCAGCGTTCCGCCCAATGCCGGGACCACCGTTCCCGCCCCCGCAGCCCCGGTCGCACCGGCGACTACTCTTTGATCATATTGCGGTGAGGGCCCGTTCCTCGCCACATCACTGACCAGAAGCCCGCTACTATGGGCCCGACGATAGACCGACCGGCAATTCATAGGATGCCGGATCATCGCGCCGCCGCTGGCGGCGCGCCAGTTTCTGCAGTTGAGGCAGCATTGGAATGGAGAGCCCGGTGAACCATCCGAGCGACGACACTTTCGATATCGATGACGACACGCTGCATGAAGAGTGCGGCGTGTTTGGCATTTTGGGGCATAGCGACGCCTCGACGCTGACGGCGCTGGGCCTGCATGCACTGCAGCATCGAGGCCAGGAAGCGGCCGGCATCGTCAGTTTTGACGGCCGCCAATTCTATACCGAAAAGCGCATGGGGCTGGTTGGCGACCACTATACCGACCCGGCTTTGCTGGCCAAGCTGCCTGGCACGATGGCCATCGGTCACACGCGCTATTCGACCACCGGGGAAGTGGCGCTGCGCAATGTGCAGCCGCTGTTTGCGGAACTGGAAGCGGGTGGCATCGCCATCGCGCATAATGGCAATTTCACCAACGGACTGACGCTGCGCCGGCAGATCATTGCCACGGGCGCCATCTGCCAGTCGACCTCCGATACCGAAGTGGTGCTGCACTTGATCGCGCGTTCGCGCCACACCTCGACCACCGATCGCTTCATCGATGCGCTGCGGCAGATGGAAGGCGGCTATGCCATGCTGGCGGTGACCCGCACCAAGCTGATCGCCGCCCGTGACCCGATCGGCATCCGGCCGCTGGTGATGGGCGAACTCGATGGCAAGCCGATTTTCTGCTCCGAAACCTGCGCGCTGGACATTATCGGCGCCAAATATGTGCGGGACGTCGAAAACGGCGAGGTCGTGATCTGCGAGTTGCAACCGGACGGCTCGATCACCATCGAAGCCCGCAAGCCGGTACGGCCCGAGCCGGAACGGCCCTGCCTGTTCGAGTATGTGTATTTCGCGCGCCCCGATTCGGTGGTGGCCGGCCGCAGCGTCTATACGGCGCGCAAGCGCATGGGCATCAACCTCGCCAAGGAAGCGCCCGTCCAGGCCGACGTCGTGGTGCCGGTGCCCGATGGCGGCACGCCGGCGGCAATCGGTTATGCGCAGGCGAGTGGCATTCCGTTCGAACTGGGCATCATCCGCAACCATTATGTTGGGCGCACCTTCATCGAGCCGACGCAGTCGATTCGCGCGTTCGGAGTCAAACTCAAGCATTCGGCCAATCGTGCCGAAATCGATGGCAAACGGGTCGTGCTGATCGACGATTCGATCGTGCGCGGGACGACGTCCGTCAAGATCGTGCAGATGATGCGCGATGCCGGGGCCACCGAGGTGCATATCCGCGTCGCCAGCCCGATGATCCGGTACTCGGACTATTATGGCATCGATACGCCCGATCCGGAGAAGCTATTGGCCAACCAGTACAAGGACCTGGAAGCGATGTGTCGCTTCATCGGCGCCGATTCGCTGGCATTCCTGTCGATCGATGGGCTCTATGACGCCGTCGGCGGCGAGCCGCGCAATAACCTCATGCCGCAGTTCACCGATCATTATTTCACCGGCGACTATCCGACGCAGTTGACCGATCTCAACGGTCGGGCCAAGAACGAGCCGAAACAAATTTCCCTGCTTCGAGAGGCCGGTTAGTGGCTGATACGCAAGATCTTGCCGGCAAAGTCGTCCTCGTCACCGGGGCGTCGCGCGGAATTGGCTACGCCAGCGCCAGGGAGGCCGCGCGTCGCGGCGCCCATGTGGTGGCGGTCGCTCGCACGGTCGGTGGCCTCGAGGAACTCGACGACGAAATCCAGGACCTGGGCTCGTCGGCAACGCTGGTGCCGCTCGACCTGCGCGATGGCGACGCCATCGACCGGCTGGGCGCGGCGATCTTCGAACGGTGGGGCGCGCTGGACGGCCTGATCGCCAATGCGGGCATGCTGGGCACACTGTCGCCGCTGCCCCATGTGGCGCCGGAGGAGTTCGAGAAGGTGATGGCGGTCAATGTGACGGCCAATTATCGCCTGCTGCGCTCGACCGACCTGTTGCTGCGCCAGGCCGATGCCGGGCGCGCGGTGTTCGTTTCGTCGTCTTCGGCCAAGTCGGCGCGGCCCTATTGGGGTCTTTATGCCGCCAGCAAGGCGGCAGTGGACGCCATGGTCAAAGCTTATGCGGGCGAACTCGAGCAGACCAGCGTGCGGGCCAATGTGTTCTATCCCGGCGCCGTGCGCACCGCGATGCGGGCCAAGGCGATGCCGGGCGAAAATCCCGATACGCTGCCGCAGCCGCGCGAAATTGCCGGCGCGCTGGTGGATATGGTCTCGCCGAACCTGACGCAGAATGGGCAGATTTACGACGTGGCGCAAAAGGGCTTCGTGGCGCTTTGAGCGGTCGCGGAGATGTTGAATGAGCCTGCTTCGTCCTTTCGCTGCGGCCGACCTCGATAGCCTTTATGCAATTTTGCTGGCCACCGGCGATGCTGGCCGCGATGCGTCGCCGCTGCATCAGGACGGGCGGATGATCGGGCATATCTATTCAGCGCCCTATGCGATGCTGGCGCCGGAGCTGGCCTTCGTGGCCGAGGATGATGCGGGCGTCGCGGGCTACGTCGTCGGCGCTGCGGATACGCGGGCGTTCGACCGGCAGCTCGAACAGGACTGGTGGCCGGCGCTGCGCCGGCAATATGCCGATCCATCGGGCTCGACGCCAGAAAGCTGGTCCGCCGACCAGAAGCGCAGTTTCGCCATTCATCACCCCAACAAGACACCTGATGAGGTCGTCGGCCCCTTCCCCGCGCATATGCATATGAACCTGCTGCCCCGGCTGCAGGGGACCGGCATGGGGCGCAAGCTGTTCGAGCGCTGGATCGAGCAGGCGCGAGCCATGGGCGTTCCCGGCGTGCATGTCGGCGTCAGCCCGCTGAACACGCGCGGCATGGGCTTTTGGCAGGCGATGGGGTTCGAGCGGATAGCGACGCACAGTGGTGCCTGGCTGGGACAGAAGATCCTGTAGTGCGGTGGCGGCTGCTTTGCCCCCAGCGACCTTCTGGATTCAGTAGCGGTCGAACAGGCCCGCACGAATTCATTCCCGCGCGACGGGACCTCATTTTCTGCTTACCCCAAACGGAGGTCCCCGCCTGCGCGGGGACGACCATGTGGTGGGCGATAGCTTGGTGGGGGCGATGGCTCCGGAGTGATGATCTGGCGGGCTGCCCGCGAGGTATTGAAGCGCGTTGGCCTAGTCGAGGCGCGTCATCATCACCTTGTCGATGCGGCGGCCGTCGAGATCGACGACTTCGAATTTCCAGCCCCCGTGTTCGAAGGTTTCGCCCTCGGCCGGCAAGCGGTTGATGATGGACAGCACATAGCCGGCAACAGTTTCGAACTTGGCGTCCTTGGCGATGGCGACGCCGAGGCGGTCGGCAAACTCGTCGACGGGCATCCAGCCGGCGACAAGATAGGAGCCATCTTCGCGGCGAACCACGGCCGGATCGTCGCCGGTTTCTTCCTGGAACACGCCGGTGATGACTTCGAGGATATCGCCCGAGGTAACGATGCCTTCGAAATGGCCGTATTCATCGACCACCAGCGCCATGTGAACGGTGGAATTGCGGATGGCGCGGACGACGTCCAGCGCATCGGCGTGGTCCATCACTACGGGAACCGGGCGCACGAATTTGCGGATTTCCAGCGGCTGGCCATTGGCGAAGGTGGAGATCAAGTCGGTGATGGCAACGACGCCGATGATGGAGTCGGCATCGCCATCCTGCACCAGCAGGCGCGAGCGATGGGTGCCGACGATGGTGCGGCGAATTTCTTCAGGCGCATCGGCAAGGTCGATCACTTCGACGTCGAGACGCGGGGTCATCAGGCCGCGGGCGGAACGATCGGCCAGGCGCATGACGCCGGAAATCATCGAATGCTCGTCGCTTTCGATAACGCCGGCGGTGGTGGCCTCGGCGATGATGGTCTTGACCTCTTCTTCGGTCACCGTCTCCTCGGACTCGCCGCGCTGGCCCAGAATTGTCAGAACGGCCTTGCCGGAAATATCGAGGAGCCAGACGATGGGCGAGCCGACCTGGGCCAGCAATTGCATGGCCGGTGCGACGCGGGCGGCGACGCGCTCGGGATCGCGCAGGGCGATCTGCTTGGGCACCAGTTCGCCCAGAATCAGGGACAGGTAGGTGATGATGACCACGACGACGACGACGCCCAAGACGTCCGCGACATTGGGGGCGACGCCGACGCTCTCGAGCCAATCGGTGAGCCGCAGACCCAGCGTGGCGCCCGAGAAAGCGCCCGACAGGACGCCGACCAGGGTAATGCCGATCTGCACGGAGGACAGGAATTTGCCGGGATCTTCGGCAAGACGGATGGCGATGGCGGCGCCCTTGTTGCCTTGATCGGCAAAGACACGCAGGCGCGCGGGGCGAGCGGACACGACCGCCAATTCGGACATCGACAACGCACCGTTGATGATGGTCAGAACGACGACAATCAGGATTTCTACGAACAAGGTGTTTTCACGTTATGCGGCCCCGCACTCAGCATCGGGTCGCTTAGGACGCTGTAGTTATAGGGGCAAATGGCGCGATTGCACTATAGCGGGAAGAAAAATGTCGGGGACGGTGGGGGTTGAAAGGTGCAGCCCTGCTCGGCGCATCTTGTTTGCGGCGCCAAGCCCCCTCACCCGCCTCCGCTTCGCTCGGCCACCCTCTCCCCGACGGGGAGAGGAATCTTGAGAGCGTAGCGTTCTATTCCGATCGGGCGTTAGCGCTTAGCCCAGCTTGCGCTTGGAGACGTCGTCGTACGGGTTCTTGCTGCCGGCGCGGACCCAGAGGCGGATGGGGGCACCCTGAATGTCGAAGGCTTCGCGCAGGCCGTTGGTGAGATAGCGCAGGTAAGCCGTCGGCAGGGCGTCGGGGCGCGAGGCGAAGAGGATGAAACTGGGCGGCCGCGTCTTGGCCTGGGTCATGTAGCGAATCTTGAGGCGGCGCCCCGACACCGCCGGAGGCGGATGCCCCTCGACCATGCCGGCGAGCCAGCGGTTGAGACGCGCAGTCGAGACGTGGCAATTCCAGGCGCGCTCGATCTTGAAGATCGCGTCCATCAGTTTGTCGATATTCTTGCCGGTAAGGCCGGACAGCGTGACGAGCGGGACGCCGCGAATCTGTGGCAACAAGCGCGTGCAGGCTTCCTTGAGGGCAGCGAGCGCGGCGTTCTTGTCCTCGATCAGGTCCCATTTATTGACGGCGATGACGAGCGCCCTGCCCTCGCGTTCGACCAGATCGGCCAACGCCAGATCCTGCTTTTCGAACGGAATGGTGGCATCAAGCATCAGCACTACGACTTCTGCATATTGAATGGAACGCAGGCTATCGCCGACGGCGAGCTTTTCCAGCTTTTCCTGGACGCGCGCGCGGCGACGAATGCCGGCGGTATCGACCAAGTTGATGACGCGGCCTTCCCATTCCCACGGCACCAGAATGCTGTCGCGGGTAATACCGGCCTCGGGGCCGACAAGCACGCGGTCTTCGCCGACCATGCGGTTGATCAGGGTGGACTTGCCGGCATTGGGTCGACCGACGATGGCGACGTTGAGATAGCGCTTGGGATTCCAGCGCAAAGTGGCCTCGTCGCCCTCGCCTTCCAGCATGTCCTCGGTGATGTCGACGTCAATCTCGGGCATGTCCTCAAGATCGGCAATGGCCTGGGCATCCTGCACCAGGGCGGCGGCATCGATGGCCTGGGAGACGATGGAATAAAGTTCGGACATGCCCAGGCCGTGTTCGGCGGACAAGGCGATGGGCTCGCCGAAACCAAGCTTGAAGGCTTCGACCAGGCCCGATTCGGCGGCCTTGCTTTCGGACTTGTTGCCGACGAGATGAACAGTCTTGCCGGCCTTGCGGAGCACCTGGGCGAAGCGCTGATCGAGCGGGACGACGCCGGCGCGGGCATCGATCATGAACAGGATGACGTCGGCTTCCTTGATGGCCAGCTCGGTCTGCTGGCGCATGCGGTCTTCAAGGCTGCCGTCGGTGACGTCCTCGTAGCCCGCGGTATCGAGAATGCGGAAGGTCAGGTCGGCAATGTGGCCCTCGGCCTCGCGGCGGTCACGGGTGACGCCGGGGGTGTCATCCACCAGGGCGATCTTGCGGCCGACGAGGCGATTGAACAGCGTGGACTTGCCGACATTGGGGCGACCGACAATAGCAACGGTGACGGTCATGGCAGAGATATCCGATCAGAGGGAAGGCGGCCGGCCCTATTCGAGGGTCGGCTCAGCCTCCGCAGGGGCAGCAGGCTTGGTGGCGTCGGCGGCAGGCGCGGCCGGCGTAGTTGCAGGCGCAGCAGGCGCCGATGCAGAAGGATCGATCGAGGGGGCGGCGGGCGCCGGAGCTGGCGGGGCGGGTGCCGGGGTCACCGCAGGTGCTGGGGCCACGGCAGCGGGAGCGGGTGCAACGGCGGCCGGCGCGGCGGGAGCCGGGGTCACGGCAGGTTCGGTCGCGGGCGCAGGAGTTGCAGGGGCCGGGGTGACGGCAATGTCGTCGCCGACGATGCCCTGAACGGCAGCGGCGGCGTCCTTGGCGGCCTGATCGACCGGCGCGGGCGCGATATCGCCGGCCGAGGTCAGGGCCGCGATATAGTAGCCCATGCGGTTGCGCACGGTGCTCTGGCTCATCGGATCATCGATGACGGCCTGGAAGCTGGCCTGGGCATCAGTGAACTTGCCGGCCTTGTACTGGGCCAGCCCCATGGCTTCGCGGGCGGCGTTGCGCAGGGGATTACCTTCGGTGGCAATGGTCTCCACGCGCTGCTGCACATCGGCCAGGGTGCCGGCATCGACCATCAGCGTGCCGCCGAGAACCAGAGCCAGTTCGCGCAGGCGCTGATTGGAGAGGCTGACGGCCAGTGCGTCATAGGCGGCGACCGCCTCGGTGACCTTGCCATCCTTAGCGAGGAGGCCGGCCTGCTTGAACTGGGCCAGCATCGGATAACTGCCCGAGCCATCGGCGATCAGGGTATCGAGCTGGGTTTGGGCGGCAGCCATATCGCCGCCATCGGCGAGGTCGAACGCGGCATAAAGCTCGTCCGACGACTTGGCGGCATTGCTGGCGTGATACCAGGTCCAGCCTTCATTGGCGGCGACGCCGACCACGACCAGGACCGCGGCCCCAATGATATAGGGCGCGAACCGACGCCAGAAATTGCGCATCCGGTCGGAGCGCAGTTCCTCGTCGACTTCGCGAAAAATATTATCCTGAGACATGGCGTGCCTGATGGTCTTGAGCCGAATTGCGCGCACGTTTAGCACGTGGCTTCCATATTGCAAATGCAGCGGTTCCCGGTGTTTGCAGAGTTGGGCCGGCATACACACTAAAGCGCGCTGTTCGGGCCATGGCGGAGTCAGAACAGCAGGTGAGTTGTGCCCGGCCGGTCAGGGTCGAGCGCGGCTTGTGTGCCTCGGAGGAGCCATTCGCCGCGCAGTTTGTGGCGCCCTGTCCCATGAATGCTGTGGATCAGGCAGAACCGGCCGACGCGCCAACCGAATGGCTGCGCGAGGTGCTGCTCGGGCAGAACCGCGTCACCGTAGAATAGCGTCAGGTGCGGCGTGCCGGGCGCTTCTTCGGCGGGAAGGCCGCTTTGCATCATGGCTGTGCAAATGGTCGTGTAAAGCGCGGCCAGTTCGGCCTCGCCGATACTGCAGCGCAGGACGGTGGCCCGCCTGGGGCCATTGTTCCAAGTCAGGAAGCGATCGAAGACGACATCGAACGGCGCAAAGTCGACGGCGGCGGCCGCCGTGATTGCGCGATCAACAATATCGGCGGGAACATTCGTGTACGCGCCGACGCCGTTCAGTGAGACATGCAGGTTATCGGCTCGTAGCGGAACGCCATCGTGTTGCGATGCAATGGTTGCGGCGAGCCGCGATATGGCAAGCGCCTCATCGACGGGTGGCTGGAAAGCGAAGAAGAACTTGTGTGGCGACAGGCGCGCTTTTTCCCGTGGACGCACCGGCTTGCCGGCCGGAGCGCCGAAGAGACTGAGCTGGCGCGGGTCGTTTCGCACTGATCTTTGTTCCCTCTTTGTTCTATAAACATAGCGAACAAAACCGGTGAGTCAACATGTGTCGAGCGCTGTTTGTAGGGGCTAGGTGGGGGACCCGAGCCATAGACCGGAGATCGCGGACTTCGACGTCCCCGGTCTCTTTCCTTATTCCCACTCGATGGTGCCGGGGGGCTTGCTGGTGACGTCATAGACGACGCGGTTGATGCCGCGGACTTCGTTGATGATGCGGGTAGCGGTCTTGCCGAGGAAGTTCATGTCGAACTGGTAGAAATCGGCGGTCATGCCATCGACGGAGGTGACGGCGCGCAGGGCGCAGACGAACTCGTAGGTGCGGCCATCGCCCATGACGCCGACGGTTTGCACCGGGAGCAGGACCGCGAATGCCTGCCAGATTTTGTCGTATTGGCCCGATTTGCGGATTTCATCGAGATAGATGGCATCGGCGCGGCGCAGGATATCGAGCTTTTCTGGCGTAATGCCGCCGGGGCAACGGATGGCGAGGCCGGGACCCGGGAACGGGTGGCGGCCGATGAAGCTTTCGGGCAGGCCCAGTTCGCGGCCGAGGGCGCGCACTTCGTCCTTGAACAGCTCACGCAGTGGCTCGACCAGTTGCATGTTCATGCGTTCGGGGAGGCCACCGACATTGTGGTGGGACTTGATGGTGACCGAGGGGCCGCCGGTGAAGGAGACGGACTCGATCACGTCGGGATAGAGCGTGCCCTGGGCGAGGAACTTGGCGCCGCCGAGCTTTTTGGCTTCTGCCTCGAAGGTTTCGATGAACAGGCGGCCGATTATCTTGCGCTTGGTTTCGGGATCGGACTGGCCGTCGAGTTCGCGCAGGAAGACTTCGGAGGCGTCAACGTGCACCAGCGGGATATTGTACTGGTCGCGGAACATGGTGACGACCTGTTCGCTCTCGTTGAGCCGCATCAGGCCATGATCGACGTAGATGCAGGTGAGCTGGGAGCCGATGGCCTCGTGGATCAGGACGGCTGCGACGGAGGAATCGACGCCGCCGGAGAGGCCGCAGATGACGCGTTCGGAGCCGACCTGGTCGCGGATCTTTTCGATCATCTTCTGGCGGTAAGCCGCCATGTTCCAATCGGATTTCAGGCCGACGATGTTGTGCACGAAGTTGGCGAGCAGCTTGCCCCCGTCGGGAGTGTGTACCACTTCGGGGTGGAACATGGTGGTGTAGCGCTTGCGGGCTTCATCGGTGGCGATGGCGAAAGGAGCGTTGGGCGAGGTCGCGGCGACTTTGAAGCCTTCGGGAAGCTCGGTGACGCGGTCGCCGTGGCTCATCCAGACGGGATAGCGGCCGCCGACGTCCCAAATGCCTTCGTAGAGCGCGCTGGGTTCGAGGATTTCGATATCGGCACGACCGAATTCGCGGTGATGGCCGCCTTCGACGACGCCGCCGAGTTGGAGGCAGAAGGTCTGTTGGCCATAGCAGATGGCGAGGATCGGCAGGCCGGAATCAATGATTTCCTGCGGAGCGCGGGGGCTGCCCGGTTCGGTGACCGAGGCGGGGCCGCCGGAGAAAATCACGCCCTTGGGCTGCATCGCCGCGAAGGCTTCGCTGGCCTTGTTGAAGGGGTGGATTTCGCAATAGACGCCCGTCTCGCGAATGCGCCGGGCGATGAGCTGGGTGACCTGTGAGCCGAAATCGACGATCAGGATGCTATCGGGGGCCGCGTGGGCAGATTCGTCATGTGCTGTCATGGCGAGGCTTTAGCGCTGGAGGCGATTTTGCGCAAGCACCGCACTGCATTGGGGGGTTGCGGCATTTGACTTTGCCGCGCGTTCCCCTAGCGTCGCGCGCGCTGATCCGAAGGAAGCCATATGGACGTCGACCGCCGTTTGCTGGGTGCCGATTTCGTGCGGGCGTGCGCGTGCCTGGTGGTGGTGTTTCATCATCTGGTTCAGCGCATGGGATTTTCGGCGGATTTCACCTATCTCGGTTGGCTGCAGATTTTCGGCGTCATCGGCGGGCTGGGCGTGGCGATGTTCTTCGTGCTTTCCGGGTTTTTGTTGGCGCGGCCGTTCTGGCAGGCGTTGGAGCGGGGCGAGCCGATGCCGTCGCTCAAAGTGTATGCGCTGCGCCGCGGGGCGAGGATCATTCCAGGGTTCTGGCTGGCGCTGACGGTGACGTTCGTGCTGAGCTTCGCCGTGTTCGGGTTTCCGCTGGATGGCTGGCTGTGGCTACGTTATGGCGCCGGGTTGCTGCTGGTGAGCGACTGGCATTGGACGACCTTGTTTCCGGTGGAGCTGAACGGGCCGCTATGGTCGATAGGGTTCGAGGTGACGGCCTATGTGCTGATGCCGCTGGGATTTTGGTTGGTGTTTCGCGCCGCGCGCCGGGTTCGCAATGGCTTGGCGCAACTGGCGCTTTGGCTTGGGGTGATTGCGCTGGCGCTGGGAGCGCATTGGCTGTTCGCCAATCTGGTGCAGGTCGATCAGGTCAATGCCGGGTGGGACCATGGCCTGCAGGGTGGCGCCAAGGCGTGGATGCCGCGGATCAATCCGTTCTCGATGTTTGCCATTTTTGCCATTGGAGCGCTGACGGGTGGGCTGCAGGTGCGGTTGGCGCGGTATCGGCATGGACTGTTCGATGCGCTGGCGCTGCTCGCGCTGATGGCGACGGGCTGGACGATCTGGCAGGTGTTTCTGGTTGGGAGCGTCGAGAGCTTTGCGTTTCTCGATGTGCCTTACGCCTTTCCCTGGCTACCGCTGGCGCTGGGGACAATGCTGGCGGTGACGCCATCGACGGTGCTGATCGGGCTTTTGCTGGATAATCGCGCGGTGCGCTATTTGGCGCAGATTTCGTTCGGAATTTACGTCTGGCATTACCTGGCGATCGAACTGATCGCGAAGTTCGTGTTCCCCCAGTTGCTGCTGGGGGCTCATGATCAGACCCTCTTCATCACCGGCACGCTGGCGGTCATCGCCATCTCAATCTTTATTGCCGATCTCTCCTACCGCAAGCTGGAGCGACCGGTGATAAACTGGGCAAGGGGGCTGGAGAAGAAGACCCCTCACCTGCTACGCACCAATCTCGCCGCTGAGAGGTGAGCGCTAGTTCAACAAGCCAATCGACAGGTTGAGCATGCTGGCGAAGGTGACCCAGAGCAGGTAGGGCGCGAACAGCCAGGATGCCGGCTTGTCGAGCCTGCGGGCGATAAGCATGAAGGCGATGATCACAAGCCAGAGCGCCATAATGATGGCGTAGGCCGGCCAGATCTGGTGAGCGATGAACCAGACTGGTGACCACGCCCAATTGAGAACCATCTGCGCGTACCAGACTTTCATCGCGGTACTGCGCGGATCGATCATGAAGATGCGCCAGCCGGCGATGGCGATCAGCACATAAAGCGTGAGCCAAGCGGGGCCAAAGACCCAGTTGGGCGGATTGAATGCGGGCTTGTTCAGGCTCTCGTACCAGGGACCAGGCAGCGACTGCGTACCGATCAGGCCGCCGACCGCGACGACCACGATGAGGAAGGCGGCCAGGATCAGCCAGGGCCGCGGGGTTTTGTAATCGGCGAGTGAAGCGACGGACATGGGCGGCCTGCGTTCAGAGGATTGTCCCGGTTGAACGCAGGATGGGCCGCCTCGGTTCACATTGTCGCGCAGCTTTAAGGGGTGCGGGATAAGGCGTTGAAATAGAATCCATCCGTGCCAGTCAGGCGGGGCGTCAGGGCGATGCCGGAACCGGCCGTCGCGAGGTCTTCGGGAAGCGCTTTGCCGAAGGCAGTTTGCCAAAGGGCTTCGGGCGACAGGGGCGCAAAATCGGTGTGGGCGGCGAGGAAGGCGGCGATGCGGTCGTCGTTTTCCTCGGGCAGGATGGAGCAGGTGATGTAGACCAGCACGCCGCTCGGCTTGAGGAAGCGGGCGCCCTCTTCGAGGATGGCGGACTGTTCGGCGGTGCGGGTGGCGAGCAGTTCGGGGGTCAGCTTCCATTTGGTATCGGGGCGGCGGCGCCAAGTGCCGGTGCCGGTGCAGGGCGCATCGATGACGACACGGTCCATCTTGCCGACCAGATCGTCGAGCGCGCCGGGAGCAGGAGCGCGGGTCTGAACATTGCGGGCGCCGTTGCGCTTGAGGCGATCGTAGATCGGCGCAAGGCGGTTGCGGTCGCTGTCATAGGCGAATATCTGGCCCTTGTTGCCCATGGCGGCGGCGAGAGCGAGGGTCTTGCCCCCTGCCCCGGCGCACAGATCGAGCACCTGTTCGCCGGGCTTGGCACCAGCCAAAGCGGCCACGATCTGGCTGCCCTGGTCCTGAACTTCGAACCAGCCCTTGAGGTAGCCCTCGTCGGTGGTGACGTTGGGCGTGCGGGCATCGCCGGGGCCGGCCGGCATGGTGACGCCATTGGGGGCGATGGCGGTGACGCGCGGGGTGAAGCGCGCCAAGGATTTGAGGACGCGTTCGGGCTGGGACTTGAGCGTATTGACGCGCAGATCGAGCGATGGACGGCCGGTCATGGCTTGGCCCTCGGCGATCCAGTTGTCGCCAAAGGCGCGCTCTAGGGAGGGCGCAAGCCATTCGGGGATATCGGCCAGGATATGGCCAGGCGTGTCGTCGTTGAGCTGGCCGGTGACGCGGGCGATTTCCTCTTCGGTCATCGGCGCGGGGCCATGGGCATCGGCGGTGAAGCTGGCATTGAGAGCGACGGTATCCTCGTCCCAGTCGCGGACAGCCACGGCAAGGATCAGCGCGCGGGGGGTGTCTTCGCCCATCAGCGCGGCATGAGAAGCGCGGCGGCGCAGCGCGTCATAGACCAGATTGCCGATTGCGGCGCGGTCGCCGGCCCCAGCGAAGCGATTGGCGAGGCCCCAGGATTTCAGCGCCTCGGAGACCGGGCGCTTGCGGGTTTCAACCTCGGTCAGGACATCGATGGCGGCGGCGAGACGACCTGGGAGGCGCATATTCGCGAGACCTTTGACAATTCTACTCTGCCGGACATCTGGAGCGCTTTTCTGCGCTTCCGGTGCTCACGTACTTGACCGTACGCTGCGCTCCGGTTCTCAAAAACCACCCCATCTACCTCACCAGATCGAATTCTCAAGCGATCTCTAGATACTCGGGGCAAGGATGACGAGGCGCAAGATCAACCAGAGCCAGAGGACGATCAGCACAACCATGCCCGCTGTATAGGCGGAAAAGCGCGGGAGCAAGCTGTTGGACGTGGTGTGGATGGCCGCGTGCACATAGCGCAGGACCACGAACAGCCAAGCCAGGATAACATCGACCCAGCCGACGCTGCCGGTCCAGAGAATCAATAGTGCAGCGACGTAGAACAGGACCGGAAGCTGGAACTGGTTGTCGAAACTGTTGGAGAGCAGCCGGGCGCGCAGCGGATAGGCGGAGCGATCGACGGCAATATCCTGCCAACGGATTTCGCCGGACATGACGCGGGGGACACGCTCGCGGCCCATCAGGAGCAGGATGCCGATGGTCAGCAGGACCTGCGCGGCGATGGATAGGATCAGGAGCTTGGCGGTCAGCGGCATAGTAGAGCTCCGGGAGAGATTCGGGATATGGGGCTAAGCCGTTGTAGCGGAATCGGTTCCGGCGAGCATGTGGGACTGCTGCGCGGCGCTGAGGCGAGCATCGCGCAGTTCAGCCGTGGCTATGGCGGTGATGGAGGTCGGGATAGTGCGGATGCTTGTGGCGCATCGGCTCGTGGCGATGCCTATGGGAATGGGGTTCGCTGACCGCCCCGTCATGGTCGCGCCGATGGTGATCGTCATGGGTATGGACGTGGTCGTGTTCCATGGCGTCGTGGATGTGCTCATGGTCATGCCGCTCCGACAGATGCAGCCAACGACCGAGGCCCATCAGCAGGCCGGCCAGCAAAAGCTGGACCGTGATGGCGTCCCGGAAGACGATCACCGCCAGCACGGCGCCAATGAATGGGGCGAGCGAGAAATAGGCGCCTGTCCGCGCCGCTCCCAGATGCCGCAGCCCCAGCATGAACATCACGAGGCTGACGCCGATACCCAGAAAGCCGAGCGCTGCCCCCGCGCAGATCATGCCCAGGCCTGGCAGCGTCGCGCCAAGGGATAGAGCCAACGCGACGTTGGTGCATCCGGCGACGAGGCCCTTGATCATGGCAATCTGCACGGGATCGGCAGATGACAGCTTGCGCGTCAGATTGTTGTCGACGCCCCAGCACATGCAGGCGGCGGCGATGAGCAGACCACCGGTATCGAGCCGCAGGACTTGCCCGTTCCAGGACAGCAGGACCGCTCCCGCGAGGATGGCCGCCGCGCCGATCAGCAAGCGCCTGTCGACGTTCTCACGGAAAACCGTCCAGGCAATGGCCATCGTCGCCAGCCCTTCCAGGTTCAGCAACAACGAACCCGACGCGGCGGTGGTCTGCGACAGGCCAAGCATGAGGAACAGCGGTCCCAGCACGCCGCCGAACAGGATCACGGCGGCAAGCCACGGCAGGTCTTTCCGCTGCAGCTCGGCCTCGACATTGGGCAGGCCTATCAAGGGCCTTCCCCAGTGCACGATGGCGAGGCCGGCGCCGGCGCCGAGGTAAAGAATGCCCGCCAAGAGCCACGGATCGACAGAACCGATCAGCAGCTTGGACAGGGGCGCCGATGCGCCGAACAGGATCGCGGAACCCAGCGCGAGCGGGACACCGGGCCAAAGATGGGAATGATTGCGGGACATTGAGGCAGCCTAGCACGTGGGCAGTGTCGAGCGCCAAGTCCGCAAGCACTCGCGCCAGCCGATACCTCCTCCCCCTTGAGGGAGGAAGCTGGTGAGGCGCTTACCGCCCGCTTCGGTAGTTGGGGGCCTCGCGGGTGATGGTCACGTCATGGACGTGGCTTTCACTCAGGGCGGCGCCGGAGATTTTGACGAAGACGGAGTTGTCGCGGAAATCCTGCAGATTGTGGGCGCCAGTATAGCCCATGGCGGCGCGGAGGCCGCCGGCGAGCTGGTGGAGGACGGCGCCGGCCGCGCCCTTATAGGGCACCTGGCCTTCGATGCCTTCGGGGACCAGCTTGAGCTGATCGCGGACATCCTGCTGGAAGTAGCGGTCGGCAGAGCCTGAGCCCATGGCGCCGACGGAGCCCATGCCGCGATAGGATTTGTAGGAGCGGCCCTGGTGCAGATAGACCTCGCCGGGCGCTTCATCCGTACCGGCCAGGAGCGAGCCGACCATGACGCAAGAAGCGCCACCGGCCAGTGCCTTAGCCATGTCGCCGGAGAATTTGATTCCGCCATCGGCGATGACCGGAACGCCCTGTTTGGCACCCTCCTCCGCACAGGCCATGACGGCGGCGAGCTGGGGAACGCCGACGCCGGCGACGATGCGGGTGGTGCAGATCGAGCCGGGGCCGATGCCGACCTTGATGGAGTCTGCTCCGGCGTCGATCAGCGCCTTGACGGCCTCGGCGGTGGCGACGTTGCCGGCGACGATGCGGGTGGAATTGCTTTCGCGCTTGATGCGCTCGACGGCTTCGGCGACGCGGACGGAGTGGCCATGGGCGGTATCGATAACGAGGAGATCTACGCCGGCATCGATGAGTGCCAGCGAACGCTCAAAGCCGTTATCGCCGACGGTGGAAGCGGCAGCAACGCGCAGACGCCCCTGCGCATCCTTGACGGCATTGGGGTTGAGCTGGGCCTTTTCGATGTCCTTGACGGTGATCAGGCCGACGCAGCGATAGTCGTTGTCGACGACCAGCAGCTTTTCGATGCGATGCGTGTGCAGCAGCACCTTGGCTTCGTCCTTGGAGACGCCATCGCGCACGGTGACGAGATTTTCGTGGGTCATCAGCTCGGCAATGCGCTGGCCGGGATTGGAGGCGAAGCGGACGTCGCGATTGGTGAGAATGCCGACCAGCTTGCCGATGGCGCGGCCGCCGGTGCCGCCGTTTTCCACCACGGGAATGCCGGAAATGCGGTTAAGCTGCATCAGCGAGAGCGCATCGGCCAGGGTCGCATCGGGACCGATGGTGATGGGATTGACCACCATGCCGCTCTCGAAGCTCTTGACCATGCGGACCTGCTCGGCCTGTTCGCTGGCGGTGAGGTTCTTATGGATGACGCCGAGGCCACCGGCCTGGGCCATGGCGATGGCCATGGCGCTTTCGGTGACGGTGTCCATCGCCGAAGACAGAATGGGCAAGTTGAGCGCGATATCCTTGGTCACGTAAGTGGCGATATCGGTTTCGCCCGGCAGCACGTCGGAGCGCGCCGGCTGCAGCAGCACGTCATCGAAGGTGAGCGCGTAGTCGCCGGTGATAGTGCTAATAATCTTTGCCAAGGCCAGACCCTTCCGTGCCTTCTGTCAGAAACAGAAATGTTGGATGCAAGAACCGGACGGAGGACGCATCGCCGGGTTCAGGTTGGCGAGGGTCATTAGCACCGTGACCGGGCTTTGCATAGCCGTCGCGCAGTTGCGCCTGCGCGTAGCTGGGTTGCACTGCGGAAAACGGCCAAAACTGCTTCCACCACACGGAAAATCTACCATACAAGGCGGCTTTCCGGGTTTGCAGCCGCGATAGTTAGGTTCATAGTCATTCTGGTTTTCCCCTCAGCCATTGTCTCGATTCCCCCGGTATTTTTCGTGATCCGCGTTACTCCCCTCATTTTGGCGGTCGCTCTGTTCATGGAGCAGATGGACTCCACGGTCATTGCCACGTCCCTGCCGGCCATCGCCACCGACATCGGCACCGAGCCGATTTCGCTGAAGCTGGCGCTGACATCGTATTTCGTATCGCTGGCCATTTTCATCCCGCTAAGCGGCTGGATGGCCGACCGCTTCGGCTCCAAGAACATTTTCCGGCTGGCGATTTTCGTGTTCATGCTCGGCTCGCTGGCCTGCTCGTTCTCCTATTCGCTGGAAACGTTCGTGTTCTCCCGGTTCTTCCAGGGGCTGGGCGCCTCTATGATGACGCCGGTCGGCCGACTGCTGCTCGTGCGCTCGACACCGCGCAACGAACTGGTTAATGCGATGGCCTGGCTCACGGTACCGGCCCTTCTGGGGCCGGTTTCGGGACCCCTGCTTGGCGGGTTCCTGACCACCTATCTCAGTTGGCACTGGATCTTCTGGATCAATATCCCGATCGGCATTCTCGGCATCATCATGGCGAGCATTTTCCTTAAGGTCGTGGACGTTCGCAATCCGCGCCCCATAGACGTGGTCGGCTTCATCCTGGCCAGTATAGCCTTTGCGGGCGTGGTGTTCGGCCTGTCGGTGGTGAGCCTGCCGGCATTGCCGCTGATCTATGGCTATTTGACGCTGGCGGTGGGGGTGACGTCGGCGATCCTCTATTACCTGCACGCAGTTCGTACCGAGCACCCGTTGCTCGATCCATCCTTGCTGCGCCACCGGCTGTTCCGGTCATCGATCACCGGCGGATCGCTGTTTCGTATCGGCGTGGGCGCGGTGCCGTTTTTGCTGCCGCTGATGCTGCAACTGGGGTTTGGGCTGACGCCGTTGCAATCCGGCGGGATCACCTTCGTATCGGCGATCGGCGCCATCGCCTCCAAATTCATCTCGCAGTTTCTCTATGGCCGGATCGGTTTTCCGCGCGTCCTGGGCTTTGCTGCCATTTTTGGCGGGCTGCTGATCGGCGTGCAAGGTCTGTTCACAGCCCAAACCTCAATCCCGGTGATGATGACGGTATTGCTGCTAGGCGGCATCCTACGCTCGGTCTTTTTTACCGGCTCCAACGCCCTGGGCTATGCCGATGTCGACAATGAAGAGGCCAGCCAGGCGACCGCGATCGTGGCGGTGGCCCAGCAGATCAGCATCGCGCTGGGCGTGGCGATCGCTGGCGCCATTCTGGAAATCAGCGGCCTGACTCATGGCGGCAACCTGGCGCTGATAGATTTCCAGGTGGCGTTCTTTGTAGTCGGCGGATTGAGCGCCTGCGCCGGCATCCTCTACCTGCTGCTGCCGGCCGACGCGGGCAGCAATGTTTCGGGCCACAACGCTATCGGTGCGCCAAAGGCCATCGTCGTGCCGAAGGAGCCGTGAAGTCATGTCCATCACCACGCCAGAGCTGGCAGAGGGTACAAATGATGGGACGGCCAAGCGCCCCTCCAAGCTCGCCCTACGGCTGACGCCGCTAATCCTCGCCACCGCCCTGTTCATGGAAAACATGGATTCGACGGTGATCGCCACATCGCTCAATGCGATCGCCAAGGACATTCATACCGATCCGATATCGCTGAAACTGGCCCTGACGGCCTATCTCGTGGCGCTGGCGATCTTTATCCCGATCAGCTCGTGGATGGCCGATCGCTTCGGCTCGCGCAATGTGTTCCGGGTGGCGATGATGGTGTTCGTGCTGGGCTCGCTGGCCTGCGCCTTTTCCAACTCGCTGTTCGCCTTTGTGGGCGCGCGGTTCCTGCAGGGCATGGGCGGCGCGATGATGACGCCGGTTGCCCGCCTGGTGCTGGTGCGGGCAACGCCCCGGCATGACCTGGTCAATGCCATGGCGTGGCTGACCATTCCCGGCCTGATCGGGCCAATCGTCGGGCCCCCATTCGGCGGGTTCCTGACGACATATCTCAGTTGGCACTGGATTTTTCTCATCAACGTGCCGATCGGCGTTTTGGGCGTGGTGCTGGTTAGCAAGTTCCTGCCCGAGACCATCCGCAATGCGCCGCGGAAGATCGACATGAAGGGCTTTTTGCTCGCGGGGACGGCGTTCGCCTTGTTCGCCTTTGGCACCTCGGTGATCAGCCTGCCGGCCCTGCCCCCGCTGGTCGGCGTGGTGGCGACGGCAATCGGCATCGGCGCGGGCTACTTTTACGCGCGCCATGCGCTGTCGACGGAATATCCACTGTTCGACCTGCGCCTGCTGCGGTTTCCGTTCTTTCGCAGCTCGATCGTGGCGGGCAGCTTTTTCCGGTTGGGCCAGGGCGCGGTGCCGTTTCTGTTTCCGCTGATGCTGCAACTGACCTTTGGGCTGAGCCCGTTTCAATCGGGCATGGTGACTTTTGCCGGCGCGGTGGGCGCAATCGTCGCCAAGTTCGTGGCCAACCGGCTGTTTATCACTTGGGGTTTTCGCAACGCGCTCGTCGTCTCGACCGCCATTTCAGCCCTTGGGCTGGTGGCGATGGGGCTTTACGATCCATCCACGCCGGTGCCGCTGATTATTTCGATCCTGGTTTTCGTAGGGTTCTGGCAGTCCATCTTTTGGACCGGCAGCAATGCTTTCGTGTTCGCCGATATCGACGACAAGGATGCCGGCCAGGCCAACGTCATGAGCCAGGTGAGCGCGCAGCTGACCATCGCCCTCGGCGTGGCGCTGGGTGGCGGGATTCTGGAAGCGAGCAACGCCATCCGCGGCGGCAAACTGGTGCTGGCAGATTTCCACCTGGCGTTCTTCGTGGTCGCGGCGCTAACGGCGATTTCGACCGTGATGTTTGCGCGGCTACCCAAGAATGCGGGATATCAGCTGACGTCGGGACCGCATGGGCATTGAGCGTGGGGCGCAGGCAGTGAAAGCTTAGAGCACCCCCACCCTGCCTCCCCTTCGAGAGGGAGGAGTCGTCCGGTGAGTGTAGCGCGATCGAGTCTCAAGCGCTGAGGCGCTCCTCCCCCTTTCAGGGGAAGGCTGGGTGGGGGGCCCGTCTGACCGCAGAAACGGCAGCCCTATTCCTCGTCGTCGCCCGTCTCTTCTCTGCCCACGTTCCCTCTGAAACCCTTGGCAATCAAATAAGCTTCGGCGGAGTCCTGGCGGCTGGATTTGGGTTTGGCGTGGACGGTGGTGCGGAAATGGCGCTTGAGCATGTGCAGCAGCTCATGCTCGGTGCCGCCCTGGAACACCTTGGCGACGAACATGCCATTTTCGGCCAGCACGTCGATGGCGAATTCGGCGGCGATCTCGATCAGGTGGACGATGCGCAAATGGTCAGTGGGGCGGTGGCCGGTGGTGGGCCAGGCCATGTCGGACATGACCAGATCGACCTTCTTGCCGCCCATCGCATCGATCAAGACCTGCGGCGCGTCCGGATCGGTGAAATCCTTTTGCAGCAGGATGACGCCGGGGATCGGATCAACGAACAGGTAATCGATGGCCACGATCAGCGGATTGGCTTCGGTGGAGCCAATGGCCTTGGCTGCCACCTGCGACCAGCCGCCCGGCGCCGCGCCCAGATCGACAATGCGCATGCCCTTGCGGAACAGGTGATGCTTTTCGTCCATTTCGCGGATTTTGAACGCCGCACGCGAACGCAGGCCTTCGGCGCGGGCGCGGGCCACGTAGGGATCGTTGAGCTGGCGCTCCAGCCACATGGTGGACGACACCTTACGGCCCTTGGCCGATTTGACGCGGATCTTGAGGTCTTTGTCGGACTTGCGTCCGCCAGTCCCGAGGGATTTTTCAGCCATTGGCGCTTCTCCGCAGCGGGTAGCGTGTCGACCGACTCTGGACGCGGTCGGCGTCCATCAGCGATATCAGAATGCCCTCGCGCAGGCCCCGGTCGGCGACGCGGACGCGATCGGTGGGCCATTCGCGGCGGATTGCCTCGAAAATGGCACAACCGGGCAGCACCAGATCGGCGCGATCGCGGCCAATGCAGGGATGAGCGACGCGGCGTTCAAAGGGCATGGCGAGCAGGATTTTCATGGTCTCATCGACCTCGGCGCGCTTCATCCACAAGCCATCGACCTTCTGGCGCTCGTAGCGCTCAAGACCCAGATGCAAGCCCGCCAGCGTCGTCACCGTACCGGAGGTGCCGATCAGGTGCACGGGGTGGCTGGCGATCATCTGACGCAGCTTTTCGCGGCCGCGGAACTGGCGCAAATGATCCGACACATGGGCGACCATCGCTTCGAACACAGCCGGGGTCACATCGATGCCGCCGAATTTCTCGGCAATGGAGACCACGCCAACCGGCAGGGACTGCCAGGAGCGGATCGACGCGGGCATACGGCCCTGGCTTTTGGGCCGGCCGCCGCGGAAATCGAGCCAGGCCAGCTCCGATGAGCCGCCGCCGATATCGAACATCAGCGCACCGGCTGCCCCTGCATCGATCAGGTCGGCACAACCGGTAACGGCCAGTTCGGCCTCGGTGCGGCGATCGACGATTTCCAGATCAAGCCCGATTTCAGAGTTCACGCGCTCGAGAAAGGCCGGACCGTTCTCGGCGGCACGGCAGGCTTCGGTGGCGATCAGGCGCATGCGGGCGGGCTGGTGTTCGCGCAGCTTGTTGCGGCACTGGCGCAGCGCTTCCATGGTGCGTTCCATGGCGGCTTCTCCCAGCCGGCCGCTGGTGGAGACGCCCTCCCCCAGCCGCACGATACGGGTGAAGCCGTCGAGGACGCGAAAGCCGTGATCGTGCGGACGCGCGATCAGCAGGCGGCAATTGTTGGTGCCAAGATCGAGCGCCGCGTAGACGGGGCCGCGATGCTTGCGGTGGGGATGGGGCGCTGGTGGCGTCCGCTGCTCCGGCGATGGACTTGGGGCGTCGATTGCCCCAGCCCCTCGCCCAGGCTGGCTTTCGCCATCCCGGGAAGGAAATGCCGCATCGTTCGCAGACGATGGCGCGGCAGCGGACCGATCTGAATCGGTCACGATAGTCTCCTGCGTGCACGGTCGCCGACCGATAAGGCGGCCGCGCCCGACGCACATTTATTGCGTGTCAGGATCGACGGTA
The DNA here is from genome assembly GCF_040546795.1 of Devosia sp. UYZn731. Lineage (NCBI taxonomy): Bacteria > Pseudomonadati > Pseudomonadota > Alphaproteobacteria > Hyphomicrobiales > Devosiaceae > Devosia > Devosia sp. UYZn731. Next base: position 501,659 of record NZ_JBEPOL010000001.1, read on the forward strand.
AAGCAAGGGGCCGTTTTGCGCAATCACTGGCTGCGGGGGCGAGGGTGCGGCTTAGCGGTGGAATGGACATTCGCCGGATTTGTCATGACGAAATAGTTGGGCAATGCGTCCTGAGCCCTTGAACCGAGCGCCGAATGTGCTAAAAGCCGCTCCGAAGCAACTGGGCCGGCACACCGACCGCCCGCGAAAGCACCGCTTTCGCCCGCTTCCCAAGCGCCTTGCGCTTTTGGGGAATAGTTCAACGGTAGAACAGCGGACTCTGACTCCGTCGATCTTGGTTCGAATCCAGGTTCCCCAGCCAACATTTATCCTAGTAAAATCGACGGTTTAGCGAGCAACGGCGTTTTCCGCCGTCGACCGTGTTTCGAGCGTTCCGCCTGCTGCTCAAGCCGCTGAAGTTTGGCCCAAAGCGGTGCGAGCGGCGGCGGCGCCTAGGAAAGGAAGAGAAGGCCATCGGGACCATTCAAGGTCCCCGAAGGCCTGCCCGCAGGTTGCTCCGCTCGCCAGGCGGCTCGGGGTAACCAGATGCCAGAGGCCGCTAGAGGTGGCCTGATCGGGGACTGTAAGAAAAGGGGACGGCAGCAAAGACCAGTGGACCCGGTTCAAATCAGACAACCGAGCCCGGGGTTGACGCCGAAGAAGGCCGGATTTGATCCTCGGCTCCATCGGAGTTGGGGCAAGCCGCAGGCGACAGCGGCCTAGTTCGGGGTCAAAGCGACCTCAAGGCTCCATTTCAAAATGGCGCGCAGCGCCGTGGTCCTTCAAACCCCACCCGACCCACCATTAGCGGGTCGGGTTCGATCCAGACGGCATTTTTGAGTGGGAAGAGGTCGCTGGACCTTGGGCGGGCCGTGAAAACTTGGACATGACGATCGGCCAACGGCCCACAGTTTCAGTGCCCTTGGCTGAACCTATCCTGCTCCCCTACCCGAGGGCAGGATTTTGGTGGCGCCCTGCCTTGGATGAAAACCGACCTTGCTTCCCCGGTTCAGAGACTTGAGCTAAGCCGCCTTTGATTCAGTCTCGGTATCAACGCTGTCCATGGCCCGGATGTAGAGGTCCAAGATCGTTTCGTGCTCGTCGCGCTCATCTTGATCCTGCTTGCGCATTTTGATGATTTCCTTGAGCACCTTAATGTCGAAACCCTCGCCTTTTGCTTCAGCGAAAATCTCCTTTTTGGCCTCAGTCAGCTCAGCGATTTCGCTTTCGACCTGCTCAACGCGCTCGACGAAAGACCGAATTTGGCCGCCTGCAATACCCACGTCGCTCATGCTGTCTCCTCGGTTGAATGAAACCGGCAATATTGGCGAAGGGGGTAAACAATGGCTTAACCCGGCAGGTCGTACCCCCCGAGAGCCCTCTCCTGCTGCCGCAGCGTTGCCGAGCACGTCAGAATGTCCGTCTTGTCGCTTCAAAGTCCGACACGTCGCATATGTTCGTCGGGATAGCGTGCGCCTTCGACGGGCATGGTTGTCTTGCTCTGGTTCAGTTCGGCCAGATTGTCGGCCGGCAGATGGACCGCGAGCGCGCCGATGTTTTCCTCGAACCGCTCCAGTTTGCGCGTGCCGAACAGCGGCACGATCCATGGCTTTTGCGCCAATAGCCACGCCAGCGCGACCTGCGCGGGTGACGCCTGATGCTGCTCACCGATGCGACGCAGCATATCCACCAGTCGCTGGTTGCCTTCGCGCGCGTCAGCTTCAAAGCGCGGTATTTTTCCACGCATGTCCGTGTCGCTGAACTTGGTGGTCGCGTCGATTTTCCCGGTCAGAAAGCCTTTGCCGAGCGGGCTGAAAGGCACCATGCCGATGCCGAGTTCCTCAAGCGTGGCGAGGATTTCAGTTTCGGGCTCCCGGGTCCAAAGCGAATATTCGCTCTGCAGGGCCGTGACCGGCTGCACGGCATGGGCGCGACGGATCGATGCCGAGCCGGCTTCCGACAGCCCAAAAAAGCGGACCTTGCCCTGTCCAATCAGATCCTTGACCACGCCGGCGACGTCTTCCATCGGGACATCCGGATCGACGCGGTGCTGATAATAGAGATCGATGTAATCGGTACCGAGCCGCTTCAAGCTGCCTTCGACCGCGCTGCGGATTTGCTCTGGCCGGCTGTTGACGCCGCCACGATGCTCGCCAGTCTTCTGGTCGATGTCCCAGCCGAATTTGGTGGCGATGATCACCTTGTCGCGCATTCTACGAAAGGCCTCGGCGATCATTTCCTCATTGGTCCACGGGCCATAGACTTCGGCGGTGTCGAAGAAGGTCATGCCGCGATCAACAGCCCCGCGCAGCACGGCGATCATTTCAGTGCGATCGGGGATGTCGCGGGATTTGCCATAGCCCATGGCGCCAAGCGAGAGCGCCGATACCTCAAGTCCGCTATTTCCGAGTTTACGTTTTTGCATGATGGTCCTCAGAGTGTGGGTTTCGGGGAACGGGGTGTGCCTGCCACCTAGTTGGTGGCTCGAGCGAACAGCATTTGCCAGTTCGTAAAGGGGCCGAGCGAAATCATATCGAATTCCAGGACGCCGGCCTTCGCGAGCGGAAATTCGGCAAAACGGTTTGCAGTCTCTTGCACGCTGTTGACGGTGCGAACGTCGCCGGCGCCAGCATGATGTTTGCGAGCATGGCCAGTTTCCTTTGGTTAGACGCCGGCGTCCTTAAATACCTTGCGGGCGATCGCCAGGGCAGTGCTTGCAGCGGGCCATCCGGCGTAGAAAGCCAGGTGGGTGATGGTTTCGATCAACTCGTCCTTGGTGACGCCGTTCTCCAGCGCGCGCTTGATGTGGAAGGGCATTTCGTTGATGCGGTAGCCGGCGATCAGGCAGGTCACCGTGACCAGGCTGCGGTCGCGCAGCGAGAGGCCGGGGCGTTTCCAGACATCGCCGAACAGCACGTCGTCGGTGTACTGGCCCAAAGCAGGCGCGATATCAGCAAACGGGTTCTTGGTCGGAGCGGTTGTGTCGGACATGTGTTGATTCCTATTTTGAGGCGTTCGCAGTGGTCGCCGGCGGCCTAGGCGCCGTACTGGCTGTCGGAAACTTTTTCGAGCCAATCGACGACCTTGCCGTCCAGCACTTCATGCACGGCGATATGGCTCATGGCCGTCGAGGCCGCGGCGCCATGCCAGTGCCTTTCGCCCGGCGGGAACCACACGACATCGCCGGGATGGACATCCTCGATGGGCCCGCCCCAGCGTTGCACCCGACCCCAGCCGGAGGTGATGATGATCGTCTGGCCGAGCGGATGGGTATGCCAGGCCGTCCGGGCACCCGGCTCGAAGGTGACAAGACCGCCCTGGGCACGGGCCGCATCGAATGAATTGAACAGCGGGTCGACGCGTACCGTCCCGGTGAACCAATCACTGGGTCCCTTGCCGGACGGTTTCGATCCGGCACGTACGATGTCCATGATGATCTTCCTTCATTGTCGAGCCGACGAAGCAGATCGGCACCGCTTGATGTTGAAGATAGGCTGGCAACATTGCTCGGATAAGAGCTGGTCATTTGATGTGGTCATGAGTAGATTTCACAAATGGCCAGTGACAATTTCAGCGAAATCGCCGCCTTTTTGGCCGTCGCCCGAGACCGCAGCTTTTCCAAGGCCGCAGCCAAGCTGGGCGTTACGCCTTCGGCCCTGAGCCATAGTGTCAAAGGGCTGGAGGAGCGGTTGGGGCTTCGCCTGCTGTCCCGGACGACCCGCAACGTGGCGGCAACTGAAGCAGGGGAACGGCTGATCCGCTCGGTCGGACCGCACTTCGAACAGATCGATGCCGAATTGGCGGCCATGGGCACGCTTCGAGACCAGCCCGCCGGCACCGTGCGCGTCACCTGCAACGACTACGTCATTGAGACGATCTTTCGCCCGAAAATGCGAGACTTCCTGCTCAAGTATCCGGACATCCGCGTCGAACTGATCATAGACTACGGCTTCACCGACATTATCGAAGAGCGGTTCGATGCCGGGGTTCGCCTAGGAGAGGCCCTCAGCAAAGACATGATCGCGGCCCGCATCGGGCCGGACTGGCGGTTCATCGTGGTCGGTTCACCAGACTATTTTGCGCGGCGCGCTGCGCCCGACAGCCCCCAGGATCTGACCAACCACAGCTGTATCAACTACCGGTTCGCTAGCACTGGGGCGGTCTATGCCTGGGAGTTCGAGAACGCGGACCGTAAGCTCAATGTTCGGGTCGAGGGTCAGCTCACATTTAATAGTGCGGTGCCCGTGATTGCTGCGGCGGTCGATGGATCCGGGCTCGGATATGTCCCCGACAATCTCGCTGCCCCATTTCTGGCCGATGGACGTCTGGTGCAGGCTTTGGATGAATGGTGCCCGATGCTGCAGGGCTATCACCTCTATTACCCGCACCGCCGACAGGCCTCGCCCGCGTTCGCCCTCTTCCTGGATGCCGTGCGCTATAGAACATAGGCGCCGAGCCCGAGTTCACCGGGGTCTCGTTAAGCACCGGCAGATCCGGAGAACCACGGATCATAGATTTCAGTTTTCCGGTAGACCCGCCAGTCGAAGCCCCTGGACCATGGGTCGAATGCGATCACGATTGCCGTAAGGTTGCCCCGCCTCGATGCTCGATATTGTAACACCAGGGGACACGGCGCGATAACGGGCGAGATACCGGGTGGCCTCAGCCATTTGGCCGAGATGAGCCGAAGATGCGATGAGGTGCCAATAGGTGCCGGAAAGGCCCTGATTAAACGCAAAGGCGCGTTTTGCCCACATCAGCGATTCTTCAAAATTCTCCCGGACACAATTTACCTTCGCGAGCCCGTCGAGGGCGAACCGCTGGATGGGATCGGTTGGGTTCAGATGCAGAGACCGTTGATAGCAGGCTAGGCCCTCGTCAAGGTCGCCCGCCCATGTGTTAGCCAGCCCCGAGACAACAAGGGCCATTGAGCTATTGCCATTTATCTCCACAGCGCGCCGCGCCGTTTGAAGCCCTAGGTCTTCATCGCCCGTGTTCATCATGGCGATACCAAATAATGCGAGCGACGCCGCATCCAACCCAATCATATCCGTGCCTTGGTCTATTCGGCGGAGCACCAGTCCACGGTCATCTCCAGTTAAGCTCTCCCAGCCAACCGCCAGGCGATGTTGGAGTACTTCGGTCGCTGCCGCCAGGAATTCGACGTTGCTAGGCTCCAGCTCAAGCGCCTTGAGATAAAATCCGTAGCCTGCCGCGTTGTCTTCCGGCCGTGAAGACTGCAGCCTGTGTCGACCACGCAGGTAGTAGTCATAAGCTTGGGCGCTATCGTCACCCGAAAGGCGCGCACGTCGTATCTCCGCCGCGTGGATCTGTGCTTCTACCGTAGCGGCAAGGCACTCGGTCATCGAGCTGGTCGCGGCTGGCTCCGACATTATCGGCACGTCAATGTGCTGTGCCCAAAGATGAGCGCCAGTCACGCCATCGATCAGCTGAGCTGTGGTACGAAGATTACCGGCAAAGTGCCTCGTACTGCCTTCAACCAGATATCGGGCGCCCAAGTTTCGGGCAACTTGGCGCGCGTCCATTGCGGGGCGCCCAAATTGAAAGCTCGACCGGCGGGCGATCACCGAAACTGATTTGAATCGTGCGAGCGCCGTCGTCAGGTCTTCAACGAAGCCATCGACTGGACTGGCCCTTTCGCCGTCGAGGTCCAGGTCCTCAAACGGCAGTATGGCCAGAGACGGCATTCCCATCGGCGCAGACCCAGATGAAGCCGGGAGCTCCTCGGGGATAAACCGATATCCAATGCCAGAGACCGTAACGATCCAATCGGCGCCGCTGGCAGACCGACCGAGCCGTCGGCGCAATTGCGCGATCTGGACGGAGAGATTGCTTTCCTCAACGGCGGTTTTCGGCCATGCCGCGTCCAGCAGATCGGCCTTGGTTATCACCTTGCCACGCTGTTCGAGCAGAGTGGCAAGCAGACAGGCGGACCGACGGCCCAGTGCTACTGGCGAGCCCGATTCAAATAAGACGGCGCTCTCGCGATCGAAAGAAAACGGACCGAAAGTCAGCTCGGCTGGAGGCATCTTCATTCTCCCTGCTAATTCTTCGGATTAATTCGGGAGAATTTCAATACGCGGACGCAGGAATTCTGTTCGCTGCCATGTCGGCCGTTATGGCCAATTGGGAGCACTTCCATGATTATTATACGCATCGCGGCAATGGCGACTTTACTGGGCGTCGGCTGCTTGTCAGCTCACGCGTTCGAACCGATTATATCGATCGGCGGGCAGCATAAATTGATCCATCCAGAGGGCGCGACGGATGAAATTATTGCAACCCAGGAACAGACTGACGGCCTGCTCGGCATTTTAACCCTGGGGAGTGCCGCCGGCGCTGGTCCGGGTCCGGCTATCATACACGCGTCGCGCGCAGAATTCTGGTATGTGCTGGAGGGAACCTACGAATTCCACGTGGGCGACAAAATCTTCGACGGCGGGCCAGGCACGTTTCTGGGCGTCGATGCCGGCCAGTCGCATGGATACATCGCCAAGACGGCCGGAAAGTTGCTCGTCACCTATCTGCCCGGCGGCTACGAACACTTCTTCATTGATTGGGAAAAACAGGGATTGGTGGCGGGACCTGAATTGGGCGCTCTCGAAAATACGTATGGCGTCACACGTCCCTAAGTTGCCGCGGACATTTCCCGCGTTTGCGAAGCTTTGACGGGTCGTCAATTGCAGGTGGCCACCCTCGGGTGGCAACCTTGCAGGCGTCTATGGCATCGGATCTTTGTCAGGCTGGGACAACATCGGCTCGTGCTACTCGCGCCTTCTACCGCCAGGGAGTGTGCGCGCGCCGTGTCATGAACTCCTGCAGGGCCGGCGGAATGCTCATGTCGGCAGTGCCGTAGACAAAGTATGACGGTAGGTTTGTCCAGGCAGCGTCTGCCAGTGGTTGTTTGAGCGCAACGTCAGTCACCGGTCGCTGAGTTGTGGCAAGGAGCGATGCGCTCTCATCGCTGAGGTCGGCTGCAAAGGCAGCCTTGAACTTTTCAGGTCGTACCGAAAAGTCATTGCTGCCGTCCGCCAGGCTCACCGGTGCTGCAAGCGAAGCTCCTAAAATGCTGCCCGGAAATTTACCCACCGGCTGCAGCGGTCTGGATCGTCTATCCTTCGCGCACCCTGCCGCTGCGCACTCGCGTGTTTATCGATCATTTTCGCGGTCAAGTGCCCTGACCGGTCGTTTTCGCAACATCTCCCACGAGCCGCAGATGCTGGGCGTCGGTCCAATCGTCAGCCGGAAACATCAGCTCGACCCGGATTTCTTCGGCCGCCACCGTCAGTGGCGTGCCGACGGTCGCAACCAGCGAAAAGTAGCGGAGGACGCCATCGTTGTGGCGTAGCCCGATTGGAATTACGGGCAGGCTTGAGGCTGAAGGGGAGGGTTTGATCCAATCATTGTCGACGCCCGGATAAGCCAGCAAGGTCTGGGTCAACTGCTCCATTTCCTGATCCTTGATCCGCCCTACCGCTTCGCGACCGATCCGCTGCAGGAAGCTCTTGGCGACGGTTGGCCAATCGTCGACATGCTGTCTAAGGCCGGATGGATCGAACAGCAGATGCAACATGTTGCGGCTCTGCCGGCGCGCGGCAAGGTCGACGAAGCTGCCAAAGAGGCGCGTTGTTGCTGCATTGGCATCGAGAACGTTCCAATAGCGATCCATGACGATGCCGGGATAAGGCAGCTGTTGCTCCAGCATGCGCCGCAGCGCACGGGTGACGGCGCGCATGGCGTCGTCGTCCCACGGTATCTCTGGAAAAAGCGGCGCATAACCGGCCGCCAACAGCAGGCCGTTGCGCTCGCGCAAGGGCACGTCCAACGCGTCGGCTAGAGCCATCAGCGTTTCGCGCCTGGGCACGCTGCGGCCGCTCTCGATAAAGCTGATCTGGCGCTGCGACGTGCCGGTGTCGAGGGACAGATCGAGCTGGCTTGCCCCGCGCACCGTTCGCCAATGCCGCAGGAGATCACCCAACGGGTAAGTGCCGACCAGATGAGCTCGATCTTGCATTGACCTACTCTGGGCTGTTTGAGGCGGCACTCTGCCACACATGGTCGGCAAACGCCGCCTCGACCGGCGGCTGGGCAATGCTGCTGACGTAGTTGGTAATCGTGGATGCCGCGACGACGCTCGTAGCTTCCAGCAACTGCTCCGGCCGGAAGCCGGCCGCCACGAACTCGACCTGCTCGGCGGGCGTCAGTTTGCCGCGCTGCTCGATCAGGCGGCGGCTGAGGGTCGACAAGGCAGCCAGCCGCGACTGGCCGGGCAGGCGCGCACCGCGAATAGCCTTAACGTCAGCCCCATCGATGCCGAAGTGTAGCGCAAGCCCCGAATGAAACGCCACCGCCCATTCGGCACCATTGGTGACAGCATTGGTCAACAGCAGCACTTGGAGTTCCGCATCCGTGAAGGTGCCCGCATGCACGCCAGAAAACAGGCTCCAAAAGCTTTTGATCAGCGCCGGCGAGGCGGCCATTACGCCGGCGACATTGGGCAGGAAACCAAACGCCTGCTGCAGTTGCGCCAGCACCGGCGATGCATCGTCGGGTGCGGTTTCGCGTGTAAGAACGAGATAGGTGCTCATTGCTTGGGTCCTTGTTGATGAAAGGGAAGCTACGAGCGCCGCAGAATGGTGCCAATTACACGGGATGTAATGACGTGAATTGGACGTTCCCGTCCGACCCCGGATGACGACCAGATGGGGGATGGGAACCGGCCGTAGCGCTGGGTGCTGGTAGATGTCCGATCAGCACCAAAGCGGAATTCTGGGCTCATTTGTACGCCCCGGCAAAAAGTGGAGCGTAGGCGGCGAGTCTGTGGGATACGAACTCGGTGAAGAGCCGCACTCGCTTGGTCTTGCGGGTCTCCCCCTGGGTGAGGAGCCAAACCGGCCCATACAGGTATAGGCCGGTACCGGGCACCCTTTCCAAAAGAGGATCGGCATCTCCAACAAAACACGGCATCGCCGTCATTCCGATACCGTGCCGTACCGCTGCCAGCTGTGCGTCGAAATCGGTGGTCCTGAACGGCGTTCCGGTTGTTCGAACCTCTCCTTCGCGGGTCCAGGCTGGAACTCCAGTTCCACTTACGGCGATCCATCTTGGATCAGGCCCACCTTTTTGCCACTCGGCCAGTCGACCGCGGGAGATGTAGAAGCCGCCATATAGCTCAGGGCCTTTGTGACCGTGAAGATTAAGCGGCAGATCTTCGCGGTTGTAGACAACCCGGATCGCAACGTCGGCCTCTCGGTTGGTCAGATTCGCCAACTCGCCGGACGGTAAGATTTCCATCTCGATATCCGGATGCAGACGTATGAAATCGGCGAAGTCCGGCATCAGCAGGTGCCCTGCCAGAGGTGGTGGAAGGGTGACCCGCAGCAGTCCGCTCACGCTCTGGTCGCGGCCGAAAACGCGCGTTTCCAACTGGCGAGACGAAGCTTCCATTTGCTCCGCGAGTTCGAGAACTTCAGCGCCCACAGCCGTCACGCGGTAGCCCGACGGCAGCTTTTCGAACATTTGCGCTCCCAGGTGGTCCTCAAGCTGGGCGATGCGTCGCAACACCGTAGAGTGGTTCACCCCTAGACGCTGGGCGGCGCCACGGACTGAGCCTTCCCGTGCGGCGGCCAGAAAGTAGCGTACGTTATCCCAATCGATCATGGTGCATTTCCGCGCCGCAAGTTGCGCTTTCGAGCCCGTCTGGCGGAGTTGCCAGCAGGCCACGGCACTCATACGTACCAAGTCTGGATCGTTTTCGCACCACCGATGTGCACGAGTAAGCACTCGCGGCATCGCTCGGGCCGACCCATGTTGAAGCTGTCGAGAAATCCCATCCCGGCAAGCCCCGAGCAACGAACACGGACCAAATAAAATGACCAGATTAAATGGGAAGACAGCCGTCATCACGGGCGGCGCTACCGGCATCGGCCTTGCCTCGGCAAAGCGTTTCATCGAAGAAGGCGCTTTCGTCTTCATCTTCGGGCGCCGACAGGACGCGCTGGACGCGGCCGTGGCCGAACTCGGGCCCAATGCCCGCGCGGTTGCGGGCTCCGTCGCCAACGAGAGCGACCTTGATCGGCTCTACACAGAGGTGAAGGCAGAACGCGGAACTCTCGACATCGTCTTTGCCAACGCTGGCGCGGGTAGCCAGCTCAAGCTCGGCGAGATCACCGCGGCGCATATCGACGAGACCTTCGACACCAATGTGAAGGGCACGATCTTCACGGTGCAGAAGGCGCTGCCGCTGATGGGTCCGGGCGGGTCGATCATCCTGACCGGCTCAAGCGCTGGCACCACCGGATCGCCGGCCTTCAGCGCCTACGGAGCCAGCAAGGCGGCGGTGCGCAATCTGGCGCGAACATGGGCAGAGGACCTCAAGGGCAGCGGCATCCGTGTCAACGTCCTGACACCTGGCCCTACGGCGACCGAACTGGCCAGGTCAGCACTCGGCGACGAGGGCGTGAGGGCCTTCGGCCTGATGAATCCGCTGCAGCGCATGGGTGATCCGGCTGAGCTTGGCGCCGCAGCAGCCTTTCTCGCATCGTCGGACAGCAGCTTCATGACGGGCAGCGAGATCGCCGTCGATGGCGGCCTAGCCCAGGTCTGACGCGCCCGAGCGCCGCTGCTGCTTTTAAATACCCAAGAAAGAGAACAAAAATGGACCACTCGCAAAAAGGCAAGACCGCTCTCGTGACCGGTGCATCACGCGGCATTGGCCGTGCAATTGCCCAACGACTTGCAGAGGACGGTGCGACAGTTGCGCTGACTTACAACGCCGGAAAATCTGATGCTGAAGAGGCAGTCGCATCCATCGAAAGGGCCGGCGGTGCAGCGTTCGCAATCCACGCGGACCTCGTTGACCCGGCAACCGTCCCGGCCTTGTTCGAGAGACTCGACGAGGAGTTCACCAAGCGAACCGGAAGCAAAACGCTCGACATTCTGGTCAATAACGCAGGCAATGCCGGCTGGGTTGGCTTCAGAGACGCCACCCCCGCCAGTTGGGACACTCTGATGGCGGTATACGCCCGCGCACCTTTCTTCATTGTTCAGGCCGCGCTTGATCGCCTCGCCAATGGAGGCAGCATCATCAACATTTCGTCCGCTGCTTCGACAAAGCCAGTGACTGCCGCGCCCGTCTATTCGATGGCCAAAGCGGCGATCAACACTCTGACCCAAACGCTCGCGGCGGAGCTGGGCCCACGTGGCATTACCGCCAATGCCGTGGCGCCGGGGCCGACGCGAACCGACGGAAATGCCGACGCCCGGAATAACCCCGAATTCGTGAAAGCTTTCGAGGCACAAACCGCGCTGGGACGCTTTGGTGAGCCCTCGGAAATCGCCGCCGTGGTGGCATTCCTGGCTTCCGAGGACGGCCACTGGGTGACCGGTCAGACGATTGAGGCGAGCGGCGGCTACAAGCTCTGACACCGACAACAAACGAAGGAGAATGCAGATGAGCTATGCAATAATCGGCTTCGGCAAGATCGGCCAGGCTTTGGCCAGGGCGTTTGCCCGCAACGATATGGAAGTATCGGTAGCGACCACGCGCGACCCGAAAGCCTTTGCAGCCGATGCGGCTGCGATCGGGCCCAAGGTCGTTGCCAAAACATTGGCGGACGCCGTTAAGGCCGACATCATATTTTTGGCCGTCCGCTTTCAATCGCACGCAGATGTCGCCAACGCGCTCGCCGCCTGGCATGGAAAGATCATCGTCGACGTGACCAATGCCTATGGCGTGTCCAGTGAGGACTTGGGCCACCAACCATCAGCACAGGTCGTTGCACGGGCCTTCCAGGGGGCGAGCGTGGTCAAGGGGTTCAACCATCTGACTGCGGCTCTGCTTGAGCAGTCTCCGGCAGTGCATGGCGGCCGGAGAATCGTGTTTCTAGCGGCAGACGACGCCGCAGTAGCGTCGAAAGTCGGCGCCCTGGCAGAAAGTCTCGGATTTGCGCCAATCCAGCTTGGCGGGCTTTCGGAAGGCGGGCTGCTTGTGCAGGCGCACGACGAGATTTGGGGACATCTGATCTTCAAGGACTTGGTCAAGTTCGCCTGACGGACACGATTTCTCACAAATGGAGGTATGCAGGCATCCGCTTTCGCGTACCTCCGCAACCCGGGCCCTACTACGTCACGGAGGTATAGGCAGGTCAGTTTGGCACCGGAGGAGAAGGCGCGGTCCGCTTTGAGCCAGAAGCGGGCGGCGGACTAGACGGCTCGTACCTCGGCGAGCCGTTGTTTGGAGTAGTCGTCATCCCAGCAAACCGCTGCTTCCCACGCAGCGGACGCTTGTTGAGCAATGTCCCAGGTTTGTGGGTCAAGATTAGCGGCGTTGTGAGGGAGTTCCAAGTCAAGGTCGGGAACATCGGCATGAGCTTCGTCCCAGTCAATGAGTGCGACCCTGTGTGAAGTCATCAGGATATTGCGTGGGTTTGCGTCACCGTGCACGGCGCAGGTCTCTCGACCGGCGAGGCGCGCCCATGCCGCCCGGCAGCGAGCAACGCCTTCGGCAGGCATCCTGGTCAAATCGACGCGTGTCCCCCGTTCGACCTGCAACAGATCCGTAGATGATCGCCAGCCCGGCCGTTGTGGCCATCCCCACGTCAGGTGATGCAACTCGCGCAGCGTGTCGGCAACGCGCCGCCAATCTGGCTCAGTTTCGGGGGGGCCGCCTTCCAGATATTCCATCACAACCAGACCGCTCACGAATGGTCGGCCATCTAATGTGGGGATTGGCGCTGGCACCGTCATGCCATGTCGGTCGAGATGTTGGAGAAGGCCGATTTCCCAAGCCAAGTCGGCGTCACTGCGGGTGCCCAAACGAGCGACAGCGAGCCGCCCGCCGACGTTTACGCTCCAGACGTCATTGGCAACGCCTCCGGTGAGCCGCTCGATGCGGCTAGCGTTTTGGCCCCAGTTTGCAAGTGCTTCCCACCCCATCCTCGCCGATCCCGTCTTCAGTCAAGTTGAGCCTGCTCCTGCGATAGCGCAAGACCACCGCGTTTGTCAGGCGCGGAACCCGGCTCATCCGGCCTTCCGTCTATACGTCTGTTCTATGTCGAGAACAAAAACCTTGTCGAACAGGCTCAGGAGGTCCGCGCCGGGCGGCGGTCCTGCCAGCGGCTGGCCTGTTTAGGGTCGCCGACCTAGGCCAACACTCGATCGCCATGGACGACGTAATAGCCCTGTCGCTCTAGCTCAGTCGCGACACAGGTTTTTCCTGTGCCGGAACTGCTTCGATCAAATAATTCTTGATGCCCATCACCGCGATTTATCACGGCTAACAATCAGCCGAAAAGGTGCTCGGCACGACCAGATTGGGGTGGGTATCGGTCGGGCCGCTTACGGTTCGGCACGTTAGCGAAGCAGACGTTTGGCGACTGGCGGCATGGGGCAGCTCGCGAATGGCAGGTTTGGGATCCTTGCGGTGGATAGCTGCCATGGCATGCAGTCCTCGCATTCTGCAGCTTTCGCCGACATTTCCTTCTTGCAGGACGTGGTGCACGACCTCCCGCCAGCCTTCGGGACTGCAACACGCCATGCCCCGGGCCCCTTGGCAGACCGGTGCTCGGGGCATCAATCGCTTTCCAAAGTCTCGTTAGGCGGCACTCGGCACTGAAGCCTGGTCAGGTCCGAAGGCCGTCGAGCCATATGGGTAAATGCCTCCTAAGCCGGTAAGTCCCGCGAGGCCGAAATAGGTAGATTGCTTGCCTCAGCGGTAGGTCTGTCGATCTATTGATCTCAATGCCACTCAGGCGCAGCTTTGTGGCGTATCTGGAGGATTTGTTATGAGTAGAGCCTCAGTTGCCGCTTTAACGCTGGCCTTTATCTTGTCGGGCTGCTCCCCTTCGGTCGTGGCAGTCCAGCACGCCGACCGGGGAGACAGATCTGGCCTTGGCTCTGGGCCAGGCGGCTCTAAAGGTGGTACGATGGTGGGCGCGCCCGGACCGGTGGCCGGGATCGGTCTGCCGATCTTAGCTGTGGCCGGCGGCCTCATATGGATCAAGTCTCGCAAGCGGCGCCCGGGTCGCCTCGGCAGGTGAGCCGCCTGCCAGCCTCTGGCGTACTGACTCTGGCGCCAGACCGGGACGTTTCGCGCCGTTTGCTATTTTGCAGTTTGATAGCAATTGGCTATGCGAACGGCATTTTTCAAAACATTTCTGCTGCCGTTTCCGAAGGGGGACCTCTGTCGGCGGCAATGAACACCTTTGACGTCAGCGTCTTTGTTTGGCTCAGCTTTGGTGCGGGCCTCCTGCTTGTAGGCCGGTCTTCTTCGATTGAGTCGAGCAGAGGTGATTGGCTCCTCATCGCCGCCGCCGGGGTGGCAATGTTGCTTCCGGTGCCGGACCTGAGTTGGCTGGCCAATTCCGGGCTGGCACTTTCCCTTCTCGTCCGGTCTGGGCCCGGCAGCACGTTGCGGCGAGGTGCGGCAATCCTTTTCGCTGTAACAATCCCCATGTTCTGGGCGCGCATCGTTATGAGCGTATTTAACGACACAATCCTCGCAGTAGATGCCACGCTCACCGCATGGGCCGTCGGCTCCGGGCGAAGCGGAAATATCGTTCCCTTCGCCGATGGGTCTGGGGCCATGTGGATCGCCCCTGGCTGTTCTTCGTTCAGTAACCTCTCATTGGCAATCCTGGCCTTCGTCGGCCTGGTGAATGTCACCTCGGGTAAATGGTCGCGAGCAACTATAGGGCTAGGGGCGCTTACCTGCGCCCTCGTGGTGGTGGTCAACGTCACCCGCATCAGTCTGATAGGCTACTACCCCGACCATTACGAACTCATCCATGGGGAGGTGGGAGCCGGCGTTGCCGGTTGGCTCACAACTCTACTCATCATGGCCATTGGCTGGTTTGCGGTTCGGCGCGATGCGATCACATTGGACTAAGCTGGCGCTCATCGTCTTGCTCGTTGCAAGCCTTGGGCTTAAGGCTCGGAGCAGCGATGCATCCAGCCAACCAAGAGAGCAGCCGGGAGATACTGCACTCCTCGGCGCCTTGTCGGCAGGCGGATTTGCCATCTCAACGAAGGATGGCCTCGAAAGTCCCACCTGGGTTGCAGATAAAGGCGATTGCCACATCGAGGTCACCACAGTGACTCCGCTGGGGTGGCATCAATCAGCCATGGCCGACCGCGCCGGAAATCAAAATCTAGCCTACGTCTATGCCGGACATGTCTATGAACACCAACCCGTGATGCTCACTAAGATGGATTATTATTGGCACAAGCTGGCCAACTACTTCTATCTGGCCGGGCAGCCGCCTCCCGTTTTTGGCGTTGTGAGCTCAGCGAACTGCACTGCGCAGTCTGTCGGTACCGATCTCATTGCTCGGCTTCTGCTTTGAAGAACTTTCGGAATAACCAAGCAGGTGTTGTTGGCAAGAATCTGCAGTTGGCAAAGATAATCCGACGATAAACTTCGCTTTTATCCAAACCTGCCCACGCCGGCGGTATCCACGCCGACGGGGATCCGCATGTCGAGCGGCAACCTGGCAGTATTCAAATTGAGAGTGGCCGGACGGCTGCCTGTCTCAGCGCATGGATCCTGGCGTGCCGCCGAAGCGGCGGCGGAAACTGCGGTTGAAGTAGGAGACATCGCCGAAGCCGCACAGCAGCGCGATCTCGCCAACACGCAGACCGTCGTTGCGCCGATCGGAGAGCATTTGGCGGGTGCGAAGCAGGCGAAGCTCCAAGATACGCTCGGAAAAGCCAAGACCCGTTTCCTGCAACAGATCATGGATATAGCGCGGCGAAAGGCGAAGCTCGTTGGCGACAGTTTGCGCGCTGATGCGCGGATCCGTGTAGTTGGCGCGGATCTTTTCGAGAATTGCCGCCAGGCGAGCGGCGCGCAGCCCCGTCAGACCCGCAAGCTCGGCTGCCTCGCCCTTGGCGCCGGTCGCCAATCCGACCAGATCGACAATGGTGGAGGCCGCGTGAGCTCCCAGATCTGGCGTAAGGGTCAGTCCGTTGCCTTCCAGCATGGCCCAATAGCTGCGCAGCAACCTCAAGGCCTCGTTATCCGCGCCGATACGCATCGCCAACAGGTCATCGATGCTGGCGAACGCGCCGGCCAGAACCTTTTGCGGAATGACAATGTTGCCCCAGACGTTCCTCTCGTTGCCGGTCATCTCAAAGGCCTCGGATGCCGATACCAGCGCCGCCTCCCCACTGGCGATCGCATAGGTCCGCCCGATCTGGGAACCCACCATTTCGGACGCGCCATTGTTGATCAGCAGCAGATAGCCATCGCGGCTATCTTCCTTGATATGCTGAGCTTTGCGCGACGCATGTTTTATGGTGCCGGCCATTCGGCCCAGATTGACCTCACCGACGGCGCGGGCCTCGATTTCGGCATTGAAAGGAATATTGTCGGCAATCGAATAGTCCACCGACCAGATTTCGGCCATGTGGATGTCTTGCCACAGGCCAAACTTGGCCTGTTCGTTGAGGTGCGACGGCAAGCTACTCGATGAGAAGACAACTTTGTCGGGCAAGATGGCACCTGGGGCACTGGGCGGGATGTTAGCTCGAAATCATGACCGTGTATCGCCGGTTCATAGGGAGGCTCCTATCTGGCCGCGCATGAATGAAACCTGACCGAGGTCGCATCAAACCGACCGATGCGCTCCGCCAGAAATCGGGCGCCCAGGCACCCGAGAGCCCTACCCTCCTCACACGCACGAGGCCCATCTGCTCGACCTTGGGCAGATGAGCCTCATCGTCGACGTCACAGAACCTAGAACTTGTAGCGGTAGCCGGCACCCACATGGGCGTTGGTGCCGATATCGGGGCCGGCAATGGTTGTGGCGTAGAGGTCCAGCGTCGCATTTTCCGTTATCGCCCAGGCGGCATGAGCGCCAAATTCGCCCCAGACGGTATTGGACGCAGTAGCGGTCATCGTGCCGAAGCCGGTGGTATGGACCGAAAGCCCGCTGTCGCCGCCAAGGGTCGTGCCCAGGGCGGCGTGGAGTGTCAGGTCCACGTCAGGGGAAATCGGATGGGTCCATGAGCCGGCCAATGCAGCGGTGGCCGCCCCTCCGGCCCTAGTTTAATGCATTTGTGATAGAGCGTATCCAGCAATACGGCGTGGTCGAAAATATCCTTGCCGATCAGGAACGGCGCCATGTCGGCGGCAATGATGACGAGGGAGGCGCGCCCACCCTGCATCGGGGACGCTTCCCCATGCCGAACTGGCCGTCCTCGGTTTCGATGCGCACAAAAGCGGACCGGCTGGCTACCAGCTCACGGCGATATATTTTGTTTCGCAGAATTCCATGATCCCGTGATGGGCGCCCTCACGCCCCAACCCACTCTGCTTGACCCCACCGAACGGGGCCGCGGGATCGGACACCAGGCCCCGATTGACGCCGATCATGCCGCTCTCGAGGCGCTCGGAGACGCGCATGCCGCGCCCCACATCCTTGGTGTAGACATAGGCGATGAGCCCATATTCGGTGTCGTTGGCGGCCGCTACCGCTTCGTCCTCGCTGGCGAAGCTGGTGATGGCGGCGACCGGCCCGAAGATTTCCTCGCGGCTGATGCTAGCGGTTGCCGGCACATTGCTGATCACGGTCGGCGGGAAGTAAAAGCCTTCGCCACCCGAGGCCTTGCCGCCGGTCAGCACTGTCGCGCCCTGCCCCACGGCATCGTCGACCAGCCCGCCGATGCGGTCTACCGCATCCTGATTGATCAGCGGTCCGCATTGGGTCTGCGCGTCATAGCCGGGGCCCAGCTTCAGCGCCGCCATGCGCTGGACAAGTCCGGCGGAAAAGGCTTCCAGAATGCCGTCCTGCACGTAAAAGCGATTGGCCGCCGTACAGGCCTCGCCGCCATTGCGCATCTTGGCAATCATGGCGCCATCAAGCGCTGCATCGAGATCGGCGTCATCGAAGACGATGAAGGGCGCATTTCCGCCCAGTTCCATGGAGCAGGAAATCACCGTGTCGGCGGCTTCATGCAGCAGCTTGCGCCCGACTTCGGTCGAACCGGTAAAGGACAGCTTGCGCACGCGGCTATCGTGCAGCATGGCGCTGACTGTGGCTCCCGACCGCGACGTCGTGAGGACGTTGACGACGCCGGCGGGAACCCCGGCCTCGGCATAGATTTCGGCCAGCGCATAGGCCGTCAGCGGCGTTTCCGTCGCCGGCTTCAGCACCACAGTGCAGCCCGCGGCCAGCGCCGGAGCGATCTTGCGGGTGGCCATGGCCGCCGGGAAATTCCAGGGCGTAACCAGGATCGATACGCCGATGGGCTGATGCTCCACCACGATCTTGTTGGCGCCGCTGGGAGCGGTATAGATGTCGCCATTGAGGCGTACGGCCTCTTCGGAGAACCAGCGGAAAAACTCGGCCGCATAGGTGACTTCGTCCTTGGCATCGCTGAGCGATTTGCCGTTTTCGAGGCTGATCAGCTCGGCCAGCATGTCGCGGCGGGCGATCATGAGTTCAAAGCACCGGCGCAGGATTTCGCCGCGCTGGCGCGGTGCCGTTGCGGCCCAGCCGGGGCCAGCCTTGTGAGCGGCGGTCACGGCGGCCATCGCGTCTTCGATACTCGCATCGGCGACCGAGGTGATCGTCCTGCCCGTGGATGGGTCGAGGACGTCGATCCGGGCCTTGGTCGCACCAGGACGCCACTGCCCGTCGATCCATAAATCCGATGGCAGCTCGGCTGGATCGAAGCTCAGGCCGATAAAGGATGTGTGCTTGTTCATGCGAGTTCCTTGACTGTGCCGCGCAACGCGGCGCGATCGCCGGCGAAGGCGGCAGTGACGAGTTGCGTCATGGACGCCGTGTCGAGCGGACGCGGGTTGTTCTTGACGAGACGCACTGCCCCCAGTGCGGCTTCGACGGTCCAAGCCAGCTTGTCTTCGCCGAGGCCAAGGTCCTTCAAAGTTCTGGGGATGCCCACCGCAGCAAATAGGTCGGCCACCGCATCGATCGCTGCGGAAGCCTTGGCGGGCTGATCCATGCCCGTGCTCAAGACGCCCATCGCGTCGGCGATCTCGGCCATCTCTGCCTCGGCGTGGGAGCGGTTGAACTCCATGACATAGGGCATCATGACCGCCACGCCCGCCCCATGAGGCGTGTGGGTCAGCGCCCCGACCGGATATTGCACGGCATGAGCGGCGGCGGTGCCGGCGGTCCCAAAGGCGAGACCAGCCATGGTCGCGCCCATCATCAGCCGCTCACGGGCGCCATAATCTGCACCGTTATCATACGCGGCCTTGAGGCTTCCCGAGATGAGCCGGATCGCCTGCAGCGCATACTGATCGGAGAACGCATTTTTGCCGACAAAGACATGCTCGTGGACGGTCTGGGCATCTGCGGCCCGGCGCAGCGTGGTGAACGCCTCGATGGCATGGGTCAACGCGTCGGCACCGGACACCGCAGTCAGTCCGGGGGGACACGTATAGGTCAGTTCCGGATCGCAGATCGCCGTATGGGAAATGAGATGAGGGCTGGCGATCCCCACTTTGACGGCGCGCTCAGGATCGGAGATGACCGCGACTGGGGTGACTTCCGATCCTGTGCCTGCCGTGGTCGGCACCGTCACCAATGGCAGGATTGGTCCGGGAACCTTGAACTCGCCATAGTAATCGGACGGTTGTCCGCCATGGCTGAGCAGCAGGGCGATCATCTTGGCCGCGTCCAGGCAACTGCCCCCGCCAATGCCCACGATGACGTCGGCACCAAAGCTCTTGCCCTGATCGAGACCGTCGGCAATGCAGGAAGCCGGCAGTTCTGCGACCGTGCGGTCATAAACATCCACGGCAATACCCGCCCGGCGCAACTGATCGACCATGATGCCGAACTCAACCGCGCTGGCGAACCGCTCGTCGGTTACCAGCAGTGCACGCTTGCCGAGCGGCGCCACATAACGGGCTAATGCGGCGCGCTGGCCGGCACCGAACACGAGATTGCGCGGCAAGCGCGATGCGGCAAAAATAGGGGTCATGATCGGACGTACTGCTGTTGTTGAATGGGGTCGTCGGCGAGGTGCTGGAGCCGCGCCCAGACGGAATCGGCGATGGATACGCCATCCCTCAGCCGGACGGCACGATTGGCCCAGGCGAGCATGCCGATGTGTTGCGCGTTGCCGACCGCCGCTACGGCGATGCCCGAATGGCGCGCCCGTTCCTGAATCTGGGCCAGCGCGGCATTGGCGACGATCGGGCCCAGGCCCTGCTGTCCGTCGACCGTCAGATAAGTGCTCCCCTGCCAGGTGTGGACACCCGTCGCGTGAGGATCGGCCAGTCCGGCCTCAATCCGCTGCACGATCCGTTCGAGCCGCAACAGGCCATGCGAGGGCACCCCGCGCAGTTCTGCGTCGAGCCAGAGATCGACCTGAACCGCAGCGCTGGGCGCAGGCACGCCCGCCCTGACCAAGGCGCGTTCGGCGGTTTGACGGATTTGGGCGGCGGCAAGGACCCGCAAGATATAAAATCCGATCGGATATCTGATTGAGCCGGGCGGACTATGGTGCTATCGCAAAGACACGTCAATAGCGGGTATGGAAGAAGCGATCTTGGTCATCAGTGAGAAGCGAATGGTGCCGTCGACACAGCTCAAGCGTCCCACGCGACTTGGCGATGAAGTCTACAACGCTATCTATTCGCAGTTGATGTCGCGCCAGATTGCGCCCGGTGGTCGCCTTTCGGTGGACCGCCTGGTGCGAGAACTCGGCGTTTCGCAGACTCCCATACGGGAGGCTTTGTCGCGGCTTGAGGCACAGGGACTGGTGGTCAAGGCCCACCTCATCGGCTACAGCGCCGCCGACCAGCTAGACAGTGCGCGGCTCCACCAGCTCTATGAGCTGCGCCTGCTGCTGGAACCGTTCGCCGCGGGCCGGGCCGCACTGAGCATGACCGAGGAGGCGCACGCCGCCCTAGTCAAGCTCGCCACGGAAATGCAGGCCGGGGAAGCGGGGCCACAGGGGGAGGCCTATAGCCGCTTTGCCCAACTCGATAGCGAGTTCCACGACCTGATCGCCCACGCGAGTGAAAATGAACTTGTGCAGGAGACGTTGGCAAACCTGCACACCCACGTTCATCTGTTCAGGCTGTTCTATCACGCTCGGGTCACCGCCGATGCCATTCAGGAACACCAGCAAATCATCGAGGCCCTGACACTCCGCGATCCGCAAGCTGCCGAAACCGCGATGCGTCATCACATCGAGCGGTCGCGCGGCCGCTTCGCCAACGCCTTCGAACGCTGATCTCCGACCTATCAAGTAGCAACGCTGCGCGCACAGAATGGCCTGAGCCATTTTGTCACCGCCAATAAGGTGCAGCGTTCAGCAGCTTTCCGTTCTGCAGGTTAGAAGCCTGCATTGAAGGCACGAAGGCTTTCGTAGAGTTCCACGTAATTACCGAACCGATCCTGGTAGGAACTGGACTTGCTGGCGTCGGGCTCGAACGCGCGATCAAAACGGACGAGACGGCGGACAACGTCGGCAAGGGGCGACGCAGCGTCCTGCGACTGGCCGGCAAGGATAGCCGCGCCGAGCGCCGCTGATTCTGGCGCGGCGCAACGCCGGAGGGGCTTTCCGAGGACATCGGCCCGGACCTGGCACCAGAAGTCGGAAGTGGCGCCGCCGCCGCCAATGTTGATGGTCCCCGGATCGACCGACGTCGAAGCCTTGAGCGCATCAAAGGCCAGCCGAACGGAAAAGGCCACGCCTTCGAGAACCCCCAGGGCCATTTCCGCGGCGCCTGCACTTGGATCGAGCCGGGCGAAGACGCCGCGCGAGGCGCTATCCCATAGCGGCGCGCGCTCGCCCTGCAGATGCGGCAGGAAGAGTGGGACGCTGCCCTGCGCGCTGGATGCCAAAGCGGCGGTTTCGCCCGGCGTGCGGCCCAACACCTGGGCGAACCAGCCCAGGGCCGCGCCCCCGGTCTGGGTTGGCGCGGCATGCATGGTGATGCCCTCATAGGCGGGAAACAGGATGACGCCCGGCGTCGGCACGATGGTGGACGAGACGATGCCGGCGATTTCGCTGGTGCCGCTCTGATACATGGCATCGCCATTCGCGACGACGCCAACGCCGAACATGCCGCCCCAGGCATCCATGGCGCCGACCACTACCGGGGTCCCGGCGCAAGGCAGGCCCGGCTTGATGCGGCCGGCAACAGTAGTAAAGCTGGCCAGCGGCGGCAGCACATCGGCGGCTCGGGGCACCAATGCCAAAAGATCGGCGACATAGCCGGCCGCATCCACCAATCCCACCGCCGAGATTGGGTCGCTCACCACGGCCCCGGTCAGTTGCAGTACGCAATAATCCTTGGGCAGCAGGACATGGGCGGTGCGCGCATAGAGATCGGGATGGACGCGCCGCACATAGGCCATGCGGGACAGAGCATGGCTGGCATCGATCGGAATCGGGGCGCCGAACCAGGCGGTTTTCTGCGCGGCATTTGTCTGCGCCTCAAGCGCAGCGGCGCCCGGCGCGGAGCGGCTATCTTGCCAGATGATGGCGGGCAGCAGCGGCGCGCCGCCGGCATCGACGAAAACGTGGGTATTCACTTGGCTGCAGATGCCGATCGCCTGCAGGCTGCTCAGATCGTGGCTCGCGGAAAAGGTCTGCAAGGCGCCCAGCACACCCCTCATCCAGTCATCCGGATTCTGCTCGGCATGACCAGCCTGGGGCCGCTGGGTCGGATGGGGCAGTGCAAATCCGGCCAGCCGTTCGCCCCGTTCGTCGATCAGCACGGCCTTGGTCGCGGTGGTGCCCACGTCGATGCCGATCAGGGTGATTTTTGCCACGCCCATGCTCCCAAAATCTCTGGTCGTCCCCTGACCACTCCCATATGGTGCCAAGCGGAAAAAGAAAACCAGTGGCAGGCTTTGCACCGCGCCGCTCGCAGGGGAAACAATCAAATGACGCTTCACAACCGGGCCGTTCGCGCCCTTCTCGCCGGCACCACCTTGGCTGCCCTCGCGCTGACGGCGTCGGGCGCCATGGCGGCGTCCAAGATTGCCGTGATCACGCCCTATCTGGCGCAGCCCGGAACGCAGTTTTACGTCGAAGCCTTCCAGGCCGCCGCCAAGGGCAAGGATTGGGACGTCAACGTCATCGACACCGCAGGCGACGTCGCCGCCGTGATCAGCCGCATCGAGGACATGGTCAACCAGAACGTCGACGCCATCGTCATCAATGTCGATCCGACCCAGGTCACCGCCGGCCTGCAGGCTGCCAAGGATGCCGGCATTCCGGTGATCGGCATGGATGCCGGCGCCGATCCCCTGTTGGTCACCAACGTGACCTCCAATGGCTACGCCATGGCGGCCGAGACCGCGACATATGTGGCCGACCGCATCCACGGGGCCGGCAATGTGGTGATGTTCGTGTTCGAGGCCTTCCCGCCCGTGCAGGTTCGTGGCGTGGTGGCCGATGCGGTGTTCGGCAATTTCCCCGACATCAAGATACTCGACCACGTGACACCCGATGTTTCGGACGGCGGTATTGCCGACTCGCGCGCCAAGATGGAAGCCATCCTCGCGGCCAATCCAGAGCCCGGCAGTATCAAGGCCGTATGGGCCGCATGGGACCAGCCGGCGCTGGGCGCGCTGCAGGCCATCGAAGCCGCGGGCCGCCAGAACGAGGGCATCGTCATCACCGGCATCGACGCCAATCCGCAGGCCCGCGAGGAAATCGCCAAGGGCGGTAATTTCGAGGCGACCGTGGCACAGGACTTCAAGGGTATCGGCACCACCACTGCCGACGTGGTCACGCGCGTTCTGGCCGCCGAAGACATCAAGCAGGGCTCGATCTATGTGCCGACCCAGTTGATCACGGCGTCCAACGCTGCGGAGTAAGGCCAGTTCGGCGCTGATCTCATCCCCACCCACGGTGTCACCCCGGCGAAGGCCGGGGCGCATCCCGAGATCTTGCTGCCGCTCTGGACTCTCGGGATGGGTACCGGCCTTTGCCGGTATGACATAGCGTTTGTGCAGAGCGCCGTGCACACCCGAACTTACAAACAACCATGACCCTGCTTTCCCTCAAAGACGTGACCAAGGCCTATGGCGGCGTGCCGGCGCTCAAGGGCGTCGACCTCTCCGTCGCGCCGGGGGAAATTCATGCCCTGATGGGCGAGAACGGCGCCGGTAAGTCGACGCTAATCAAGATTCTTGCCGGCGTGGTCGCGCCCGACCACGCCGATATCCGGATCGATGGCCAGCCGGTGGAGATCGGCAGTCCGCGCCAAGCCCATCGCCTTGGCTTCCGCTTCATCCACCAGGAATTCAACGTCGTCCCAGCGCTGTCGGTGGCCGAGAACATTTTCATGGGCCGTCAGTATCCGACGCGCGGCGGCCTGTTCGTGGATTGGCGCAAGCTGAACCAGGCGGCGCGCGACACCCTGCAAAAGCTGGGCATTACCCATATCGATCCATCCCGCCCGCTCGGTAGCCTGTCGCTAGGCGATCAGATGCTCGTCCGGATTTCCAGCGCTTTTATCGGCGATGACGGCGCGCCGGCTCGGCTCTACGTGCTGGATGAGCCGACTGCGGCCCTCAACCGCGGCGAATCCGAACGGCTGTTCACCGTGCTGCGTGAATTGCGGGCCAGCGGCGCTTCGGTGCTCTACGTGTCACATCGGCTCGATGAGGTCATGGCCATCTGCGACATGGCAACGGTGGTTCGTGATGGCCGCAGCATCGACACCCGCAGGATCGCCGACATTACCCATGACGACCTGGTGACCCTGATGATTGGTCGGCGCGTCGAGGAAGCCTATCCCCCGGCCATTGCCGCGCCACGGGCCGAAACCGTGCTGGCGGCGCAAGACCTGGGCATTCGCGGGGGCCGCAACGTCTCGTTCCAGGTCCGCGCCGGCGAAGTGCTCGGCATTGCGGGCATCGCCAATGCCGGTCAGCGCAATCTGCTGCGTACGCTGTTTGGCGACCTCGCTGCCACGGGCGGCGCCATGACGCTCGCCGGCCAGCCCTATCGTCCGCGCAGCCCCGCCGATGCCTGGCGCGCGGGCCTTGGCTACATTCCGCGCGAACGGCGCTCCGAGGGGCTCGTGCTGTCGCGGCCAATCTTCGAGAACACCACCCTGCCCCACCTCGCCGCGCAAAGCCGCTGGCGCACCTGGCTCACGCCCCCCCGCGAAAAGCGGGCGGCCAGCGAACAGGGCGAACTGGTTCGCCTCAAGGCCTCAGGTCCCGGCCAGCGCGTGCGCGAGCTCAGCGGCGGCAACCAGCAGAAGGTGGTGTTCGCCAAGGCCCTGCTGGGCAAGCCGCGGCTTTTGCTGCTGGACGAGCCCACACGCGGCGTCGATGTCGGCGCCAAGTTCGATATCTATTCGATCATCCGCGACATGGCGGCGGGCGGCATGGGCGTCGTGTTGGTCTCCTCCGACCTGCCTGAACTCATCGGCATGGCCGACCGCATCGCCGTGATGCGCGATGGCGCCATCACCGATATCGTCGCCGCAGCCGGCCTCAACGAAGAACGCCTCCTCAACCTCTGCTACGGGCGCTGATAGGAAAACGAATGCTGACGGTTTTGCGACGCTACGGCACCCTGATCGGCTTTGCGGCCATCCTGATTTTCTTCTGGATCAGCCTGCCCGACACGTTCATGACGGCGCGCAACTGGCTCAACATCTCCCAGCAGATGTCCATGCTGATCGTGGCCGCCGCCGGCATGACCATCGTCATGGTGATGGGCGATTTCGACCTCAGCATTGGCTCGATGGCGAGCCTTGCCGGCATTGTCGCGGCCATCCTGTTCAGTTTCGATTATCCGATTTGGGCAGCCGTATCGATCGCGCTGATCGTCGGTCTGGCCGGCGGCGCAGTTAACGGGTTGCTGATCAGTTTCGTCGGCATCCTGCCGTTTGTCGCAACTCTGGCAACGCTCACCATGCTGTCCGGCGCCGCATTCGTGGTCAGCGGCGGCAAGACCATTTCGGGGCGCGTGATCCCCGAGGCGTTCGGCAATTTTGCCCGCGAAGGCATTTCGCTGGGCAATTGGGGTGGGGTCGCCGTCAGCCTGCCCAATCTAACCATCGTGGCGCTGATCGTCGCCGTTCTGGTGTGGGTGCTGCTGGAACAGACCACCTTTGGCCGTCGCCTTTACGCCATCGGCGGCAATAGCGAGGCGGCTCATCTCAGCGGCGTCGCCGTGCGCAAGCTCAAGCTGATCGCCTTTGCGTTGACCGGCGGTTCGGCCGCGCTGGCCGGCGTGATGTATGCCAGCCGCGTCGCTTCCGCCAACCCGACGCAGGGCAGCGGGCTGATGCTCAATGCCATCGCCGCTGTGTTCCTTGGCTCGACGCTGAGCGAACACGGCGAACCGCGCCTGCTTTACTCGATCGTTGGTGTGTTGGTACTGGGCGTGCTCGACAACGGCCTCACCCAGATGAGCGTCGACAGCTACGTCCGCCAGATTCTTGTGGGCGGCATCATCATCCTGGCCGTGTCGACCAGTTCCTATACGCGGCGCCTGCGCTAGGGACCGCAGCCCGCGCAAACGCGTCTGCTATGATGCGATGGCCCGCGTCGTTGGGATGCGTGACGTCGTCTGAATTGAGGGCGCCGTCCGGATAGCGGGACATCGCCTCGTAGACGGGCGCGTAGTTGACCGAAAATTCAGTGGCCAGCGCCTTGACGGCTTCGACAAAGCGCTCGAACCCTGCCCGTGTTTGCTCGGCAAAACCGGGGCTGCCGACGGCGAGGCCTCGCTCGGATGGAAACGGTGGACTGCCGATGGCTATCAGGTCGGGTTTAAGGCCAGCAGCCAGCAGTCCCTCCAGCATAAGGGCATAGTCTCGCAGAAAACCCTCGGCATTCAGGCTCTGGGGGGCGCCGACGTACCGAGCATCGTTATAGCCATAAAGGACAGCCAGCGCGTCGGCCCGATCGGGTCTGAGCAGTGCCTCGCGATAGCGTCCAATGCCGTTGTCGGGCCGGGGTAGACCGTCGGCCATCATGCCGCCCTGCAGGATCGTGCCGGACACGGCGCGGTTGCGCACAACCCCAATATTCGTAGCCGCCGCCAGTTGCAGCGGCCATGCCTTCTCCGGCGCCGAAGCGTTCAGGCCAACCGTTATGCTGTCGCCGAACACCGCCAGAGACTGAACTCCGGCTCCCCGCATCGCTTCCGCAAAAGTCAAAATCCCCACCTCCGAATCCGGCTTGACAGCCCCGCCCTCACTCCTGTTAATACGCATTAGCTGGTAATACGCATTAGCAGTCAAGACCCGATCCGGGAGATCGTTTTGGCCGCGACCAAACGCCTGACCCAGCGCGACATTGCCCGCCTTGCCGGCGTCAGCCAGGCGACGGTTTCGCTCGTGCTCAATGGCGCCGTCAGCGCCGAAGGCCGCATCCCCCAGGAAACCCGCGAGAGGGTCAACAAGGCCATCCGCGATACCGGTTACGTCGCCGATCCGGTGGCCCGCCGCATGGCCAAGGGCCTCAATCGCATCCTCGGCGTCTTTACCTACGAGCCAGCTTTTCCCTCGGCGCAGGCCGACTTTTTCACGCCCTTCCTGCTCGGCATCGAAGAGGCCGCCCAGGAACTCGGCTATGATCTGCTGCTGCTGACCGGCGCTGCCGCCGGCGCCCAGCGCAAGATTTTTGGCAACAATACCCGCCTGCGTCTCGCCGATGGCTGTCTGGTCCTCGGCCGCAAATTCGACCATGACGAACTCACGCGCCTCGTGGCCGAGGATTATCCCTTCGTCGCCGTCGGCCGTCGCGATGACGCTGGCGGCCCGGTCCCCTATGTCGGCGGCGATTACGCTTCGGGCACGGCGGCCCTGGTCGATCGCGTCCGCGCCCTCGGCCACACCCGCATCGCCTATGTAGGCCCCAGTCACGGCGCTGAATCCACCTTCGACCGCTGGGCCGGATTCTCCGGCGCCATAGCTGGCCTGGACCTCGTCGCCCACATTCCCGATGTCGCCCAACCAGCCGCGCAAACCCTCGAAAGCTTGCTCGCCAGCGGCGCAACTGCGGTGTTTTTCATCGAATTGGCCGATGCGATCCATGTCGAAACCCTCGCTCGCCAGCGCGGCATCGCGGTGCCCGAACAGTTCTCCATCGTCGTTCTCGGCAACCACATCCGCGCCGAACAGACCGGCCGCCGCTTCACCTCGTTTTCCATCCCGCGCGAGGCCATGGCCCGCGCCGCGACGGAAATGCTGGTGCGTCGCGTCGAACATGACGAACCCATCCAGCAGATCCTGCTGCCTTGCGAGCCGCTTGAGGGCGACACGCTCGGCCCTGCCCCTTTGACCAAGCCTAAGACGAGACCATGACCCCAAAAGAACTCAGCGCAGATATCCTCGTCGTCGGTGGCGGCCTCGGCGGCGTCGCCGCAGCCCTTGGCGCTTTGCGCAATGGCCGCAGCGTCATCATGAGCGAGGAATTCGACTGGCTCGGCGGCCAGCTTACGAGCCAGGCCGTGCCACCCGACGAACATTCCTGGGTGGAACAGTTCGGCGTCACCCGCTCCTATCGCCAGCTCCGCAACGGCATCCGTCAATACTACCGCGACCATTACCCGCTGACCGCCGCCAGCCGCGCCTGGGGTGATCTCAATCCCGGCGCCGGCTTCGTCAGCCGCCTCTGCGCCGAGCCGCGCGTCGGCGTCGCCGTCATCGATGCCATGCTGATGCCCTATATTGGCGGCGGCAAGCTGCGCCTGCTCCAGCCCTACCGCCCCGTCTCCGCCGACGTGGCCGGCGACATCGTCCGCTCCATCACCCTGCGCCATCGCCATACCGGCGCCGACATCACCGTGTCGGCCCCCTACATCATCGACGCCACCGAACTCGGCGATCTGCTGCCGATGACCGGCACCGAATACGTCACCGGCTTCGAAAGCCGCCACGACACCGGCGAGCCCAGCGCTCCCGAAACTGCGCAGCCCGACAACGTCCAGGCCGTGTCCGTCTGCTTTGCCATCGACCATGTCGACGGCGACCAGACCATCGACAAGCCCGCCAATTACGACTTCTGGCGCAAGTACCAGCCCAGCTTCTGGGGCGGTCCGCTGCTCGGCTTCAAGGCGCCCCATCCGCGCACGCTCGAAATCACCGAGCGCTCGTTCACCCCCAATCCCGATGACGATCCGCTGCTGGTCGATGCCGATCAGCGCCGCAATCCCGGCGATGGCAATCTGTGGACTTTCCGCCGCATCGCCGCGCGCGGCAGTTTCGTGCCCGGCGCCTATGGCTCGGACATCTGCCTCGTGAACTGGCCGATGATCGACTACATGGAAGGCTCGATTATCGACGTCGCCGAGGACGAAAAGGCCCGCCACCTCAAGGCCGCCGCCGACCTGTCCTATTCGGTGTTCTATTGGCTCCAGACCGAAGCCCCCCGCACCGATGGCGGCCAGGGCTTCCGTGGCCTGCGCCTGCGGGGCGACGTCACCGGCACCGATCATGGCCTCGCCATGGCCCCATACATCCGCGAAAGCCGCCGCATCAAGGCCGTCACGACTATCGTCGAGCAGGACGTGTCCATGGCCATCCATGGCAATGCGCTGTCCAAGCAGTATCGTGACAGCATCGGCGTCGGCATGTACCGCATCGACCTGCATCCCTCCACCGGCGGCGACAACTATGTCGACGTGGAGTCGGCGCCCTTCGAAATTCCGCTCGGCGCATTGCTGCCGCAGCGGGTCAAAAACCTGCTGCCGGCCAGCAAGAATATCGGCACCACCCACATCACCAATGGCTGCTACCGGCTGCATCCCGTCGAGTGGAACGTCGGCGAAGTCGCCGGTCTTTTGGCGGCTCACTGTCTCAATAACGGGCTCACACCGCATCAGGTGCAGGAAAACGACGCCCAGCTTTCCGACTTCCAGACGCGGCTCCATGGCGAGGGCATCGAAATCCGCTGGCCGGACGTGCGCGGCTATTAATCGACCAAGAAAAGACAACAGGAGGAATAATTGTCAAAACTGACCTCACTCAAATCCGCCGCCGCAATGGCCGGCATTCTCGTGCCCCTCGCCTGGAGCGGCACCACCTGGGCGCAGGACGCGATCAATCTGCGCATGACTACCTGGAGCGCCAATGAGGCGCATCTGGCCATGCTCAACGAGATCGCCGCCGGCTTTAAAGAGAGCCATCCCAACGTCACCGTGACCTTCGAGCCGCTGCCGTTCGAAAGCTACACCACGACGCTGACCACCCAGATTGCCGGCGGCAATCCGCCCGATCTGGCCTGGATTCTGGAATCCACCGCCGCCGATTTCGTCAATTCCGGTGCCCTTGCCCCGTTGACCGATGCCTTCACCAAGACCGAAGGCTACGACATGGCCGATGTCACCCAGACCGCGACCGCGCTGTGGACCAAGGACGGCCAGCTTTACGCGTACCCATTCTCGACCTCGCCCTTCGCCCTGTTCGTCAACAACGATGTCATCAAGGCCGCCGGTGCCAAGACTCCGGCCGAGTTGATCGCCGCCAACGAATGGACCTGGGACAACGCGTTTGCCACCGCGTCGGCGGTCGGAAAATCCGGCAAGACCGGCCTCGTCCTGCGCGACTTCAAATATCAGGTCTGGCAGAACATGGCCTCGATCTGGAACGGCTGGGGCGCGACCCCGTGGAGCGCCGACGGCAAGACCTGCACCTTTGCCGATCCCGCCATGGTCGACGCCATGACCGCCATCCACAAGGCCATCTTCACCGACAAGGCCATGCCCGGCCCCGGCGAAGACATCGACTTCTTCGCCGGCAATACCGCCATGACCGTCACCCAGATCTCCCGGGCCTCGCTCCTGCCCAAGGAAAACGCCTTCGATTGGGACCTGGTGCCGCTGCCCAAGGGCCCCGCCGGTGATTACTCCGTTGTGGGCCAGGCCGGCGTCGGCGTCTTCGCTGCCGGCAAGAATGCCGAAACCGCCGTCGCCTTCCTCGCCTATATGACCAATCCGGCCAATAGCCAGAAGCTGGCCCAGTTCTTCCCGCCCGCTCGCGCCAGCCTGTTGAACTCGACAACCCTGGCTGCCACCAATCCGCTGCTCTCGGCCGACCAGATCGAAAACGTCGTCATCAAGGGCATCGCCAATGGCAAGGTCCTCCCCGGCCACACCAACTTCGCGCAAATCCAGCAGACGGTTCGCGCCGGTCTGGATGCGCTGTGGGTGCCGGATGCCGATGTGCCGGCCGTGCTGAAATCGGTGTGTGACAGCGTCAGCCCGATGCTGGCGATGTAATCTGGCTGCCTGAACTTTCAATCAACACCTCCCCCTTCCAGGGGGAGGATCAAGGTGGGGGTTCTTCTGCCGAAATTGGGCTCCCAAACCCCCACCCAACCTCCCCCTAGAAGGGGAGGAGCCGTTCGGTGCCTTGGCTGGACACCGTGCCACAATCTAGCAGTCGTCTCCCTCCCCTTGTGGGGAGGGATCAAGGGTGGGGGTATCTTCGCGTACACCGCGCGTGTCACCCCCACCCCGGCCCTCCCCACAAGGGGGAGGGAGAAGGAAGAAGCAATGACCATTCCACCGCGAACCCGTCCGTTCTGGACCATCGAACGCCGAGACGCCGTGGCGGGCTACGCCTTCATCGCCCCCCAGCTCATCGGCACGATCGTCTTCGTCCTCATCCCGCTGGCCCTGGTGTTCTGGTACTCCCTCCACGAGTGGAACGTCCTCGCCAATACCTTCACTTTCAAGGGCGCCGCCAACTACCAGCACCTGCTGAACGATCCCGCCCTGCCCCAAGTGCTTATCGCCTCAGCCATTTTCTCGGCCTGCCTCGTCGTCCTCAACATGACCCTGGCAATCCTCCTCGCCGTGCTGCTCGATCAGAAACTGCGCGGCATCGTGGTGTTCCGCACCCTGTTCTTCTCGCCGGTTGTCGTCTCGCTCGTCGCCTGGACCATCGTCTGGGGCTTCCTGCTGCAGAACAATGGCGGCATCAACGGGTTCCTGCAGATGTTCGGCATCACCGGCCCCAACTGGCTGCGAAATTCGACCACGGCGATGATCTCCGTTGTCGTCGTCCAGGTCTTCAAGAATGTCGGCCTCAACATGATCCTCTTCCTCGCCGCCCTCCAGGGTGTGCCCAAGGAACTCTACGAGGCCGCTCGCGTCGATGGCGCGCCGCCCTTCAAGCAGTTCCGCCGCATCACCTTGCCGATGATTTCGCCGACGATCCTCTTGACCTCGATCATCACCATCGTCGGCTCGCTCCAGGTCTTCGCGCAGATCGCCGTGCTGACGCAAGGCGGCCCCGGCTTCTCCACCACCGTGCTGGTCTATTACCTCTACCAGCAGGCCTTCCAGTTCCACTTCTTCGGCTATGGCTCGACGCTGTCGATCCTGCTGTTCGTCATTGTGGCCATTCTCACCTTTGCCCAGTGGCAGTTGCGCAAGCGGATCGTGTTCTATGAAAACTGATCTCTCGCCCACCATCAAAACCGCGCTCTATGGGCTGATGTGCGTACTGCTCATCCCCTTCGTGTTCCCGACCTGGTGGATGATCACCTCGTCGGTGAAGCCGATCAGCGACATCTTCGCCTTCCCGCCAGACCTGTGGCCGCGCCGCTTCGATTTCACCACCTATGGCAAGGTGTTCGAGCTGCAGCCCTTTGCCCAGCAATATTGGAACTCGGCCTATATCGCTGCCATCGTCACCGTCGGCACCATGGCGTTCTCGTCGATGGCCGGATACGCCTTCGCGCGCATCAAATTCCCCGGCGCCGATTTCCTGTTCACGATCGTCCTGCTGGGCCTGCTGATCCCGTCCGAAGTCACCATCGTGCCGCTGTTCCAGATTTTCCTCAAATGGGGGATGATCAACACCCATTGGCCGCTGATCCTGGTGCCGATTTTCGGCGCGCCATCGGTGTTCGCCACCTTCGTCATGCGCCAGTTCTTCATCGCCCTGCCCGGCGAGCTGGAAGAAGCCGCCCGCGTCGATGGCCTTGGCCGCTTCAAGATCTTCTGGATCATCGCGCTGCCGCTGGCCAAGCCCGCGCTCGGCGCCGTGGCCATCTTCACGTTCCTGCATAGCTGGAACCTCTATCTCGAACCCATCGTCTTCATCTCGAGCAAGAACATGTTCACCCTGCCCCAGGCGCTGACCCAGTTCACCGACGCTTACGGCGGCGCCATGTGGAACATCCAGATGGCCGCCGCGACCATGACCGCATTGCCGGTCCTGCTGGTGTTCATCGTGGCCCAGAAGCAGTTCGTCGAAGGCCTCGCCCATACCGGCCTCAAAGGCTAAGGACTAAAATCATGGCTCCCGTTACCCTCCGCCACGTCAAGAAAAGCTATGGCGACGCAGCCGTCATCCACGGCGTCGATATCGATATTGCCGATGGCGAATTCGTCGTCCTGGTCGGCCCCTCCGGCTGCGGCAAATCCACCCTGCTGCGCATGGTCGCCGGGCTGGAAACCATCACCGATGGCGAGATTTCCATCGGCCCCCGCGTCGTCAATGAGCTAGATCCCAAGGATCGCGACATCGCCATGGTATTCCAGAATTATGCGCTCTATCCGCATATGACGGTCGAGACCAATATGGGCTTCTCGCTCGAACATCGCGGCGCCTCCAAGGCCGAGATCACCGAGCGTGTGAACTGGGCCGCCGACATCCTGGGCCTGGTCCCCCTGCTCAAGCGCTACCCCCGCCAGCTCTCCGGCGGCCAGCGCCAGCGTGTCGCCATGGGCCGCGCCATCGTGCGCAATCCACAGGTTTTCCTGTTCGACGAACCGCTCAGCAACCTCGATGCCAAGCTGCGCGTCGTCATGCGCGGCGAGATCAAAAGCCTGCACCAGCGCCTCGGTGTCACCACCATCTACGTCACCCACGACCAGGTCGAAGCCATGACGATGGCCGACAAGATCGTCGTGCTCAATGCCGGCAAGGTCGAACAGATCGGTGCGCCGCTCGATCTCTACGACCGCCCGATCAACCAATTCGTCGCCGGTTTCATCGGCTCCCCCTCAATGAATTTCATCGGCGGCCAGATCACCCCCGATGGCTTTGCCGCCGCCGGCATTACCCTCCCTTTGCCGCCCGGCCTCGCCCCCGGCAACGCTGTCTACGGCATCCGGCCCGAACACTTCGAGCTCTCGCCCGCAGGCGTCGCCGCCACGGTCCTGCTGGTTGAGCCGATGGGCTCGGAAACCCAGGTCACCATGACCCTGGGCGAGCATCAGGCGATCGGCGTCTTCCGCGAACGCGTCAAGGCCAGCCCCGGCGAGACCATCATAGTTCGCCCCGACCCAGCCAACGTCCACCTCTTCGACACCACCACCGGCGCCCGGATCAACTGATGTCCACCTATCCCGAAACCCCGCTCTACCGCGCCATTACAACCGGCCAGTTTCCAGTGATCGTCTCGCTGCCGCGCCACGACCTCGCCTTGGCGCAAGCCGCACTGGATGGCGGTGCCACGGCAATCAAAGTCCACCTCAACGCCTACCACCGCGCCTCCGGCACCACCTTTGGCAGCTTCACCGAGGAACGAGGGTTCCTCGAAACCCTCGCAAAACTCGGCGCACCCATGCTGGTGATGGCCGGCCAGGAGAGCCTGCCCACGCTTGACGAAATGGACGCCCTCGCCGATCTCGGCTTCGAGGGATTCAACGTCTACATGGATCACCTGAAACCGCACCTGCTGCAGTCGCGGTTACGCCCGATGCCGGCCCTCTCCGCCACCAGCACCGATGCCGATATCGCACGGCTGGCAGCCATTCCCGGTGCGATGATCGAAGCCTCAATCATGGACTTCGCCGGCTACGGCACGCCGCTGACCGCGGCCGATCTGGCGCGTTATACCCACATCGCGGCGCTTGCCGGCGTGCCGGTCATCGCCCCGAGCCAGAAGAAATTTACGCCGGCCGACATGCCGGGCCTCCGCGCCGCCGGGATCGCCGCGCCGCTGCTTGGCGTCATCGTCACCGGGGCGACGCCTGCGAGTATGCGAACATCCGTCGCCGCCATCACTGCCGCTCGGTAGCAACGGCATTAGCCCTCACAACGCGATCGACTTCGGGAAGGCATCGGCAACCGGCCCGGCCGAGGCACGGATAACGAGGTGCCCCGAGAACAGGAGCCGCAGGGGGATTTCGGGCGACATGCGTTCATTGATGCGGTCATCCAGAACACGCACCAGGCCGGCCCCGATTTCGCGCCCCTGCACTTTGACCGTGGTCAGCTGGGGCGATATCTGGGTTGCAGCCGAGTAGTCGCCAAATCCGATGACCGACGCATCCTCGGGAATCCTGTAGCCAAGCCGGAGCAGTTCGGAAACGACGGTCAGCGCCATGCCATCGTGGGCGCAAAAGAAGGCCGTCGGGAAAAACCCGTCGGCATGGGCCGCTTGTAGATGCTCGGTGAAGCGCATCTCGGCCTGGAACTTCATCTCGCGAAAGCTCACATCGTCGTATCGTTCGAACACCTCGCGCACACCGTAAAAGCGTTCGACGCGACCGCGATAGCCGGGCGTGCCGTGGACGTAAGCGATGGTGCGGTGCCCCAATTCGAGCAGGTAGTTGGCGACGGCCGAGCCGCCCTCATGGTCGGTGCCGGAGACGATATCGAACGGATCGAAGGGATCCATCCAACCATTGCGCACGACGTGCACACCCAGATCGCGAATGCGCTGCATGGTCGACACGGGATGCGGGCCGACCAGAGCGACGCCGGAGCAGCCGCGCGCGAATGCCTCGATTTCCTGCGGCAGATGCGTCCAGCACATGCGCACCTGATAGCCGTGGCGCTGCGCCTGCGCCTGAAAACCGCTTTGGATCAACAGATGCAGTTCGGAATTGATGAGGTCGGTATCATGGAACACCACGCCAAGCACCGTCTCCTCAACCTCGGCGACCGCGCGGGTGTACCCCAGGTCAGCGGCGACCTGCTGCACGCGGCGCCGCGTCCCGTCGCTGACGCCGTCCTTGCCGGACAGGGACCTGGACACGGCGAACTTCGATAGGCCCGTCATTTCGGCGATTGTCGACAACGTGACGCGTGCCATTGGAACTCCTGACCGGTATCCACCACTTCGGGCGACATCCCGAGCAATAGCTCATTCTATCCACAGAATGACATCAATATCAACATAACGCTTTACCTAACAAAATTACAGTCGCAGGCTCACCATCGCTAACAACGTCCACAGGCGGTTAGCCAGGAGGAGATCAAATGGTAAGCATCAGCCGTCGGGCTTTTATCGTCGCGAGTTCCGCTTTTGCCGGAGCATTGGCCGTCCCAAGCTGGGTGCGGGCTCAGGAATCGGCCTTTCTAAAGGCTCAGGTGGATGCAGGCACATTGCCAGCGGTCGCCGATCGCTTGCCCGCCAATCCACTGGTCATCACGCCGTTCGAGCGGACTGGCCAGCAGGGTGGCGACTGGAACCACGCTCTGGTCGGTGGCGGCTCGCTCTCAATGCTGGTGCGCTACCAGGGTTATGAGCCGCTGGTTCGTTTTAACCCCGACTGGTCGGGCCTTGTTGAAAACACGGCCGAGTCATGGTCGGTCAATCCCGAGGCCACCGTATACACCTTCACCCTTCGCAAGGGCCACAAGTGGTCCGATGGCGTGCCCTTCACCACCGCCGACGTGCAGTTCTGGTACGACGCCTACTTCAACGACGCGGAAGCCAGCCTCGGCGGTAACGCCTGGTGGTTTGTGAACGGCGAGGCGGCCAAGCTCGAAGTGGTGGATGAGCAGACCTTCAAGGTCATCTTCCCCGGTCCCAATGGCCTTTTCGTGCAGCAGCTCGCTTGGGCCCAGCAGGACCAGATGACGCGCACGCCCAAGCATTACCTCGAGCAGTTCCACATCAAGTACAACCCCGATGCCGATACGCTGGCCAAGGCGCAGGGGCTGGAAAGCTGGATCGCCCTGTTCCAGCGCGAAATCGGCATGCTCGATGACAATACGTTCTATCAGAACGGCAAGCGGCCGACGCTGAACGCCTGGGTGTTCACCGATGGAGCTCCGGGCGAAAACACCGAACGCGCCATTGCCACCCGCAATCCCTATTATTTCAAGGTCGACGACAAGGGCACGCAACTGCCCTACTTCGACCGCGTCGTCTACCAGATGGTCGCCGATCCCGAAGTGCTGCTGCTCAAGACGCTGCAGGGCGAAATCGACATCATGGACCAGTATATCTGCACGCCCGCCAACAAGCCGGTGCTGTTCGATGGCCAGGAAAGCGGTGGCTACGGCTTCTATACACTCAAGGAAACCGCGGCCAATGTGATGGCCTTTCAGCTCAACCTGAACCATCTCGACCCAGTCAAGAACAAGCTGTTCAACACCATCGAGTTCCGCCAGGCATTGTCGCTCGCGGTCGACCGGCAGGCATTGATCGACGCGGTATTCGTGGGCCAGGGAGCCCCTGCACAACCATCGATGCGTGAGGGCGATCCGCTCTACAACGAGCAGTTGGCCAAGCAATTCATCGAGTTCGATCAGGCCAAAGCCAATACGATGCTCGATGCGCTGATCCCCAACAAGGATGGCGAGGGCTATCGCCAGGACGAGCAGGGCCGGCGCGTCTCGATCATTTTCGAGATCGACCAGACCCGCACCACCTTCCTCGACATGTTCGAGCTGGCCATTCCGATGTTCCAGGCGGTCGGCATCGATGCGCAAATGCGCACCATGGACCGCTCGCTCTGGGAAGAACGGGTGCGCCGCGGCCGCGAATACGATGCCACCGCGCATCAGTTCGGCGCCAATTCAGGTATCGCCGCCATGCTGGACGCGCGCTTCTATGTGCCGATCAACAATAACTGCTTCTATGCGCCGGGCTGGTCGCTCTACTTCACCCAGCCCGACAATGAAGCGGCGGTCGAGCCACCCGCGGCGGTCAAGGCCCAGCAGGAGCTCTATCGCACGCTGGTCGGGACGGCAGATCCGGCCAAGCAGACCGAATTGATGGCCCAGGTGCTGCAGGGCGCGGCCGATCTGTTCCTCACCTTTGGCGTCAGCCTGCCGGCTGACGGCTATGGGGTGGTCAAGAACGACGTCGTCAACCTGCTCGACAGCATGCCCAACTCGTTCGGCTGGCCCACGCCCGGCCCGGCGCGTCCCGAGCAGTTCTTCAAGGCCTAAGGCCCTCACCGCAAACATTGGCTTGCGCCGGTCCCTCGTGGACCGGCGACGGCACAATCATACCCAATGGAACCCGCGATGCTCGACACCCAGGCAAAGACCACTGACCATCTCCGCAAGCCCGACTGGTATCGGTCGGCGACGCGCTGGACCCAGCTCACCCTGGCCGAAGATGACCCGATCAAGTACGATCCGGCCTTCTGGGTCGACGTGTTCAAGCGCACGCGCTCCAACGCCACCTGCCTCAGCGCCGGCGGCTATGTGGCGTACTACCCGTCCAAGGTGCCGCTGCACTACGTCTCCAAGTTTATTGGCGACAGCGATCCGTTTGGCGACCTCGTCGCCGGTGCCCGCAAGCTGGGCATGCATGTCATGGCGCGGGTCGATCCGCATGCCATCCACCAGGACGCGGCCGATGCCCATCCCGAATGGATCGCGGTCGACAAGGCGGGCAACAAGCGCCGCCACTGGGCTTTTCCCGATGTATGGGTGACCTGCGCCTATTCGGACTACAACTTCAAGTTCATGCCCGAGGTGCTCAAGGAGATCACCACCAATTACGATATTGACGCCATCTTCGCCAACCGCTGGCAGGGCCATGGCGTGTGCTATTGCAATAGCTGCAAGACCAATTTCCGCGTCGCCTCGGGCCATGAATTGCCGATGGACGAGCGCCTGGAAAACCCGGCATGGCTGGCCTGGACCGCGTGGCGCCGCAATGTGCTGAGCCGTCTCGTGGTCGAATGGGACGAGGTGATGAAGGCCATCAAGCCGCATACCAGCTTCATTCCCAATATGGGCTCGGTGTCGCTGACCGAATTTGATCTCGACATCATCGAGAAATATTGCCCGTTCCTTTGCGTCGACGACCAGGGCCGTCGCGGCACCGAGCCGGTATGGATGAGCGGTCGCAACGGCAAGCGCATGCGCGCCACGTTCCGGGATCGCCCGGCCATCCTCATCACCTCGATCGGGCCGGAAGAGGAGTACCGCTGGAAGGACGCTGTCACCACCGGACCCGAAATTCAGGCGTGGATCGACGATGGCACCACGCAGGGGCTGTTGCCCTGGTTCACCAAGTTCAACGGCGTCGTGCCGGATACGCGCTGGGTCGAGCCGGTCGCCGACAGCTTCGGGCTGCATGCCGATCTGGAGCCGGTGCTCAGCACCATGACGCCGATCGCCGAGATCGCCATTCTCGATCCCGCGACGACATTGCGTCATCACGGCCAGGACACGCGCCGGGCGGCGGAGGCAGACGATCTGGGCTTCTACATGGCCCTGATCGAAGCCAAACTGCCCTTCGAGATGGTATCCGACCAGGCGATGACGTCCGAAACACTCGACAAGTTCAAGGTCATCATCCTGGCCAATTCCACCTGCCTGTCCGACGCGCAGGTCAAGACACTCGAAGCCTATGTGGCGCGCGGCGGCTCGGTTGTGGCCGCCCATGAAAGCTCGACCCGGACCGAGACCAACAAGCCGCGCAACGCCATTGCGCTGGGACCGCTGCTGGGCGTCAGCCTGACCAAGGCCGCGCGTGGTCCGGTCAAGAACACCTATGTGGCGATCAACGGCGATCACCCGATCTCAAAGGGCTTCGAGGGCGCCAACCGCATCATGGGCGGCACCAAGCTCTTAGCAGTCGAGGCAGTCGCCGATGCGGAACAGCCCTTCCTCTATGTGCCGGACTTCCCCGATTTGCCGATGGAAGAGGTCTATCCGCGCGAAGACCCCAAGGGCGCTGCGGTCGTCACCCGCGAACACGCCTCGGGAGGCCGGACCGTTTACATCCCGTGGAACATCGGCGGCATCCTCTGGGAGGTAATGGCGGGCGATCATGCGCGGCTCATCGGCAATGCCGTGCGCTGGGCGCTCAACAAGCGGCCAGATGTAGAAATCAGCGGCCGCGCCGTGCTCGACCTGTCGGTGCGCCAAGACCGCTCCGGTTTGGCCGTCGTACTCAATAACCTCTCCAACCCCATGATGATGAAGGGGCCCATCCGCGAGGTCTATCCGGCCGGCCGCATCGAGGTTTCCATCGCCATTCCATCCGGCAAGACGTTTTGCCGGGCCGAACTGCTGGTGGCGGGCGGCGATGTGGAAACCACGGTCGCCGATGGCCGGGTCACCATCGTGGTGCCGTCCATCGACACCATCGAAGTCGTCCACGTGACCTGGGCCTGAGCGGAACCGCCATGCTAAACTATGTGATTAAGCGACTGGTCTATATGATCCCGACCCTGATCGGGATGTCGATCATCGCCTTCACGATCATCCAACTGCCGCCGGGCGACTACCTAACCTCGATGCTCGCCTCGATGGCGGACAGCGGCGCCAATGTCGATCCCGGCCAGATCGAGCGCTATCGCCAGATCTATGGCCTCGATGCGCCCATGTGGGAGCAGTACTGGAAGTGGATCAGCGGCATCCTGTTCAGGGGCGACTTCGGCTATTCGTTCGAATGGAACCGGCCGGTGGCGGACCTGATCTGGGAACGGATGGGCTCGACCCTGGGCATTTCTCTGGCCTCGTTGCTGTTCGTCTGGGCGGTATCGCTGCCGATCGGCATTTATTCGGCGATGCGCCGCCACTCGGTGGGCGATTATGGCTTCACGCTGCTCGGCTTCATCGGGCTGGCCGTGCCCAATTTCATCATGGCGCTGGTGCTGATGTATTTCAGCTACAAATATTTCGGCCAGAGCGTGGGCGGCCTGTTCTCGCCCGAATATGCCGAAGCATCCTGGAGCTGGGGCAAATTCGTCGATCTGCTGGCGCATCTGTGGATTCCGATCATCGTCATCGGCACCAACGGGACCGCGGCGTTGATCCGCATCCTGCGCGCCAACCTCACCGATGAACTCAACAAGCCCTATGTGGTGACGGCCAAGGCCAAGGGCCTGCCGGAATACAAAGCGGTGCTGAAATATCCGGTGCGCATTGCGCTCAACCCGTTCGTCTCGGCCATCGGCTGGGTGCTGCCGGAGCTCATCTCGGGCGTCACCATCACCGCCATCGTGCTCAACCTGCCCACTGCCGGCCCGCTGCTGCTGCGGGCGCTGATCAGCCAGGACATGTATCTCGCTGGCAGCTTCATCCTGCTGATGGGCGTGCTGACGCTGGTCGGCATGCTGGTTTCGGACATCCTTCTTGCCCTCTTAGACCCACGGATCAGGTTCAACTGATGATAGCCCATAGTTTCATCGACGAGGCGCCGGAAACCGGGCCTGCCGTTTCCGCGCTCAAGGCCGGCAAGCCGGTGGAGACTGCTGCGGCTGGCCCATGGCGGCTGATGTGGACCAAGTTCGTGCGCAACAAAGTCGCGGTCGTGGCCGGCGTCATCATCCTGATGCTGTATCTGATCGGCCTGTTCGCCGAATTCCTTGCCCCTGCCCTGCCCGATACGTCGCGGCCGCAATTCACCAATGCGCCGCCGCAGGAATTGCGCCTGTTCGCCACCCAGCCCGATGGCAGCCAGCAGTTCCTGTTGCATGTCACCGGCTATACGATGAGCGTGGACCAGGCGTCATTGCGCCGATCGTATGTTATCGACGAGAGCCAGGTCGTGCCGATTGGTCTGTTCGTCAAAGGCGCGCCCTATAAGCTGTGGGGCCTGTTTCCCGCCGATGTGCACCTGATCGGGCCGCTCAAGACCAGCGACACCATGTATCTGCTTGGCACCGACAAGCTGGGCCGCGACCTGCTCAGCCGGCTGATCCACGGCACCCGCATTTCCATGTCGATCGGGCTGATCGGCGTCAGCATCAGCCTGTTGCTCGGCGTCGTGCTCGGCTCCATTTCAGGCTTTTACGGCGGCTGGGTGGATATGATCATCCAGCGCGTCATCGAGGTGATTTCCTCGATGCCCACCATTCCGCTGTGGCTGGGTCTAGCGGCGGCGATCCCGCTGACCTGGTCGCCGCTGACGGTCTATTTCGTCATTACCCTCATTGTCTCGCTGTTCGGCTGGACAGGATTGGCGCGCGAAGTGCGTGGCCGGTTCTTTGCCCTGCGCAGCGAAGACTTCGTCACCGCCGCGAGGCTGGACGGGTCGAGC
The DNA here is from genome assembly GCF_040546795.1 of Devosia sp. UYZn731. Classification (NCBI taxonomy): domain Bacteria; kingdom Pseudomonadati; phylum Pseudomonadota; class Alphaproteobacteria; order Hyphomicrobiales; family Devosiaceae; genus Devosia; species Devosia sp. UYZn731. The sequence continues at coordinate 543,769 of NZ_JBEPOL010000001.1, forward strand.
GAGCGCCGGCTGATTTTCCGGCATATCCTCCCCTCGCTCACCAGTCACATCCTCGCGGTGGTCACCCTGGCACTGCCCACCATGATCGTCGCCGAGACTGCGCTGAGCTTTTTAGGCATCGGCCTCAAGGCGCCGGTGGTCAGTTGGGGCGTGCTGCTGCAGGACGCACAGAACGTGCGCACCATCGCCAATGCCTCATGGCTGCTGATCTGGCCGGCTGGCGCGGTGGTGCTGACCGTGCTGGCCTATAATTTCCTTGGCGATGGCATGCGCGACGCTGCCGACCCGTACGAAAGCTGACGCCATGCCAACGCAAGACGTCATCACCGAACGACAGTCCGATGCCGCCGCCGGCGACGTCGTGCTCAAGGTGGAAAACCTCAGTCTCGACTTCCGCCTGCGCACCCAGGTGCTGCATGCGGTGCGCGATGTCAGCTTCGAGCTGCGCCGTGGCGAAACGCTGTGCCTTGTCGGCGAAAGCGGCTCGGGCAAGTCCGTCACCGCTCGTGCCCTGCTGCGCATCCTCGACAAGAACGGTGCCATTGCGTCCGGCCGTGTCCTACTCAAGGGAAAGCACGGCGATATCGACATCGCCACCCTCAACGAGCGCAGCCCCGAACTGCTCAAGATACGCGGCGGCCGGATCGGGCTGATCTTTCAGGAGCCGATGAGTTCGCTGTCGCCGGTCCACACCATCGGCAGCCAGATCGTCGAGGCGCTGCGCCTGCACCGCAGCATGGACAAGAAAGCGGCGCGCGCCGAAACCATCGAGCTGTTGCGGCAGGTGGAAATTCCCAATCCCGACAAGATGATCGACCGCTATACGTTCGAGTTCTCGGGCGGTATGCGCCAGCGCGCCATGATCGCCATGGCACTGGCAGCGGACCCGGAAATCCTCATCGCCGATGAGCCGACCACCGCCCTCGACGTGACGACGCAGGCCGAAATTCTCGACCTCATCAAGCGCCTGCAAGTCAGCCGCGGCATGGCCATGCTGCTGATTACCCATGACATGGGCGTCGTCGCCGAAGTCGCCGACGCCGTTGCGGTCATGCATTTTGGCCGTATCGTCGAGGCCGGCAGTGCCGACGCCATTTTCCACGATGCCAAGCACGAATATACACGCCGCCTGCTCGGCTCGACCGTCAAACTGGAGCAGAACCAGCGTGCCACCACCCATGCCGAGCCAGCCGCCACCACACGCGCACCGGTGCTAAGCGTGCGCAACCTGTCCAAGCTTTATGGCGCTTCAGCCGGATGGTTCGGCGGCGGCAGCCATGCGATCAAGGCCGTGGACGATGTCAGCTTCGATCTCTATCCGGGCGAAAACCTCGGCATCGTGGGCGAGAGCGGCTCCGGCAAGACGACGCTTGGCCGCCTGATCCTGCGCACGGTCGAGCCCACAGGCGGCACTGTCACCTATTTCGGGCAGGGCGAGCCGGTGGATGTGACGGCCCTGAACAAACGCCAGCTCAAGAGCTTCCACCGCGACGTTCGCCTGGTGTTCCAGGACCCCTTCGCCTCGCTCAATCCGCGCTTGACCGTCAAGGAAGTGATCGGCGATCCGCTGGTCGTGTCCGGCAAAGCCAAGGGTGCGGCGCTGGAAAAACGCGTGGGCGAATTGCTCGAACTCGTCGGGCTCGACCCCATGGCCATGGAGCGCTATCCGCACGCATTTTCGGGCGGCCAGCGCCAGCGCATCGGCATTGCCCGCGCCCTGGCGCTCGATCCCAAGATCATCATCGCCGATGAGGCCACGGCGGCGCTCGACGTGTCGATCCGCGCCCAGATCCTCGATCTGCTGCTCGACCTGCAGAAGCGGCTCGATCTCAGCTTCGTTTTCATCTCGCACGACATTTCGGTGGTTCGCTACTTCTGCGACCGGGTCGCCGTGATGCATCGCGGCAAGCTGGTGGAAATGGGCACTGCCGAGCAGATTTGCACCGATCCGCAGCAGCCCTATACCAAAAGCCTGATATCGGCCGTGCCCAACCCCGACCCGCGCCACAAGCGGATGATGCACCGCACCCGCTTTACCGCTTGAAGGATATTTCCGTGCCCAAATTCTCCGCCAATCTCTCGTTTCTCTACGCCGACCTGCCCTTCCTTGACCGCTTCGCGGCGGCCGCCAAAGATGGCTTCAAGGCTGTCGAATATGTCGGTCCCTACGCGTTCCCCATGGAGGAGGTCGCCGCGACGCTCATATCGAACGGCTTGACGCAGGCGCTGTTCAACCTCCCTGCGGGCGACTGGGACGGCGGCGAACGCGGCATTGGTTGCCATGCCGATCGCGTGGTGGAGTTTCAGGCCGGAGTGATGACGGCCATTCGCTATGCCCAGGCGCTGGGTTGCGACAAGGTCAACTGCCTTGCGGGTATCGCACCGGCCGGCACCACCGCCGAACAGCGCGACGCAGTGCTAGTCGCCAACCTCAAATATGCGGCCCCCCGCCTCGCCGACGCCGGCATCAAGCTGCTGCTCGAGCCGATCAACCTGCGTGATATTCCCGGCTTTCACGTCTCGACCACGCATCATGCCGAGCGCCTGCTCGATGCGGTTGGGTCCGACAATCTGTTCATCCAGTACGACGTCTACCATACCCAGGTGATGCAGGGCGATCTCATCCCCACCTATGCCCGCCTCAAGGACCGCATCGGCCACATCCAGATCGCCGATAATCCCGGCCGCAACGAGCCCGGCACCGGCGAGATCAACTATGGCTTCGTGCTCTCCGAGATCGATCGGCTCGGCTACGACGGCTGGGTCGGCTGCGAATACAAGCCAAAGGCCGGCACCAGCGCGAGCCTGGGCTGGATGAAACCCTATCTTTGAGGAGCGTCCTATGAATATCGGTTTTATCGGCCTTGGCGTCATGGGGCGCCCAATGGCGGAACATCTGATCGCCGCCGGTCACAGCGTCGCGCTGCATCGCGTCAAGGACGCATCGCAGCATCTCGTCGACAAGGGTGGCACGGCGCTGGAGTCAGCCAAAGCGGTCGCCGCGGCCAGCGACATCATCATCCTGATGCTGCCTGATACCCCCGATGTCGAGGCGGTGCTATTCGGCACAGATGGCGTGGCGGCAGGACTGTCCGCCGGCAAGCTCGTCATCGACATGAGTTCGATTTCCCCGGTCGCCACCAAGGATTTTGCCAAACGTATCGAAGCGCTGGGCTGCGATTATCTCGACGCCCCCGTTTCGGGTGGCGAGGTCGGCGCGAAGAACGCCGCACTCACCATCATGGTAGGTGGCCCGCAGGCGGTGTTCGACAAGGCGCTGCCGTTGTTCCAGACCATGGGCAAGAACATCACCCTGGTGGGTGGCAATGGCGATGGCCAGACCGCCAAGGTCGCCAACCAGATCATCGTCGGCCTCAACATCGCGGCGGTCGCCGAGGCATTGTTGTTCGCCAAGCGGGCGGGTGCAGACCCAGCCAAAGTGCGCGAAGCGCTGATGGGCGGGTTCGCCGCCTCTCGCGTGCTCGAGGTGCACGGCGAGCGCATGGTCAAGCGCACCTTCGATCCCGGCTTCCGCATCCGACTGCACCGCAAGGATCTTTCACTGGCCGTCGACGCCGCCAAGGCGCTCGATATTGCGCTGCCCAACGCCTCGGCGACGCAGCAGTTGATGAACGCGGCCATCGCCCGTGGCGATGGCGACAAGGACCACTCAGCCCTCATCCTGACACTGGAGGCGCTGGCCGGCCTCGATCGCTAAACCAGCCCCTTTCACCCATCCCATTTTTGCAACGGCGCCTTGGCGCCGCGCGCTACCTCTTTGCTCAAGGAACGCAAAATGCCCATCGACAAGCTCCCGCAAGTGCCGTTCGGCGCGGTCTATTTCCGCAAGTCCAACCCGCCCCGCGAGGATTGGGAGCGCGACTATGGCGTCGCTGCCGAAGATGGGCTCAACGTCTTCCGTCACTGGTTCATGTGGGCCTCGATCGAGCGCAAGCCGGGCCTCTATGACTGGGAGGACTATGACCGCCAGATGGATTTAGCCGCCAAGAACGGCATCAAAACCATCATCGCCGAGCTGACCCATACCGTCCCGGACTGGGCCTATCGCCAGTTCGGCCATGCACGCCAGCTGCGCGCCGATGGGCGGCCGATGACCTCCAATATGGGCGTCAGTTCTTCGACAGGCGGCTTCTCCAACAATGGGGGCGGGGCCGGTGCCCTCACCATGAATGCGCCCGAAGTCAAGGAAGCGGTGGCGGCATTCCTCAACGCCATGGCCACGCGCTACAAGGGCCATCCGGGCCTGCTCGGCTATGACGTCTGGAACGAGGTCAACTACGCCGCCGACGTCGACTACTCAGAATACATGAAGGCCGACTTCCGGCTTTGGCTCAAGGCAAAATACGGCGATCTCGAAACCCTCGCCAACGCCTGGTACCGCTATTCCTACGCCGAATGGGAGGATATCGAGCCCCCCGCCGAAGTCGCCGCCTACCCCGAAAATCTCGACTGGCTCGAGTTCAAGCGGCAGAATTATTACGGCCAGATGCAGTTCAAGATCGATACGATCCGGGCCGTGGATCAGGACTGCCTGATCGCCGCTCATGGCGTCGGCGGTGCCATTCCCAATATGGCGGCCAACGGCTCGGACGACTGGCTCGCCGCCTCCAAGGTCGAGCTTTATGGCCTCACCTGGGTGCCCAGCCGGCGCGGGTTCAAGCCATGGCAGAACTTCTTCGGCCCCGACCTGACCCGTGCCGCCGCACGCGGCAAGCCGTGGTGGCATGCCGAACGCCCCGGCGGCCCGCTCTGGCTGCAACCCCAGGTGCTCGGCCGCGACAAGGACGATGGTCGCGTCATGGACCCGGAGGATATTCGCACCCTCACCATGACCTCGTTCGCAGCCGGCGCCACTGGCGTGCTCAACCTGCGCTATCGCCCACTGCTCGATGGTCCACTGTTCGGCGCTTTCGGGTCATACGGCATGGACGGCTCGCGCACCCCGCGCTCGGACATGGCCAGCGAGATCGGCAAATGGGCCAATGCCGCCGAGCAGAAGCCGCTATTCGCCGCCAAGCCGGTCAAAGGCGACATCGCCATCCTCGTCATCCCCGAGGCGCAGGCCTGGGACTATCTGCTCAACCATAACCACAAGCCCGAGACCTATCGCGAAGCGATGTGGGGCGCTTATCGCGGCTTCTTCGACAACGGCATCCAGGCCGACTGGGTCCACATCGACCACATCGCCGACTACGCCACCATCTACGCGCCATATCCCATCATGCTGACCGCCGAGCACGCCAAGGCATTGGCGGCATGGGTCGAGAATGGCGGCACCCTGATCTCTGAAGCCACGCCTGGCTATTTCGGCGATCGCGGCAAAGTGGGCACGGTCCAGCCCAATAACGGCCTCGACGCGGTATTCGGTGCCCGCGAAGACGAGGTCGAGTTCATGCCGGATATCGGCGACCGGATCGCCTTCGATTTCGACGGCAAGCCGGTCAAGGGTGGCGGGTTCCTGCAATCGTATTCCCCAACGACCGGAACGGTGCGCGGCAGTTTCGTCGATGGCAGGAAAGCAGTGGTCGAGAACACATTCGGTCGAGGCCGCACCCTGCTGGTCGGCACAAATCCGGGCATTGCCTATTTTAGGCAGAGCAACGCAGAAAACCTGGCCTTCTTCGCCGATGTTCTCGCCTGGACCGGCAAGACCCAGCAGCTGAAATTGTCCAACCCCGCGCTGCAGGGCCGTCTGCATGATGGCCCCGACGGCCGGGTGCTTTGGCTGCTCAACCCGACGCGCGAGAGCCAGCAGACCAGCGTCGTGCTCGATAGTGGCCCGGCGACATTCAGCAAGACCTTCTGGGGCAATGGCGATGCGTCGACGGGTGGTATCGTGACCATTCCGCCGCGTGACGTCATCGTGGTTCGGCTTGCCTAGAAAACACATCGCGCTGGCCACCTTAATCGGTGTGCCAGCGCGATAAATTCATGACGGCGTCGGCCCTATTGTGCCTGCGCCATCGCCGCGTCGTGGTCCCAGCCGAGCAGGCGTTCCGCCTTGGCCGAGCTGAAAAAGCTGCGCAGGCCGGAGAGGTCCCCGGTGACGGGAATGTCGGGGAAGTAGCGCGCCGCGAGTTCGAGGCTGGGCACTTCCACCGTCGTCGTGGGGGAGACGATGTAGAACACTTCGTGGCCGGTAAACGTGCCATTCAGGCTGCGGAGGCAGGCGTCGGCGGCAGCGTTGAGGTTGGTCCAGGCCCACAGGTGCTTGTCGACGTTGGGGCCATCGGCGGGATAGACCCGTGCGGCCATGGCCCGCTCCGGTACCACGTAGTGGAACCGCATGCTGGCAATGGTCATGCCCTCATGGCGGCGCGCGAAGCTGTCGGCCTGCTGCTCGCAGATCCACTTCGAGAGGCTATAGGGGTCTTCGCTATAGTTGGCGTGCGTCTCGTCGATCGGGAAAAAGTCATAGCGCGGGTGCCGGCTATAGGCGTGACCGATGGCATTGACGCTGGAGGCCTGGCAAATCCGCATGATGCCGTTTTCGGCGGCGGCGCGCAGGGCGTTATAGCTGCCAACGACATTGTTGTTGTGCACCACATGATCGGGATGCCGGCCGGGCGAGGGAATGGCCGCCATATGGATCAGCGCGTCGCAGCCGTCAAAGGCCGCGACCAGGGCGTCATAATCATCCATTTCCCCCTGGATGAAGCTGACGGCCTCCGGCAATTCCTCGTGCTTGGGAACACGATCGATGCCCACGATGCTGTGGCCCTGCGCCACGGCAAGCTCGGCAATGCCGCGGCCGACCCGGCCGCTGGCTCCGGTCAACGCAATCTTCATTGCGCACTCCCGCTGTAAACCGCTTCCTGCAAGCCGCGGATATAGCCGATGGCATAAAGCCGGCCGAATGCCGAGTAGCCGGCATTGGCATTGCTGTCGCCCTCGACGGTCGGCACGTGATCGGGGCGCAAGACGCCGTCGAAGTCGATGTCCCGATAGGCCTTCATGCAGGCCAGCATGTCGGTCTTGCCGGCATCGTGCCAGGTTTCCTCGAACTTGGTGGGCACGCCGCGCACGTCGCGGAAATGGATGAACGAGATATTCTTGCCGAACTTACGGATTTCACGCGGCAGGTCATCGGTCATCAGGGTGAAATTGCCCTGGCACAGCGTGATGGTGTTGCTCGGGCTGGGGACCAGTTCGATCAGGCGCTGGTAGTTCTCGATCGAACGCATGATGCGGCCGACGCCACGGATCGGCGATAACGGGGGATCGTCCGGGTGCATGGAGAGTTTGACCCCTGCCCGCTCGGCGACGGGCAGCACCTGGCGCAGGAAGTAATCCAGATTGGTCCACAGCGCCTCCTCGTCGATCGGCGGCTCCTTGGTCAGATCGGCGGGCACGTCGTTGATGTCGAAGCTGGTGACGACCGAGCCGCCCCGCGACGGCGTCGCCATATTGGTGCGCACCCAGTTGAAGTCGGTCATCCACTCGTAGCACCAGACGGGAATGCCGAGCTTGCCCATGCTTTCGAGCAGGGTGCAGACCACCGCGATTTCCTCGTCACGTCCGGGCTGGCCGCGCTTGGCCTTGTTGAGCGGCGGGCGGGCCTCGATGACGCGCAGCTCGAAACCGGCATCCTCGTAGACCTGCTTCATGCGCTGGAGCGGGGCCAGATCGCCGACGGTTTCACCGGGCCGGAGCGTATCGAAGGGCAGTCCGCCGACCGCCAGATTGACGCCCGCCTGCTGGGCAAGCTTCCACACCGGGGACGGCGCCGGGGAAATGAATTCGGCAATTTCGAGCATAAAACCTCACTCAGTAAAGACTGGCGCGTGGCCGCGGACGGCGATGCATAAGTTAGGACGATCAGATCAGGCCGGCAGCAGTTCGGAAAGCCGCTCGGCCACGATCTCCGGCTGCTTGTCGTGCAGATAGCAGGCTGCAGCCTGGCTGGGATTGATTTGGAACAGCGGCGGGCGCGTCTTGCAGATTTCCATCGCCTTGGGACAACGGGCGCGGAACGGGCATCCGGTGCTGACGCCATCGGCCTCGCGTGCCATGATCGGGTGTTCGCCCCAGCGCTGGTTCAGATTGGGCCACGGGATCGAGTCCACAAGAAGTTGCGTATAAGGGTGCTGCGGCGACTTGATCACCGCATCGACGTCGCCTGCCTCCATCACCCCACCCCGATAGAGCACGATGATCGACTTGGCGATATGATAGGCCGTGGTCAGGTCATGGGTGATGTAGATGATCGAGACACCATGGTCGCGCTGCAGATTGCGCAGGGTTTCCAGGATGTTGGCGCGCAGCGACGCATCCACCATCGACACCGGCTCGTCGGCGATCAGCAGCCGGGGCTTGAGCAGCAGGGCGCGGGCGACATTGATGCGCTGGCGCTGGCCGCCCGAAAGCTGGTGCGGGAAGCGCCCCAGAATGTCTTCGGGCCGCAGGCCGACGGCGGTGAGCGCCTCCTCCATGCGATTGCGCGCATCGGTCTTGTTGCGGGCCAGCTTGAACCGCTTGATCGGCACGGTCAGCAGATGATCGACGGTATAAAACGGGTTGAAGACCGCAAACGGGTCCTGGAACACGGCCTGCACCTCGCGGCGATAGGCCAGGCGGTCCTTGCCGGTGAGGCCGGCAATGTTCTTGCCGCGATAGAGGATTTCCCCGGTCGTCGAGGTGATGAAGCCGAGCAGCAGCATGGCAAGCGTGGTTTTGCCGCTGCCGCTTTCGCCAGCCACCGTCATGATGGTCGGCTCGTCTTCCTTGAGGGTCAGCGAGATATCGCGCAGGGCGATATTGGCATGCGGGCTGATGATGCCGCGCTGGTAGACCTTGGAGACATTCTTGAGTTCGAGCAGGTTAGCCATGATGCTGGCCCTCCTCCGCATAGAGGTGGCAGGTGACGGTCCGGCCGCCAGCCAGGGTCACGGATTCTGGACGCACCGTGCGCTGCAATTCCTCGGCATAGGGACAGCGCGGATGGAAAGCGCAGCCGCTCGGCAAGCGCAGCAGCGACGGCGCAAGACCGGGAATGCCCTGGAAAACGCCCTTGTTGTCGAGGTTCGGCAAGCTGGAAATCAGCGCCTGCGAATAGGGATGCTTGGGATCGGTGAACATCTCGCGCACGCTGGCAACCTCGACCAGGCGCCCGGCATACATCACCGCGACCTTGTCGACGAACTGGGCCATCAGCCCCATGTCGTGGCCGATCAGGATGACGGCCGCATTGATCTGGTCCTGCACACGGTCGATGGTTTCCATCACCTGGCGCTGGGTCACCACGTCGAGCGCGCTGGTCGGCTCATCAGCGATAATCACCTTGGGCTCGAGCAGAATGCCGATGGCGATGCAGACGCGCTGCTTCATGCCGCCGGAGAGCTCATGGGCGTACATGCGGAACACGCCCGAATCCAGGTCGACGGACCGCAGCGCGTGCATGCAGCGATCCATGATCGCCGAACGGCCCTCGCGTGGCATGTGCGATTTGATCGCGTCGACCATCTGCGCGCCGATGCGCGTCACCGGGTTGAGCGAGTTCATCGCGCCCTGCGGAATATAGGCGATCTTGTCGAGACGCGCGCGGCGCATGGTATCGTCATCGAGCGCCATCAGGTCGGTGCCATCGACGACAACGCTGCCGCCTTCGATGCGCCCCGGTGGCTTGATCATGCGCATCATGGCCAGGGCCATGGTGCTCTTGCCGGAACCTGACTCCCCGACCATGCCGAGCTTTTCGCCGGCGCCGAGGGTAAAGCTGACATCGTCCAGCGCCTTGGCCCGGCCAAGGTCGGTGTAGTAGGTGACTTCGAGGCCTTTGACCTGCAGTACGGATTTGGCGCTGCCTGCGTCATACGCCGCGGTGGCATTGCGCGAGCCGGCCTGCGCACCTGCGGCTTTTGTGTCCATCATCATTGCTATTCCGACTTGCGTACGCGGGGATTGGCGAGTTCGTCGAGGCCCATATTGACCAGGGCCAGCGCGCCCAGGATCAGGATCATCGCGAAGGCGGGTTCCAGAGGCCACCACCACCAACCGTTGAAGAAGGCGCCCTGGCTTTGCGCTGCCCAGATGATATTGCCCAGCAGTGGCTCACGCAGCGGCCCGAGCCCAAGAACGGCCAGGTAGAACGAGGCAAACACCGCCGAAAACACTTGGCCCACAAAGGCCGCGGCAATGAACGGCAGCAGATTGGGCAGGATTTCGCGGAAGATGATGCCCATGTCGCTGACGCCCGAGAGCTTGGCGACGGCAACGAATTGCCGCTCTTTCATGGTCATCACCTGGGCGCGGATCACCAGGGTTGGTCCCATCCATGCCAGCATGGCCACAATGAGGGCCATGGTGAAGATGGTCACGTCGCGCTTGTCGAGCGAACCGGCCACCACGACCTGGATCAGCAGCACCGGGATCGGCGTCAGGATCTGGCAGACAGTGCGAACCGCCCCGTCGATCCAGCCGCCGAAATAGGCCGAGGTGAACCCCAGGACCACGCCGACCAGCGTGCCGATGCCGCCGGCGAGCAGGCCGATGAAGGCAGTTTGCCACATGCCCACCACCATCGCCGCCAGCAGGTCGCGGCCGAAGAAGTCGGTGCCGAAGGGATATTTCAGGCTCGGCGCCTGCTTGAGGCCGGCCGATAGCGGATAAGCATGCTTGGGATTGACGACCAGCAGGCCAATCACCGTGAACAGGAACAGCGCGACGAGAATGATAACCCCGAGCGCCAGACCCTTGTTACGCCGCAGATAGCGGAAGAACAGGACGACATTGCTGGGCTGGCTGATCGTCGGGGATGGGGAAACCATGGTGATGTTTGCCATCATGCGCTCCTAATTTTCCCGAATTCGCGGATCGAGCAGCGGGTAGACGAATTCCAGGATCGTCATCAGCGCCGCGATGGCGATGGTGATGAAAATCACGATGCCGTAGATCACCGGGAAGTCGTTGGCGCGGATGGCAAGGTTCAACGCCGTGCCAATGCCCGGCAGGCCGAATATGCCTTCGACGATTACCGCCGAGGTAATGACGGTGCCGAGCGCCAGTGCCAGGCCGGTGACCTGCGGCAGCAGGGCGTTGCGCAGGTAGTAATCCCTGAAAATGCGGCCCCCGGTCAGCCCCTTGTGTTCGGCGAAATTGACGTAGTCCTCGCCCTGGATGGTAATGCCCATACCGCGCATGGACAGCACCCAGCCGCCGACCGATCCGAGGATCAGCGCCAAAGCCGGCAGGATTTGGTGTTGCATCAGATCGAGGAAGAACGACCACGACCACGTCGGGACGATGCCCGCCGAATAGGCGCCGCCGAGCGGCAGCCATTTGAGGCGGAAGCCGATGAAGAACAGCAGCAGGATGCCCATGATGACGGGCGGCACGCCGGTTAAAAGGATGAATGGCGTTGCCAAAGACCGCAGCCAGCCCGGCGCCTTGGGCCAGGCGGCGACGGCGCCGAGCAGGGTTCCGAGCACGAAGCTGAGGACGGTGGTGACCAGCAACAGCCCGATGGTCCAGGGCAGCGCTTGGGCGATCACCTCGGTTGCCGTGGTCGGATATTTGCTCAGCGAATAGCCGAAATCCAGCCGCATGATATTGCCGAGATACTGCCAGTACTGCTCGAAGATCGGCTTATCGAGGCCGAACTGCTGCTGCATCGAGGCAATCATTTTTTCGATATCGCCGGGCGAGAAACCGCCGGTGCGGGCCAGTTCGCCGAAGCGTTCGCGAATGGCGTTGCGCGATGACAGGCGCGGTATGAAGAACACTATGGTCGAGGCGGCCCAAACGACCAGGACGAAAAACAGCAGGCGTTTGACGACGATCTTGAAGCTCAATGGACTGATCCCGAAAGGTCTTGGCCGGCAGGAGGGGTTACGCGCCACCGGCGCGTAACCCCGGAGTGCTGACTACTTGGCGCCTGAAGGCTGCAGCCCGGTGATGACCAGCATGCCGGTGTGAGCCCAGAACGCGCCGTTGGTACCCATCCCGACATTTGTCGAGGACGGCCAGTTCTTCCAATAGTGGTTGTTGTACGGAATACGATGCAGCCACTGGATGACCGGAACGTCGATGGTGTCGCGCCAGTAAATCCCGAGAGCCTGAGCGGCGCCGGCGATGAACTTCGGATCCTTGGAGTCGAGCGGTGCAATGGCATCGATCAGCTTGTCGTATTCAGGGTTGGAGTAGCGCGAGAACCGGTTATTGCCGGCCGACGAGCCAATGCCGCTGCTGTATTTGCCGTCGAAGAGGTTGAGCGCTTCGAAGGGGTCGAAGAGGCTGGCGCCATGGCCGAACATGTAGAGGCCGGCTTTGCCGTCGACCATGTTCTGATAGGCGTCGGTACCGAAGTTCACGTTAGACTCAAAGCCCGCCTGACGCAGCATTTCGGCCAGGATCGGAGCGATATCGCCGTGGATGTTTTCGAAGGCCTGGATGGTGGCGTCGAACGTCTTGCCGTCCTTCTCCCACAGGTCGTCGCCATTCTTGGCCCAGCCAGCCGCTTCCATCAGCTTGGCGCTTTCCTCGAGGTCGTACTTGCCGGGTTCGTACTTGGCTTCCTCGGCCTTGACTTCAGGCGAGTCGGCGAAGGCCTGCAGGTTCGGATAGAGCGGGAACGGGTAGATCGTGGCGATCTTGGCGCCCTCGTAGAGCACCTCGTTGATCTGATCGCGGTTGATGGCCAGGCTGATGGCCTTGCGCACGTTCGGATCGCTGTAGGGTGCGAGCTGGTCGTTCATCCACAGCGAGTTCGGCCACCAGTCGAGATAACCATAGGGCGACTCGGTGCCGGTCCAGGACTGAACCTCGGGGTTCTGCTGCAGGATGTTGCCGATGATCTGCGCCCGCATGTCCACCGACGAGTCGAACTCGTTGTTGACGATGCGCTGGGCAACCGTATCCATCGGCTGGTTGAGGATATTCACCACCACGACGCGCTTGACGGCGGGCGCGGCGATGCGGCCGGCTTTGACGGCCCACCAGTCTTCACGCAGGTTGAAGATCTTCTGGTTGGTGTTCCAGGCGACGATATCGAACGGCCCGGAATGGGGGATCGCGTCGCGGCCTGGCGCCTTGGTCGGATCGGCTTGTTCAGACAGATAACCAGCCGGTACGATCGGAATACCGGTGTCGAACTTTTCGGTCAGTACTTCGAACTTGAAGCGCGGTGCGGGCGCGTTGAACGTCACCTCGATGGTGAGATCGTCCTTGGCGGTGACGCTTTTGACCAGTTCGGCGAACTGCACATGGTAGGGCAGCGTCTCATACTTGATCTGGCCTTCGAACGTGTAGACCACGTCCTTGGAGGTTACGGGCGAACCATCCGACCACTTTGCGTCCTTGTTGAGCTTGATTTCCAACGCGGTGAACGTGTCGTCGGTATAGTCCATGCTGTCGGCCAGCCACGGAATGAATTCGTTCTTGTAGATGCCGAAGTACATCAGCGGCTCCCACATCAGGTTGTTGCCTTCCTGATGGGTATAGCCGGGCAGAACCCATGGATTGGTCGTGCCGATGGACGAGCCACCCGAAACGCCCCAGCCCAGAATGACCGTCTCGTTGCGCGGCACATCCGCCAACGGACTGGCGGGCACGATTTCGGTGGCGGCGACGGGCGCAGCATCCTGCGCGAACGTCGCGACTGGCGTAAACGCCAGCGTCAGCACTGCTAGTGCTGTAGCGAGTTTGAATTTGACCATGTGACAGCTCTCTCCCTTTGTCTGCCAGCGGATGAAGACGCTTGACGCGTCGAATGCTTCAGAAATTACCGCTCTTGCGCGCGGCCCCTCGTCCTCCCTTGCCCTTGCAACGCTATGTTGCTTGGGGTGTTTGTCGTCTGATGACCGCCAAGAATATATTATCGCGGCGTCTCAGTTTAATTTTGCTGATTTGACAGAAATTCGGCCAGCAAGACATCATCTGCCAAACTTACGTTTGTCAGCTCAAGCAAACCTCAAGTCAAAACAACACACCTAGCGCCAACCATCGCAGGCAACTCGCATTGCGATATTTGGCCTGGCACTCCTCATATCAGTGTTGCTAGCGCCAGCCTCGCAACCCGATTTTCTTATTATTATATCAATGATTAGCCGTAGGGATATCCCGAGTCAACGCGCGAAATAGTAACGTTGCAATTCGCGCTCTGGCCGAGAAAAAAGTGATCGCAGCAGCCTCCTTCAGCTCGAAAATGCCAACACACTGTGGCGAATAATGGTGGGTGTTTCTGGGGCGATATCGATGGCCGTCGCGACGCCCCGCCGGTTGATCGGATTGGGTCCGGTCGAGATGGCGTCGTTCAGATCGAACGCCGCCGCGATCGGTTCGAGCCCGAGGCCACGATACTGCCCATTCCAGGGTGGCACCTCGACCCCGCGGTCGGTGTGCCAGATCTGCAGCGATGGCAGTTGCGTACGGTCCCAATCGAGGATAATGCCCGCGCCCTCGTCCAGCCAGGTGGCCTTCATGGGGCTGCGCATGCCGCAGAGCTGGACGTTGAGGTTCTTTTGACTGCCCAGCGGCGGGTGGCTCAGGTCGACCGGCCCGCCGGCCTGCGGCACGGCGGCCAGGCTGGAAAATTCCTGTTCCCCGGCAACCTGGCGCGGATGCACCAGCCCGAAATCGAACTCCGCCTCGAGCCGCAGCCGCCCCGGTTGCTCGGGCAGCCGGAAAATCGGATGCAGCCCGACCGAGATGGGTGCCGCCCGGCGCGCAAAGATGGTCAGCGTCGAGTCCAGCGCCGGCGCATCCGGTCGGGCCGCGACGCGGCGTTCAAGGCGCAGCACCGGCGAAGTTTCTGGATAGTCGAGTGCCAGCGTCACCGAGGAGGCATCGGCCGAAACGATAGTCCATTCCTCGTCGGCGGCCGGTCCGTGGATCGGCCAGTCGCGCGGCCGGTCCATCAGCGCGGCCCATTCGGGTGGCGCCTGCGGCGCCGGTCCGCCAGAGCCCATCGGCACGCAGACGAAATCGCCGCCCAGTTCGCGCAGATGGCCGATGACCGACATGTCGGTTACCGTCCCCATCCAGGGCGCGCGGGCAAATGGCCGAAACGCCTTGCTACCCAGATCGAAGCAGCAATCGGCCAACACCGCAGCGGTCGACAAGACCACCGCTTCGCCATGCGCCCATTTGAGGACGTGTTCGCTCATTGGGCCGCACCTGTGGTGATGGTCATGTCGTCCAGCGCGGCCGGATCGGCTGGCAGTTCGGCGTCCCCCGCCGCGAGGCCGTTGACCGACAGCACATAGGCGATGATGTCGGCATAGTCGGTTGCCGGCAGCGTCCCCGGACGCGACGGCGGCATCGTGTCGCGCGCCTTGCGGTAGAGGTCCCCTACCGGCTTGCCGTTCCAGTTGCCGGCAAAATACTCGCCAGCCAGCGGGGTGCCATAGGTGGCGCTGATCAGGTTCTGGCCATGGCAGGAAACGCAGTTGGCATTGTAGGCAATCTTGCCACGATCGGCCTGTGCGGCGGTGAAGCTCGGCGGCAGGCCGGCCGCGGCAGGGGTTTCGCTCTGCACGGTCATGATGGCCTCCGAAGTCGGCGCCGTGGTCGACGCAGCCTTGCCGGTATAGCTGAACACCAGGATCGATCCCGGGTTTTGCATCGTGGTCGTGGTCCCGCCTGCCAAGGCCTCCGCCAGCCCCCCCGGATCGGTTGCCACATAGATCGTCTTGCTGTCGGGGCTGAGGGCGACGTCGCGGAAGCGGTTTTCGGATTGGAAATAGCGCTCGATCGGCCCGCGCAGCGACTTGCCATCGGCGGCAAGCGGCAGGCGGTAGATCGAGCCGCGCTTGAGCGTGGTGACGATCAGCGAATTGTCCCAGCCGGGGATGGCTTCGCTGGTGGGCATGTAAGCCTGGATACTGGACGCCGCCACGGTCGGCCAGCAGATGAAATCGACGCCCTTGCACACCGGATCGGTGAAATCCCAGTCGCTGGGCACGGTAAACAGTGTCGCCAGCGGGTCCTGCATCGGCTCGGTCCAGCTCGTTTCGTCTTCGACGGGAACGGACGGATCGATGGTGATATCGGAGAACTGGAGCTGTTCGCAGGGCGTGGTGGCATCCTTCCAGCGGGCATATTGGTAGGCTTTGTCATCACGGAAGCCCGCAACATGCGGCCAGCCGAAATTGCCGCCCGGCACTAGGATATTGACCTCGTCATCGGTCTTGGGCCCCTGCTCCGAGGCATAGAGCGTGCCGTCGGGCGCGAAGTCGATGCCCTGCATATTGCGGTGGCCATAGGTGAAGATGTGGCTGACGACGTCGGCAATCATCGGATTGTCGTCCGGAATTGTGCCATCAAGATTGAGCCGCAACGACTTGCCTTGATAGGCGATGTAGTCCTCGGCTTCGAGCCTGTCGTGGGCAGGCGCTGGGCCTCGATCGGCTGGCACCAATTGCCGAGCTGGTCTTTGCCGCCATCGCCGATGGTGTAATAGAGCTTGCCGTCGGGACCAATTTTCATGCGCCCCGAATTGTGGTCGCTGCTCGCCGGCAGGCCGACAATGAGATCGACCGGATCGATCAGCTTGTCGGTCGCAGCGTCATAGGTCAGTCGGACAATCTTGGTATAGAGGAAGCGGTAGGGACTGGCGGGGTCGGTAATCACCGGATCGGCCCCGCGCGCCTCATCGAGGTAGGTATAGGCAGTGTAGACGTAGTCGTTGCCGGTTCCCTTGAGCAGATCGGGATGCAGCGCGAGGCCCAGCAGGCCATCCTGCCCGCCTGGCGCGGAGACTTCGCCGATATCGATCAGCGTCGTCTTGCTGCCGTCGGCAGGATTGATGCGATCGATGCGGCCGGCGGTGCGCTCGGTGACCCAGAGATAATCGTCCGGACCCCATGTCAGCTCCCACGGGCCTTCGAGGCCGGTGGTCAGCACCTTCATTTGAAACGGTACGGTTCCGGCGACAACAGCGTCAGGCGTGTCCTGCGCCAGGACCGGAGCGGCCATGGACAAAAGGGCGACGATAAGAGCAACGCTACGTTTCATCTCAAGAACCTCCCTACCAAGCCGGTTGATCCGGCATTTTTCGTTCAGGCTACCAGTTGGTCACCGACCCGTCACGCCGCCGCAGATGCGGCGCCTCCCAGAATTTGAAGCTTGCCGCCGTCAGCGCCGCTTCGTTGACCTCAATGCCCAGGCCAGGGCCATCGGGCACTTTGTACACCGCACCGTCGAGCATCGGCATCTGCGGGAACATCTCGGCCGTCGGCGTGCCGTTGTAGAGATCGGTGGGATTGGCCCGCGTTTCGAGCGCGAAGAAATTGGCCACTGCCGCCGAGAAATGGATGGTCGCGGCAGTGCAGATCGGCCCGAGCGGATTGTGCGGCATCAGGTCGACATAATGCGCCTCGCTCCAGCCGGCGACCTTCATCGCCTCGGTGAAGCCGCCGACATTGCACAGGTCGAGCCGGTTGAACTGATGGATGTCGCGTTCGATGTACGGCAGGAACTGCCATTTGCTGGCGAACTCTTCGCCGATGGCGAAGGGCACATCGGTCAGCTTGCGCAGCGTTTCATAGGCCTCGGGCGTCTCGTCGCGGATGGGTTCCTCAAGGAAATCCAGCGTGCCGGAGGGCATTTTCTGGCAGAAGCTGGCAGCCTCCGCGACCGACAGGCGATGGTGATAGTCGATACCCAGCACAACCTCGTTGCCGAGGACCTCGCGTGCCTTGGTCAGGAAGGTGGCGCTTTTGCCGATGGATTCGCGCGGCTCGAAAATGCCGCCGGGGTTCTCCCATGCGGCGGGGAAGAAGCGGATGATGGACCAGCCGCGCTCCATTAGCGCGCGGGCAGCGTCGAGGGTTTCCTCGCCATTGATCGCGCCGGTCGAGGCGAAGGTGGGGATGACATCGCGGTGCTTGCCGCCAAGCAGCTCATAGACCGGCACGCCGAGCGCTTTGCCCTTGATATCGTGCAGCGCGATGTCGATGGCCGATTGGGCGGCGAGCAACACCCGCCCACCTTCGAAATATTGGCTGCGATAAAGCTCCTGCCAGATGGCGCCGATGGCCATCGGATCGCGGCCGATCAGAAACTCGCGGTAGTGCTCGATGGCCCCGACCACGGCCTTTTCGCGCCCGGAGAGCCCGCTTTCACCCCAACCAAATACGCCCTCGTCGGTCTCGATCTTGACGATGAGCTGGTTGCGATGGCCGACCCAGACCGGATAGGGCTTTATGGCGGTGATCTTCATTGCCCTACCCTCACCAGCTCGTCATCGAGCCGTCTTGCAGCCGGGCAACCGGCAAATAAGCCTGTTGGTACGGATGCTTGGCGGCGAGGTCTTCGTCGATATCGACGCCGTGGCCGGCAACTTCGCCGGGCTGCAGATAGCCGCGATCATAGCTCCAGGCGCATTTGAACACGTCGTGCATCAGCTTGGTGTAGCCGGAATATTCCTGGATGCCGAAGTTCGGAATGGCGACGTCGACATGGATATTGCAGCCCATGGCAATGGGGGACACGTCCTGCGGGCCGTGGCAGGCCGAGCGGACGTGATAGATGGCGGCCAGATCGAAAATCTTCTTGAGGCCGGTGACCCCGCCGGCATGCACCGAGGTGACGCGGGCATAGTCGATCAACTGCTCGGTGATCAGCGTATGGGTGTCATAGATCGAGTTGAACACCTCGCCCACGGCCAACGGTGTCGTCGTGTGCTGGCGGATAATGCGGAAGCCTTCCTGCAGCTCGGCGGGAATGGCATCCTCCAGCCAGAACAGCCGGAATGGCTCCAGATCCTTCCCCAACCGTGCGGCCTCGATTGGCGTTAGCCGATGATGCACGTCATGCAGCAGATGCACGTGCCAACCCACCGCATCGCGCACCTTCTCGAACAGCTTGGGCACCAGCGGCAGGTATTTGTGGGTGGCCCAGACTTCCTCATGCGGCACCACGCGCTTGTTGAGCAACGCGTCCTGATCGGTGGAGTCACCGGTGCCATAGATTGGCGGCAGGCCGGGAATGGCGACCTGCGCGCGAATGGCATCCAGCCCCTGCTCGCGCAGGGCGACGACACCTTCGGCAACCTCGGAAATATCGAGGCCGCCGACATGCTTATAGACCATCACCTTGTCGCGCGAGCGGCCGCCCAGCAGCTGATAGAGCGGCATATTGGCGGCTTTGGCCTTGATGTCCCACAGCGCCATGTCGATCGCGCCGATCGCCGCCATGGTGATCGGCCCGCGGCGCCAATAGGCGCCCTTGTAGAGGTATTGCCAGATATCCTCGGTGCGCAGCGGGTCCATGCCGATCAGCGTCGGCGCAACATGGTCCTCGAGATACGAGGCGACCGACAGCTCGCGCCCGTTCACCGTGCCGTCGCCGACGCCATAAAGCCCCTCGTCGGTGATGATCTTGACGGTGACGAAATTGCGCCCCGGGGAGCAGACGATGACTTTGATGTCTTTGATCTTCATGGCGAAGTCCTTGTGGTCGCGTCAGCGAACCGTGGGGTGGAAAGCGATGGCCGTGGGGGTGCCGGTCTGAATCGGCGCGCCGAGTGGCGTCAGGGCGCCGGTGTCGGGCACGTAGCGGAACAGGTTGATGCGGTCGCTTTCCTGATTGGCGACGGCGAGCACCTGGCCCGTGGGATCGAAGGCGAAATCGCGGGGCACATTGCCACCGCAGGGCGTGGTGCCGATGAAGCGCGCAATTCCGGTCGACTGGTCGATGGCGAAACCGGCGACGCTGTTGTGGCCTCGATTGCCGACATAGAGGTGCTTGCCACCATCGGCGATGCCGATGGCCGAGCCCGAACTGCCGGGATGATCGCCGGTCGGCAGCGTCGGCTCGATGGCCAGAACGGTGAAGGTACCCTTGGCGGCGTCGAACGCCAGACTGGCCAGCGTGCAGGTCAACTCATTGACAAGATAGGCAAAAGGCAACGTCGGGTGGAACACGAAGTGGCGCGGGCCTGAGCCGGGAGGCAGTACGGTTTCGCCATGCGGGGTCAGTGCGCCGGTCTGGTTGTCGAAGCGATAAACCATCAGCTTGTCGATCCCCAGATCGGCGACGACGACGAACTTGTTGTCGGCGGTCCAGCGGATGCAATGCGCGTGTGGCCGATCCTGCCGTTCGACATCGGGACCCGCGCCGGTATGGGTGGCTTCGGACACCAGCGAGCCGAGCGTGCCATCGGCAGCGCGTGGATAGATGGCGATGGACTTGTTCGGCTTGGCGCTGACCGGCAGGCCGCCATAGTTGGCGATGCCGACGAAGCGGCCGGAGTTGTCGTGGCTGAAATGCGCAGTGTAGTCGCCGCGCGTCGGCTGCTTGGAGAGATATTCGAGTGCGCCGGTTTGCGCGTCGATCGCGTAGCCGGTGATCACGCCCTCATTCCAGCCGCCCACTTCGCTGACCGCAGCCAGCGATTTTCCGTCCTTGGCCACTTCGACAAACGTCGGGTTATCGATGCCCTCGGTGACCCCAAGCGATACAGCCGCCCCGGTGTCGAGATCGAGGCGGAAGGCGGCGATGCCTTTGGCGGCGGGTTTGGCGACGTAGCCGATGCCGCGATTGACGCCGCCGACATACAACAAAACAGAGGGCATACGAACTCCAGATATTCATGATTGAGCGGCCCGCGCCGATGCGCGGACCGCTGCCACTCTAGGCGGCCTTGAGGAATTCGGCCATGCGCACGAGGCCCTGCATATAGCCGATCGCATGCGAGCGACCGCGATGGTTCCAGTCGCTGTCGCCGTCCATCTTCGGCACATGGTCATCGAGCAGGAAGCCGTCGAAACCGAGCTTGGCCAGTTGCACGATGACCTCGGCAGGATCGAAATTGCCGTCGCCGATGAAGCATTCGGTGAAGTTGGGCACCGAGCCCTGCACGTCGCGGAAATGGATATAGGAAATCCGGCCCTTGGGGGCGAAGAAGTCGATCATTTCGGTGACATTGGCCTTGCCGCCGGGCATTTCCGAGCAGCAGCCCAGGCACAGGTCGAGCGTCCACGCCTCCGAGCGACCGACCAGATCATAGGCCTTCTTGAAATTCTCGGGCTTGTAGAACAGGCGCGCCACTCCGCCCAGCATCGGCACCGGGGGATCGTCCGGGTGCAGGGCCAGCTTGAGGCCTTCCTGCTCGGCGACCGGCAGCACCGCGTTCATGAAATAGGTGTAGTTGCTCCACATCTGGTCTTCGGTGATCACCGGACTATCCTTGCCGAACAGCGGCATGGACGAGGCGCGGCCCAGCGTCGTCGGCATGAAGGAGCGCAGCGTGTCCATGTTCTCGGCATTGGCCTCAACCACGGCCATGTCGAACTGGCGGGCGGTGGCGCCACCGCGGGTCTTGCCGGAGCGATCGGTGGTCCACACCGAGTTTGGCATGAAATGCAGCCCCAGAACCGGAATGCCGGCGCGGGCGACGGCGCGGATGGTGGCCTGGTAGTTCTCGATCTGCTCGTCGCGGCCCTCAAGGCCCATCATGGCCTTGTGGTAGAAATGGGTGGGGACGTTTTCGATGGCCTCGAATTTGAGGCCGGCGGCTTCGACCTGATCGACGAGCGCGCGCACGTCCGCCTGTTCCCAACGGGCATCGCCCGGCAAGGTCGGATTGTTCATCTGCAGGCCCGTCGCGCCGATCTGGGCGGCAAAGCGCAAGCGCTCCTCGCTCAACTCGTGAAACTGCCCAACTGCAACTCTGATCGCCATATCCGTCTGTCCCTCAGTCCTAAAAAGTCAGCCTTTGACCGAACCGTCGGCCAGCCCTGCCACCATGAAGCGTTGCGCCACGAAGTAGAGGATCATCAGCGGCAGCGACGAGATGACCGCCCCGGCCATCAGCGGCCCCCAGGGCAGCACGTCACTGGTGATGAGATAGTTGAGCGCCAGCGGCGCGGTGCGCTGCGACTCTGAAGTGATCAGCACCAGCGCCAGCAGCAGCTCGTTCCACGCCCCGGTGAAGGTGAAGATGGCCACCGCCGCAATGCCCGGCGCCGAGAGCGGCAGCACGATGCGGAACAGCACGCCGATACGGCTGAGGCCATCGATCAGGCCCTGCTCCTCGACCTCGCGCGGCACGCCCTTGAAATACCCCTGCAATAGCCAGGTTGAGAGCGGCAGCGAGAAGGTCAGGTAGACCATGATCAGGCCGAACAGCGAATTGCCCAGGTGCAATTGCGCCATGACGATCGACAGCGGAATGAACAGTAGCGAGCTCGGCGTCAAATAGGCGAAGAGGATCAACCGGCCGACAAAGCCGCGGAACCGGTAGCGGAACCGCACCATGGAATAGGCGGCGAAGGACGAGATAATCACCGAAATGATGGTGACGGTGAACGACACGATCAGGCTGTTGCGGATGGCGACCAGGAACTGCCCGTCGCTGAGGATTTTCTGGTAATTGTCGAGCGTGAAAGTCTTGGGCCACAGCGATGGCACCCGATAGATTTCCCGCGGCAGCTTGAGCGACGTGATGATCATCCAATAGATCGGGAACAGCACCAGCAGCACGGCGATGGCGAGCGCCGCATAGCTCAACACGCGCCCGATCAGGAACCGGCGGCGGAGGCGCTGGCCGGCCTTGCTCTTGGCGAGCGGGATGGTGGCGGTGAGCGTGGTCATCAATCTTCGTCCCGCATCATGAGCGAGGTAGCGAAGATGACCAGGATCGCCAGGATCGGCAGCATGGCCACGGAGACTGCCGCCGCCTCCCCCACGCGCTGGGTCTGCATGCCGAAATAGGCCAGAACCGGGAACACCATGGTGGCGTCGGACGGCCCGCCCGCGGTCAGCAGCCAGACGTGCTCGAAGCCATTGGCGGTCCAGATCGAGGAGAGGAGCGTCGTGACGATCACGACCTGGCGAATGCCGGGGACCGTGACGACCCAGAACCGCTGCCAGGCATTAGCGCCATCGATATGCGCGGCTTCGTAAAGGTCCTTGGGCACCGATTGCAGCGCGGCGAGGATCGAGATGAACCAGAACGGAAAACCGCGCCACACCGAGGCGGCGATCACCGAGCCCATGGCGGTCTGGCGCTGGCCGAGCCAATCGACGACATGGGGGTAAATGCCGGTGTTGGTCAGCACCAGATTAATGCCGCCGCCGATCGGCTGATACAGCACGCGCCAGGTGAGGAAGGCGACGAAGGCCGGCATGGCCCAGGGCAGCATCAGGAAGGAGCGGAACAGGCCCCGGCCGGGAATGGCCTGATGCACCAGCAGCGCCAGACCCAGTCCGATCACCAGCTTGAGCCCGTCCGAAACCAGCACGATGATCACCGTGTTCCAGATCGCAGCGGTGAAGGTGGCGGATTTCGAGAGGTAGACGAAGTTGGCAAAGCCGATGAACTTGCCGACGCTGCCCACCACCTGATCGGTGAACGACACGTAGATGGCAAAAAAGAACGGATAGGCGACCAGCCCGAGGATCAGCAGCACCACGGGCGCCACCAGCGCATAGGCGAACAGCTTGGCACGCATCCCGGTTGGCAGGCGCCGCCGGCGTGATGATCTGGTTGATGGCTCTGCGACTAACGACATGGTCTATCCCGGAAGGGAACCCTGGAGGGCCAAGCCCCCCGAGGTCGATAAAATCTGGCGGGGTCAGTACTTGTCGTAGATGATCTGGCCCTGGGTCTGGGCCTCGTCCATCGCCTTGTCGAAATCCCACCCGTCGACGACGACGCGCTGGCACATCTTGGGGATGATGAAGTTGGACGACAGATCGGCCCAGGCGGCGTTATAGACATCGGGATAGGCCGGGGCCGTCCCCGCCTTGGCCAGATTGAGCAAGCCTGCCAGGATCGGATTGGTGCCATCGAAGGCGCTCAGTTTTTCCTGGCTTTTCAGCACCGGGCCATAGATCGCCACGTTGAAATAGGCGTTCATGAATTCGGGCTGTGCCAGGTGTTCGAGCAGCGCCTTGGCCTCGTCCTGCGCACCGCTATTCTTGGTGATCGCGCGGGTCTGCGGGGTGATTGGCGAGATGGTGCCCTTGGGTCCAGCCGGCAGCGGTGAGAAGGCACTGCCGTCGTAGAGCTCCGGATCGTCTTTCTTGGCGGCAATGCCGACCGAGCCGGTATTGGCGATGAAAGCGGCCTGCCCGGACAGATACGCCTGGTTGTCGCCCGCGCCATCCCACGTGGTGTTGCCGGGCGGGAAAATGCCCTTGTCCCAGGCGTCCTTGAGCCAGGTCAGGTAAGCCCGGGTTTCTTCAGACTTGATGGTGACCTTCTTGCCCGCGTCGTCGGCAATGCGGCCGCCATAGGACTGCAGCACGTTGACCTGCACGTTGGCGTCGCCAACATTGGACAGCGCCAGCCCAAGGCCCGAAACCGGGGATTTATTGACCGCCACGGCCTGCGCCACCAGATCGTCCCAGGTCTTGGGCGCCTCGGTGAAACCCGCCGGCTCCAGCAGATCCTTGCGGCGCAGTAGCAGGTTGCCGTTGACGCCGAATGGGATGCCGGTCCGTCCGCCAGCATCGGCGGTGGTGTCGGTCGCCTTGTCGGTGCCTTCGAACCACCCGCCCTGTGCGTCACCGATCTTCTTGTAGAGATCGTCGAGCGTGATGAACTGATCCTGGCGCGACAGCAACAGCAGCAGGTCGAGCCCGAGATCGAGCGCATCGGGCATGGTGTTGGACGAGACCGCCGCCGAGACCTTCTGCACGGTCTCGTTCTGGTTGATCATCACCACTTCGGTGGCAACGCCATTGGCGGCCCCCCATGCGTTGATGGTGTCGGTCAACAGCTTGTTGGCCTCGTCCGAGAAAATCAGGCCGCCCCAATAGGTCAGCTTCTTGCTCTGCGCGATGGCCGGCATCGCAAAGCTGCCCGCGGCGGCGATAGCGAGGCTGCTGGCGGCGGTGCCGAGTACCCGGCGGCGCGTCCATCCACGCGCAGCACTATTAGGCTTGTCGTCCATGAAATCTTCCTCCCACCCAGCTGGCGCCTTTGCGGCTGCTCAGCAAGACTATCCAGAAGCTGTCGCTGCGGCGGCAGGCGACCATCCGGCGATGACTGCGACCCTCCTCCGGGCCTGACGCGTTCTATTTAAATATATTTAAACGCGTCTAGAAAATGTTAGAGCCGTGTCGTAAGACCTGTCAACGGCTTATCGCAGCAGAATTACCGATAATCCTGATTGGGGGTATGCATTGGGTCAGGGGATCGACAATCCCGGTTATCTGGCGTTCGTCGAAGCGCTGGTCGACGGCAGGCTCAAGCTTGGGCAAACGCTCAAGCAGGAGGAATTCTGCGATATTCTGGGCATTTCGCTATCGCCGTTCCGCGAGACCACGACCCTGCTCGAAGCCGAAGGCCTCGTCACCGTGCGCCGGCGCATCGGCCTCACCATCTTTTATCCGGACGTCAAATTCGTCGGCAACACCTTCCAGCTCCGCGGCATTCTCGAGCGCGAGGGCTTGTCCAAATTTGCCCGATCGGTCGGCAAGTCATGGCTGACCAAGACACGGGCCGACCATGACGCCATCATCGATTTTGTGGAAACGGTCGCCGACCCGGCGGTCTATCGGGAGCCGGTCCGACAGCTTGAATGGGCGTTTCACAACAGCTTCATCGCCGCCTTTGAAAATCAGCAGATCAGGGTGATCTACGAGCGGCTGCACCAGAAAATGTACTTGATACGGCTGGTCAATCCGGAATCGGTGGACCCCGCCAATACCATCAAGTCGATGCGCGAACATGTCGCCGTCATCGAGGCTCTGGAGCGACGCGACGCCCAGGGCGCCGTCGACGCGCTGGACAACCATCTGCGCGGTGTCCTCCACCGCACCCTCACCACGTGACGATACGGCGGCGCTCGGCGCCGGTTCGATCCATCCGGGCCGGCAGGCGGTAGGCAGTCTATTCCGCCGCGAGAGCTGGCACCGATGCGGGCAGCGACTGAGGCGGTATGGGCTGAACCGTGGCGGCTTCGGCCTCAAGCCAGTCGCGGAACAGTTCGACACGCCGGACCCCGCTTTTGTGCGGACTGGTGGCGAAGAAGTACGAAAATTCGACAGCCTGCGGCGCGCCAAACGGACTGACCAGCCTGCCGGACGCCAGGTCGGCCTCCGCCAGACGCAGCTTGCCCAGGCCAATGCCCTGCCCGGCTATGGCGGCGTCCAACACCAGCGACGATTGGTTGACCCTTATGCCGCTATCGCCAATGCGCGTGGAGGCGCCGGCTGACCGCAGCCAGTTTTTCCAGTCCGGGCAGGACGCATCGCGCTCGAGGCCATGAGCCCGTGGCCTTCGGCAAAGTCCGGACTGCAGACTGGCAATACCGCTTCGGAAAACAGGCGCGAGGCCCGGATAGGCCCCCTGCCCGTACCGAATGACGCAATCGGTGTCTTCACCCGCCACATTCGGCCAGCCGCGTCGAAGCGTCGATCAGCACTTCGAGATCGGGCACGCTATCTCGCAGCGCGGCCAGGCGCGGCACCAGCCACTTGCTGGCGAAGGACGGTACGACCGAGATACGGATCGGGGCGGCATCGGTATTGCCGGCCAGCCGCGCCATCGTTTCCAACACCGTATCGAAAGCCGCGGTGAGGCCGGGCATTAGCGCCTGCCCGGCATCTGTCAATTTCAACTGGCCTCGATTGCGCAGGAACAGGGCATGGCCGAGATGATCCTCAAGCTGCCGGATCTGCTGGCCGATCGCCGCCGAGGTGACATGCAGCTCGTCGGCCGTACGGATGAAGCTGAGATGGCGAGCAGTCGCCATGAAGGCGCGCAACGAGGTCAACGGTGGCAAACGTGCCAGCGTGGGCTGCTACATGGTTCGGGCGTGAAGCTGTGTGGTCATGCCACCATAGCACCACAGCAGGGCCCAACCGGGCCAGAGCGCCTGTTGCGAAAGGGCGTGACGCACGACAAATTGCTTGCGCCGCCAGCGGCCGAGGGAGAACCGGAATCTAAGAAAACGAAATGTCTATAAAACTAGTAGATAATTGCCCATCCGCTCGCTTCGACGCCATCGCCGCGCCATTCCGGCCTGTCTTCGCCCGCATCCGCGAACGCGCGGTAGTCCGCGATATCGACCGCATCCTGTTGCGTGACGAAGTGCGCTGGCTCAAGGAGGCCGGCTTTTGGACCCTGCGCCTGCCGGTCGAGAATGGCGGCCTCGGCCTGACACTGCCCGAGCAGTTCGGGCTGCTGATCGAGTTATCGGAAGCCGATCCCAATCTGACCAATGCCTTTCGCAGCCATTTCGGCTTCACCGAGGACGTGCTGAACGCGCCAGTCAGCCCTTGGCGCAATGCCTGGCTCAAGCGGCTGGGTGATCGCGAGACGGTCGGCAGCGGCTTCTCCGAACTGGGCGATGGCAAGATCGGCACCTATTCGACGCGCCTCGTCCGCCATGGCGATGGCTGGCTGCTGAATGGCGAGAAATACTACACCACCGGCTCGCTTTACGCCGACTGGATCGCCCTGGCGGCGGCCGATGGCGACGGCAATCCAATCGGCGCTTTGGTGCCGACCGGCGCGCCCGGCGTCGAGATCCTCGATGATTGGGACGGTTTTGGCCAATCACTAAGCGCCAGCGGCACCGCCCGGTTCAAGGACGTAGACATCAGCGACGACCTGCTCAAGCCGACCTCGGCACGCTTCGGCTATTCGGGCGGCTTCTTCCAGCTCGTGCACCTAGCCACACTCGCAGGAGTCGGGCGCGCGGCTGCCGGCGACCTGTCGCGGCACGTCGCCGAACGCAGGCGCGTCTATGGCCGCGGCAACGCCTCGCGCACGGCGCAGGACCCGCAGGTGCTGCAGGTTGTCGGCAAGGTGCGCGGCGCGGCCTATGCGTCCGGCGCCATTGCCCTCAAGGCGGCCGAGTCGCTGCAGCGCTCATTCGAGGCCAATCGGGATGACGATGTCGCCCACCAGACCGAGGCCGATCGCAATGCCGATCTGGAAGTCAGCCAGGCGGTGACGGTCATCACCAGCCTGATCCTGGACGCCAGCACCATCCTGTTCGACGCGCTGGGGGCTTCTGCCGCCAAGCGCAGCCACGCGCTGGAGCGCCACTGGCGCAACGCCCGCACCATCGCCTCGCACAATCCACGCATCTACCACGACCGCGTCGTCGGCGATTTCGCCGTTAACGGCACCACGCCCTCCCCCCATGGCGGCATTGGCGTCGCGGCGGAAGAGGAAAAGACGCCGGCTTGATCGTTTCAAATCGGGAGGTCCGCTTAGCGGCCCTCCTAAGAGCTTAAGCTCGGTTGGTAGCCACCTGCGTCCGGCCATGAAAGCCAACGACGAATTCATTACTAGTCTGAGCCTGGCGTGCTGCCCGCCCTGCCGCAAACCCAGCGCCGGGAACAGCAACTCAGCCACGCGATAAGCTTCCTCCAGATGCGGATAGCCCGAGCCGATGATGAGTTCGATCCCCGCCTCCTGATACTCGCGCAAACGTCAAAACAAACGCAGTCCGAATGGGAGGCGCGACGGAATTTAATACTAGCGCGGCGTATTCGGCAGCGAGCCGCCAGCTTACGTTCGCAGCAGCGGCAGCAGTTGATCGCCCTGGCGTTTGATTTCGGCCAGATAGGGCGTGTCGGAGAGCACGAATTGAGTGATGCCCAGGTCCTGGTACTTGCGCAGCGACCGGGCGACATCCGCGGCCGAGCCAACCAGCCAGGTGGTGCCCGCGCCACCGCCGCCGAACTTGCCCGGCGCGGTATAAAGATTGTCGTCGAGCACCTCGCCCTGGTTTTGCAGATCGAAAAGGCGCTGCTGCCCCACCGCGACCACCCGCCGATGATCGCCCCAACGCTCGCCCTGCCCTCTGGCCATTTCGGCGACTTTGACCTCGGCGTCAGCCCAGGCCTGCTCGGTCGTGTCGCGGACTAGCGTGGTGATCCGCAGGCCGAATTGCAGCGGCGGCAAGTCGCGATCCAGGGTCGCGCTCAGTGCCTTCAGCCGCTCGATCCGCTCTCGAACCCCCTCCAGCGGCTCGCCCCAGAACATTTGGATATCTGCCTCGGTGGCGGAGACCTGCTCGGCCGCGTCCGATGCGCCGCCAAAGTAGAGCTGTGGATGCCGGCGATCGCCGCGCACCGCGATAGCCGGCGCCACCGTCGAGTTGGTGACCCCGAAATGCTCGCCCGCAAACGTCACGTTTTCCTCGGTCCAGAGCCGGCGAACCAGCCGCATGAACTCCTTCGTGCGCGCGTAGCGGCTGGCCTGATCGCCCTCGCTATCGCCATACGCCGCCAAGTCGTCCTTGCCCGAAACGATGTTGATGCGCAGCCGGCCACCGGTCAGGTGGTCCAGTATCGCCGCCGCGGACGCAAACTGCGCTGGCCGCCAGTAGCCCGGACGGATCGCCACCAGCGGCTCGAATGTCGTCGTGCGCGCCGCAAGGGCAGTCGCGACGGTGAAGGTGTCCGGCCGGCCCCAGCCGGCTCCGATCAGCGCGCCCTTCCAGCCATGATCTTCCAGCGCCTTGGCCTGGCTGGTCAGCGTATCGAGGCTGTTGTGGGTGTCGCTGGGGGCGTCACCGCGATGGCCCGGCTTGGTGTCATTGGGGATGTACCAGAGGAATTCGGAATTGGCGCTCATGCGATGGACCGCAGCTCTTGTTGCGTAAAGCGAACGCGCGATGGTCGACCGGACCACGCTCGCGAGCGCATGCTAACCAAGAACTCGAAGCCGGTCCCGTCATTTTGGCTGACATATTCACGAAGCTTAGCTTCCCCCCGACACCTGACTGCTCGCAAATCGCCGCGGTGGCGCAAACAGCAGCCCCGATTGGCGCACCAGTTCAAGCTCCAGCCCATCCTGCGCCACGGTGGCCTCGATGATGGCGAAGACGCCCGACACAGCGTCGGCCAAAGCGTCGGGTGTCGCCCTGCCCTTGAGCGTCGCCGCCACGAAGAGCGCGGTCAGCAAGTCACCGGTTCCCGAGGCTTTGGTCACCAGCGCCGGCGTTGCCACCTGCCATGCTGCAGCTTGTTCGACCGCGATTGTCTCGATGCTCTGCTGTGCCGCCGGGCTGCCCGTCACCAGCACGACGGACTTGCCCAGAGTGCGCGCCGCCGATACCAGCGCGCTGGTATCGGGGCTGGCGCGCCCCACCAGCGCATCGAATTCGAACCGGTTGGGCGTCAGGATGTCGGCGAGCGGCACCAATTGCCCGATAATGGCCTCGCGCACTTCCGGCTTGACGTAAAAGCCTGGGCCGAAATCACCCATCACCGGATCGCAGACATAGAGCAGGTTCGGATTGCGGGCCTTGGCCCGTGTCACGAAATCCACCACGACCGCCGCGATTTCCGGCGAGCCGATATAGCCGGTCATCAGCACACGCGTGCTGTCCAGCAGGCCGCGGTCCTCCAGTCCCGCCAGCAGGTCCGCGACCAGAGCTGCATCCATGACGCGGCCCTTGACGCTGGGATAGGCCGGGTGATTGCTGAGCAGCACCGTCGGCACCGCCGCCACTTCGAACCCGGCCAGTTGCAGCGGGAACACCGCCGCGCTGTTGCCGACATGGCCATGGACGACCTGGGACTGGATAGAGATGACGCTCATGCTATGCCGTTCACGTTTCTTGCTGTGGTGCGAACCTGAGCCGGTTCGGCAGAATTTTCTAGCCCACGCCGCATCGGCTAGAATGCCATCTCTGGCATAACCCTACCCGAGGACTAGAGTAAGAGTTAATTCCGCAGCCACCACAAGGGCATAACCGATGAGCAAGTTTCTCGTTTCTCGCCGCACATTGCTGGGCGCCAGCGCCGCGCTGCTGGCCTCCACCGCGCTGCCCCGTCTGGCTTTCGGGCAAGATGCCGTCAAGGGCGGCCGGCTCATCGTCGCTGCCGATTCCGAGCCGCGCAATCTCAATCCGGCCATCGTGGCCTCCAATGGCGTATTCTTCATTTCCAGCAAGGTCATCGAGCCGCTGGCCGAAGCCTCCTTCGATGGCGAAAACGGGCTGGCCCCGCGCCTCGCCACCGCCTGGGAGGGTTCGGCAGACGGCCTCTCCGCCACCTTCACCCTGCGTGAGGGCGTCACCTGGCACGATGGCAAGCCGTTCACCTCCGAGGACGTCGCCTTCTCGGCGCTCCAGGTTTGGAAGCCGCTGCAAAATCTGGGTCGACTGGTGTTCGCTAATCTTGAATCCGTCGACACCCCCGATCCGCTGACGGCAATTTTCCGCTTCTCCAAGCCCACGCCGTTCCAGCTCATCCGTAACGCCCTGCCCGCCACCACCAGCGTCTTGCCCAAGCACCTCTATGACGGCACCGACATCGCCGAAAATCCGGCCAATGCAAAACTCGTCGGCACCGGCCCGTTCAAGTTCACCGAATACAAGCCCGGCGAATATTACCTGCTCAGCCGCAACGAGACCTATTGGGGCGAAGGCGAACCCAACCTCGATGAAATCCTCTATCGCGTGCTTCCCGACCGGGCCGCTGCGGCGAGCGCATTGGAGGCTGAAGAAATCCAGCTTGCTGCATTCTCGGCCGTGCCCCTGGCCGACCTCGAGCGCATCGGCAAGGTCGAGGGCATCGAGGTCATTGCCAACGGCTATGAGGGGCTTACCTACCAGCTCGTGGTCGAGATCAACCATCGCACCGAGCAGTTGGCCAACCTCAAGGTGCGCCAGGCCATCGCCCACGCCATCGACAAGAAGTTCGTCGTCGATACCATTTTCCTGGGTTACGCCAGGGCCGCCACGGGCATCGTGCCGCAGAATGCGCCGGAATTCTACGACGTCAGCGTGCCGCAATATGAGTTCGATGTCGACAAGGCCAATGCCCTGCTGGACGAGGCGGGTTACGCGCGCGGCGCCGACGGCACCCGCTTCACCCTCCGCCTGCTGCCAGCCCCCTATTTTAACGAAACGGCGCAGTTCGGCGCCTATCTGCGCCAGGCGCTCGCCGCTGTCGGCATTGACGCACAGATCGCCAACAACGACAGCGCCGCCCATCAGCAGGCCGTTTACACCGATCATGCCTTCGATATCGCGGTCGCCCCACCGGTGTTCCGCGGCGATCCGGCGATCTCCACCACCATCCTGGTGCGCACTGCAACGGCGGAAGGCGTACCGTTCTCCAACCAGGGCGGCTACAGCAATCCGGCCGTCGACAAGCTGATCGACGAGGCCTTAGTAACCGTCGATGAAAAGGCCCGCACGTCGCTCTACAACCAGTTCCAGCAGGCGGTCGCCGAGGATCTGCCCTTGATCAACGTCGCCGAATGGGGCTTCATCACGGTGGCGCGCACCAGCGTGCACAATGTCTCGAACAATCCGCGCTGGGCGGTGTCGAACTGGGCCGATACCTGGATCGAGAGCTGATCGGCTAAGTCGGCACCAGTTGGAATAACGCATTGCAGCGTTCCGGCAAACTTGTCATCCGTCGCCTGATCGGCAGCATTCCGGTGCTACTGATCGTGCTCGTCGGCACGTTTTTCCTGCTCGAACTGGCCTCCGGTGACGCCGTTGACGCTTATCTCGCATCAAGCGGTGGCGGCGACGCGGGACTGGTGCAAACGCTGCGCGCCGATTGGGGTCTGGACCAGTCCCCGCTCACCCGGCTCGGCCTTTATCTCTGGAATATCGCGCATCTCGATTTCGGCCATTCTGTCCTGCTCAATCGCCCCATTCTCGATGTGGTGCTGGAGCGCCTGCCCAATACGCTGCTGCTGATGGGCAGCGCGGTTGCGCTCTCCTTTGGCATCGGATCGTTGCTCGGCATCGTGGCCGGCTCCCGCCCCGGCAGCGTTCGTGACCGGCTGCTTTCCATCGGATCGCTGGCGCTCTATGCGGTGCCGAGCTTCTGGCTGGGGCTCGTGCTGGTCGTGGTGTTTTCCGTACAGCTGCGCTGGCTACCGCTGTCCGGCATCGAAACGCTGGCTTCGGGCAAAGCCGGGTTCGACCGCGCCTGGGATATTCTTCGCCACCTAGTGCTGCCGGTCGGCGCACTGGCCCTCATCTATCTCGCGCTCTATCTGCGGCTGATGCGTACCGGCATGGTGGAGGTCTGGCGGCAGGACTTCGTGCTGGCCGCGCGTGCCAAGGGCCTGTCCCGCCACCGGATCGTCTGGCGCCACGTTGCCCGCAACGCCTTACTGCCGCTGATCACCATGCTGGGCCTGCAATCGGCCACCATGCTGGGCGGCAGTGTCGTCATCGAAAGCGTCTTCTCCATTCCCGGTCTTGGTCGTCTCGCACAGGAAGCCGTCAGCGGTCGCGATACGCCATTGCTCATGGGCATCATCGTCATCAGCGCCATGCTGGTCATCGTCACCAACCTGATCGTCGACGTGGTCTATGCAATGCTCGATCCGCGCGTCGGTGCCAGCGAGGCCAGCGCATGAGTCTGGTCGCGCGTTTCACCCGTTCGCCCGAAGGCCTGTTCGGCGCTGCCGTATTGGCCGCCTTGA
The DNA here is from genome assembly GCF_040546795.1 of Devosia sp. UYZn731. Lineage (NCBI taxonomy): Bacteria > Pseudomonadati > Pseudomonadota > Alphaproteobacteria > Hyphomicrobiales > Devosiaceae > Devosia > Devosia sp. UYZn731. The sequence continues at coordinate 577,100 of NZ_JBEPOL010000001.1, forward strand.
TTGTCATCGCGCTGGGCGCACCGTTCCTGTTTCCGCGCGATCCACTGTCCATCGTCGGCCCCCCGCTGACCGCGCCCTTTACCAATTGGTCGCTGCCCCTCGGCACCGACCGGTTGGGCCGCGACGTGCTGGCCGAACTGGTGCACGGCTCCCGCGCATCCCTCCTGGTCGGCTTCGCCGCCACGCTGGCGGCCATAATCATCGGGGCCAGTGTCGGCACGGTTGCCGGATTTGCCGGTGGCCTCGTCGATGAAGTGCTGATGCGGGTGGTCGATGCCTTCCAGACCGTCCCCGGCTTTCTTTTGGCGCTGGCTTTTGTCAGCGTCATCGGCGCCTCGCTGCCGGTTGTGGTCCTCGCCATTGCATTGGGTGCATGGACCGGCCCAGCGCGCCTCGCCCGCGCCGAGGTGCTATCCCTGCGCGAGCGCGACTATGTCGCCGCCGCTCGGGTCATCGGCATGCACCCAGCCGAAATCGCCTTCCGGCAGATCCTCCCCAATGCCCTCGCGCCGGTGCTGGCCCTCAGCGCGGTGATCGTCGCCGGCGCCATTCTGACCGAGGCTGCTTTGTCCTTTCTTGGCCTGGGCGATCCCAACATCGTCACCTGGGGCTCGATGATCGCCGAGGGACGCGCCGTGCTGCGCTCGGCGCCGTTCCTGTCCATCATTCCCGGCATAGCACTCGTCGTCACCGTGCTCGGTGTTTACCTGTTCGGCGAAGGGCTGTCCGAAGCCCTCAGCCGCCGCGCGGTGCGGTCATGACCACGCTGGCCGCGATAGAAGACCTGAGCGTCGCCTTCCGCCAAGGCAGCCGAAGCGTCACAGCCCTTGATAGCGTCAACCTGACCATCAATAGCGGCGAACGGCTGGCCATTATCGGCGAGAGCGGCTCGGGCAAAAGCACACTGGCTCTGGCTCTCGCGGGGTTGCTCCCCGCATCCGCCGAGCAAATCGGAAAGATCCACTGGCCAAACGGCCGCCCCCTGCCCGGCCGCGATATCGGCATGGTGTTCCAGGACCCATCCGCCAGCCTCGATCCGGTGCTAACCATCGGTGAGCAGGTCGCAGAAGGCGCCGTGGCGCATCTCGGCCTCGACTGGAAAGCGGCACGCCTTCGCGCTCGCGACCTGTTGGCGCGGGTGCAACTGCCCGACCCACAAAGCCTGTTGCATGCTTTTCCACACCAATTGTCCGGTGGGCAACGCCAGCGCGTCGCCATTGCCGCCGCCATCGCCGCAGGACCCGTCCTGTTGATCGCCGACGAAGCCACCAGCGCCCTCGATACGATCGTGCAGGCCGAGATCGTGGCGCTGCTCCGGAGCCTCGTGGCGGAGGAAGGCATGACGCTGCTGTTCATTACCCACGACATCGCGCTTGCCTCCAGCCTCGCCGATCGCATCGCAGTGTTCCGCCAGGCAAAGCTGGTCGAAATTGGCACCTCCGCCGATATCACTCGGCATCCGCGTGAGTTCTATACCGCGAGCCTGCTTGCCGCCCATATCGACCTGACCACGCCGCCTTTGATCGGAGAGCGCGCATGACCGCGCTGCTCGCCGCCGAGGGCCTGGGCAAATCCTTCCGTCGCGGTGGCGTGAGGCTGGCCGCTGTCGAAGGCGCCAGCTTTTCCGTCGACGCCGGCGAAACCCTTGGCATTGTCGGCCCGTCCGGCAGCGGCAAAACCACGCTGGCCCGGCTCATCATGCGCCTCATCGATGCCGATATGGGCACACTGTGCTTCGAAGGCTCCGACCTGTTTGCACTTCGCGGGAAGGCCCTGCGCGCCACGCGAAAACGCTTCCAGATGGTGTTTCAGGACCCGCTCGCGGCCCTTAACCCCCGCGCCAGCGTTGCCGATGTCATCGGCGATCCCTTGCGCATCCATCGCCTTTCCGACCGCGCCAGCCGGCCCGCCGCCATTGCCCGCCTGCTCGACCGCGTCGGCCTGCCCGCCGCTCTGGCCAGCCGTGCCGTTCACGAAATCTCCGGTGGACAGCGCCAGCGCGTCGCCATTGCCCGCGCTCTCGCCACCAAGCCCCGGCTGATCGTCCTTGATGAGGCAGTGTCCGCCCTCGACGTTTCGGTGCGGGCGCATATCCTTAAACTGCTGGTGGAACTGCAGGCAGAGAGCGGCATCAGCTACATTTTTGTCTCGCACGATATCGCAGTGGTTCGAGCCATCGCGCATCGCATTGCCATCATGGACCATGGCCGCATCGTGGAAACCGGCCCCACCGCACAGGTGATCGCCGCCCCGCAATCAGCGACCGGCAAGGCGCTCATCGCTGCCGTGCCCCGCCTCATGCCAGCCCAGGACTGATCATGCCAATCCCTGCTCCCAACCCGCTGCTGGACCTGCCACCGTTCCCTGCCGAGGGTTATGCCGACATCGCCGATCGTCTCGCAGCGGTCCTCGGCACCAACAACGATGTCTTGCTCGTTCAGGGCGAGGCTATCGTCGCGCTGGAGGCAGTGGCGACCAGCCTCGCTCAACCGGGGCTTGGTGCCATCAACATCGTCACCAGCCCCTATGGCCGCATGTTCGGCGGCTGGCTGCGAAGCGCGGGCGCCAAGGTCACCGACGTCATTGCCAAACCTGGCCTCCCGGTGACGCTGGACGCCGTCCGCAGTGCGCTCGACGCCAATCCGGCTGCTCGCCTGCTGGCATTGGTTCACGCCGAATCCGCCAGCGGCATTCTCAATCCGCTTGAACAGATCGCGGCGCTGGCGCGCGAGCGTGGTATTCTCACTGTGATCGACGCCGTCGCTTCGGTTGGCGGCCACACGCTCGATACCGATGCGCTCGGGCTGGATGTGGTCGTGATCGGACCGCAAAAGTCGCTGGGCGGATCACCCGGCCTTTCGGCCATCAGCGTCAGTCCGGCCGCCTGGAAACTCGCCGGCCACGCAGCGGCACCGGCTGGCTCGATCTTGTCACTGCTCGATCACCGCCGCCTCTGGCTCGATACCGGTCGCGGCGCCCTGCCCGGCATGCCGTCGGCGCTCGAATTCTGGGCGCTGCGAGCGGCGCTCGACCGGGTCGAAGCCGAGGGTCTTCCGGCGTTGATCGCCCGGCACGCGCAGGCCGCCGAAGCCACGCGTTCAGGCCTCGTCGCGCTTGGCCTGAAGCCTTGGGTGGCGCCCGGCGACGCCTCCAACCTGGTCACCTCTGCCCGCTTGCCGGATCATCTCGCTGCCTCGCAAGTGCTGGCGGCAGTGCACAATTCACCCGGACTTTCGGCCGGCGTCGGCGGCATTGCCGAGCGCCTGGTTCGGCTCAACCACACCGGCGCCGGTGCCGGCTTCGAGCAGGTTCTGGCCAATGGCGTTGCCCTGGGCAGCGCCTTGGCCAGCCTGGGAGAGCAGGTCGATATCGGCGCCTCCGCCGAGGCGGTGGCAGATGCCTACCGCGTGAATCGGACGCCCTAGAACACGCGGCCTTCGTCGAAATCGTCGCGGACGCCGTTGAGATAAAAATCGCCTGGCACACGGCCGCGCAGCGACGCGGGATTGTGGTTGCACAGCGTGCGAACATTGCGCCAATGCCGGTCGAAATTGCGCTTGCGTTCTTTCTCGACCGAGAGGCGAAGCGTGCGGTCGCCGAGCCGCTATGCCGTGCGCTGAGCGCTGGGCGACTTCTGGGCAAATTTCTGTAGCAGGAGCGTGGTTTCGGCCTCCGAACAGGGCCGGCCGAACAGATATCCCTGGCCCAGGATGCCGCCGAGTTGCCTGAGCTTTTCGACCTGTTCGTCCGTCTCCACACCTTCGGCGACAACCCGCATGTCCAGCTTGCGGGCGATGTCCAGAATGGCGCCGACGATAACCGAACTGGGCGCGCTGGTGGTCAGCCGATCGACGAACGACTTGTCGATTTTGATCACGTCCACCGGAAAGCTCAGCAAATGGGTAAGCGAGGCAAAACCGGTGCCGAAATCGTCGAGCGCAACGAGCAGGCCGCGCTTGCGCAGGGCATCGACCGATTTGGGAATGCGGTTATCGCTGCCGCCGACGAAGACGGCCTCATTGACCTCGAGCAGCACGTGGCGCAACGGAACGCCCATGGCGCCAAAGATGTGGACCAGCCGCTCTTCCAGGTCGCCCCGCTCGAAATCGCCGGTGGTGACGTTGATGCCAACATGCTGGAAATCGATGCCGGCATCGAGCCAGAGACGGATGTCCTTGGCGATCTGGGTCAGCATCTGGCCAGTGAGCTGGTAGGCGATGCGTGGATCGGAAAACGCCTCGTGGAATTCCGCCGCCGAGGCAATGCTCCCGTCGGGACGCCGCATGCGCGCCAGCGCTTCCAGGCCGACAATCTCGCGGGTGTCGAGCCGAACAATGGGCTGGTAGTAGGGCAGCATCCGCTCATCGGCGATTGCCTGGCCGACGTCGCGCACCACGTTGATGCGGTTGACGATGGCGGTGCGCAGCTCGCGGGTGAATGGCACATAGCCGCCGCGATTGGTTGCCTTGGCGTGATACAGGGCGAAATCGGCATTCTGGCAGAGCGTGTCCGCGTCCTGGGTCGCAGCGTCGAACAGCGCGCCGCCCATGGTGATGTGCGGCTCGATGCTGTGGCCAGCGGCCAGAATGAGCCCGTTGACCGTGGACAACACCTTTCCGGCGGTCGCTTCGAGTGCGCTGGCGCTGGTGCAGGCCGGCACGATAACGGCAAATTCGTCGCCCGCCAGGCGGCAGGCGGTCAGTGCCGGGTCGCTGGCGTGGATGCGTTCGGCTATGGTGCGGATAACGGCATCGCCGGCCGCGTGGCCCATGGTGTCATTGACGATCTTGAGCTGGTCGATATCGGTCAGCAGCAGCCCGAATGGCGTCCCGCTGGCAATCTGCTGCTGCAGCAGCCCGTTGAAATGCAAGCGGTTGGGAACGCCGGTCAGGGTATCGAAATAGGCAAGGCGGTGGTTGGTGGCCTGGGCGTCCGCATGCTCGATGGCGATGGAGCAGAGATGCACGCTGGTCTGGACGATCAGCCGTTCGAGTTCAGTGGGGCCTCGCGCCTCCTTGAAATAAAACGCGAAGGTTGCCGCGACACCGCCATCGCGGTTTGGAATGGGCGTTGACCAGCAGGCCTTCAATCCCAGTGGGATCGCCAGGGCCTTGTAGTCCTCCCAGAGCGGGTCATGTTCGATGTCGGTGACGAGGACCGGTTCATTGCGCCACGCCGCCGTGCCGCAGGAGCCGACCTTGGGACCGATGGGCAGGCCATTGATGGCCTTGCTGAAGCTGGCGGGCAGACTGGGACTGGCAAGTGTGTGCAATATCCCCGGCGCTTCGATGGCAAGAATAGTGCAGGTCGTGCCAGGCGCCATGGCTTCGGCGCGCCGGCATAACAAGCCGAGCGTCGAGGCCAGCGACTCACCACGCGCTATAGTCTCCAGCACCTCTGTTTGCAGGTGCAATAGTGATGCGCTCAGGACACTCATGTTGCACCTCAAGCCCGAGACTTCGTATTAACCTATAGTTCTAAAGTATGCACGCCGCAGACATCGTAGATTTTATAAGCTGTGACAGCAGAAGATTAACCGCTCCTGCGCATTGCCATGAGTCAGCACTTCGGGTGACGTCTCCGATTGCGGAAAATCGACGATCGGGCGGGCCGATGCGCCGCTCTTTCGTGCCAAGGCAGGCGGCCATAACCTGGGTGTGCGTTGCGGACCAGGTCTACGCGCCGGCCATGAACGGCAGCAATTCGGCGTCCAGCTCCGTATCGACGGCATCGGTGAAGAGGTTGGTTGCGACCATCAGGCCGGCAAAGGCAATCAGGTCGACCAGCGTCTTGTCGGTATAGCGTGCGGCGAGCGCCAGCCATACATCGTCGAGAATGGATTTCGGATTTTTGACGATTGCGGTGCCGAGGCGCTGCAGCAGCGCTTCGGCGTCGGTCAGATCCAGCGCATCGGGATCGTCCCCGCCCTGCAGCAGCGCGCGGCGCATGAAGTTGGTGCCGACCACGCTGCCGGAGGCCAGGCTGATGGCATGGGCGAAAATCCAGATCGGACGATCACCCAGCACGGGCCGCAGTTCGTCGCGCAACGTGAACCACTCCCCATAAACCCGCAGCGCAGCGGGCGAATGCAGAAGTGTGCGCTTCATATTGGTCATGCGGCCGCGCAGACGCAGTTCCTCATCATGCGCCGCCTGGTGTTCGGGCGTGGCGGCGTCATAGGCGAGTTGGGGAATACGGGCCATGTCAGACGGCGGCCGGTTCGATGTCGTGGACGGTCGCGCCATGCTCGAATGTGTTGCCGACTGTGCAGATGGCGTGAGCCTCGGTAATCAGCGCCTGGCGCTCTTCGTCCGAAAAATCTCCCACGATATCGAAGCTCGTGGCGAACGAGGCCACCCGCGAGGGCAGCTCGTGGGCTTTCTCATGCGTTACCTCGACATCGACTTTGACCAGCCGATCGAGCAGCCCCAGCTCGCGCGCGGCAATGCGCACGCTCAGCACGAGGCATCCCGCCAAAGCCGCATCCATGAATTCGAGCGGGGTGAAGCCTTCATCGGAGGCCAGATTGGCGAGCCGCGCGGCCGCGCCCGACTTGGCCTGCACGCCGCCATGTCCGGCATGATCCAGCGTGGCGCCGACAGTGGTGGGGCGGGTGACGATATTGGGCATGATCGGGAGCTTTCGGATGGTGCAAGCTGCGTAGTCTCAGCGCCTTAGATCGTCGCTCGGGCGCGTCCGCGCAAGGCAAAGATGCACGCCAAGCGCCGCAAAGAACCGCTTTATCAAAAGCGAAGGAGAATCGAGAGATCGATTTTACTGCAGCTAAAAAAATTGGAACTGCGACGCAGGGCGTTGAGTAGGCATTCAGCAAGTGACACTGTATCGATACACCAGACGGCGCCATGCGGTTGCGTCAACCGTGCGCCCCGCTCGCCCCGAGCGGCACGATCAGGAGTTTTAGATGAGCAATTCGATTTTCCGCGGCAGCGTAACGCGCCGTCAGTTTGGCGTGCGCGCCATCGCCGCGACCGCCGCCATGGTCGCCCTGCTCGGCGTCAGCCCGGCCGTGTTGGCCCAGGCTGCGTTCGACAAGGACGCCGTCATCGAGATCGGCTCGCTCTACGAGCCGCAGAATCTCGACAACACCGCGGGCGCTGGTCAGGGCATCAACGAAGCCTTCAACGGCAATGTCTATGAAGCCCTGTTCGCGCTAACCGATGCCGGTACCGTCGTCAACTCGCTGGCCAAGGACTACACCGTCAGCGAAGACGGCCTGACCTACACGTTCACGCTGCAGCCTGGCGTCACGTTCCATTCCGGCGATCCGCTGACCTCGGCCGACGTCAAGGCCAGCATCGAGCGCGTCACCGCTGAAGCCTCCAAGAGCTCGCGCAAGAAGAGCCTTTCAACCATCGCCAAGATCGAAACGCCGGACGATGCGACCGTGGTCATCACGCTGTCGGAAAAATCGATCTCCCTGCCCTATAACCTCAGCTATGTGTGGATCGTCAGCGACACCGCCAAAAGCCTGGCCGACAGCGAAGACGGCACGGGCCCCTATACGCTCGCCGATTGGCGTCGCGGTTCCACCCTGTCGCTCGACCGCAACGACAAGTATTGGGGCACCGCGCCGACCAATGCCGGGGTGACCTTCAACTACTTTACCGACGCCACCGCGCTCAACAATGCGCTGCTGACCGGCGCTGTCGATATCATCACCTCGGTGCAGAGCCCCGACGCCCTGGCGCAGTTCAAGGACAATGCCGACTTCACCGTCACTAACGGCCAGTCGACGACCAAGGAAATCCTGGCGTTCAACGACCGCGTCGCGCCGTTCGACAACGTCAAGGTACGCAAGGCCATCGCCCGCGCCATCGACGACAAGAAGCTGCTGCAATCGATCTGGGGCGAATACGGCACGCTGATCGGCTCGTTCGTACCGCCCACCGATCCCTGGTACACCGACCTGACCGCCGTCGACGCCTACGATCCGGCAAGCGCCAAGGCGCTGCTGGCCGAGGCCGGCTACCCCGATGGCTTCACCTTCAAGCTCGATACCCCTGACTACGATCCGCATCCGATCGTTGCCGAATTCATCAAGAGCGAGCTGGCCAAGGTCGGCGTGACCGTCGAGATCAACATCATCACGGCCAACGAATGGTACACCAAGGTCTACCAGTCGCTGGATTTCGCCGCGACGCTGCAGGAACACGTCAATCACCGCGATATCGTGTTCTACGGCAATCCGGATTTCTATTGGGGCTATAACAATCCCAAGGTCATCGAGTTGATCAAGCAGTCCGAGGCCAGCGCCACGGTTGACGAGCAGACCGCCAAGCTGCTCGAAGCCAACAAGTTGATCGCCGAAGACGCCGCCTCCGATTGGCTATATCTCTATCCCCAGATCGTGGTATCGGCATCGTCGGTAACCGGCTATCCGGTCAATGGGCTGAACTCGCAGTTCTTCGCCTACAGCATCGAAAAAGCCGCGAAGTAAGTTCGCGCGAGCCGGCGAAAGGGGCTGCCTATTCTCAGCTATATCCTGCGCCGGCTCGCCATTCTCATCCTGTCCTTGCTGCTCGCCTCGGTGGTGCTGTTCGCCCTGCTGCGCCTGCTGCCGGGCGATCCGGCCAATGCCCTGCTGGGCGTTGGCGCCACCGCCCAGCAGATTGCCGCGGCAAAGGCGCAGGTCGGTTCGGACCTGCCGCTGACCGAGCAATTTGTGCGCTTCGTCTCCAGCCTCGCCCGATTCGATCTCGGCACCTCCTTCGTCAGCCAGGCGCCAGTCGGTGCTGAAATCCTCGACCGGCTGACGGTGACGATTCCCATTACGCTGCTGTCGTTTGCACTCGCCATCGTCCTTGCCGTGCCGCTGGGCATCGTCGCCGCGGTCAAGGCGGATCGCTGGTATGGCGGGGTGATTTCGGTCGTGTCGCAGCTCGGCATCGCCATTCCGGTTTTCTGGGTCGGCATCCTGCTGGTCACCGCCTTTGCCATCAATATTCGGCTGTTTCCCTCGGGCGGGTTTCCCCGCCACGGCTGGGCCGATCCACTCGGCGCGCTGCGCAGCCTGACGCTGCCCGTGCTGACCATTGGCATCGTCATGGCCTCGTCGCTGCTGCGCTATGTGCGCTCGGCGACGCAGGATGTGCTCGGCAGCGATTATCTGCGCACCGCGCGGGCGCTGGGATCTGGCTACACCGAGGCACTGCTGCGCCATGGCGTGCGTAACGGCGTGGTGCCGATCATTTCCATCCTGGGGATCGAGCTGGCCTCGACCTTCCTCGGCGCGGTGGTGGTGGAGAAAGTGTTCGCCCTGCCCGGCCTCGGCTCGATGCTGCTGCTGGGCATTTCCCAGCGCGATTATCCCAATGTGCAGGGCGTGCTGTTCGTCTCGACACTGCTGGTGCTGTTGATCGGCTTCGTCGCCGACTTGGTACAACGTCTGGTCGATCCACGCCTGCGCGACCGCGCGGTGGGCTCGCCATGAGCGCGGTGGCCGCGATACCCGCTCGCAAGTCACGCCGCTCGTGGCTATTCGCCATCGGCCTGATCCTCGTGGGCATCAATGTTGCCGTCGCGCTGCTGACGCTGGTCTGGTTGCCCTATGATCCGTCGAGCACTGCTGGCGGCCGGCTGGAAGCGCCATCGCTGCTGCATTGGGCGGGCACGGACCGGTTGGGCCGCGACCTGTTCACCCAGATCATGATCGGCTCCCGCATCGCCCTGATGGTGGGCGCCGGCGCGGTCGCCATTGGCGCGGCCATCGGAGTCACCCTCGGCGTGCTCTCCGCCTTCGCAACCCGCCTGCTCGACGACGCCTTCGCGGCGGCCTTCGATATCCTGATCGCCTTCCCTACCCTGTTGCTGGCCATGCTGGTGGTGGCGGCCAGCGACACGGCAAGCCTGTGGTCGGCGATCGTGGCGCTGGGCATCGCCATTTCCGCCATCGTGGCCCGGCTGACGCGCATCCTGGCCAAGCGGGTCATCGGCATGGATTACATCACCGCCGCCCGCACCTCCGGCACTTCGTGGCCAAGAATCGTCGTCAAGCATGTGCTGCCCAATATCTGGCCAACCCTGCTGGTCAATTTTGCGCTGCAATTCGGCCTCGCCGTGATCGCCGAAGCCTCGCTGTCTTACCTCGGCCTTGGCGCGCCGCCGCCCAATGCGTCGTGGGGGCGGTTGCTGCAGGAGGCGCAAGGCACGGTTTACACCGCCCCGTTCGGCGCCATCGCACCCGGCCTGGCGCTGCTGGTCCTGGTGATCGGCATCAACCTGTCTGCCGATGGCCTGCGCGACATCGGCGACCCGACCCGGCGAGGCTCACGATGAGCCTGTTGTCGGTCGAAGGCCTGACGATTTCCACGGATGGCCGCGCTCTGGTCTCCGACCTGTCATTCGCCGTTGGCGCGGGCGAACGCATGGGCCTGATCGGCGAGTCGGGCTCCGGCAAGTCGCTGACGGCCATGGCGATCACCGGCCTCTTGCCGCGCAACATCGTCGCCAGCGGCTCGATCACGCTGGACGGCCAGCAAATCATCGGCGCCTCCGAGCGCAGCCTTGGGCAATTGCGCGGCAGCGCCACGGCGGTCATTTTCCAGGAGCCGCTTACAGCGCTCGATCCGCTGATGCGGCTGGGCCGGCAAATCGAGGAACCCCTGCGCCGGCGCTATCGCCGCGAGGGCCTCGACCCGAAAGCCATCAAAAACGAAGTGCTCGAACTGATGGAGCGCGTTGCCCTGCCCCAACCGGAGCGCATCGCCGCCGCCTATCCCTACGAAGTCTCCGGTGGGCAGCGGCAGCGCGTGGCGATCGCCATGGCGCTGGCCTGCCGGCCCAAACTGCTGATCGCCGACGAGCCGACGACAGCGCTCGACGTGACCACGCAGGCCGAAATTCTCAAGCTGCTGGATAGCCTGGTGCGCGACCTGGGCATGGCGCTACTGTTCATCAGCCACGACCTGCCGGTCGTCGCCAACGTCGTCGATCGGCTGACCGTTTTGCGCAATGGCAAGGCCGTGGAACAAGGCGCTGTGCGCGATGTGCTCGGCGCGCCCAAGAACCCCTATACCAGGACCCTTGTCGAAGCCGCGCGCGCCTTCGATCAAGCGCTGGGGCGCACGCCATGATCCTCTCCGTCGACCATGTCAGCTTCAGCTACACCCGCGACCGGCAGGTGCTGGACGATGTCAGCCTGACGGTGCAGCGCGGCCGCAATCTCGGCATCGTCGGTGAATCGGGCTCGGGCAAGACCACGCTGCTGCGTCTGCTGCTGGGCCTCAACCGCCCGACCAACGGCACCATCCGCTTTGGCGAACAGGCATTGGACACCCGCGATCGCGGCTTCATGCGCGCCTATCGCCGCTCGGTACAGGCCGTGTTCCAGGACCCCTATTCCTCCCTCGATCCGCGCCAGAACGTGTTCGGCATCATCGCCGAGCCTTTGCAATCGCTGGATATCGCCGTGCCCCATCGCGAGGCCGTCGAAGCAGCTTTGGTCTCCGTCGGGTTGCCGCCCGACGCGATGAACCGCTATCCGCATGAATTTTCCGGCGGCCAGCGCCAGCGTATCGCCATCGCCCGCGCCATCGTGGCGCGCCCCGAACTGGTGCTGGCCGACGAAGCGGTGAGCGCCCTCGACCTCTCGACACGCATCCGCATCGTTGAACTGCTCAAGACGCTCGGCCTGAAGATGACGCTGGTCCTGGTCTCGCACGATCTCGGCGTCGTCGCCTCGCTGTGCCAGGACATCGTCATTCTGGAGCGTGGCCGGATTGTCGAGAGCGGCAAGACCCGCCAGATTCTCGACAACCCCCAGCATCCCTACACGCGCAAACTGATCGACAGCGCTCCGCGCATGCCGGCCTGAACTTTGGTGGATCCCATGGCTTCTGATTACGACGCGACGATCAAGGACTGGCAGGCGCAGCGCATTGCCCATCTCACCGCAGAGGACGGCTGGCTCAACGTCATCGGCCGGTTCTGGCTCGAAGACGGCACGGCCACTGTCGGCTCAAGCGATGACAATGACATCGTCCTGTCCGCCGGTCCCGCCCGGCTCGGCAGCATCACGCAGGACCAGACCGGCGTAACATTCCAGCCCGCTGAAGCTGGCGCCGCGCCCATCGTGCTCAAGATCGATCCGGCCAATCCGCCACGCTTTTCCCTCGGCTCATTGCGCCTTGAAGTGACGACCATGGATGGCCGCAACGCCTTGCGCGTGCGCGATGTCGATGCGCCGGAGCGCGTGAACTTTGCCGGCCTGCCCTATTTCCCGACCGACCCAAGCTGGCGCAAGACCGCTGAGTGGGTGAAGCTGGATGAGCCCGTGCAAATGGATGTCGATACCGTGGCGGGCATTCCGACAACGGTTTCCATCACCCGCAAGGCCGTCTTTACCCATGATGGGGTCACATACGAATTGCTGCCCACCCATGGCACGGCGGCCAAACCACAATTCGTATTGCGCGACCTGACCTCAAAGAGCGAAACCTACGGCGCCTCGCGCTTTCTCTACGGCGCGGATCTGACCGACGACACCGTCGTGCTGGACTTCAACAAGGCGTTCAATCCGCCCTGCGCCTTCACGGTCCATGCCGTCTGCCCGCTGCCGCCACCCGAAAACATCCTGCCCATCCGCATCGAAGCGGGAGAGCAGCGCCCAAAGGGGCACTAGGCAGCGCGGACGAGACGCACGAGCTTACTGGCCGTTGATGTGACGATAGCTGCCGTGCCAATAGATCAACGGCTGGGCGTCGCCGCGCGTGGTGACGGCGCGAACCCGGCCGATCAGGATCGAATGGGAATGCCGATCGATGGCCTCTTCCAGTTCGCAATCGAGCACCGTCAGGGCATCGGCCAATGCCGGGGTGCCGGTGACCAATTCCTGCCACTGGCCGCCGAGGTAGCGATCGGCGCCCTTAATCCCGCCCCGGCCGGAAAAACGATCGGCTATGTGCTGCTGGTCATGGGCGAGGACGTTGACCGCGAAATGGCCATGGCGCTGCAGGGTCGGCCAGGACGACGAGCTCCGGTTCAGGCTGACCAGGATCGAGGGTGGATCGATCGACAGCGACGACACCGAGGTGGCGGTGAACCCGGTCCGGTCATCACCCTTGCCCACCGTAATGACGCTGACGGCCCCGGCCAGATGGCGCATCGAATCCTTGAAACTGTCGCTGTCGACTGAGGACAGCAGACCGGGATCAAAAGAGGGCGTCAGGGCAGCCAGATCAAGCACGGACATAGAGTTTTCTTCCCTTCGAACAGGCATAGCGGCGACATGGCAATACGACCACGTCGGGCCCGTCTCGCGCGAGAGCACGCTTTGCGAATGCTCCGCGACTGGGACAAATCTCTTGCCCAGAGGGGAGGACCACTAGAATTGAAATCTACAAAACGACAATGTCTATGTTTTTAGTAGAATATAGACATTGCGGCGCACCGGCGCATCAGGGCTTTACCAAGGTCCGCCCCTGCACCTGTCCCGCCAGGATATTGCGCGCGGCCTGGGGCAATTCGGCCAAGCCAATTTCGTGGACGAAGGGTTCGAAAGCTGTGGGGTCGAAGAGCGCGGCGAGACGGGCCCAAGCCGGGACGCGCGTGGCATAGGGTTGCATGACGCTATCGATGCCGAGCAGCGCGACGCCCCGCAGGATGAAGGGGAGCACCGTGGTGTTGAGCTCAATGCCACCGGCATTGCCAAAGGCAGCAACGGCGCCGTGGGTTTTGACCTGCTTGAGCACTTTGCCCAGCATGGCGCCGCCGACCGTATCGACCACACCCGCCCAGCGCGCGCTTTCGAGCGGCTTGTCCGGCGTGCCCATCACGTCGTCGCGGCCAACGACCGTGGTCGCGCCGAGCTGCCGCAGGCCCTCCGCCAGGTGCGGGCGGCCGGAGACCGCGACGACCTGATAGCCGAGCTTGCCGAGGAGGTGCACTGCGATCGAACCGGTGCCGCCCCCTGCCCCGGTCACCAGCACTTCGCCATCGCCGGGGGTGAGACCACTGGCCTCGAGCCGCTCGATGGCGCGCATGGCGGTGAACCCTGCAGTGCCCAGCACCATGGCGGTGCGGGTGGACATGCCCTTGGGCAGCGGCACCAGCCAGTCGGACTCAAGCCGCAATTTTTGCGCATAGCCGCCCCAGCGGGTTTCCCCGACGCGCCAACCGGTGAGGATGACCTGGTCGCCGCGGGCATAACGGGGGTCAGCGCTGTCGAGCACGGTGCCCGAGGCGTCGATACCGCCGACGTGGGGGTAAGCGCGAACGATGCCCCCACCGCCGGTCAGCGCCAGTCCGTCTTTGTAGTTGAGACCGGACCAGTCGACCGAGATCGTCACATTGCCGTCCGGCAGGCGAAATTCGTCCAGCGTCTGGACGCTGGAGGTGATGGCGCCGGTATCGGATTTTTCGGTGAGGAGGGCTTGGAAGGGCATGGGGATTTGGGCTCGCGGGGCGGCTTCAGAGCCCCACCCTAGCGCTGCCCACAAGGGGGAGGGAACCGGTTTTTTGGCGAAGCACCTCTCCCTTCGGGGGAGAGGTCGGAGAGCGAAGCGATCCGGGTGAGGGGGCCTTCCCCAGGTACCTCACCCAGTAAAGGCCCCCTCACCCGACCCAAGCGGGTCGACCTCTCCCCAAGGGAGAGGTGAAGGGCCCTCGACGATTGTTCTACCGAGCTGCCCAGTTCATGCCGCGACGCAGAATCGTGTTCATCTGCGGCACCTTGAATTCGCTAGAGACGTGGCCGAGCGAGGAATAGAACACGCGGCCCTCGCCATGCTTGCGCTTCCACACCACCGGCATGGTGACGCCGTTGATCCAATAGGCGTGATCGCCATTGAAGGTCGTGGTCGCCAGCACCTCGTTGGAGGGGTCGACATGCATATAGTACTGCTCGGAATGATAGGCGAAGCTCTCGATGCCGGCCATGACCGGGTCGTCCGAGCGGGTGACATCGACGCGGTAGTCGATGATGTTGCCGGGGTGAGCCACCCACTGGCCGCCAACCATGAACTGATAATCAACAGCGTCGCGGAAGGCATCGCCCATGCCGCCGTGATAGCCGGCGAGACCCACCCCGCCCTGCACCGCGGCGACGAGGTTGGACACCTCCTCCTTCTCGATCTTGCTCATGGTGAAGATCGGCACGATCAGGCTCAAGTCCTTGATCGAGGGATCGGCAAAAGCCTCGGTGGTGTTTTCCACATAGACCTTGAAGCCGTCTTCTTCGAGCATGGACTTGATGATGGCGGCGCATTGTTCGGGCTCATGCCCGCTCCAGCCACCCCAGACGATCAGTGCTTCGCGCATAGTCTTCTCCTCAGAATATTCTTAGCCCAGCCGGCCGTTGACCAGCGATTCCGATAGCGGCGCCGGGCGGGTGACCGGCGTGGTGATGTCGACGACCCGGCCCGATTGCGACGAGGTCTCGAACGCTTCCATCACTTCGAGCACGTGCAGCGCCAAGTCTCCACTGGCCCGGTGCGGGCGATTGGAGACGATGGCGTGCGCCATGTCGGCCAGCCCGATCGAGCGGTAATTGCCCTCGCCCGCATAGGGCATGTCGGTGTCGACATTGGCCCATTCGCCGCCCTTTTTCAGCAGCTCGATCTGGCCGCCGAAATGGTTGGGATCGGGCACGATCAGCGTGCCTTCGGTGCCGTAGATTTCCAGCGGCACATGCTTGTGGGCGGCGACGTCGAAGCTCATCGTCACCTGTACCACGGCGCCGTTGACGAACACGAGCGTGCCCGAAACATGGGTTGGCACATGGGAGGGGATGACCTCGCCGTTGCGTTCCTTGGAGGTGATGGTGCGGGTCGGACGCACCATGGTGCCAAAGCCCGAGACCTTGGCGACGGGGCCGAGCAGGTTCACCAGATCGGTGATGTAATAGGGACCCATGTCAAGCATCGGGCCCCCACCGGCTTCGTAGTAAAACGCCGGGTTGGGGTGCCAACGCTCATGGCCGGGGCACATGAAATAGGCGGTGCCGCCGACCGGCTGGCCCAGCGTGCCTTCATCGACGATGCGGCGCGAGGTCTGGTGGGCGCCGCCGAGGAAGGTGTCTGGCGCCGAACCGACGCGCAGGCCCTTGGCCTTGGCGGCGGCGAGCAATTTCTGGCCCTCGGAGAACACCACGCCGAGCGGCTTTTCCGAATAGACGTGCTTGCCGGCCGCGATGGCGCGCAGGCCAACATCGACATGCGCATTGGGGATGGTCAGGTTGAGAATGATATCGATCGACGGATCGGTGAAGATATCGTCGAGACCAACCGCCTTGAGGCCGAATTCGTCGGCCCGCGCCTTGGCGGCCGCCGGGTTCATGTCCGCGACGGCGCGGATATCGAGAATGGGGAAATCCTTGCTGGCCTTGAGGTAGGCCGCCGAAATATTGCCCAGGCCGATAATGCCGATACCAACTTTATCCATGAGTGATCTCCCCACTTATTTTTCTGAGAATTCGATTGCAGTGCTGCGCCGCGCCGGGCCGGTTGTGCCCCAGGGCGAGCCATAAAGTTCGCCCAGCGCCACCGCTGCCGCGCCGCGCGCCCACAGCTCGTCGCTGACCTCGTCGATGACGATCTGGGCGACGTTCTTGAGTGGTTCGGGAATAGCCTTGGCGAAGGCGATCCGCAGCGAATCCAGCAGGTAATCGCCGAGCGCTAAAGTTGAGCCGACGAGGATCACGCGTGGCGGCGCGAACAGTGCGACGAGGTTGGCGATGGCGATACCCAAAGCCGAGCCGGCCCGGGCCGCCGCGATGCGCAATTCGTTATCGCCCTCTTCGATCAGGCCACGCACGCGCCCCATACCCTGCCCCAGCCGAATGGCGTCGCGGACCCGCGAGTCGCCGTGGTCGCCATCGAGAATGGCGCGCTCACTGGCGAGTTCGGAGAGTTTGATGGCGTGTTCGGGGTCCGAGCCCATGATCATGTCGCCCAGCGTCAGGCTGAGTTCGCGGGCGCCGCGGAACAGTTGGCCGCCATGCAGCACGCCGAGGCCGAGGCTCTCCTCGATGGCCACCAGTACGAAATCGTCGCAGTCGCGGCCGCGGCCGAACCAGTGCTCGGCCATGGTGATGGCGTTGGCGTCGCTTTCGACGATGGTGTCGATATCGAGCCGTTTGTGGATGGCTTCCTTGAGCGACACGTTGGGATCGCGGAATATGGCGCTTGAGCGCACGCGCCCGGTGCCATGTTCGATAATGCCCGGCAGCGACAGAGCTACGGTCTTGATTTCGTTGAGCGCCAGACCCGCGTCCATGACGCAGCGGCGCACGCCATCCTCGACCAGATCGGCAATGACCTCGACCGGCAAGCGATCCACACGCACCGGCAAAGTCAGGCTGGCCAATACGTCGCCCTGGAAATTGGTGACGCAGAACACCAGCCGGTTGGAGGCGATCTTGGCGCCGACGACCCGGGCCGCTTCGGGGTTGAGCGTCAGCATGACACGCGGCCGGCCGCGATTGCCGCTATTGCGCAGGTCACCCTCGTGGCGGGTGGAAATCAACCCATCATCGAGCAGCGAGGCGGTGATGGCGGAGACGGTGGTGGCCGAAAGCACGGTGCGCTCGCCGATCTCGACGCGCGAAATCGCCCCGAACCGCCGAATGGTATCGAGAACGTGGAAGCGGTTGATCGCCCGCATCAATTCGGGGTCGGCGGTCTTCATCGGGCGGCAATAACTCGGTTCGTCCCCTCGCAGCCGCAATTACAACGCGACGCGAATTAAGTGCGGTGGTTGTAGCCGTGGGTTTGGCCGGGACGCAAGAGCAAAACGCCCAATATCCGGCAATTTCGTCGGCAGATGCCGCACCGTTTCGAGCGGGGCCTTGACAGATCGACAAAGCCGCGCCCTATTTAATGCGCATCAAGGACAAATATGTCCATGCGGGAGGATTACCATGAAATTGCATTTTGGCCGCGCCACGCGGCGTACGTTTATGGTCGCGCTGAGTGCGATCGCACTGACCGCCGGTGTGTCCGCATCCTATGCGGAAAGCACCATCAAGTGGATGCATCTGGAGCAGAACCCCGAACGCCTCAAGACCTGGCAGGATATTGCGGCAGCCTATGAAGCCAGCCATCCGGACGTCAAGATCGAGTTCCAGTTCCTCGAAAACGAGGCCTTCAAGGCCAAGCTGCCGACGCTGCTGCAGTCGGACGATGCGCCGTCGATCTTTTACACCTGGGGCGGCGGCGTGCTGAAGGAGCAGTCCGAAACCGGTAAGATTCGCGATATAACCGCCGCGATGGATGCCGATGGCGGCGCTTGGCGCAATTCCATCTCGCCGGCTGCGGTGGATGGCCTCTCGGTCGACGGCAAGGTCTATGCTGCGCCGTTCCAGTCGGGCTTGGTGTCGTTCTTCTACAGCAAAGCCCTGTTCGAAAAAGCCGGGATCGACGCGACCACGATCGCAACCTGGGCCGATTTCACGGCCGCCGTTCAGAAGCTCAAGGATGCTGGCATCACGCCGATTGCCGGTGGTGGTGGCGACAAGTGGCCGCTCCACTTCTATTGGAGCTACCTCGCTATGCGCGAGGCCGGCAAAGCCGGGTTCGACGCGGCGAAGGGTGGCGAAGGTTTCCAGGGCGAGGCTTTTCTCAAGGCCAGCCAGTTGATGGCGGACCTGGGCAAAATGGAACCCTTCCAGGACGGTTATCTTGGCGCCAACTGGAACGATACGCAGGCCGTGTTCGCTGATGGCCGCGCGGCAATCCTGTTGGGTTTCCAGGATACCCCCACCCCCCAGACCCAGGCTAACGCCGCGACCGATGGCAAGGGCCAGCCACCCGAAAATCTCGGTCGATTTGCCTTCCCCCTCGTTGAGGGAGGCGCCGGAGTGATCACCGACGACTTCGGCGGCCTCAATGGCTGGGTTGTGTCCACAGCGGCGCCGCCGGAAACCGAGGACTTCCTCAAGTTCTTCACGAACGTGGATAACATGAGCATGATGGCCGAGAAGAACGGCACACTTCCCACCACGCTGGGTGCGGATGTCGGCGTCAAGGATGCGGCGCTGGCCGATAGCGCAGCGCAGATGGCCAAGGCCACCTGGCATCAGAACTTCCTGGACCAGGACCTGGGCCCCAATGTCGGCCGCGTCGTCAACGACATGTCCGTTGGCATCGTCTCGGGCGAAGTCTCGCCCGAGGATGCCCTGCAGCAGATCCAAGACGCATTCTCGATGGAAATGTAATCCCGAACACCGCCGCGCCGTCTTCGGATGGCGCGGCGGGTTTTTCGTTTTATGCAGGAGCGACCGGCCGCAATGAGCCAGATCACTACCGCGAGCGGCGTGTCAGCGCGTCCCTTCAGCTTTCTCGGGCTTAGCCGCCGCCGGCGTTCGCAGATGCGCGGCAAATGGCCGGTGCTGGTGCTGTTCCTGCCGCCGGCGCTATTGCTGTTCACCGTCTTCGTCATCCTGCCGATGGGGGAAGCCGCATGGTATTCCTTCTTCAACTGGAACGGCTATGGCCTGCCGACCCAGTGGATCGGCTGGAAGAATTACGAGCTGGTGTTCAAGCAGAGTGCGTTCCGCAACGCGCTGGTCAATAACGGCCTGATCATCCTGATTTCGATCTGTATCCAGGTGCCGCTGGCCATGTGGCTGGCCACCATGGTCACCAGAAACATCAAGGGCGCGACGTTTTTCCGCCTGATCTTTTTCCTGCCCTATGTGCTCGCCGACGTGGCCGCGGGCCTGATCTGGCGCTTCGTCTATGATGGCGAATTCGGCCTCGTGGCCAATATCGCGCGCGCCTTCGGGCAAACGCCGCCCTTCTGGCTGGCCGACAAGCAGGTGGCGTTTTACGCGGTGCTCGCCGTCATCGTCTGGAAGTATTTCGGCTTCCACATGATGCTGTTTATCGCCGGGCTGCAGTCGCTCGACAAGAGCGTGCTGGAGGCTGCCGATATCGATGGCGCCACCGGCTGGCAGAAATTCCATCGCGTCACCCTGCCCCTGCTCGGCTCGACGGTTCGGCTGTCGATCTTCTTTGCCGTGGTCGGCTCGCTGCAATTGTTCGACATGATCATGCCGCTCACCGGCGGCGGTCCGTCCAACTCCACGCAGACGCTGGTGACCTTCCTGTTCTCGTTCGGCGTGATGCGCATGCAGGTCGGCTTCGGCTCGGCCGTGGGCGTGATCCTGTTCATCATCTGCGTCACCCTGGCGTTCAGCTACAAGCGGGTTTTCATGAAAAATGACTGAGCTGACCGCACAACCGATCGACGCCGCGACCGCCCCCACTGGCGGCCGCCGGCTCAATGCCAAGACGCAATCCTATCTCTACGCCTGCCTGATCGTCGTCGCGGCAATCGTCGTCGTGCCCCTGCTCACCACGGCCTTTGGTGGCTTCCGCACTATCGGCGACCTGCGCGGCAATGCCTTTGGCATCCCGAAGGAATGGATCTGGTCCAACTATGGCGACATCCTGTTCAGTCAGCGCTACTGGCTGCAAATGGGCAATTCGCTGCTGATCGCAGCGCTGACCGTTTTCCTGACGCTGATGTTGGCAGCCATGGCGGCCTTCACCTTCGCGCATGTGAAATTCTTCGGCTCGGACTTTTTACTGAACTACTTCCTGGTGGGGCTGATGTTCCCCGCCGCCACCGCCATCCTGCCGCTGTTCATCCGCATCCGCGACCTTGGCCTGCTCGATACCTATTGGGGCGTGGTGCTGCCGCAGGTGGCGTTCGGGCTGGGCATGAGCATTTTGCTGTTCCGCAACTATTTCCGCAACCTGCCCACCGAATTGTTCGACGCGGCGTTTGTCGATGGCGCGGGCTATTTCCGGTTTTTCTGGCACATTTCGCTGCCGCTGAGCCGACCAATCATCGCCACGGTTGGGATCATCTCGTTCGTGGGGAGCTGGAACAGCTATATCCTGCCGCTGATCATGCTGAACTCGGAAAGCAAGTATCCCTGGCCGCTGGGCATCATGGTCTACAAGGGCGAGTTCGCGACGGACTGGCAGTTGATCCTGGCGTTTATCACGCTGACGATCCTGCCCACCGTGATCGTGTTCTTCGCCGCGCAGAAGCACATCATCGCGGGGCTGACGGCGGGGGCGGTGAAGTAGGCTTGAGAGCCGCCCCAATCTCGGTGTCACCCCGGCGCAGGCCGGGGCCCATCCCGAGGTGTAGGACTACGCGCGAGCTTTCGTTCGGCGACCTCGCGGCTACTAAAATATCTTGGATAGTTCCGGCCTGCGCCGGAATGACACCGTGGGTTCGGAAACGTTGCTGCCGTCGACGACTCGTCGAGTGAGCGGCATCGATGCCCCAACCACGGTCCTTCCCGCAGACTTGATCCGCGGGCCTCCCAAAGCGCATGCCGTGTTGTGAACGGCCCGCGGATCAAGTCCGCGGGAAGAAAGGGAGGGGAAGAAGCGAAGGCAGTGCCGTAGCGCTGCCTGCCGCGGCTTTAAGCGCTGACCCGCATACCGCTCGCCGCATCAAACACATGCACCTGTTCGCGGCCGGCGCGGACGCTCAGGCGGCTGCCGGCGTCTACGTCCACGGCGCCGCTGACCACTACGGTGATCGCACGGCCCCCGATCTGCAAATTCACAAAAGTCTGCCCACCGGTGGGCTCGACATAGTCGACATCGCCCTCGATCACCGTGCCCGGACCATCCAGCAGCAAATGCTCGGGCCGCAGGCCGATGATGACCGCCTGCCCCGCTGACACCGCCCCGCCCGGTACGAAATCGAACACAACCCCTTCGGGTGTTTTCGCCTGACCCGGACCGACGATGCTGGCATCGAGGAAGTTCATCGACGGCGAGCCGATAAAGCCGGCGACAAACACATTAGCCGGGTGTCGATACAGCTCCATCGGCGTGCCCGATTGCTGGATCACGCCCTTATCGAGCACCACGACACGGTCGGCCAGGGTCATGGCCTCGACCTGGTCGTGGGTGACGTAAATCGAGGTCACGCCGACCTTCTTGTGCAGCGCCTTGATTTCGCCGCGCATCTGCACGCGCAGCTTGGCATCGAGGTTGGACAGCGGCTCGTCGAACAGGAACACGGAGGGATCGCGCACGATGGCGCGGCCCATGGCGACGCGCTGGCGCTGGCCGCCCGAGAGCTGGCTGGGTTTGCGGTCGAGCAGCGGTTCCAGTTCCAGCATGCGAGCGGCGTTGGCGACGCGCTTGGCGATTTCGGCCTTGGGCTTGCCGGAAAGCTCGAGATTGAAGCTCATATTGCGCGACACGGTCATGTGCGGATAAAGCGCGTAGGACTGGAACACCATGGCGATATTGCGCTCGCGCGGGGTGAGGTCGTTGACGACCTGATCGCCGATAGCAATCTCGCCGCCGGTGATGTCTTCAAGCCCGGCGATCATGCGCAGAATGGTGGACTTGCCGCAGCCCGAGGGGCCAACCAAGGCGACGAATTCGCCCTCGTCGACATGCAGGTCGATGCCCTTGATAACCGAAACGGTGCCGTAGCCCTTTTCGATATTGCGCAAATCCAAAGATGCCATTGAACCGTCTCCGCCCTGCTGGCCATTACCAGTCTATTGGGTGAGATATTATTTGGATTACGCAGAAAATCAACGGCGTAGTCACCAGCCTATCGTCTAATTCGCCTCATCGGCCTTTGACGCGGGCAAACAGCCCGTCCAGCCCCTCGGTGTAGCTCTGCTGCGCGCCGGTTTCATCCAGATGCCGGCGTAGCTGCTCGTTGAGCCCTCCCGGCGTGGCGTAGTCGCGCACCAGTTGAGCATAGCCCACTTCGGGATTGGCTGCGGCCGCGGCGGCGAGCCCCACCCCAAGCTGGGTCAGGTAGGCCCGCGATTGTTCCGGCGGAATGCCCTTTGCCACCAACCAGCTGTCGATATTGGCCATGATGGCGAAGTGGGCGCTCATGGTGGCGCTGGCGATGGTCAGCACATCGATATCGTCCTCGCTGGCCAGCGTGATGGCGCGGCCAAGCCGGTCGAACAGCGCTTCGATCTCCGGGTCCGCCGGGTAAAGCAAAGTGCCCCCCAGCCCACTGGCGACGAAGGGCAGCGGCACTGCGCGGCGCAATCGCCCGGCCGGTTCAACCAATTCCGACAGGCGGCGCATCGAAACGGTGGCAACGAGGCTGATGACGCGGTGACGCGGCTCGAAGCGCAAGTCCGCCATCACCTCGGCGACGACCTGCGGCGTGACGGCGATGAACACTGTATCGCATTGGTCAAGCACATCCTGGTTGGAGGCGGCGATCTGCACATTGGGAAAGCCGGCAGCCAGCGCGGCAGCCAGTTCCGCATTGCGCGGCGACAGCACGATCGGCCGATCGTCCCCGTCCCGCCGCAGTCCCCGCACGATTGCAGCGGTGATCGTACCTGTCCCAACAAAACCCAGTGTCATCGGCAAATTCCTACAAAAATACAGGGATTTAATGCGTGCTGAAATCAATCTCACAAGCCTGGCGGTGTTCTCCTCAATGCGCAATGCCGCACGGTTCGGCTCGTTCCTCAGGCGTTCAGCGACGGAAAATAGTCGGACGCCGTATCGGTCAGCAGGTCCCTGATCTGGGCGAGCGGCATGGTGACGATGGCGCCCATGCAGGCGGCCTGGTCGATGCCGCCGATCAGGAACACAGCGGTGTCGTCCGAGGCAAAGCTGATATCGAGATGCTTGGCGATGTTCTCGTTGATCTCGCATTCGGCCGCATAATCGGCATCATAATCAGATGTCTTCGGATAGGCCGCAATGACCCAATCCGCCAATGCCTGGGTCGGATCGTTGCTGGCTGCGTCCCAGTCCTTTAAAATCCGGCTCAGATCCAGCGCGCCACCGGCACGGACATCGTAGGTGTAATAATCGATGTGATTGTGGGGCGAGGCGCCGCCGCAATAGAGGCTACCGCCCTGGCTGATGCTCATGACGGTGTCGCTGATATAGTCGACCGAAATGCCTTCCTGGTCGACGTCGCCCAGCGGGCTATAGCCATTGCCGACGCGCCGGGTATCCCAGCCACCGCTGAGATAGTCCTGGCCCAGGCATTGCAGGCCGACGAAACTGGTGGCCCAACGCTGCTGGTCAAGCATGGTGTTGACCGGAGCGATATCGCCACCGCCCGGCAGCGACACGACGCGGGGAAAGGTGAACTTGGTGCGCGGATCGACCACGTCGCGATAGGTCGCGCCGTTCATGGTCTGGAGCGGACCTTCAGTCAGCGCCACCTGCATCTTGGCATAATCGTAGGGTGTGGTTTCGGGCGTGATCGGGGCGCCATCATAGTCGTTCCAAAGGAAATAATCGTAGGAGAAGCCGTCCTCGCGGTCGTAGACCCGCTGGCCGACGCGCTTCAGCGTCACCGCGACCACGGCGGCGCCGGGCGGTTCGGCATGCCAGAAGCCGGTCAGCGTCGAGCGGTCGGCCGCATAATGGAGAATCCAGTGCGCCCCCAGCGGCGCGGCGCTGTAGTCGCCGTCCTCCGGCACCACGCAGATTTGGGGCGTACACCGCTTTTCCTCGGCCAGCTCAAACCCGTCCTTGCCCAATGCAACGAAATGCAGCGGCACGTCCGCGCCGTCGGATAGCTGTGTATAGCGGCCGAGCACTGGACCATCCTCGGGCTCGGTGAGTTCGAGGATGATGTTCTGGTCGCCGCGCGTTCCCGCGTAAGTCACGGCCGCGGCGAAAGCGGGGGCGGCTGCGAAGCCGATGATTACGGCAGCAAGGGCGACGGACCTCATGAACATGTGGTCACCTGATTTCCGCAGAGGTCGGTGATCCAGCCACGCTTGGTCTGGCCGGCTGGATTGGCCAGCGTCACCTCAAGAAATCGGCCTTCGCAGGCATGAACCGTGGCGATGTGCACATCATCCAGGCTCCACGGCGTGCCGGAGTTCATCTCCAGCGTCACCTGGGCATCAATTGATGGTGCGTCGCGCAGCCGCCAGTCCTGAATGTCAAAATCCACGAGCTTGGCCGAAACCCAACCGGGACCCTTAAACACCGTTTCCTCCAGGCCGTCGCCATACTGGCCAACAAGCGCATCGCCGATCTGGAACCAGCCATTCTCGAACTTGGTAACTTGGAACCCCGGGGTCCATTCATAGCCTGCTTCGCCATAGGCCTTGAGCACGCCGATGATGCCGTGATCGGTACCGGGTCCACTGCGCACATTGGTACCGGCCGGGTCGCTGCCATCGGCATACGCCTTGAAGTCGCAGATATTGCTGGCGGCGAAAGCGGGAAGGCTTGTTGCCAGCACCAGCATGGCGGCGAGCAGCGCGGTGACGGAGGCAGAACGCTTGGGCATGAATGCTCTATTCGAAAACTGGTGCGGCGGGACTGTCCTCGTCATCGCCCTCTGCGGGTGAACCCAGGCTGAATGAGCGGCGTGTCGGCGGTTCAACCTGAGCCCATTATAGGGGCGCTCAAGATATCATCACCGAAGGCCCTCGCCATGTATCTGCCCCCTATCGCTTTGAGCGCTGTCATGCTGCTGGCCGGTATCCTGCCTGCGGCCGCCACGGGAACTCTATCCTGCAGCGTCCAAGATCAGCATGTCGCCTTCGACATCATGGGCGTGGTGCCGCATGGTTCGGGCGATCCGCTGCTGCAATTGCGCACCGAACTGCGGGCGGGCCTTGATGGGCCGGCGGCGGATCAGCCGGTCGTGGTCTTCACCGATGCGATGCTGACGCAATATTGGTACGACGAGAACGTGCTGAACCTGCGCTTTTATACCGAAGACAATAGCGGCGCCTTTTCGTCGTCCGAATTGCTGATCACCACGCAGGCCGATGCGGAACAAGACGGCTTCTTCCCCGGCCGTTATCACGTCAGCCTCTATCGCGACGGCCCGGTCGAGATCGATGGCGAAGTGATCTGTTCAGCCGACTGACAATCGCCTCAAAGCGACGGCGAAGCGGTGTTTGAAATCGACGTGCCCTCGACCACTTAGCCGTTCACAATCCGCCATCGCGGTTTGCATTTCTCCCCAGCCATGGCAGTCTGCCCGCAAGGGGCGATAGACCCCAAGGGAGATCAGGGAGGACGATCGCGTGGCATTCGCCCTGCGCATTACCCGCATCATCGACGAAATCAGCCGCCTGGTCGGGCTGGTGGCGATCTGGATGGTGCTGCTCTCGGCGGCGGTCAGCGCCATCAATGCGCTGTTCCGCTATTCCACCGGCGCCATGCTGTGGTTCGAGCGCACCTATGGGGGCGGTGTGTTTGGCTGGCTACTCAAGCTCTACAGCACCAATTCCAACACGCTTTCAGAGTCCGTCTGGTACATGTTCGCCGCCATGGTGATGCTGGGCGGCGCCTGGGCGCTCAAGATGAACGAGCATGTCCGGGTCGACCTGATCTATGGCGCCATCAGCGAGAGGGCGCGCACCTGGATAGACCTGCTGGGCGGGCTGTTCTTCCTGATGCCGCTCTGCGTGCTGATGATCTATTTCACCTGGCCGTGGTTCGTGCAGTCCTACGTCACCCATGAGGGCTCGCTGAACGCCGGCGGGTTGATCCGCTGGCCGGCCAAGCTGATGATCCCATTGGGCTTTGCGGTGCTCGGCCTGCAGGGCATATCCGAAATCATCAAATGCATCATGGCGTTGACCACAGATTATGTGCGCGAATTCGCCTACGAGAAGCCGCTGCAATGATCGATTTCATCCGCGCCAATATGGCGCCGCTCATGTTCGGCGGCCTCGTGCTGTTTATGGTCACCGGCTACCCCGCCGCCTTCGCGCTCGCCGCCGTCGGCCTGTTCTTCGGGCTGGGCGCGATCGAACTCGGCCTGATCGCGCCCAACTTCCTCGGCAACCTGACATACCAATTGTTCGGCGTGCTCTCCAACGAGCTGCTGCTGGCCATTCCGTTTTTCACCTTCATGGGCGTGATCCTGGAAAAATCAGGGCTGGCCGAAGATCTGCTCGAGGGGTTCGGACAATTGTTCGGCGGGGTGCGCGGCGGGCTCAGCTATGCGGTGATCCTGGTGGGCGCGGTGCTGGGCGCCATTACCGGGACGGTAGCCGCCTCGGTCATCGCCATGGGGCTGATCTCGCTGCCGATCATGGCCCGTTACGGCTATAATGTCCGCCACGCTACCGGCGTCATTGCCGCCTCGGGCACCATCACGCAACTGATCCCGCCCTCGCTGGTGCTGATCGTGCTGGCCGCGCAATTGCAGGTGTCGCCGGGCGAAATGTATATCGGGGCCACCGGGGCTTCGATCGTGCAAGTGCTGCTGTTTGCCGGCTGGGTGCTGCTGCTGTCGATCATCCGCCCGCAGGATGTTCCGGCTTTGCCGCCCGAAGCGCGCACGCTGCACGGCTGGGCTTTGGCCAAGAAGGTAGCGCGCGGCATCATTCCGTCGTTGGCGCTGATCTTCATCGTGCTGGGTACGATCTTCCTCGGGCTGGCGACACCCACCGAAGCCGGCGCCATGGGCGTGGCCGGCTCGATGCTGCTGGCCTGGATGAACGGCAAGATGAGCTGGAAGCTGGTTTGGTCGGGCATGCAATCCACCATGCGGCTGACCGCAATGGTGGTGTTCATCCTGCTCGGTTCGCGAGTGTTCAGCCTCGTGTTCCAAGGCGTCGGCGGCGGCCACTGGATCGAGGCCATGTTGGCCAACCTGCCCGGCGGCGTGATCGGCTTCCTGGTCGTGGTCAACCTCTTCGTCTTCGTTCTGGCGTTCTTCCTCGATTTCTTCGAGATCGCCTTCATCGTCATCCCGCTGGTGGCGCCGGTGGCCGAGGCGCTCGGCATCAACCTCGTCTGGTTCGGCGTGATGATCTGCGCCAATATGCAGACCAGCTTCATGCACCCGCCCTTCGGCTTCGCGCTGTTCTACCTGCGCAGCATCGCCCCGAGAGAGACGGTCAAGACCCGCGATATCTATCTCGGGGCGATACCGTGGCTGGTGCTGCAACTGATCCTGGTGGCGATTTTGATCGTCTGGCCGGGGCTCGTGACAGCGTTTCTCAATGATGGTCCGGCGGTAGATCTGGATACGATCCACATCACTCTGCCCCAACAAGGTGAGGGGACCACGCCACCGCCCAAGTTCGACATGAGCGCGCCGCCGAGTTTTAACTAGCGCCTATTCGCTCCCCATTCACCGCACTTCCCGCGGACTTGATCCGCGGGCCTCCGTCGGCATGGCACAAGCGGCCAATGGCCCGCGGGTCAAGCCCGCGGGAAGAATGGTGGGGAGGAGCTATCCTGCCAAATGAAGAAGCCCGGCGCTGTTCACACTGGCCCGAATTCCTCAATCCACCTGAACCCTAAAGCGTCCCCGCCCGCTGCTGGGTCATCATGAACTGATCATAATTGTACTCCGCGATCTGTTCCCACAAATAGTGGTCCTTGCGGAACGCGGTGATGGAGTCCCAGACTTTCTTGAAGCCGGGATTGCTGCCGGACATTTCGGCATAGACCTCGTTGGCCGCCTTGAAGCTGGCTTCCATGATGTCCTGGCTGAACGGACGCAATTGCGCGCCGGCGCCGACCAGTTTCTTGATCGCGGTCGGGTTGACGAAGTCGTATTTGGCCAGCATGTCGGCGCTGACCGCCTGCGAGGCGGTCTTGAACAGGGACTGATAGGCGGGGGTCAGCTCGTCCCATTTGGCCTTGTTGATCATGGCGTGCACGGTCGGGCCGCCTTCCCACCAGCCGGGATAGTAATAATAGGGCGCGACCTTCTGGAAGCCGAGCTTTTCGTCGTCATAGGGGCCAACCCATTCGGCGGCGTCGATCGTGCCCTTTTCCAGCGCCTGATAGATCTCGCCACCGGCCAATTGCTGGGGGATCACCCCGAGCTTCTGCAACACGGAGCCGGCAAAGCCGCCAACGCGGAATTTGAGGCCTTCAAGATCGGCCACGGTGTTGATTTCCTTGCGGAACCAGCCACCCATCTGGGCTGCCGTATTGCCGCAGGGGAACGCGACGATGCCCTGCTGCGCGAAGAAGTCGTTGGAGAGCTCCAGCCCGCCGCCATAATAGTACCAGGCGTTCATGCCGCGGGCATTGAGTGAGAACGGCACCGAGGCGAACAGCGCCCAGGTCGGGTCCTTGCCCCAGAAATAATAGGCGACGCTATGGGCCATTTCCACCGTGCCAGCCGCCACGGCATCGGCCACCTCAAGGGGCGGAACCAGCTCGCCGGCACCGAACACATCGATGGTGAAATTGCCGTCAGTGGCTTCGGAGAGGTATTTCGAAAGCGTCTCGGCGCCCCCATAAATGGTGTCGAGGCTGGGCGGAAACGACGACGCCAGGCGCCACGAGACCTTGGGCTGGCTCTGCGCAATGGCGGGCGCGGCGAAGGTGGTGGCGGCAACTGCGCCGGCACCGGCGACACCGGCCTTGGTGAAAAACGAGCGACGATCCAAAACAAACCCTCCCTTGTTGCCGGGCGCGTTCGCCTCGGCGATCGGGAAAGAATACACGGCAGCGTGATCCTGTCCAGCAAGGTAATCTTTAAGGACGACAGTGGCTTGAGGGCTCTTGCCGAAGTGGCCTATTCGCGCGGCAACCGGCCCATGCGGGTCACATCCTCACCGCGCCGCACTGCAATATTGAGTCTGAAACTCTGGCCAACCCTTTCTGAACGCTCGATAAACAGCTCGGCGACATCGGGCGGGCACAGCTCCAGCGCGGTCTGGCGAAACAGCGCCAGCCAGCGCGAGAAATGCGCGTCGGAAAGCTCCGGGATCGCCATGTGCTTGGGCATCGGCCGGCCGCCATAGGTGCCGGTGCCAAGCAGCATGGACGACCAGAAGCTGGTAATCTTGTCGATGTGCTCGGGCCAGTCCGCCTCGGCGATGACGCGGTTGAACACCGGGCCGATCACATCGTCTTTTCGCGCCTTGGCATAAAAACTATCCACCACCGCGCGGACCATGGGCTCGTCCAGCGCCTCGGGAATCTCCCAGCCAGTGCGGGTCAGCCGCGTGCCGACAGGCGGACGCACGGGATCATTCATGCGTGTCGTCCTTGCCCGGCGTGATCGTATAGGCACAGCGGCGCGCGCCCGCGAGCATATGCTCATTGCGGCGCACCTCGGCGCCCAGGACGGTCTGGAACACTTCCAGCTCCGCCCGACAAAAGCCCTGGCAGACAGCGGCGGCCGCGCAGATGGGGCAGTGGTTTTCCATCAGCACTAGCGTGCCGTCCGGCTCCTCGCGCCATTCCGCCATATAGCCTTCGGCAGAGCGGATATCGGCAAGCGCCGCCACCTTGTCGCGCAGGCTAATGCGGTCTTCCATCGCCGCGCCGTAGCTGGCCAGCGTCTGGGTTTCGCGGGCGGCGACGATGGCATCGAGCGCACCCTCCCCCAGCGTATTGCGCACGATATCGAGCATCTGCACCGTCAGCGCCGCATGCGTATCGGGAAACCGCGTCGCTGCCTGCGCCGTCAGCCGCCAAATCTGCAGCGGCCGCCCGACAGGACCGGGCTGATCGCTCGCCGCAACCAGACCGTCTTTGGCGAGTTTGACCAATTGCTGCCGCGCCGCTTCGCCGGTCGTGCCCAGCATCTCGCCAAGCCGTGCCGAAGACAGCGCGCCATGCATTTTCAGGGCCATGAGAATTCGTTCCGCCGGATCGCGTGGCGACCAGGCGGTGTTTTGCATTCCCTGACTTGACTTAGGCGTGTCGATGGTTTTCAAAGCCATGGCTTGGAATTATACGTCCCGGCGGGGAATTGCAAGATTCGCCGCGTAACGAAAAGAGGAGCCCACCATGGCCTTCACCCTTCCGAACCTGACCTACGCGCATTCCGCCCTTGCCGACAAAGGCATGAGCCAGGAAACCCTTGAGCTGCACCACGACAAGCACCACCAAGCTTACGTGACCGCGCTCAACGGCTTCGTGGAAAAGAACCCCGACCTGCAGGGCAAGAGCCTCGAGGAAATCATCGCCTTCGCCAATGGCAAGGCTGATCTGGCGCCCGTGTTCAACAATGCCGGCCAGCATTGGAACCACATCCACTTCTGGAACGCGCTGAGCCCCACCGGTGGCAAGCTGGGCGGTTCGCTCGAAACCAAGATCGTCGCCGATTTCGGCAGTGTCGATGCGTTCAAGGACGCGTTCAAGACCGCCGCGACCACGCAGTTCGGTTCGGGCTGGGCCTGGCTGGTGCTGGCCTCGGATGGCAAGCTCAAGACTGCCAAGACCCCGAACGGCTCCAATCCCCTCGCCACCGGCGAAGGCAAGCCGCTGCTCGGCCTCGACGTGTGGGAGCACAGCTACTACGTCGATTTCCGCAATCGCCGTCCCGACTACGTGACCAACTTCCTCGACAAGCTGGCCAATTACGAATTCGCCGAAGCCAACCTCAAGGCCTAAAGCACAAGTGTTGCCCGAGGATGGTTTCGCGCTGACCGAAATGCGCCTGCGCGAACCGGCCCACCCGCCGGTTCGCCTCGCCGAGTTTCGCGAAACCATGGGGTCGATGGCGGCGACCGTCAGCGTCATCACCACGACCCATGCACGCGAAACCATTGGCAGGACGGTCACCGCCGCCCTGTCGCTGGGCGCCACGCCGCCCTCAGTCCTCGTTTCCATCGACATCACCGCGCGCCTCGCTGATCTCATCCTGATGTCGCGCGGCTTCTCCATGGCCATGCTGGCCCAGGGGCAGGAGCTGATCGGCGATGCCTTTGCGGGCAAGCTGGGCGATGATCGCTTCACCTATGGCGAATGGGGCAATTGGCCGTCGGGCAATCCGATGCTGATGGGCGCCGTCGCCACGCTGGATTGCGAATTGATCGGCAGTATCGAGACCGGCACGCATGTGCTGTTCGCCGGCGCCATCGTGCATAGCGAGATTTCGCCGCAGCTTGAGCCACTGATCTGGCATCGCCACCGCTATCGGACATTGACGGATCAGGTTTGAGGCGAGCACACTGGCCCGGTTGCAACCATCCCTCGCGTTGCGGCTTTCCCTTCCTCCCAGGAAGCTTACCGTGCCGAAATACTATTTCCACTACCGCACCGATGACGGCGTCGTCCGCGACGATAAGGGCGACGAGCTCGAAGACCTCGACGCGGCCGAACGCCACGCCGCCGAACTTGGCCAGGCCATCATCGGCCGCGCGCTGGGCGAAGGCGACGACCCCAAGGCGCCCCGCTCCATCGAGATCACCGACGAGGGCGGCGAAGAACTGCTCTACGTGGTGTTCTGGGCCAGCCCCGAGCCGGTGGACAAGGGCAAGGCTGGGACGGTGGTGGAGCCGGTGACGCTGCACTAGAATCTGGGAACACGAATTATCCCACCCACCGGTCTTCCCGCGGACTTGATCCGCGGGCCTTTGTCCGCTTGTGCCGGGTTGATAGAGGCCCGCGGATCAAGCCGCGGGAAGTATAGAAGGGGGGTTTGGGCCGTCTAGCGGGCCGACAGGCGGCCTTTTTCACCTCTCCCTTGGGGGAGAGGTCGGCGCGCAGCGTCGGGTGAGGGGGCCTTCCCCAAGCACCGAGCCAAGTAAAGGCCCCCTCACCCGACCGAAGACGGTCGACCTCTCCCCCAAAGAGAGAAGTGAGAGCTAAAACAACCGCCAGCGCTTGGGCCTAAACGCCAATCGCGTCTTCTCCCCAGCCGGATGATCGAACGGCAAATCGATCTCGACCTTGTGGCCATCACCACCGATTTCGAGTTCCACCCGGCGCGTGCCGCCGACGCGGCGCGATGATGTCACCACCCCCGCCAGCGATGCCTCGTGCTCGACCAGTTCGACATCATGCGGGCGAAAGAACAGGCGGGCCTCGCCGGTCTTGCTATCAGGCGCGGGCACGCCGATGGCGCGACCGCCGGACCACAGTTCGCCATTCTCCACCGTCACCGGTAGCTCGCTGGATTCCCCGATAAAGCCGAAGACGAACGGCGACGTGGGATTGTCATAGACCGTGTCGGGCGAGCCAACCTGCTCGATCTTGCCCTGGCTCATGACGCAGAGCCGGTCGGCCAGTTCGAGCGCTTCTTCCTGATCATGGGTGACGAACACCGTCGTGTGCCCCGTCCGGTCATGCATTTCACGCAGCCATTTGCGCAGCTCGCGGCGCACTTGGGCGTCGAGCGCGCCGAAGGGTTCGTCAAGCAACAGCACGCCCGGCTCGATCGCCAGGGCCCGCGCCAGCGCCACGCGTTGCCGCTGACCACCCGAAAGCTGGTTCGGATAGCGCTTCTCCAGCCCCGAAAGCTGCACCAGATCGAGCAGTTCCATGGCCCGGCCGCGGATTTCGCCGGACGGCGGCCGCGTGGCGCGCGGGCGCACGCTCAGGCCAAAGGACACGTTTTCCAGAATGGTCATGTGCCGGAACAGCGCATAGTGCTGGAACACGAAGCCGATATTGCGCTCCTGTACGGTCTTTTCCGAGGCGTCGATATCGCCGAAGAACACCTTGCCGTCGGTCGGCGTCTCCAGGCCGGCGATCAGCCGCAGCAGCGTGGTCTTGCCGGAACCGGACGGCCCCAGCAACGCGATCAGCTCGCCCGAATGGATATCGAGCGAGACATCGTGCAGCGCGGGAAATCGGTCGAATTCCTTGCGCACATTGGCAATGCGAACTTGCATATAAAGACTGGTCCCAAGTCTGGTGGCGGCCGTGGCCGCGTGTGCATCTAGTGGCGGCCGGTGGCCGCGAGTTCATCGCCGAAGCGCCATTCCAGAAACGACTTCAGCACCAGTGTCAACAGGGCCAGCATGGCCAAGAGCGACGCCAGAGCAAAGGCGGCGGCGCCATTATACTCATTGTAGAGGATTTCCACCTGCAGCGGGATCGTCGTGGTCTTGCCCCGGATTTTGCCGGAAACCACCGCCACCGCGCCGAACTCGCCCATGGCGCGGGCATTGCACAGCAGCACCCCATAGAGCAGGCCCCAGCGGATATTAGGCACCGTGACGCGCCAGAAGGTCTGCCAGCCGTTGGCGCCGAGCGACAGCGCCGCCTCCTCGTCACCGGTGCCTTGGTCCTGCATCAGCGGGATCAGTTCGCGGGCGACGAAGGGGAAGGTGACGAAGATGGTGGCGAGGATAATGCCCGGCAGCGCGAACAACACCTCGATGCCATAGGATTTGAGCCATGGGCCCAGGAAGCTGCCAGCTCCGAACAGCAGGACATAGACCATGCCCGAAATCACCGGCGACACCGAAAACGGCAGGTCGATCAGCGTGATCAGGAAGGCCTTGCCCTTGAACTCGAATTTGGCAATGGCCCAGGAGGCGCAGACGCCGAAGACGACGTTCAGCGGCACCGCAACCGCCGCCACCAGCAGGGTCAGGCGAATGGCGCTCTGGGCGTCCTTGTTGACCAAGGCCGAAAAATACGCCCCGACGCCCTTGGCAAAGGCTTCGATGAAGACCGACCAGAGCGGCAGGATGAGGAACAGCGCCATGAACAGCAGGCACAGGAAGATCGCGATCACCTGGACCGTCCGGCTTTCGCTGACCGGGGAGGTGTGATGGCGGTGAAGATGTCTGATCTTAGTTGCCATAGCCAAACCTCTTGCGGCTCCAGGCCTGGATCAGGTTGATGAAGAACAGCATCGCGAACGAGATGATGAGCATCACCGCGGCGATCACCGTGGCACCGACATAGTTGAATTCTTGCAGCCGGATATAAATCAGCAGCGGGGCGATTTCCGACACGAAGGGGATATTGCCGGCGATGAAGATCACCGAGCCGTATTCACCGACGCCACGGGCGAAGGCCAGCGCAAACCCGGTCAAGATGGCGGGGGTCAGGCTTGGCAGGATGACGCGTGTAATGGTCTGGAAACGCGTCGCGCCGAGCGTGGCGCTGGCTTCCTCGACCTCGCGGCTGACCTCTTCGAGAATGGGCTGGATGGTGCGCACCACGAACGGCAGGCCAATGAAGATCATGGCGATGACGATGCCGATCGGCGTGTAGGCGATGCGGAACGGAAACCACTGCCCCACGATACCGTTGGGTGCGTAGATGGCGGTCAGCGCAATGCCCGCGACCGCCGTGGGCAGCGCAAACGGCAGGTCGACCACCGCATCGAAAATGCGCCGGCCGGGAAAGCGATAGCGCACCAGCACCCAGGCGATCAGCGTGCCGAAGATGACATTGACGCCGGCAGCGATCAGCGCCGTGACGAAGCTGACCCGCAGGGCGCCAAGCACTCGCGGATCGGTCGCGGCCTTCCAGAACCCGTCAAAGCCGAGCCCGGCACTGCGAATGCCGAGCGCGACCATGGGGATGAACACAATCAGAGAGAAGTAGGCGAGCGTAAAGCCGAGCGTCAAACCGAAACCCGGTATGACGCTCGGCTGTTTCAATCGCCAACCATCCCGTGTCGGGGTGGTTGATGTCATATGCTACTGGCCCGCGACTGGTGTGTAGATCTGGTCGAATATACCACCATCGCCGAAGAATTTGGGCTGGGCTTCTTTCCATCCACCGAAATCCTCGATGGTGGACAGTTTGATGTCCGGGAAGCGCGCAATATCCTCGGGCTTTGCCAGTTCAGGATGGAACGGACGGTAGTAGTTGGCGGCCGCGATGGTCTGGCCTTCGGCCGAATAGAGATACTTCAGATATTCCTCGGCGATATCGCGGGTGCCCTTCTTGTCGACATTGACATCGACCACGGCAACCGGCGGCACGGCCAGGATGGAGAGCGACGGATTGACGATTTCGAAGGCGTCGGGGCCAAGTTCGTCGAGCGCCAGATAGGCTTCGTTTTCCCAGGCCAGCAGCACGTCGCCGATGCCGCGCTGCACGAAAGTGGTGGTCGAACCACGCGCGCCGGTATCGAGCACGGGCACGTGCTTATAGAGACTGGCGACGAATTCCTGCGCCGTGGCATCGCTGCCGCCCGGCTGTGCCTTGGCCCAGGCCCAGGCTGCGAGCAGGTTCCAGCGGGCGCCGCCAGAAGTCTTGGGGTTGGGCGTGATCACCTCGACGCCGTCCTTGACCAGATCGCCCCAGTCCTTGATGGCCTTGGGATTGCCCTTGCGGACCAGGAACACGATTGTGGAGGTGTAAGGCGCGTTGTTGTTTTCGAATGTGCCCTTCCAGTCCTTCTTGATCAGCGCGCCGGGCGAATTGGCAATGGCGTCGATGTCGCTTTCCAGCGCCAGGGTAACGACATCGGCTTCAAGGCCGTCGATCACGGTACGCGCCTGGGCGCCGGAGCCGCCATGGGTGGCTTCAACCGTGATGGTCTCGCCCTTGAGCTCCTGCCAATGCTTGACGAAGGCCTCGTTATAGGCGGCATAGAGCTCGCGGGTGGGGTCGTAGGAGGCGTTGATGATGCTGCGTTCCTGGGCATGCGCCGTGACGGCAAAGCCCATCGACAGCGATGCCGCCAGCGCGACATAGGCGAATATTCTGGTAGCGCTTTTCATATCTATAGCTCCCCATAAACCGATGACTAAACACTACTTGAACAGTGGGGTATTACAAGGCGCAGCCCCTGCCCCAAATCCCCCTCCGCAGAAAATGCTTTGCCAAAAACAGCTCCAGCCGCAGAAAATGATCGCCGCGAGGGCCAATTCGACCATTCCGGCGCAATTTCATTTCAAATCTTAACAGTGGGCTAATTGCCGCCGGCACGGCATTTCCAAACTGGCAACGAGCGGGATCGCGGCCGGTTCCAGATGGCGCGGCGCCGGCCCTGTCATCAGACTATCGACTGAAGTGGCTACCTCACGAAGTCACGCGACATCAGGCGGTCACTGCGCCAAACTCGTCGCAATGATAAGGGGAGAATCACGGTGCAGGCGACTATCCATTCCGTCCGCGATGCGGTGCTGAGCCGCGCCGAGGCGCTGTCCTCCCTTGAGCCGGACTTCGCCCGGTTTCTCAAGACCGCCACACTTGCCAGCGCCGCCGAGGATCTGGCCGGGCTGTCCCCCGATTGGTTCGAGGCCGTGCTGCGGCGCACCTATGCTCATGTCTCCAACTACACCGGTGCCGCCAGCAGCGTCATCCTGACGCCGCCGGAGACCACGTCGGCGCCGCTGGTGATCGATATCATCTCGCCGGACATGCCGTTCATCGTCGATAGCGCACTGGCGGCAGTCCGCGCCGTTGGCGGCACGATCCGGCTGTTCGCCCATCCGGTCATCCACCACGATGGCCGGGCCCTCAGCGTGCTGCACATCCATAGCGATCAGGTCGCCGATCTCGGCGTGATGAAGGCCGAGCTGGACGGCACCATGGCCGATGTCGGCCGCGCCGTCGCCGATTGGCAGAACATGCTGGAGCGCGTTCGCGCCGCCGCCAAGGAACTGAGCGCGTCCCCGGCCAAGACCCGCGACGAGGCGGTGCTGTTCCTCGACTGGCTGGCCGAGAACAATTTCACCTTCCTGGGCGCCCGCCAATATCGCCTTGATGGCGCGCAATTAGCGCCCCTGCCCGAAACCGGCCTCGGCATCATGGCTGACCCGGCGCTCAAAGTGCTGCGCAGTGGCGCCGAATTCGTCGAATCCACCCCCGCCCATGCCGATTTCATGGCCTCGGCCGAGCCGCTGCTGATCACCAAGGCCAATATCCGCGCCCGCGTCCATCGCCGCCAGCATCTCGATTATGTCGGGGTCAAACTCTACGGCGCCGACGGCAAGGCCACCGGCGAACTCCGCATTGTCGGCCTGTTCACCTCCCAAGCCATGGCGACCCCGCACAGCGAAGTGCCGATCATCCGCCGCAAGCTGGGCGAAGTGATGCGCCGCTCCGGCGTCGATCCACAGGGCCATGACGGCCGCGCACTGCTCAGTGCCCTCGACAGCTATCCGCGCGACGAGCTGTTCCAGGTCACCACCGACGAGTTGCTCGAATTCACCACCGCCATTGCCGGGCTCTACGATCGCCCCCGCGTCCGCGTGCTGCCGCGCATCGACCGCTTCGACAATTTCGTCTCCATCCTCGTCTTCGTGCCGCGCGACCGCTATGACAGCGCCGCCCGCTCGCGCATCGCGCAATACCTCGCCCAGCAATATGACGGCCGCATTTCGGCCTATTACCCGCATTTCCCCGAAGGCGACCTAGTGCGCCTGCACGTCATCATCGGCCGTGTGGCCGGGGCGACGCCGCGCCCGAGCCGCGCCGAGCTTGAGACGCGTGTCGAAGAACTGACCGCCACATTTGGCGACATGCTGGTGGCCGCCGCCGCCGATCCGGCCACGGTCAGCGATTATCGCAACGCCTTCTCGCAGGCCTACCAGTCCCGCCACGGCAGCGCCGAGGCGCTCGAAGACATCGCGATCCTGCGCACCCTCGCCGATGGCGCCCGCATCGCCATCAAGCTGCACAACCGCACCGGCGGCGACGGCGCGCTCGGCCTCAAATTCTACCACCACGGCAGCGCCATCCCGCTCAGCGATCGCGTCCCCATGCTCGAGGCCTTTGGCTTCCGCGTCATCGACGAGCGCACCTATACGCTCACCCCGCGCGACGGCACCGAGCGCTACATCCACGATCTCGTGCTCGCCCGTGCCGATGGCAAGACCTTCGACATGGCCGCGCTCGGCCCCGCCGTCGAAACCGGTCTGCTCGCCGTCTGGGAGGGCCGCGCCGAAAGCGACGGCCTCAACGCGCTGGTGCTGACCGCGGGCCTGGGCTGGCACGATGCCGCCCTGCTCCGCGCCCTGTCGCGTTACCTGCGCCAGATCGGCATTTCCTACTCGCAGCGCTATATCGCTCAGGTGCTGGTGACGCAGTCATCCGCCGCCGCCGCGCTCATCGCCCTGTTCGATGCCCGCCTCAATCCGGGCCAGACCGGCGATGCCGACGCCGCCCGCGCCGAGATCGATACCGCCCTCGAAGCCATGGCGTCGCTCGATGAAGACACCATCATCCGCCGCTTTCTCAACCTCGTGGAAAGCGCGCTGCGCACCAATATCTGGCAGCGCGACGCCGAGGGGAGCGCCCGACCGGCCCTCTCGATCAAGTTCGACAGCGCCAAGGTCGACGCCATGGTCGCCCCGCGCCCGTTCCGCGAAATCTTTGTCTATTCGCCGCGCGTCGAGGGCATTCACATGCGCTTCGGCGCCATCGCCCGCGGCGGCATCCGCTGGTCGGATCGGCCCGAGGATTTCCGCACCGAAGTGCTGGGCCTGGTCAAGGCGCAGCAGGTCAAGAATGCCGTCATCGTGCCGGTCGGCGCCAAAGGCGGCTTCGTGCCCAAGCACCTGGTTGCGGGCATGGCCCGGGAGGCGTTCGCCGCCGAGGGCGTCGCCAGCTACAAGATTTTCATCGGCGCCCTGCTCGATATCACCGACAATCTGGTCGGCAATGATGTGGTGCCGCCCCAAGACACCGTGCGCGTGGACGGCAACGATCCCTATCTCGTCGTCGCCGCTGACAAGGGCACCGCCAGCTTCTCCAACACCGCCAATGCCATCGCCGTCGAGCGCGGCTACTGGCTCGGCGATGCCTTTGCATCAGGCGGCTCGGCCGGCTACGACCACAAGGAAATGGGCATCACCGCGCGCGGCGGCTGGGAAGCGGTCAAGCGCCACTTCCGCGAAATGGATCGCGACACCCAGAATCAGCCCTTCACCGTCGTCGGCGTCGGCGACATGAGCGGCGACGTGTTCGGCAATGGCATGCTGCTGTCGCCCGAAATCCGCCTGCTGGCGGCCTTCGATCACCGCGATATCTTCATCGATCCCAATCCCGACCTCGTGGCGAGCATGGCCGAACGCCATCGGCTGTTCGAGCTGCCCCGTTCCAGCTGGCAGGATTACAAGGCGCCGATTTCCGAAGGCGGCGGGATTTTCCCGCGCAGCCTCAAGTCTATTCCGCTCAGCCCGCAAATGCAGTCCCTGCTCGGTCTGGCCGGTGCCCACGCCACACCCGCTGAGGTCATCTCTGCCATTCTCAAGGCTGATGTGGACCTGCTGTGGTTCGGCGGCATCGGCACTTATGTGCGCGCCAGCAGCGAGTCCAATCTCTCAGTGGGCGACCGCGCCAATGATGCAGTTCGCGTCGCCGCCAGCCAGCTCCGCGCCAAGGTTGTCGGCGAAGGCGCCAATCTCGGCACCACCCAGCTGGCCCGCGTCGAATATGCGCTGGCCGGTGGCCGCATCAATTCGGACGCCATCGACAATTCGGCCGGCGTGAATTCTTCCGACCTTGAGGTCAACATCAAGATCGCCCTTCAGCCCCTCCTGGCCGACGGCACCTTCACGCAAGAACAGCGCAATGCCTTCCTCGCCTCGATGACCGAGGAAGTCGCCGCCCTTTGCCTGCGTAACAACTACCTGCAACCGCTGGCCATCTCGCTGGCCGAACGCGCCGGCCTCGCCGAATTGCCGGACCATCGCGAATTGATGGCCCGTCTCGAAGCGCGTGGCCTGCTCGACCGCGCCGTCGAATTCCTGCCCACCGACGCCGCGCTCGATGCCCGCGCCGCCAATGGCAAGGCCCTGACCCGGCCCGAGCTGGCGGTCCTCCTCGCCTATGCCAAGCTGACGCTCTATGCCGACCTGCTCAACGATGGCGAGCTGGACGACGCCTATCTGGCGGGCGAGTTATTCCGCTATTTCCCCGAAACGCTGCACAAAACCTATCCGCACGCAGTCGAAACCCATCGCCTGCGCCGCGAAGTCATCGCCACGGTGCTGGCCAATGCCATGATCAACCGCGGCGGCCCCGCCTTTGTCACCGAGCTTACCTCAGCCACCAGCGCCAGCGCCGGCGAAATCGCCCTGGCCTATGCCGCCACCCGCGATATCTATGGCCTGACCGAGATCAACACCGCGATCGACAGTCTCGATGGCGCGGTGGGCGGCGAAGTCCAGCTCTCGCTCTACGCCGCCGTCGAAGCGCTGTTGCGGCAGGAAACCCTCTGGTTCCTGCGCAACGCCGATGTCACCAAGGGCCTCGCCGCGCTGGTCTCGCGCCATGCCGATGCCGTCGCCAGTCTCAAGACCCTGCTGGCCACCGCCCTGCCCGCACCGTTGGCTACCGCCGTCGGCAACACCGCGCAGGCTTTGGTGAACAGCGGTGTCCCCGCCGCCATCGCCCAGCGCATCGCCGAACTCGGCGTGCTGTCCTTCGCCAGTGATATCGCCCTGGTCAGCGAGCGCAGCAATGTCCCGGTCGCCGACGCCGCCGAAGCCTTCTTCGCCGTGCTGGCGCAATTCTCGCTCTGGCCGGTCATCGAGCAGGGCCGGACTTTGGTGCTGTCCGACCGTTTCGAACGTATGGCGCTGGATCGCGCTCTGGCCAACCTGCTGCGCGCGCAGCGCGACCTCACCGCCGACGTATTGGCCGCCGGCAAGGGGAGCATCGCCGAGCGGATTGCAGCGTGGAAGGCTAGCACCCCAGCCGTCGACCGCTCGGCACAATCGGTCGGCGAGCTGACGCAAGGCACACTGACGGTATCGCGGCTGTCCGTGGCTGCGGGTCTCCTTGCGGACATTGCGCAGGCCTCGTAACGAACGCCGAATGAGCCTCCCTCCCCCTGGTGGGGAGGGAATGAGGGTGGGGGGACGGACGAAATGCGTCAGTCGACACCTCCCCCTCAAGGGGGAGGATCAAGGTGGGGGTGTGCGGGCCGCGATATCGGGGCCAAACCTCACCCCCACCCAACCTCCCACTCGAGGGGGAGGCGTCGATCGTGGAGGTGCAATATGCAGTGCAAACCGGTACATGACATCCATGGTCGACAGCGAAAGTGCTGCCGCTCCCCTGCACCCTTTCACCCATTGC
This sequence comes from Devosia sp. UYZn731, assembly GCF_040546795.1. Taxonomy (NCBI): domain Bacteria; kingdom Pseudomonadati; phylum Pseudomonadota; class Alphaproteobacteria; order Hyphomicrobiales; family Devosiaceae; genus Devosia; species Devosia sp. UYZn731. The sequence goes on from NZ_JBEPOL010000001.1 coordinate 618,724, forward strand.
GAACAAAACGGGAATAGTCTCATCTGGCCTCTTGCACCCACAGGTCCGATTCGTGCTCGCCAGTCCTGCCTATCTCGATAAGCTCAACCCCGAGCAGCGCCGCGCGGTCGAGCATGGTATTGGCAACCCGACGCCCGGCCCCCTGCTGGTCATCGCTGGCGCCGGTTCCGGCAAAACCAACACCCTGGCCCACCGCGTGGCCCATCTGATCGTCAGTGGCGCCGATCCGCGCCGTATCCTGTTGATGACTTTCTCGCGCCGCGCCGCCAGCGAGATGCGTCGCCGCGTCGAACGTATCGCCGCGCAGGTGATGGGCTCAGGCTCGGGCGTGATGACCGACGCACTGAGCTGGGCTGGCACGTTCCACGCCATCGGCGCCCGCATCCTGCGCGAGCACGCCACCGAAATCGGGCTCACCCCCGATTTCACCATCCATGACCGCGAAGATTCCGCCGACCTGATGAACCTGGTCCGCCACGAACTCGGCCTGACCGATGCCAAGAGCCGCTTCCCCACCAAGGGCACCTGCATCACCATCTATTCGCGCGTGGTCAATGCCCAAGGCGATCTCGATGAGGTGCTGAAAACCACATTCCCATGGTGCGCCATGTGGGGCGATCAGTTGCGCGCTTTGTTCGGCGCCTATGTGGAGGCAAAACAGCGCCAGAACGTGCTCGATTACGACGACCTGCTGCTCTATTGGGCGATGATGATGGCCAATGCCGACATTGCCACCAGTATTTCCGGCAAGTTCGACCACGTTCTGGTCGATGAATACCAGGATACCAACCGGCTACAGTCCTCGGTGCTGCTTGCCCTCAAGCCGCAGGGCCACGGCCTGACCGTCGTCGGTGACGATGCCCAGTCGATCTATTCGTTCCGCGCCGCCACCGTGCGCAACATCCTCGATTTCCCCATGGCGTTCACGCCCCCCGCCGATATCGTCACGCTGGACCGCAATTATCGCTCGACCCAACCCATACTCGCCGCTGCCAATGCGGTGATCGATCTCGCCAGCGAGCGCTTCACCAAGAACCTGTGGACCGATCGCCAATCCAGCGCCAAGCCCTATCTGGTCACGGTGCGCGACGAAGCCGATCAGGCGCGTTATGTGGTCACCCGTATTCTCGAAGCCCGCGAAGGTGGCGCGACGCTGAAGTCGCAGGCCGTGCTGTTCCGCACCTCGAGCCATTCCGGACCGCTCGAGATCGAGCTGACGCGGCGCAATATTCCCTTCGTCAAATTCGGCGGTCTCAAATTCCTCGACGCCGCCCACATCAAGGACCTGCTGGCGATCCTGCGCTGGGCCGAAAACCCGCGCGACCGGGTCGCCGGCTTCCGCGTGCTGCAATTGCTGCCGGGCATCGGCCCCGGCACCGCCGGCCGCGTCCTCGATGCCATGGCGACCGGCGCCGATCCGATCTGGGCCTTGGGCGAAATCCCCACGCCCCCGCGCGCCGAGGAGGGCTGGACCGAACTTGTCGAACTGATGCGCCGCCTTTCCAAGCGCGACACGGGCTGGCCGGTGGAACTGGGCTATGCCCGCCTCTGGTATGAGCCGCTCCTGGAGCGCGCCTATGAGGATGCCGTGATCCGTCAGGCCGATATCCTGCAGCTCGAACAGATCGCCGCCGGCTATGCGTCGCGGGAAAAATTCCTGACCGAGCTGACACTCGATCCGCCCGATGCGACCTCCGACCAGGCCGGCGTTCCGTCGCTCGACGAAGATTACCTGATCCTCTCCACCATCCACTCCTCCAAAGGGCAGGAGTGGAAATCGGTGCACGTCCTCAATGTCGTGGATGGCGCCATTCCTTCTGACCTCGGCACCGGCTCGACCCATGAGCTGGAGGAGGAGCGCCGCCTGCTCTACGTGGCGATGACCCGCGCCATGGACGAGCTGCACCTGATCGTGCCCCAGCGCTTCTTCGTCACCCAGCAGGCCAAGCATGGCGACCGCCACATCTATGCCCAGCGCACCCGCTTCATCCCGCGCGTCATGACGGCGCTGTTCGAGGACATCTTCTGGCCCGCGGTGACGCCGGCCTCGATTTCCGGCATCTCGCCGCAGCCAGCCCGAATCGATATCGGCGCGCAGCTCCGCACCATGTGGGCCAAGTAGGCGAAAGTCGGCCTTGCCAGCGCCGCGATGATCGCGACACTGGCGCCATCTTTCCCCGCGAGTACTTTCATGACCCAGCCCCTGCACCACTGGCTCGCCGCCGCTGTCGCCAATGACGGCGTGGACCTCAAGCTATCCGGCGTGCTGGAAACCATTGCCGCCGCCTGCGCCGAATTGGCCGGGGTATTGCGGCTGGCGCCCATCGCGGGCCAGACCGGGCTCGCCGGCCACACCAATGTGCAGGGCGAGGCGCAAAAAGAACTCGATGTCATTTCAAACGACATATTCATCAAGCACTTGCGCAAAAATGCCGATATTTCGATTCTGGTCTCCGAAGAGCTGGATGAAGCCCTTCACCTGGAGAATCACGGCGCCTTCGCCGTCGCCTGCGACCCGTTGGACGGCTCTTCGAATCTCGACGTAAACGTCACTGTCGGCTCAATTTTTTCCATCCTCGCCGTCGATCCCGGCAGTCCCGACCTACTCCAGCCCGGCACCAAACAGCTTGCCGCCGGCTATGCGGCTTATGGCCCGTCCACCAGCCTGGTTTTGACCTTCGGCACCGCCGTCGTCTGCTTCACGCTGGATGAAAACGGCCAGTTCGTGCTGTCGCAGGACAACATTACCGTCCCCGCCGCCTCCGGCGAATTTGCCATCAACACTGCCCGCGAACGGTTTTGGGATGAGGCCACAAAGGCCTATGTCAGCCAGAACGTCGCCGGCGAAACCGGCCCCGCGGGCAAGCGCTACAACATGCGCTGGATCGGCTCGATGGTCGCCGATATTCACCGCATCCTCATGCGCGGCGGCATTTTCCTGTACCCCCTCGATAGCGAGACCACCGACAAGGGCGGCCGCCTGCGCCTGCTCTACGAGGCCAATCCGATGGCCCTGATCATGGAGGCCGCTGGTGGCGGCGCCACCACCGGCCACGGCCGCATTCTCGAGGTTCAGCCCAAGGCGATCCACCAGCGCATCCCCGTGATCGTCGGCTCCAAGGATGAGGTCGAGCGGGTCAACGCGCTTTATTCGCATCAAGGATAGTCTCCTTCCCGGCCCACGCACTGTCCCACTGGACCACCGTCCCTCCCCACCCTCCGTCCTTCCCGCGGGCTTGACCCGCGGGTCACTCTCGACCCGGCACATGCGGCGAGCGGCCCGCGGACCAAGTCCGCGGGAAGTGCGGCGGTTGGGGGAAGCGAAGCGCAGCGAATGGGAAAGGCAACGCGGTGGGTGCGGGAAACGAAATGCGGTGGTTGTGGGAAGCCCGGTGGATGGGGAAAACACGGTGCGTGCAAGCGCGAGCAACGAACCTAAATTGCAACGTTGCGACGCGCCCCTTATAACCGAAGTCAAAACAGGGATCGGCGGCTCTTCGCCGATCGGGAGCCATAATGACCAACGAGATATTTCCGCTGCCCGCCACCAATTCCAGCCCATGGAGTGCCCGCCCATTCCATCGTCAATTCCTTGCGCGACAAGCCAATCGGCTGTTCGATTTCTTTCAGAAGGCGTCGATCAATCCCAAGGGCGGCTTTCACGAATTGGATGATGACGGCCACGCGCTCAATACCGACAACGATATCCGCCAGATTCATGTGACCGCCCGCATGGTGCATTGCTTCGCCATTGGCAGCCTGATCGGCCGGCCGGGCTCGGACGAGATCGTCGATCACGGCATGCGCGACCTGTGGGACAAGCACCGCGACGCCAAATATGGCGGCTACGTTTGGGGCCACGACGACAGCGGCTTCACCGACGACAAGAAGCAGGCCTATGGCCACGCCTTCGTGCTGCTCGCTGCCTCGAGCGCCAAGCTCGCGGGCCATCCGCTGGCCGACCAGATGATCGCCGACGTGACCAAGGTCATCAATGAGCGGTTCTGGGACGAGAAGATCGGCGCGGTATCTGAGGAATACAACCGAGATTGGTCGCCGATCAGCGACTATCGCGGCCAGAATTCCAACATGCACATGACCGAAGCGCTGATGGCCGCCTATGAGGCGACCGGCGACAAGGCCTATCTGGCCAAGGCCGAGCGCATCGCGGCGCACATTATCGGCAAAAATGCCGTCCCGCGTGGCCACCGCGTCGCCGAGCATTTCAACGACAAGTGGGAGTTGGACAAGAATTACCTCGGCTCCGAGATGTTCCGCCCGGCCGGCACGACTCCGGGTCACTGGCTGGAATGGTCGCGACTGCTGTTCCAGCTTTGGCTGATGACTGAGAAGCAATATTCCTGGCTACCCGACGCGGCTCGCAACCTGTTCCGCCAAGCTGTGGCGCTGGGCTGGGATACCCAGCATGGCGGGTTTTTCTATAACCTGGATTGGGACGACAAGCCGCTGATGCGCGAAAAGCTGTGGTGGCCGGTCAGCGAGGCGATCGGCGCGGCGGCGTTCCTGGCCGATCATGACCGCGATCCGTATTTCCAGGTCTGGTATCGCCGCCTTTGGGATTTTGCCGCCAACCACCTGATCGATCATGTACGCGGCGGCTGGCGCTCCGAGCTGGCCGAGGACCTGACGCCCGCGTCGCGCCTGTTCACCGGCAAGCCCGACATCTACCACGCGCTGCAGGCCTGCCTGATCCCGCTCTATCCGACCACGGCCGGACTGACCTCGGCGATCATCGAAGCCGATCACTCCAAGCACTGAGCCCGTGCCACGTTTCCGGCGCTCACGCGTTGAGTGTCGGAAACGGAGAGCACAATGACCGATCTGACAGGCAAAGTAGCGCTGGTGACCGGCGCGGGTTCGGGCATCGGCAAGGCCGCGGCCCTGACCCTGGGCAAAGCCGGCGCCAATGTGGTGGTGATGAGCCGTACCGCCTCCGAAGTCGACCAGACCGCCAGCGAAATACGCAGTGCCGGCGGCGAGTCGCTGGCGCTAAGCGCCGATACGTCGGACGACGCTGCGATGGGCGAACTGATCAATCGCACCGTCAGCCATTACGGTCGCCTCGACATCGTGGTCGTCAATGCGGGCATCAATGGCGTCTGGGCGCCGATCGAAAGCCTCAAGCCCGAGGAATGGGACAAAACCATCGCGGTCAACCTGCGCGGCACCTACCTGACCATTCATCACGCCGTGCCGCATCTGGTGCGCGCTGGCGGCGGCTCGATCATCGTGGTGTCCTCGATCAATGGCACGCGCACCTTCACCACGCCGGGCGCCAGCGCCTATTCGGTCACCAAGGCCGGTCAGTTGGCGCTGGTACAACAACTAGCGCTGGAGCTGGGCGACCGCAAAATCCGCATCAACGCGCTATGTCCCGGCGCGATCGAGTCGGAGATTTCCGACAATACCGAGCAGCGCGGCAAAGAGCTCACCGAAGTGCCGGTGGAATTTCCCGACGGGGATATTCCGCTGACGGACGGAGCGAAGGGCAAGGCGCAGGATGTTGCCGACGCGGTGTTGTTTCTGGCGTCGAACGCCTCGCGTCATATTACCGGAACGCCGATCTGGATCGATGGCGGGCAGAGTTTGCTGCGCTAGGTTTCCGGACGCGCCTTAAACCACGGCGTCATTCCCGCGAAAGCGGTACCCCTTCTGTCTGCAAACATCCAGTAAGAGTGGGTTCCCGCTTTCGCGGGAATGACCCTGCGGAGAACAATGTCGCTCGTGGCTGAAGCAGTGTGGCTTCGGGCGAAGTTCGGTCCAGTCAACCTCAATCCTCCTCGCCAGTTGCAACCGACCCTTGCCGCGCGTACATCAGCGGCGTGTTCCCGAGAATTGCCATGCCCCGCCCGACCAGCTTTCCTGCCCAACTTCCCCACCTCCTGGTGGAGCGTGCCGTTACGGCGGCGCTGGACGAGGATCTGGGTCTGGCCGGCGACCTGACCAGCCAGGCGACGCTTTCACTCAGCGCCACCGCCACCGCAATACTGTCGGCCCGTGAACCCGGCATCATTGCGGGCCTCGACCTGGCCGCTGCCGCCTTCCGGCTGGTGGGCGCGGGCGTCACCTTCACGGCGCAAGTCACCGATGGGTCGCGCATCGCTGCCGGCGGCGTGGTCGCCACGGTGGCTGGCCCTGCCCGCCTGGTGATGTCGGCCGAGCGCGTGGCGCTGAATTTCCTCAACCATCTCAGCGGCATCGCCACGCTGACGCGGACCTATGCGGACGCCGTCGAGGGCACCAATGCCCGCATCTGCGACACGCGGAAAACCATTCCCGGCATGCGGGCATTCCAGAAATACGCCGTGCGTTGCGGCGGCGGCTCCAATCACCGCTACTCGCTCGACGACGCTATCCTGATCAAGGACAACCACATCGCCGTCGCCGGCAGCGTCACCGCCGCCTATCAGGCGGCTGCCACGTTTGCGGGCCATCTCGTCGCCATCGAGATCGAGGTCACGTCGCTGGCCGAACTTGACGAGGCGCTTGCTGCCGGCGCTCGCATCGTGCTGCTCGACAATATGGACAATGCCACATTGGCCGACGCCGTCGCCCTTAATGCCGGCCGCGCCCGCCTGGAAGCTTCCGGCAACGTCAAGCTCGACCGGGTGCGCTCGATTGCCGAGACCGGCGTCGATTTCATCTCCACCAGCCAGATCACCATGGGTGCCAAGCCACTCGATCTGGGCCTCGATGTGACGATCGGGGGCTGAGCCATGACCACTTTGACCGCCCCCGCCCAAGCCGCCACCACGCGAGAGCTGACCGATCTGTGCCTTGCTGCCTCGATCGCTGCGGCCCGGGTCATCACCGACGTCTATGCGCGACCCTTCGCGGCAGTCGACAAGGCCGATGGTTCCCCGGTCACCGAGGCCGATGCGGCCGCCGAAGCGGTGATCCTCGATTACCTGCGCGCCACCGGCATTCCGGTGCTGGCCGAGGAAAGCGCCGCCGCCGGGCATATCCCGATCCTGGGCGAGCGCTATTTCGTGGTCGATCCGCTCGATGGCACCAAGGAATTCATCAAGCGCAATGGCGAGTTCACCGTCAATATCGCGTTGGTCGAGCATGGCGTGCCAGTGCTCGGCGTGGTGCTGGCGCCAACGACTGGCGCGGCCTTTGTGGGGGACCGGCACGGCGCCTATGAATGCAACGCCCTGAGCGGCATAGCCGTGGAAAAGCACGCCATTTCGACGCGCTCCGCCGATCCGCTGCGCATCGTGGCCAGCCGCTCGCACGGTCATGCGGCGCTCGCGGCGCTGTGCGACACGATGCAGATCGGCAGCGATGTTTCGGTCGGCTCCTCGCTCAAATTTTGCCTGCTGGCCCGGGGCGATGCCCAACTGTATCCGCGGTTTACCCCTACATGCGAGTGGGATACGGCGGCCGGACAGGCCGTTCTGGAAGCAGCGGGCGGTGCCGTTTTGACGCTTGACGGTCAGAGGCTCACTTACGGCAAGTCGATGACGCGCTTCCTCAACCCGTATTTCGTGGCCGCATCGAGCCGCGATCTGGCCGCTCGGGCGGCGCTGGAAATGCAGGCGCTGGTCGGTTAAACGGCAGCGTTTCTGCAACACTCGCTTAACCGATGTCCTTTACACGCATGGCTCACACGCTTGCGCGATGGGTATCCAACATATACAGAACGAGCATATAACGGCCCGGCATATGTCTGGCGGAGTGCTGCTGTATGAATGTCAGAACGGTTTGCCTGTCTATCCTACATGATGGCGACGCCACGGGATACGAAATCCGGCGGTTGTGTGTCGAGGGCGAGTGCTCGTATTTCGTCGAGGCCAGTTTCGGCTCGATCTATCCCGCGCTGGCCAAGCTCGAGGATGACGGCCTTGTCAGCAGCCATGTCGAGCAGCAGGACGGCAAGCCGTCGAAAAAAATCTATTCCATCACCGAGGCCGGCCGCACCGCGTTTACGCAGGCGCTGTTCGAACCTCTGGGCGAAGAAGTGTTCCGCAGTCCCTTCCTGCTGTTTGCGCGTTTCGCGCATCTGTTGCCGGCGGGACTGGTCGAAGATCGGTTGCATGAACAACTGCAACGGACCCTCGATTCCAAGAAAAAACTCAACGACGTGCTGAACGACGAGACGGTCAGTGCATCGGACAGGTGGGTTATCAACTACGGATTGTCGATTATGGAGGTTGCGGAACGTCATATGCGCAACCACATGACTGACTTGATCACATTAGCGCGAGCCGAACCGGCAAAAAAAGACGCGGCTGAATAAGGGGCGAATTGGGTATGCGTGCACTTTTATCTTACGGCTTGGCTTTCGTGTTCCTGGTTGTTGCGGGCGTTTGGCTCGGCACCGGCACGTTGGTCGTTGGCGGAAACGGCCCCGGCAAGGGCGAAACCCCGATCATTTCGGTGGTTGAAGGCAAGGCCGACGGTCCGATCCACAATCAACTGGCCGATGCCGGCGTGCTGGCGCCCCCTCCGAGCGAGGAGGCCACCACCCATATCGATCCCCACCTGACCATTGCCCAGCGCAATGAGGAAGCCACCGGCGCCGCCGTGCCGGCGCAGTCGGTTCGCACCGTCACCTATAACGCGCAGGCCATGCCGATCATGGTGCCGCTGCGCGGTCGCACCCAGGCCAAGTCCTCGGTCAGCGCCGTTGCCGAAACCGCCGGCATCATCGATACCGTCGCCGTCACCAAGGGCCAGAAGGTTGCCGTTGGTGACCTGCTGTGCACGCTCGACCAGGGCACGCGTCAGGCCGCGGTGACCCAGGCCGATGCCGGATTGGCCCAGGCCAATGCTGGCCAGGTTCAGGCACAGCTTGATTTCGACACCAATGCCGACCTGCGCAAGAAGGGTCTGGCAGCCGCCAATACCAGCCGCCCGCTGGAAGTCGCCCTGACCTCCGCCAAGGCTTCCGTAACTGCGGCCCAAGCCGCCGTGGACAATGCCAAGGCCGAACTCGATCGCACCGAGATCGTCGCCAAGGTCGCCGGCGTGGTGCAGGACCCGCTGGCCACTGCCGGATCGATGCTCGCCATGGGTTCGCCCTGCGCCAGCATCGTCCAGCTTGATCCGATGGTGTTCATCGCCCAGGTTCCGGAGAGCCGCATTGGCCTGGCCAAGACGGGCCTCGACGCCTCGATCACTACGGTGACCGGCCAGACCGTCGACGGCAAGGTGAGCTTCATCTCCGAAACCGCCGATCCGGCAACCCGTTCGTTCCCGATCGAAATCGAGATCCCCAACAAGGACGGCGCCTTGCGCGACGGCCTCACGGCAACCGCCACCGTCAATCTTGGCACCGCGCCGGCCCATCTGGTGCCGCAGTCGGTGCTGACGCTGAATGACGCCGGTGAACTGGGCGTGCGGGCCGTAGAGGACAGCAAGGCCAAGTTCTATCCGGTGCAGATCGCCAGCGACACCCGCCAGGGTGTGTGGGTGCTGGGCCTGCCTGCCAAGGTCGACATCATCACCGTCGGCCAGGAATTCGTAAATGACGGCCAGGCCGTCACTGCCACCAACGTCGCCGCTGCTGAGGGTACAGCATCATGATGAACTTCCTCGAACGCATCCTGCGTATGCCGCGAGTGGTCTTGACCGTCATGGTCTTGCTGCTCGGGGCCGGCGTGGCCGCCTATGTCTCATTGCCCAAGGAAAGCTTCCCGGCAATCGATATCCCGTATTTCTACGTGTCCGTAAGCCAGACCGGCGTGTCGCCTCGCGATGCGGAACGCCTGCTGGCCAAGCCGATCGAAGATCGTGTCAAGGATGTCGACGGGCTGGAGAACTATTCCACCACCTCGACGACCGGCCACGCTTCGGTGTTCCTTGAATTCAACGTCAATGCCAACAAAGACAAGGCGCTGACCGATATCCGGGCCGCCATGGACGGCATCGTGGGCGACCTGCCCGACGACGCTACCGTGCCGACCGTCAACGAGATTTCGTTCACCGACCAGCCGGTTATTTCGGTTGCCATCTATGGCGATGCGCCCGAGCGCCTGATGGCGAAGAACGCCAAGGACCTGCAGGACGCACTAGAGGCCCTGCCCGACGTACAGAGCGTGACCATTTCAGGTTCGCGCGATGAAATGCTGGCCGTCACCATCGACCTGAACAAGCTCGAAGCCTATGACCTGACGGCGGCGCAACTGTTCGACGCGCTGGCCAAGAACAACATGGTCGTGCCCGGCGGCACGCTGGATACCGGCCAGGGCTCGTTCAACGTCGAGGTTCCCGGCCTGATCAATAATGCCGCGGACATTTATTCGCTGCCGCTCAAGACCAGCGGCGACACCGTCGTCACTTTCGGCGACGTGGCGACCATCACCCGCACGTTCGAGGATGCGACGCAGTACGCCCATGTGAACGGCCAGCCGGCCATCACCCTGGGCGTGGCCAAAAAGCTGGGCACCAACGTCATCACCGTGTCCGACGAAGTGCGCCGCGTCACCTCCGAGTTTACCAAGGATTGGCCGACCAGCATCCAGACCAGCTTCCTGGTCGATCAGGCTGACTCGACCAAGGGCCTGTTCCGTTCGCTGGAAGCGGCCGTTCTGACCGCCGTGGCGCTGGTGCTGATCACCTGCGTCGCCACCCTGGGCCTGCGCCCGGCCATCATGATCGGCATGTCGATCCCGATCTCGTTCATGATCGCCTTCCTCGTGGTGCAGATGCTGGGCATGACCATCAACATGATGATCATGTTCGGGCTGGTGCTGGCCGTGGGGGTGCTCGTCGACGACCCGATTGTGGTGGTGGAATATGCCGAGCGAAAGCTGATGGAGGGCGTCCCCAAGCGGGAGGCCTTCATCATGGCCGCGCGGAAAATGTTCGTGCCGGTGGTTTCGGCTACCTTCACCACGCTGGGCGCCTTCGTGCCCCTGCTGTTCTGGCCGGGTATTATCGGCAAGTTCATGAGCTACCTGCCGATCATCGTCATCGTGGTGATGTGCGCCTCCCTCGTGTCCGCCCTGATCTTCATGCCGATCATCGGCGCGATCATCGCCTCGACCAAGATCGACCCGCATCACAAGGAAGCTGCGGACATCGTCATGTACGCGGACAAGTTCGACCCCAAGAAGGTCAAGGGCGTCACCGGCGTTTATGTGCGCACGCTGGAGCATCTGCTGCACCAGCCGCTGATCACCCTGGCGGTCGGGTTCGGCCTCGTGGTGCTGATGTTCTACAGCTACATCTCCCACCCGACCGGCACCGAGGCCTTCCCGGCCTCCGAGCCGGAATACGGCACGGTGAACGTGATCGCGCGCGGCAATTACTCGCCGATCGAGATTCGTAACTTCATGGTCGAAGTCGAAAACCAGCTGCTGCAGGTGCAGGGCATCCAGGATGTCATCATGACCTTCGCGGGTGGCCAGAACGGCGGCGGTTTGGGCAGCGCTTCTCCCGCCGACACCATCGGTTCGTTCAACCTGCAGCTGCAGCCCTATAATGAACGCGTCAAGGCCGAGCAGATCTTCCAGGAGATCCGCACCCGCGTCGCGCCCATTTCGGGCCTGCAGGTGCAGATCGCGGCGCAGGAAAACGGTCCTCCGGCCGGCAAGGCGATCAATCTGCGCGTAGAGAGCACGGTCTATGACGACCTGGCCCCCGCCGTCGCCAAGATCCGCGACTATGTCCAAAACGACCTCGGCGACACCATCGACGTCGAAGATGGCCGCCCCTCCCCCGGCATCGACTGGGAAGTGACCATCGATCGCGTCGAAGCCGCCAAATACGGCATCGGCGTGCGCGAACTGTCGCCATACGTCCAGCTCGTGACTTCGGGCGTCAAGCTCGGCAGCTATCGTCCCGATGACGGCACTGACGAACTCGATATCCGTGTCCGCCTGCCGGAAGGAGAGCGCACCTTCGACGCGCTTGATTCAATGCGGATCGTCACCGCCCAGGGCTTGGTGCCGGTCAGCAATTTCATCAAGCGGACCGCGGTGCCCAAGGTTGCCAATATTTCGCGGCGCAATGGCGTCTATGCGATGAACGTCATGGCCAACCTCAACCCGACCAATGCGGCCGGCGAGCCCGTGACGACGGACGCAAAGGTCGCCGAGCTCAAGAAGTGGCAGGCGACGCAGGAATTCCCAGCCACTGTCAAGCTCGTCTACGGTGGTGCGGCCGAGCAGGTTGACGATACCAACGCCTTCATCGTGTCGGCGTTCGGCGCGGCGATGTTCCTGATCTTCCTGATCCTGCTGCTGGAGTACAACAGCTTCTACCAGGTGCTGGTCACCCTCTCGACGGTGATCATGTCGCTGGCGGGTGTGCTGTTGGGCATGACCATTACGGGCATGAGCTTCTCGGCGATCATGACAGGCCTCGGCATCGTGGCTCTGGCGGGCATCGTGGTGAAGAACGGCATCGTGCTGATCGACACCTACAATCACTACAACCGCGACGAAAAGGTCGAGCCGGTCAAGGCGATGCTGATAACCGCCGCGCAACGCGTGCGGCCGGTGTTGCTCACCGCCACGGTGACCGCATTGGGTGTTATCCCGATGGCGTTCAACGTGGAGTTCGACTTCATCCGCCGCGAAGTGGTGGTGGGTGGCATTGCGGGTTCGTGGTTCATCCACCTGTCGGCAGCTTTGGTCTCGGGCCTGTTCGTCTCCACTGCCCTGACGCTGATCATGGTGCCGGTGATGGTCACCGCCCCCACCGTGATGTGGCGTCAGATCAAGTGGGTCGCGCACCACTTCGACCGCGTCGGTAACTGGATCGCCAGCCCGTTCCGCCGCCGTACCGCGGCTGCGATCCCGGCAGGCTTCGACGGCATGGCCGTGGAAATCCCGGCCGATGCAGATGGCACCAAGCGCTACATCGTCAGCTCGGATGCCGGGCTGGTGGAAAAGGAAAGCAACGGCGTCACCGTCGTCAGCCGCCCCGAAGCCGCCGAATAAGTTACTGCTCCTCCAAGCAGTCTGAGGCCCGCAGCAATGCGGGCCTTTTTTTATGGCGTCGTGAGCCGTATTGTCTTGCCGGAGCTCGTGATGAAAACAATCGACGGTAAAGACGCTCCAGGTGCATTTGACCGCGTGCTTGAGTTTGCCCAGCAGGCGCCATTGCACATTCAAGACAACGGCAAAGACGTAGCGGTTGTTTTGTCCATCGCGCAGTATGAAGCGTTGGTGGGCATGCCGAACCCCGAGCATGTCCGCCCCATCGTCAAGAAACTTTTGGCGGCCAGCGTCCAGAAACGCCGTGCCGTTTATGAAGCCCTCGCCAGATACGAGGCCGAACACCCGGAAGACGGTTCTTCAGGCTAGCTCGATGCAGTGTCGTCGGCCGATTGCGTCGTGCAGCGTGTTACCCCACCCACCGTCCTTCCCGCGGGCTTGACCCGCGGGCCTCTCACCTTCCCGCTGAATTCGGTGCGAACCGATAGTGCCGCGCGGGTCAAGCCCGCGGGACGACCGAGTGAGAGATGAGCTTAGTGCTGGAGCCACCGCTCGACAGATTGCGCCAAGGTCCGAAGGCCCCCTGTCAAACATACCCCTCTCCACCCATCATCGCCGGGCTTGTCCCGGTGATCCATCTCTTTGCCCCCGCCTTGCCGGGCACAACGCCTCCCCACACCCGGCGGATGCCGGTATACCCATCCCAAGATTTAGCCGCGACCGCAGGTGGCCGCACACCGCAACATAGTGGCTCCGTCACCCCCTCCCACCCTGCCCATCAACGGGGAGGTGTCTGCCGGTGGGTTGAATTGGATCGAGTGGTTAGTCAGATAACTTAAACTCGATCTGGCCCCAGGAGTGTAGAGGCACCTCCCCCTTGACGGGGGAGGTTGGGAGGGGGTGTCGTTTGGCCCCGATCTATCCTGCTTCCTCCCGTTTTCCCCCATCCCAAAATCCTCCGGCATAATCACCCTCGATATCTCCACAATGGCTGCGGGTTCGCGACGAACGGCCGTGGAGAGTTTGGTGGGAGGGGAATGCGGTCGCGCGATCCCTGGGCCTGCGCGACGTTCGTCTCCTGAAACAATGGAGGCCACGTTCGAGCGGCCAGAAACCCCATCGCATGCGGCGAGGCGCTGTCTCGCTTACTACCAAAACCATGAGGCACGTCTCGCCGCATGCCGCAGTCTTCGCAAAAACCGTGGGCCGGCCAGCCGCACGGCGCTTTGACACGTTCCGCCTGCGGAACAACCGATCAGAGGAGCACATCGTCCCATGGCCGGATGGCACGCGACGGCCCGAAAGCTGCCGCGCGGGACGCCCCTACTCCGCCGCCGGCAGCCCGCGCTTGACGAAACCATCGGGGTCGTTGGCCGTGCGCAGCAATTGCTCTTCGGCCTCGGTGGCCTCGCGTTGACGGTCCCACATCTGCGCGTAAAGCCCCGCCTTCTGCAGCAGCACGATATGATTGCCACGCTCAGCCACCAGCCCGTCGCGCAGCACCAGGATTTCGTCGGCATTGATCACCGTCGACAGCCGATGAGCGATGACCACCGTGGTGCGGTTGGCCGAGACGATGTCGAGCGCCGACTGGATATCGCGCTCGGTCTTGGTATCGAGCGCCGAGGTCGCTTCATCCAGGATCAGGATCGCCGGTGCCTTGAGGATGGTGCGGGCAATCGCCACGCGCTGCTTCTCGCCGCCCGACAGCTTGAGGCCACGCTCGCCCACCGGCGTGTCATAGCCCTTGGGCAGCGTCTCGATGAACGGGCCGACCTGCGCCATGGCGGCGGCACTGTGGACTTCCTCCGGCGTCGCGCCGGGGCGGCCATATTCGATATTGTAGCCGATGCTATCATTGAACAGCACCGTGTCCTGCGGCACCATGCCGATGGCCGCGCGCAAGCTTTCCTGCGTAATGTCGCGCAGGTCCTGCCCGTCAATGGTGATCGCGCCTTCGGTCACGTCATAAAACCGGTACAGCAGCCGCGAAATCGTCGACTTGCCCGCCCCGGTCGGCCCCACAATGGCGACGGTCTTGCCGGCTGGCACTTCGAAGCTGACGCCCTTGAGGATTGGCCGATCCGGATCATAATGGAAATGGACATTGTCGAAGCGAATGACCGGTCCCGTGACCGCCAGCGGCTTGGCGCCGGCCTTGTCAACAATCTCCGGCTTCTGGTCGAGCAGCTTGAACATTTCCTCGATATCGGTCAGCCCCTGGCGGAGTTCGCGATAGACGAAGCCGATGAAATTGAGCGGCCGATAGATCTGCATCAAAAAAGTGTTGAGCAGCACGAAATCACCCAGCGTCAGCGTCTTGTTCATGACGCCGAGCACGGCCAGCACGCCGATGATCAGGAAGCCGGCATAAAAGATCACGGCTTGGCCGAAGTTCAGGAAGCCCAGCGACGTCCAGATGCGGATGGCGGAGCGTTCGTAGCCGGCCATGGCCTTGTCGAAGCGCTCGGCCTCCATTTTCTCGTTGGCGAAATACTTCACCGTCTCGAAGTTCAGCAGGCTGTCGATGGCCTTGGAATTGGCGTCGGTATCGCTGGCATTCATATCGCGGCGAATGCCGATGCGCCAGTTCGAGGCCTTGATGGTGAAATGCAGATACACCCAGATCGTCAGCACCAGCACGCCCAGATAGGTGATGCCGAACATGGTGATGAAGATCACCGCCGTGATGATGAACTCGACGATCGTCGGGGCGATGTTGAGCATCGTGAACCGCACGATGGTCTCGATGCCCTTGGTGCCGCGCTCGATGACCCGGCTCAACCCGCCGGTCCGCCGCGCCAGATGGAAGCGCAGCGACAGGCGGTGCATGTGGTGAAACGTCTGCAGCGCCAGCTTGCGCACGGCATGCTGGCCAACGCTGGCGAACAAGACGTCGCGCAATTGCTGGAAACCGGCGTCGATGACGTTGCCCAGTACATAGGCCACCAGCAGCACAACCGGCACGGCTATGCCCATGACCAGCGCATTGTCGGGTGCGGTGCCGTCCAGCCCGTCGATAATGCCCTTATAGGCGAATGGGATCAGCGTCGTGGCGACCTTGGAGACCAGCAGCGCGCCGATCGCCAGGATCACCCGCAGCTTGAGGTCCGGCCTGCCCTCCGGCCACATATAGGGCCAAAGGTTCTTGACCGTAGCGAACAACGAATTTTCGTCCGCGCTCACCGTCGGTTTGTTATCCCCGCTCTGATCGATAGCCATTAAGCTGGTTCCGCTTCCAGTAGTTGGCCGCTTGGAGTGAGGCCAACCAGCAGGCCGGAATAAGCGGCGCCGAGCGCCTGCAACCGGTCATGCTGGACGATGTAGCAATTGCGCGTGCCCCGAGGCTGGCGCACGATCAGCCCGGCGTCGAGCAGCACCTTGATGTGCTGGGAGACGGTAGACTGGGCCAGCGGCAGGGATTCGGTGACATCAGCGCAGCAGCACTGCCCCTGCTGCTGGGTCGCCAGGATCCGCAGGATATTGAGGCGCACCGGATGGCCCAGCGCCCGCATGATGGAAGCAATGTCGTCGTCGCGCATGGCACACTTCTTTGATCGGTGTTTTACGATAGAAGAAGGCACCGCCCGACGCAAGGTCAAACGGGCGCGGACGGCACCCAAAGGCACCGCCCGCCACCGAAAATTCTAGTTGGCGTTGTCAGGCAGATCGAAGACCTGGCCGGGATAAATCCGGTTCGGATTGCGGATCTGGCCGTTATTGGCCTCGTAGATCGTCGTGTACTTGATGCCGGCGCCATAGACGCGACGAGCAATGGTCCACAGATTGTCGCCCCGGCGGATGATAGCCTTGCCGGAGGCAAAACGCGCCGTTTCGGGATCGCCGACCGCAACCGCCACCATAGTGGGCACATCGCCTTCGGCTACCGGCTCGACCGGCGTGGCTTCGGCAGTTTGCACCGCCGGTGCAGCCGGCTTTACGGCGGGCTCGGTGGCAGCAACCGGCGCCGCAGGCTCGCTCGCCACGGCGGGTACGGCTGGCGTCGGCGTCTGGGCAGTGGCAGTCTCGACGGGAACGGTCGTTGCCGCATCCGGCTTGATCGCATTGTCGATCGCCGCAGCCGGCTGTTCGTCCGGCTTCACGTCGGCAACAAACGCTGGCGACGCGACTCGGCTTTCTGCCTGGCCCGACTTATCCCCTGGCGTTGCAGACGGCGCTACAGTGTTTGCCGAAAGGTCAGTTGGTGTGGCCTTGTCATCGGCGGAAGGCGTGGTGGAAGGAGTGGCAATTTCGGCAAGGTCAGACGCAGGGGCCGTTTCCGCCGGGGCCACCACTGCCGGCTTGGCCGGTTCGGCCGCCGCGATTGCTGTCGGCTTGTCGGCTGGCAGCTCCACCTGGAAATCGACTTCGGCGCGCGCCGTCACGTCGGCAGTGCCGGGCTTGAGCATATCAACGCGGATGCGCTGGGTTGGCTTGGTCAAAACCTTGCCGGCTACGATCAGCCAGCGACCATCGGCAACGGCCGCATCGGCGATATATTTGCCGTCGATGTAGAGACGCATGACAGCGCTTTCCGGACCGCCGCCGGCGAAGAACGACTTGTCGCCCTCGATCTCGATGGCGTCGATGGTCGGCGGAACGCCGGTCACCGCAATATCGGGAGCGGGCTTGGCAGGCGCGGTCGGCTCAACCGCGGCGACGGCAAGATCAGGCGTAGCGGCCGCAACAGGGGCCGCAGTTGCGGGAGTCTCGGCGCCTGGCGTTGTCGCGGCGACATCGGCGGTCGGGGCCACAGGCTCGGCGGCCGCGACCGCCTGGTCGGTTGCCGGCATATCTGCAGCAGCGGGCTCACTTGCCGGTACAGCTTCCGCCGTAACGGGCTCAATTGGCGTCGTGGTGCCCGCAGTGGCGGTGGTCGGTGTCGCAGCGTCCGGCGCTGCTACCGCCGTATCGACGGCTGGGGTTGGGGCTGTTGGTTCGGCGGCAGCAACCGCAGTCGTCGTGCCAGGGGCTGGCCGCTTCAGGCCTTGTAGGATATCGCTGGCGGCACCCGGCGTGCTGGCCACCACGAGTGGCTCGGTCTTCTTGTCGTCATTGACGACGACAACGAAGGACTCTGCGGCGCGGCCATCCTTGCCTGCCTCGGCCAGCGTCAGCTCGGTACCGCCCGGCGGGATTGGTGCATCGGGGACCAAAACCCAGTCGCCGCTGGCTTCGACCTTGGCCTTGCCCAGCAATTGATCGTTGGAATAGACCTCGACTTCGCTGCCCGGCGTGCCGCTGCCGGCGATGACCACCGAGCCGTCCGGTTCCGCCCGCAGCAGCCCGAACGTCGCAGCGATCAACGTATCGGGTGCAGTCTTGGGGGCTGGGGCCGGAGGCGTCACGTCTAGCTCGGGTTCGGCGACTGCAACCTCAGGCTCGGCCACCGCTGCCGTCTCGGGCGCTGGCGTTGCCGGAGCGGTCTCGGCAATGGCGACGGCCGGCTGGGGCAGAATGCCGACATCGACCATTTTGCCTCGCAGGCACATGCCCATCCCATCGCTGCTGTTGAAGCAGTTGACAACGGAAGGACCGGCAAGCACGCCGATAATGACCAGAAGAGTGACCGCGGCTGCTCCGAGTGTCAGAGCGAGAGGTTGTTTCGATGCGGTGTCGGCCAGTTTGTCCTCCAGGACGATAAGCGTGGATACGTCATCCGTATCGTCGCCGATTAAACAGGTGTTCCTGTTGTGGCCTGTGCCGCCGCGGCCTTCAACAGTTTATATGTAATCGATTCATACAGTGCCTCAAAGGACGCATCAATGATGTTGGGCGAAACGCCGATCGTGTACCAGCGCTCCCCCGTGCCATCGCGGCTTTCGACCAGTACACGGGTGACCGCGCCCGTGCCGCCGTCCAGAATACGGACTTTGAAATCGACTAGCTCCAGATCCTCGATATCGCGCGAATACTTGCCGAGATCTTTGCGCAGCGCTAGATCGAGCGCATTGACAGGGCCGTTACCTTCGGCCACCGACATCAGGAGCTCGTCCTCGACGCGGATTTTCACCACCGCCTCGGTGACGATCGCCTCCTCGCCCCGGGCATTGTGGCGCAACTCGACGCTGGCGCGATAGCTTTCCACCTGGAAGAAATCGGGCAGTGTCCCCAATACCCGCCGCGCCAGAACGGCGAAGGAGGCGTCGGCGCCGTCGTAGGAATAGCCGATCGCCTCGCGCTCCTTGACCGTCGCCAGCAGTGATTCGAGGCGCGGATCGTCCTTGGCGAGCACGATGTCATGCCGGGCCAAAGCTGTCAGCAGGTTGGACTTGCCGGCCTGCTGGCTGACCATGATGGCGCGTTCATTGCCGACGCTTTCAGGCGGCACATGCTCGTAGCTGGAAAAATCCTTGAGCAACGCCGAGGCGTGAATTCCCGCCTTGGTGGCAAACGCCGAAGCACCGACATAAGGCGCCTGCCGCGCCGGAGCACGATTGAGCCGGTCGTCGAAGGCGCGGGAAATCTGCGTCAGCCGCGCAAGTCTTGTGGCGTCGATGCCCGTCTCCAACTTATCCGCGAAGGCCGGTTTCAGCACTAGAGTGGGGATCAACGTCACGAGGTTGGCATTGCCGCAGCGTTCACCGATACCATTCAGCGTCCCCTGGATTTGCCGCACTCCGGCCTGCACTGCGGCCAGCGTGTTGGCGACCGCCTGCCCGGTATCGTCATGCGCGTGAATGCCCAGCTTGCTGCCCGGCGCGACGGCCAGCACCTGGCCAACAATCGTGGCGACCTCGGACGGCATCGTGCCGCCGTTGGTATCGCACAGCACGACCCAGCGGGCGCCGGCATCGATCGCGGTTCTGACGCAGGCCACCGCATAGTCCGGGTTGGCTTTGAAGCCATCAAAGAAGTGTTCGCAATCGATCAGCGTTTCCTTACCTGCGGCAACGCTGGCGAGGACCGTCTCCTGCAGATTGGCGAGGTTATCTTCGAGCGAGATTTCGAGCGCCGTCGCGACCTGATGATCCCAGGTCTTGGCGACAAAACACGCCGCGTCGGCCTGAGAATTGAGAATGCCCTGCACGCCCGGATCGTTGGCGGCCGAGCGCCCTGCCCGCTTGGTCATGCCGAAGGCGGTGAAGGTTGCGCGGCTCGTTCGTCGCTGGCTGAAAAACTCGGTATCGACCGGATTGGCGCCGGGATAGCCGCCTTCGATATAGTCGACGCCAATCTGCTCGAGCAGCGAGACGATGGAAATCTTGTCCTCCAGCGAGAACTCGATGCCGGCCGTCTGGGCGCCGTCGCGAAGCGTGGTATCGAAGATATAGAGGCGGTCTTTGGTCATTACGCGAATACTCTAATTCGTCTCCGGCCAAGTGGCCGTATCGTGGTCGGGATGCTGATGATTGCTGGCCTTGATGGCCGCTATGGTTTCAGTGCCGTCGTTTTCCTCGGTGGTGCCAACCTCCTCGCCGGCATCGAGATGTGCGAGCGATGGATGGCGGCCTTCAAGTCCCATCTGGTACAGGATCGGAATGCGATACGGCTCGTCGAAGGCCCCGATGCTCATCGAGACGTGCTGGCTTTCGACATGCCCGTAATAGAGCGGCGTGCCGCATTGGCTGCAGAAGCCGCGGTCGACATTGGCCGAACTGCGAAAGTTCGACGGCGTACCGCGTGTCCAGGTCAGATGCTCAAGCCGAACACCAACCAGTGCCGCGAACAGATTGCCGGCCGCCTTCTGGCACATGCGGCAATGGCAGACATGCGGATTGTCGCGCAGTTCGGTGGCGTGAAAGCGCACGGCGCCACACTGGCAGCCGCCCGAATATTGCTGAAAGCGATAGTCTTCGCTCATATGAACTCCCCTCCGGCAAAGCGGTCGGTGGCCAGGATCAGCTCGTGCAGAATGCCGGGCTGGCTCAGCGCATGCCCCGCGTCTTCAACCCAGTGGAATTCGGCCTCGGGCCAGGCTCGGTGCAGGTCCCAGGCGGTGACAGGCGGGGTCGCCATGTCATAACGGCCCTGAACGATGACGGCCGGGATATCGCGCAGCAGACCGGCATTGCGGATCAACTGCCCCTCATCCATCCAGCCGGCATGCACGAAATAGTGGTTCTCGATGCGCGCGAACGCCAGCGCGAAGTGGCCATCATAGAAGGCGGTGCTGACCGACGGATCGGGCAGCAGCGTGAGCGTCTCGCCTTCCCAGGTGGCCCAGGCCTTGGCGGCGGCGAGCTGTTCGGCCTCGTCGTCGCCCACGAGGCGCCGGCGATAGGCGGCGATCATGTCGTGACGTTCGGCTTCGGGAATGGCGGCCAGGAAAGCCTCCCACTTGTCGGGGAAAATGTTGGAGGCGCCTTCCTGATAATACCAGAGCAGTTCGGCCCGGCGCAGGGTGAAGATGCCGCGCAGCACCAGTTCGCTGGTGCGGTCGGGATGGGTCTGCGCGTAGGCCAGCGCCAGCGTCGAGCCCCACGAGCCGCCGAACACCAGCCATTGCTCGACGCCCACCATGGCGCGCAGCTTCTCGATATCCCCCACCAGATCCCAGGTCGTATTATGCTCCAGCGATGCATGCGGCGTGGATTTCCCACAACCGCGCTGGTCGAACAGGAGGACATCGTAGCGCGCCGGATCGAACACACGCCGCTGGTTCGGGCTCAGTCCGCCCCCTGGGCCGCCATGCAGGAACACGGCCGGCTTGGCGCCGGGTGTGCCGACGCGTTCCCAATAGACCATATGACCATTGCCGACATCGAGATGACCCGAGGCATAAGGCTCGATCTCGGGATAGTAGGTGCGCAGATGGCTCAAGCGGCGTCTCCCCTGGGCGGCCAATCGTCGGTGTCGTGGTCGGGATGCTGGTTGGAGTGGATGCCGGCAAGAAAATCGCGCCATTCGCCGTCGTCGTTGCGCACCGGCAGACTGGTCAGCCCGTCAAAAAACGGCAGCTTGTCGGCGAGGTTCACCTGTATGCTGGGCGCCGCCAGTTCGGGATCGTCGAACGCGCCTATCGCCAGTTCCAACCCGAAGCGGGTTTCATACGCCAAAGGCGTGCCGCACTCGCCGCAGAAAGCGCGGCGCGCGGCATTGGAACTCTGGAACCACTTCGGCTCGCCCCGGGTCCACTTGGCATCATGGGCGGTGATCAGCGGGCCGAAAAACCCGCCGAACGCCTTTTGGCACATGCGACAATGGCAGATGGAGCCGCGACCAAGCAGGCGGGCGCGGAAGCGGACAGCGCCGCATTGGCACCCGCCGGTCAGATCGGCCGGTCTATTCGGCGGCATGGCAGACGGCTTCGATATTGTGACCGTCGGGATCGATGACGAAGGCCGCATAATAGTTGGAGCTGTATTGTTCGCGGATGCCCGGCCCGCCATTGTCGCTGCCACCGGCGGCGAGGCCGGCCTTGTGGAAGGCGTCGACGGCCGCACGGGTTGGGGCCGCGAAGGCGATGTGGATACGGTCCCTGAGCGCTTCGCCGGAATTGACCCAGAATTCGGGGCGCTCGGCGCCATAGCCGATGATCTGGCCGCCGGGATATTCGAACGCGGCGGCGCGCTTGATGCCGAGCGGTCCGAGGGCCGCGTCATAAAACGCAGCGGATTTGGCGAAATCGCCAACGGCGTAGCCCATGTGATCGAAAATGCTCATCGCTTGATCTCCCATTTGGTGCGGCGTTCACCCGTTTCCGGGTCCTTGGAGTCCATCAGGGCAATGCCCTGTTCGGCTAGTTCGGCACGAATGCGGTCGGCCGTGGAGAAGTCCTTGTTGGCGAAGGCCGCGAGGCGGGTGGCGATGGCGGCTTCGATGCCAGCGGTGTCCGCGCTATCGTCCGAAGCCAGCAGCGAGTCCGAAGTGAATCCTAGAAAGGCCAGCGTTGCCGCGAGGCAATTCCTGGCCTGCTCGCCGCCTTCGCGACTAGCCTTGCGGGCGATGGCGTCGAGCGCCACCGAAGCGCGATGGAAGCTGAGGTCATCCGCCAGTTCGGCGACCACCGAAGCGTCGGGTTCATGGGCGGCACCAGACGCGCCAAGCGCCGCCTGTTGCCAGCTCCGCAGCTTACCTTCCGCCTCCTCCAGCCGCCGCACGGTGAAATCAATCGGCTCGCGGTAATGCGTCATCAGCATGGCCAGCCGCAGCACTTCGCCCGGCCATTTTCGGCCGCCGAAGTCGGTCGTCTCCAGCAATTGGGCGATGGTGAAGAAGTTGCCGAGCGATTTGCTCATCTTCTCCCCCTCGACCTGCAGGAAGCCATTATGCATCCAGACATTGGCCATGGCATGGGTGCCGTGGGCGCAGCGGGATTGGGCGATTTCATTCTCATGATGCGGAAAGATGAGGTCGAGCCCGCCACCATGGATGTCGAAGAGCTGCCCGAGATAGCGTTCGCTCATTGCCGAGCATTCGATATGCCAGCCGGGGCGGCCACGGCCCCAAGGGCTGTCCCAGCCCGGCTCCTCGGCGCTGGATTGTTTCCACAGTACGAAATCGGCTGGGTTCTTCTTATGCGCATCGACAGCTACGCGAGCGCCGGCAAGATTGTCCTCGGGATTGCGGCCGGAGAGCTTGCCGTAATCGGGCATGGAGCCGACCTCGAACAGCACTTCGCCATTGGCCTCATAGGCATGATGGCGCGCGATCAGCGCGCTGATCAGCGACTGCATGCCCTCGATGTTGTCAGTTGCCCGCGGCTGGATCGTCGGCTCGAGGCACCCCAGCGCGGTCACGTCGGACTGGTATTGCGCGGCAGTTTTTTCCGTAACCTTGCGGATCGCCTCGTTCAGATCGAGGCCAGGAAAGTCGCGTGCTGCCCGGGCGTTGATCTTGTCATCGACGTCGGTGATGTTGCGGACATAGGTGACGTGGTCCGGCCCGTATACCTGACGCAGCAGCCGGAACAGCAGGTCGAAGACGATGGCCATGCGGCCATTGCCGATATGGGCGAAGTCATAGACCGTCGGCCCGCAGGCATACATGCGCACATTGGCCACATCGATGGGAACGAAGGGTTCCTTCTTGCGGGTCAGGGTATTGTAGAGCGAAAGAGGCGGCGGTCCCGAGGTCATATGAGCGTCCTGGCCATGCGAATAGGCAGGCAGTGCGCTCTTCTTGGGTCAGGAAATTTGCATGAAGAAGACCGCGCCGCCAACGAGTGGTTAGCAGGTAATAATGCAGCCGTTAATGGGATTAACGCGAAGGGTCTTCATGGCGCCAACTTGGCCGGAGGGTCGACGAAAATCAAGCGCAAATCGAAAGGCAAAAAAGGGCGGCACTCGCGTGTCGCCCAATCGCTTTGGAGGCGATACGAAAATAGAGTTGCACGGCTTGTATGACGGCCCAACCCTGCACACAGCAATGTTATCGAACAATCAGCGCGTTAGCAGGGCGACGCGCTGCTCGATATCGCCGAACACGGTCTGGCCATCCGCTCCCACGGCGCCGATGCGCACGATATCGCCGGGCTTGAGAAACGGCGTCCGCGCCTTGCCATACTTGATTTTTTCGACGGTGCGCGCCTCGGCAATGCAGCCGAAACCGATGCCATCGCGCTTGATCGGCAGGCTTTCGTCATGATGGTTGGCGATGGTGCCCGAGCCGATAATGGTGCCCGCCGCCAGCGTGCGGGTGCGGGCGGCTTCGGCGATCAGCGTGGGGAAATCGAAGTGAACATCAACGCCGGCATTGGGTTGGCCATAAAGCGCGTCGTTGACGGTGATCCGCACCGGCAAATGCAGGCGGCTGTCGCGCCAGCTGCCGATCAAGGCATCGGGTGTGATGACGATGGGCGCAAAACTGGTCGATGGCTTGGCGTGGAAAAAGCCGAACCCATTCTGCAGGTCGTCGGCCACCAGCCGGCGCAGCGAAACATCGTTGCAGACCGTAAGCAGTCGGATGGCGGCGGCGGCCTGTTCGCGGGTGGCGCGCATCGGCACGTGGCCGAGGATCACGGCGACCTCGGCTTCGAAATCCAGCGCCAGTCCATCTTCGGGAATGATGATGGGATAGGTCGGCCCGGAGAGGGAATCGGAGCCGCCCTGATAGAGCAGCGGCCGCGTCGATTGCAGCGCCGTATCGATACTGCCCTGCAGCGAGCGGACGCGTTCCAGATGGCCCATATAGCCGGCGCCGTCGATCCACTGATAGGCCCGCGGCAATGGCGCCATGGCCAGCGCGGGATCGAATGGCTGGCCGGAAATGGCGCCGGCGTCGAGTTGCGCACCCAGGGCGCCCAGCGCCGGGGTCAGCGAATCCCAGTCATCCAGTACCGCTTGCAGGGTCGGTGCGATCCGGCCGGCCGAGACGTAGCGCTGCAGATCGGTCGAAACCACGACGAGTTGGCCATCGGGACGGCCATTGCGAAGTGTTGCAAATTTCATGCGGCCAGGCCTCGTCGCGGGGGTGTGACAGGAGCGGTGCTATCACGACAGCGCCGCGGGGACTATACTGTTGCATAGTGACTCGCCCCTCCTTTATGGCGAGTTGGCTTTGCGGCGAACAGACGGGAATTGATGGTGACGATCGCTCGAAATGGCTGGCGGGCCCTGGCGGCCCTGCTGGTCGCCATGGTTTGCGTCGGACTGGACGCCAACGACGCCTATGCCCAATCCTCCAGTTGCTCGCGGCTGCAGGCGACGCTGCGCCAGTTCGATCGCAATAGCGATTTCCAGAACATGCAGAGCAATTCGGGCAATGCGCGCGGGCTGCAACAGCAGGTGCAGGACGCCGAAAGCTCCTACATTCGCAATGGCTGTAATGCCGACGCCAAGGCCGGCCGCGTGTTATCGCGGCAATGCCAGCAGATGGGTCGTGATGTGCTGCGGCTGCGCGAGCAGGCGGCCAATGTGAACCAGTCGGTTAATACTGCCAATGCGGTCGCCCAGCAGCGCGAAGGCATCCTGCAGGAACTGGCGCGGTTCGGTTGCGGCGCCGATCAGGGTTCCAGCGCCACCATGACCACTGATCGCCAGAGCGTGTTCGACCGCATTTTCGGCAGCACGACCGAAGGCGATTTCAGTGATGGCCAGATGATGGAAGACGGGGGCTATTGGGGCTCCGGCGGCTCCACGGTGCGCACCGTCTGTGTGCGCATAACCGACGGCTATTTCTGGCCGATCAGTTATTCGACGCTGCAGGAATACCTGCCCAATGACGCGGCCATGTGCCATTCGCAGTGTCCCAACACGCCGGTCGATCTCTATTACTACGACAATCCGGGGCAGGACACCGAGCAGATGCGCAATATGGCGGGGGCGCCCTATACGGCCCTGCCGAGCGCATTTGCGTATCGCGAGGCGATCGATACCACGAGCACCTGCAGTACCAAACCGGCGGGCGGGTCGATCACCAGCGTGGACGCGCCAGACGGAGAAACACGCAGTATCGTGGCTGTGGGGGATGCCAATTTTCCGCTGCCGATGCGCGATCCACGACGGCCGATGCCCGTCGAGACAGTGACGCCAGCGGAGGTTCCGGTTCCGGCCGCGACGGTGGCGATGCTGGATATCCCCCTGCCCCGGCCGCGCCCACCCGGGCCGGGCGAAGCGCCCGCCGTCAAGCCGGTGGTTCAGAACGCCGATAGCGAAATGCGGCTGGTGCAGTTCGGCAACAAAGTTGTCAGAGTAGTCGGTCCAGACACGCCTTACGCCCAACCAGCGGGAGCAGGCTCTTAAGTTCGGGCCCATCGTGACGGCCGGTCAGCGCCATGCGCAGCGGCAGGAACAGGGTTTTGCCCTTGCGCCCTGTCGCAGTCTTGAGCGCGTCGGTCCACTGAGCCCAGGTGTCGAGCGACCAAGGCTCGGCAGGCAGCAGGTCGCGGGCGATGGCGATGAATTCGCGGTCCTCGTCGGCAATCACCGAGGCGACCGGGCCAGTGATCAGCTTGGCCCATTCGGCGACGTCATCGAACTTGGCGAGATTGTTGCGCAGCAGCAGCCACAGGTCCTCGCCTTCAAGGCCGAGCTTGGCCAGCCGCGGCCGTGCGGTCTCGTAGCTCATCGCGTGCAGGATGCGGGCATTGAGGCTGTCGAGTTCGGCGGGATCGAAGCGGGCGGGACCATGCGAAATGGCGGAGAAGGCGAGCTTCTGGGCAATCTCGTCGAGCGAGGTATAGGCTTCGATCGGGAGCGCGGTGCCCGTGAGAGTGGCCATGATGGCGACGGCGAT
Organism: Devosia sp. UYZn731; assembly: GCF_040546795.1. NCBI lineage: Bacteria > Pseudomonadati > Pseudomonadota > Alphaproteobacteria > Hyphomicrobiales > Devosiaceae > Devosia > Devosia sp. UYZn731. Next base: position 645,753 of record NZ_JBEPOL010000001.1, read on the forward strand.
GGCCTCATAACCCTGGTCGCGCAAATCGCTGATCGAGAGCGAGCCGAGGCGCTTGGAGAAGCCCTGCCCTTCGGCATCGGTCAAAAGGTTGTGGTGGGCGAACTGCGGCACGGCGCCACCGAGCGCCTCGAATATCTCGATCTGCGTGCCGGTATTGGACACGTGGTCCTCGCCACGGATCACATGGGTGATGGCAAGATCGATATCGTCGACCACCGAGGGCAGCGTATAGAGATAGCTGCCATCGCCACGCACCAGAACCGGGTCGGACATGGAAGCGGTATTGACCGTCTGCGGGCCCTTGATGAGATCATCGAATTGCACCGGCTTGCCGTCGAGCCTGAAGCGCCAATGCGGTTTGCGACCTTCGGCTTCTAGTTTGGCGCGGTCGGCGTCGGTCAGGTTGAGCGCGGCACGGTCATAGATCGGCGGCTTGCCAAGCGCCCGGGCGCGTTTGCGGCGACGGTCGAGTTCACCCTCCGTCTCGTAGGCGGGATAGAGCCGGCCGGAGGCCTTGAGTTTTGCCACCGCCGCATCGTAAAGCGCCGTGCGTTCGGACTGACGCACCAGCATTGAGGGCGTGATGCCGAGCCAGGCCAGGTCGAGCTCGATACCGTCGGCGGATTCGCGGGTCGAGCGGGCTAGGTCCGTGTCGTCCATGCGCAGCACGTACTGGCCGCCGTGGGCGCGGGCGAAGAACCAATTCAGCAGCGCCGGGCGGGCATTGCCGAGGTGGATGCGGCCGGTCGGTGATGGGGCGTAGCGGACAATGGTCATCCCTTGGTCCCGTCGCGATAGCCATTGGTGATCGGATAGCGACGGCCCAGGCCGAAGGCCTTGGCAGTCAGCTTGGGGCCCGGCGCGGACTGGCGGCGCTTGTATTCGGCGATATTGACCAGCCGCTCGATGCGCTGCACCAGCGCCAGATCGAACCCCTTGGCGACGATCTCGCCGATGGACAATTCCTGCTCCACCATGGCCTCGATGATCGCGTCAAGCACCGGATAGGGTGGCAGGCTGTCCTGATCCTTCTGGTCCGGGCGCAGTTCGGCGCTGGGGGCCTTGTCGATGATCGCCTGCGGAATGATTTCGCCTTCCGGCCCGAGGCAATCGCCGGGCATATGCTTGTTGCGCCAGTCGGCCAGCGCATAGACCTGCATTTTCAGCATGTCCTTGAGCGGATTGTAGCCGCCGTTCATGTCGCCATAGATGGTTGCGTAGCCGACGGCCATCTCGGACTTGTTGCCAGTGGTCAGCAGCATCGAGCCCAGCTTGTTGGAGACGGCCATCAGGTAGACGCCGCGCATGCGGGACTGGATGTTCTCCTCGGCCAAGTCGACCGGGCGGTTACCAAAAATGGGCGCCAGTTCATGCAGCGCATTGTCGACCGGCTCGCCGATGGCGACGACATCGTAGCGCACGCCCAGGCGTTCTGCGCAGTCCTTGGCGTCGGTCAGGCTGGCCTCGGACGTGTAGCGATAGGGCAGCATGATGCAGTGGACGTTGTCGGCTCCGAACGCATCCACTGCCATAGCGGCAACAACGGCGCTATCGATGCCGCCCGACAGGCCGAGCACGACCTGCTTGAAACCGGTCTTATGAACATAGTCGCGCAGTCCGAGAACGCCAGCGCGCCATGGAGCTTCGTCGATCGAGGTTAGCGCCTTGACCTCACCCTGCACACAGGTCCATCGATCGTCGCGCCGTTCCCAGTCAGAGACGATGAAATCCTCGGCGAAGGAATTGCCCTGGAACACGATCCGGTTCCCGGGCTCCATGCCGAAGGAGGCGCCGTCGAACACCAGTTCGTCCTGCCCGCCAACCTGGTTGAGATACAGCATCGGCACGTCGTCTTCCTCGACGCGGGCGCGAACCAGCTTGTAGCGCGTGCTCTGCTTGTCTTTCCAATACGGCGAGCCATTGGGGCAGAGCAGGATTTCCGCACCCTCGCGCACCAGATGTTCGCACACCCACTGGTGCCAGATATCTTCGCAGATCGGGATGCCGATGGAGACGCCCTTGATGGTCACCGGATGCGCCAGCGGGCCGGGCTCGAAATAGCGACGCTCATAGAACACGTCGGTATTGGGCAATTCGCGCTTGAGCCGCGTCGCGATGATCGCGCCGTGCTCGGCAACGATGACGGCGTTGTGCAGCCCACCATTGTCCTGCCAGATGGTCGGCAGGATCAGCGATACCTGAGAATTGGCGGTGGCGGCGACCAGTTCATGGGCCGCGGCAATAGCATCGGCGACGAATTGCGGCTTGAACAGCAAGTCGTCGGGGAAATAGCCGGTCAGGAACAGCTCGGAGAACATCAGGATATCGGCGCCGGCCGCTTCGGCATCGGCCAAAGCCTTGCGGGCGAGGTTCAGATTGGCGGCCAGCGCGCCGACCTTGGGATTGAGCTGCGCGAGCGCAATGCGGAGGCGGTCTGTCAATTTGGAAAAGCCCGTTGGCTAGTTGAATTGCCGCATGTGGGTGCCTGCCCGAATGCGCGCAAGACTTATCCGCTCGCCCCGGCAAGGGCAAGCGGACAACGGCATGGCTGGGACGCGCTAGAAGCGGCCGGAGATTTCGACCAGAGCGCCGTAACGGAACATCGAGAATGGATTATTGTTGACGATATATCGCTGCCGCGACAGCGTTGGATCCGTATAGGGCCCAGCGCCGGCTGGTCCGTTGACCACGACCTTATCATAGGTCGCGTCATACGCCCCTTGCAGATAGGACGCGCGTCCGCCAACCCTGAGCGTCAGATTGTCGGTCGGATGGAACCCCACCAACATCTTGCCGCCGACGCCATAGGCATAGCCGTTGATCTGCGCTGCGGAAGCCTGCAGTTCCGTTATACCACCGGGCCCGCCGCCAAACGGCCCCTGAGGGCCCGTGACGGCAGCGCCATAGGTGCCATGCACCCAAGCGTATGGCGTAACGGTCGCCTCGCCGGTCAGGTCGAACGCGCCCATATCGGCCCGCGCGGCCAAGCCAATCTTGGCCTCATGAATCTCGAAATTGTTGATCTCGCTGTCGCCGCCGACGCTCCAGTTGCCGGTGGTTGGCGACCAGCTGATATCCGCCGCCGACTTGGCGGTGGTGAAGTTGGCGCGACCAGTATCGGGGCTGTCATTGGTGTACTGATAGCCAACCACCGCACCCAGGCCAAATCCGCTCTTGGGATCGCCAAACGGCAGCCAGCCGAAATCGGTGCCGACATAGCCCAGCCGTGCAGCCGGCATGGTGAAATCGGCCCCGCCATTATTGGAGTAGGTCCCCTCATGGGCAATGCCATAGCCCGCCGTGGCTTCAACGAACGTGCTGGTGCTGTCGTCGTCGATGCGCACGAAGGCTTCGCCCGAATGGGTCTTGGTATCGACGGTCTGCGTGTTCGGCCCGATCGCCATTTTCTGCTGGCCGATGGAATACCAATAGCGCACGCCCGCCTCGAAATGCAGCGGGTTGTCGGCGCTGTTCTCCCAGCTATCGGGATAGGCAGGCCTCAGATCGGGATAGTCGTTGTAGTCGGCCGCCAGCGATGGCGTGACGACACCCAATGCAGCGATCGCGCATAAGCAACTCAGCGAGCGGGGCATGATGAAAACTCCCGTACAATTAGCCTTCCCGGCCTAGAGTAAAATTTATGGACCATTAGGGTTAATGTTCCGCTAAACGCGCGATATCAGGACGTTACTGGGGTTCTGTCGGCCGGCGCCGATCAGGAAGTTGTGCAAAACTCGTTGAATGGCTGCCATGAGGCAACTGATCGGACGGTGACGAGTTTGGCCTCTACCGTAAGACGAAGACCTACTGAAGGTAGAGTGCTATGAGCTATAGAATACTCGTGGTTGAGGACGAGATTTTTGTCGCCGCCGAGATCGAGCAGGTGATCGCCGAACTCGGGCACGAGCCGGTCGGAATCGCGGCGGATCGGCGCACCGCTTTGAGTTTGGCGCCTGATACAGACATCGCCCTGGTCGACCTCAACCTGCAAGATGGCCCCACCGGCATTGCCATCGGCCGCATACTGGCGCAGACGCATGGCGTGACCGTGCTGTTCATGACGGCCAATCCGGCGCAACTCGGCGACGGCATACCTGGTACGCTGGGCGTGTTGCCGAAGCCGGTTACTGATCGCGAACTCAAGCAGGCATTGGATTTCGTCGTTACGCATCGCCGCGATGGTGATGGGCATCCGCCGCGCCGGCTGCAGTTGTTCGGCGGCAACGGGTCTGTAGTCGCCGAGGCCTAGCCCGCTTGCCCACCCTGTAGCTTGGCCGGGCGGCGCAGTGCTTCGAGCGGAAGTACTGCCTCGACACGCAGCCCATCCGCCTCCCAAATCCGCTCAAGCCGGCCCCGCAACTGCCCTTCGACACTCAGCGAGATAACGCGCGAGCCAAACCCTTCCGGTAAGTCACCCGCGGCAATAGCCGGGCCGCCGATTTCTTTCCAGGACAGATGATAGCGATCCTCGTTGCGTGCGCCGGTCAGCACGATACGACCTTCCGGCGTCGACAGCGCGCCGTATTTGGAGGCATTGGTCGCCAGTTCATGCACCAGCAAGGCCAGAGGCGTAGCCGCGCCCTCGTCGATCTCGGCATCTTCGCCCAGGAATTGGAAGCGCGGTTGCTCGTCTTGGCTATAGGGCATCAGCAATCGCCCGATCAGGGCCCGCAGCGAAGTCTGGGTTTCACCGGGCTGGGACTGCTGACTATGTGGCCGGACGAAATCATGGGCTTCGGCCAATGCAAATATCCGCTGACGCAGCTGATCGGCAAAGGGCTTGATTTCGGGCTGGCTGCGCGCCGACAGGGCGATGATGCCGGTTAGCACGGCGAAGATATTCTTGATGCGGTGGCTGAGTTCCTGGGCCACCAGCTCGCGCTCCTCGGCGGCCAACTTGGTGGCATGGATATCGGTGCAGGTTCCAAACCAGCGCACGATAGTGCCCTCGCTGTCGCGTATCGGCAGGGCAAGTCCGAGCGTCCAGCGATATTCACCGGAACGATTACGCAGGCGATATTCGATCTGGTAGGGCTCGCCCGTTGTCAGGGAGTGGTTCCATGCTGCCCATGCGCGCTCCTGGTCATCGGGATGGAACATGCCATTCCAGCCCTCGCCATCGGTCGAGCCGACTGGGACGCCGGTAAATTCGTACCAGCGCGCGTTGTAATAGTCGTGAAAGCCATCCGGCAGGGTCGACCACACCATTTGCGGCATGGTGTCGGCCAGCGTGCGGAAGCGCAGTTCGCTCTCAGTCAGGGCTTCAGCTATGCGGCGTTGATCGGTTATGTCGACCACCACGCCGGGGAACCGAACCGCCCTGCCCTCGGCATCCAGCCGTGGCCGGCCGGAGGCGACGACATAGCGAATGACATCGTCAGCGCCTCGCAGGCGATATTCGGAATGGTAATCGGCACCCGTGGCCAGCGCGGTGTTGATCTCTTCGGTTACCCGTTGTTGATCTTCGGGATGGATGGCGCCGACGAATTGCTCGATCGCGACGCCAAGGCCGGCGCGCAGCGGATCAATGCCAAACATCAGCGCGAAGCGGTCGTCGGCCGTAACCACATTGTTCGGCACGTCCCAATCCCAGGTGCCCACGATGTTGGAGCCGCCCAGCGCCAACGACAGCCGCTCCTCGCTCCGCGCCAAGGCGCGTTCGGCGAGCACGCCATCAGTGGTCTCATGAACGACGCAAAATGTCCCGATGGCTAGCCCGTCATCGCCATAGATCGGACTATATTGCAGGTCCATCCACGCCGTTTCGAGCTGTCCATGCCGATCCAGCGTCAGTTCCTGATTGCGCAGCGTCACCGCTTCCCCGCGGAAGCCCATCTCGATCTTGTCGCGGTTGAAGTCTGAAACTTCCGGCCAGGCGGCTTCGGCTGCCATGCCAAAGATCTCAGGATGTCGATCCCCAGCGAAATCGGCATAGGCATCGTTGTAAATCAGGGTACCGCGGGCGCCGGCCAGGATCACCATGGGACTGGAGGCAGCCATGATGACGCGAACGGCGCCCCTCAGGCTGTCGGGCCATTCGGGGATTGGGCCAAGGGGGGTCGACGTCCAGTCGAAGTCATTGACCAGCTTGAGCGTCGGGCTTTGCTCGAGCCGAGCGCGCGTGTCGGGAGAGGCCGCGGGGAATAAGGATTTCGGCATTGATGGACTCGGGCCTCATAAACACAGTGGCACCGCATCACATCAATGAGAACCGCACCGTTGAGGGAACGCGCGGCCTAGCGGAGAGTTCGATGGCTCGTGGGCTTTATTCGCCCGCGGCCAGCCGCGGCCGCGCGGGCTGCTGGTGGCCGACTTCCTCGGCGACGAGGAAGGCCAGTTCCAGGGCCTGGCTGGCATTGAGGCGCGGGTCGCAATAGGTGTGATAGCGGTCCGACAGCGAAGCCTCGGTGACCGCCGACATGCCGCCAACGCATTCGGTAACATCGTCGCCAGTCATCTCGATATGCACGCCGCCCGCATAGGTGCCGAGCTGACGATGGATTTCGAAGAACGAGCCAACCTCAGACAGCACGCGGTCAAAGGGGCGGGTCTTGTAGCCGTTGGAGGCCTTGATGGTGTTGCCGTGCATTGGATCGGAGCACCACACCACGGTGCGGCCGGCCTTCTGCACGGTCTCGATCAGGCGCGGCAGATGCTCGTTGATCTTGTCGGAGCCGAAACGGGCGATCAGGGTGATGCGACCGGCCTCGTCTTGTGGGTTGAGCCGGTCGAGCAGGCGCAGCAGGTCGTCGCTGCCCAGGGACGGACCGCACTTGATGCCGATAGGATTCTTGATGCCGGCGAAATATTCGACATGAGCCGCGTCGGGCTGGCGCGTGCGGTCGCCGATCCAGATCATGTGGCCGGAGGTGGCATACCAGTCGTTGGTGATGCTGTCGCGGCGGGTCAGAGCCTCTTCATAGCCAAGCAGCAGGGCTTCGTGGCTGGTGAAGAAGCTGGTCTGGCGCAATGCGGGAGTGTTGTCGGGGTTGAGGCCAAGCGCCGCCATGAAGGTGATGGCGTCGTCGATCTTGCGCGCCACTTCCTCGTAGCGCGTGTTCCAGTTGCTTCCTTTCATGAACCCAACGGTCCATTCGTGGATGCGCGTCAGTTCGGCATAGCCGCCATAGGCGAAGGCGCGCAGCAGGTTGAGCGTGGCAGCGGACTGGCGATAGGCTTGCAGCATGCGATCGGGATCGGGCACGCGGGCCTTTTCATTGAACTCGATGGCATTGATGATGTCGCCGCGATAGCTGGGCAGCTCGACGCCATCGATGATTTCCGTATCGGACGAGCGCGGCTTGGCGAACTGGCCCGCGACGCGGCCGACCTTGACCACGGGCTTGGACGCCCCATGGGTCAGCACCACCGCCATTTGCAGGAAGACGCGGAAGAAGTCACGGATGTGATCGGCGCCGTGTTCAGCAAAGCTTTCGGCGCAATCGCCGCCCTGCAGCAGGAACGCCTCACCACGGGACACGGCCGCCAGCCGGGTCTTGAGATCGCGCGCTTCGCCGGCAAACACCAATGGCGGGAAGGTCGACAGCTGGCGTTCGGCCTCTTGCAGCGCTGCAAGGTCCGGATAGGCCGGGACCTGCGAAATGGGCTTGTCGCGCCAGCTTGCCGGGGTCCAGTTGCTCATCTTACGCCTCGCTTACGCCGTTCAAAGTGGCCCGCGGGCCAGTGCGGGCGGTCTATCAAGGCCGGACGCCCATGCCAAGGGCAATCCGGCCTAGACTTTGGCCCCATTGCGATAGGTGTAGGTCTGCTCCTTGAAGGTCACCAGTTCCTCGGCAGCGGTGGGATGCAGCGCCATGGCACGATCGAAATCGGCCTTGGTGGCGCCCATGCCTATCGGGATAGCGACGAGTTGGATCATCTCGGCGGCGCCCGGCCCCAGGATTTGAACGCCCAGCACCTTGCCACCATTGGCGCCGACGATGAGCTTGAGAATGGTGCGCTCGGTCTTGGTGGAGAGTGTATTCATCATCGGACGGAAGCGGGCGACATAGACGTCGATATCGCCATGGGTGGCGGCTTCGGGCTCGGTCAGGCCAATGACGCCGATTTCAGGATCGGAGAACACCGCGGTGGGGATCTGTGAGTGATCCACCATCATGGGATTGTTGTTAAACACCGTCTCGGCAAAGTACCAGCCCTCGCGGATCGCCACTGGGGTCAGCGCGGCACGCCCGGTCACATCGCCTACCGCGTAAATCGAGGGGCACGAGCTTTGCGAATAGCCATCGACGGCGATGGCGCCCGCCGGCGTCAACTTAACGCCGGCCGTTTCCAGCCCCAGATGCTTGACGTTCGGCACGCGGCCGGTGGCGAACATCACGGCGCCGTAGGGCGCGACGACGCCGTCGCTGAAGGTCGCGGCGATATCGCTCCCAACCTTGGCCAGCGACTTGATGGTGGTCTGGTAGATCAGCTTGATGCCACGATCCTGCAATCCCGCTTCCAGCCCACGGCGCATGTCGTCATCGAACCCTCGCAGGATGCAGTCGCCGCGGTAGATGATGGTGGTATCGACACCAAGCCCGGCAAAGATGGTAGCGAATTCCACCGCGATGTAACCGCCGCCCTCGATCAGGATCGAATGAGGCAATGCAGGCAGATCGAACGCTTCATTGGAGCTGATGCCAAGCTCGGCCCCGGGGATCGCCGGAATGGACGGCTGCGCGCCCGTAGCGATCAGGATGGTTTTGGCCTGCAGGTCGCGCTTGCCATTGACCATGTGCACCGAATTCGGGCCGGTCACCACGGCGCGGTCGCGAATGATCTCGACGCCGGGCTTTTCCAGATTGGCCGTGTAGGCCTGCTCCAGCCGGGTGATCTCTTTTTCTTTATTGGCCACCAGGGTTGGCCAATCGAACTTGGCATCGACCTGCCAGCCAAAGCTTTGGGCAACGTCGAACAGTTCGGTGAAACGCGCCGCATAGACGTAAAGCTTCTTGGGCACGCAACCGCGGATAACGCAGGTGCCGCCAACGCGGAACTCCTCGACGATAGCAACGCGCGCCCCATAGGTTGCGGCCATGCGCGCTGCGCGAACGCCGCCGGAACCGGCGCCGATCACGACCAAATCATAGCCATCACTCATGGGGAGAACTCCTGCAGGGACGCCTTACATTGGGTGGCGCATCGCATAAAAAAAGACCCCGCACAAGGCGGGGTCCAGGGTCTCGTCAGCGGTAAGGCGCCTAGATGGCGACGCCCTTGGAGCGCAGTTCGGAGCGCACCTTGGCGAAGAATTCCTGCTTAACATTGCCGCTGAAGACCTGCATCACGCGCTGCAGATCGGTATTGATCTCGGAATTGCCCTGCGCCAGCTTCATGCCGGTGGGCGACGAATAGAAATCGACGATCTGCTGCAGTTCTTCCATCGAGAAGCGGATGGCATAGACGCGGGCGAACTGATCGAGCAGGTCGCCCTTGTGGCCCTTGTATTCTTCCAGAACCTTGGAGATGGCATCGTTGGTCTGGTCCGAAATCTCCGGATTTTGCTGGATGATCTGCTTCATCGTCTGGACGGCAGTTTCGACCAGGGTCGTCTCATAGATCGCCGACTTGTCGGTCAGGTCCACGTATTTACGCGCCAGCGCCAACTGCTCGGGCGGCACTTCCTGCGCGATCGCCGGCACCGCCAGCGCAATAATCGTTGCGCTCAGCACCACTGCGAACAGCGCCTTGGCGCGCGTCAAAACACCCGTCATCCTGCAATACCCCATTTGTCCAGAGCCATGCTCTGGATCAGTGTTCACTCAGAATGGTTCTTACGCCATCCGCCGTTGCCACATAAGCCTTTTTGCACATGTTGAGGAACAGCCCGTGCTGCACCACGCCGGGAACGTCCAGCAATGCGCGAGACAGCGCTTCTGGCTGCGAAATGCGGCCAAAAAATGCATCCAGGATCAAGTGCCCACCATCGGTGACATAGCTGTCGCCCGCGGCCGTCTGCCGTAGTCGCAGGCCGCCCTCTGCGCCATGCTGGGCTAAAACGGCCTCAAGCGAGCGCCGCGTGGCGCCGAGCGCGAAGCGGTTGACCTCGATCGGCAGCGGGAAGCGTCCCAGCGTCTCGACCAGCTTGGAGGCATCGGCGATCACGATCATCATGTCGGAAGAGGCGGCAACGATTTTTTCGCGCAGCAGCGCGCCGCCGGCGCCTTTGATCAGGTTCAGGCCTGGATCGATTTCGTCGGCGCCATCAACGGTGACGTCCAGACGATCGATGGTATCCAGATCGGTCAGCGGAATATTGAGGGAACGCGCCTGGGCAGCGGTAACTTCGGAGGTCGGCACGCAGAGGCATTCAAACCCTGCAGCAACTTTTTCGCCCAGCAAGTCGACAAAATGCCTGGCTGTGGATCCGGTACCCAGCCCCAGGCGCATTCCGGAGCGGATATCATTGAGCGCCATTGCCGCCGCTTGCCGCTTCAGTGCTTCGCTCACCGACTTATCCCCGCTGCCATTTCGGGCCGTCATGGCGTTGCGCCGAGGCCGTGTCAACCCAGGCATCACGCATTAGTGAACGGAGATTGTAACTTGGCGGCAACACAATTTGGGGAAGCTAACCAGACTGTGGCGGAAAAACGGCATTTCCCTTCCCGCTATTGATCGAACCGCGTATGCAACACAAATTCTTGAGCGGCCCGAATCGTTGCGGCTTGTTCAACTGTCAGAGGCAAAGTCGGCAATGTCCAAGTTGAAATCCACGATAGCGGTCGCGCTGTCGATACTTCTATCCTTCGCTCTTGTTACGCCGTCGATGGCGGCGCGTGTCTACAACGCCGATACCAATACCTGGGAAGAACCTGCTGTGGTTGCCCAGCGCGGCCATGGCCGTAGCGCCATTCCGCGCGAAGAAGTCGCCTATGACGGCACTTATGCTCCGGGCTCGATCATCGTCGAAACCGCAGAGCGGCGCCTGTATTTCGTGCTCGGCGATGGCCGCGCCCTGCGCTATGGCATCGGCGTCGGCCGTGACGGCTTTACCTGGTCCGGCACCCATCGCGTGAGCCGCAAGGCGGAGTGGCCGGGCTGGACCCCGCCGGCACAGATGCGCAAGCGCGTTCCGGATTTGCCCGCATACATGCCTGGTGGCCCCGACAACCCGCTTGGCGCCCGCGCCATGTATATCGGCTCGACGCTCTATCGCCTGCACGGCACCTCGGAACCCTGGTCGATCGGCCAGGCCGTCTCCTCGGGCTGCATTCGCCTGACCAATGAAGACGTGATCGACCTCTATGATCGTGTCAAGGTCGGCGCGCTGGTGGTCGTGCACCACTAGACGGTGCCGAATAATTGAAAAGGCCAGCCTTCGGGCTGGCTTTTTTTATGTTGCTTATAGCTTTGAAAATTGCGTGGCGAGGGCTAGATTTAGGCCATGAACCTCTCCGCCGCCAGTATTGCGCCGACCACCAGACCGCTTGTCGATCGCTACGGACGGCATATTTCCTATCTTCGCATTTCGGTGACCGACCGCTGCGATTTTCGCTGTGTGTATTGCATGGCGGAAAACATGACCTTCCTGCCCAAGAAGGACGTGTTGTCGTTTGAGGAAATCGAGACCATCGCGACCGCGTTCGTGGCGCGCGGGGTCAACAAGATAAGATTGACCGGCGGCGAGCCGCTGGTGCGAAAAGATATCCTCGATCTGGTGCGCTCGCTGGGGCGGCATATCGGGCATGGGCTGGATGAGCTGACCATCACCACCAATGGCAGCCAATTGAGCAAGCATGCTGGATTTCTTGCTGACGCAGGAGTGCGCCGGCTGAACGTGTCGCTCGACACCCTAGATAGTGACCGTTTTGCGGCCATTACAAGGCGCGGACGGTTGGCCGACGTAATGGCGGGCATCGACGCGGCGCAGGCGGCGGGCCTGGCGGTCAAGATCAACATGGTGGCGATGGCCGGTGTCAACGACGACGAAATCGAGCCGATGATGGCCTGGGCCCATGGGCGCGGGATGGGCTTGACGCTGATCGAGGGCATGCCGCTGGGCGAGGTCGGGATCGACCGGGTCGATAGCTATCTGCCGCTTAAGGAACTGCATGACCGGCTGGCGCAACGCTACACGCTGGAAAAGCTCGACCAGCGCACCGGCGGGCCGGCGCGCTATGTGCGGGTGGCCGAGACCGGCGGCGTGCTCGGCTTCATCACACCGATGAGCCATAATTTCTGCGAGAGCTGCAATCGTGTTCGGCTGACGGCGACGGGGCAGTTGTTCATGTGCCTGGGCCAGGACGATCAGGTCAACCTGCGCGACGCCTTGCGTGACGAGGGGATGGACGGGCTTGATGCCGCGCTGGATCGCGCCATGCTGCTCAAGCCCAAGGGGCATGATTTCGTCATCGACCGGGCGCGGCCGCAGCCGGCGCTAGGGCGGCATATGTCGGTGACCGGGGGGTAACTGAATTGGCGGCGGAGACGATGCACAAGGGATCATGTCTATGCGGCGCCATCCGCTTCGAGGTTGAGGGCGAGCTGTCGCCGCCGACGGCCTGTCATTGCACCAAGTGCCGCAAGCATACGGGACATTTTGAGGCTGGCACCGATGTGCCGCGCTCGGCTGTCACCATGACGGGCGAGGACAAGCTGACCTGGTTTCAGTCGTCGGAGATAGTGCGGCGCGGGTTTTGCTCGGTCTGCGGGTCGTCGCTGTTCTTTGATGTGATCCCTGCCGACCGGCTCGGCATCTCGATGGGCGTATTCGATACGCCGACCAACACGAAACTCTCAATGCATATCTTCGTGGCCGACAAGGGCGACTATTACGACATTGCCGACGGCCTGCCGCAAAACCAGCAGTAGCCCCCTCACCTGCCGTCGGCGCGTTCCACGAGTTCGACGATGATGCCGTCAGGGTCGCGGACGAAGGAGACGCGTTTGAACATCTCCTTGTTGTGCGCGATGCGCGGCTGTTCGATGATTTCGACGCCGGCGGCGGCCAGCTTTTCGATCATGATGCCAATGTCGGTAAAGGCAAAGGTGAGGTGGCGAACCCCGGCTTCGTGCGGCGGCACATCGCGGGCCGGATCGACGGCGCCGGGCGCGAAGACTTCGAGCATGCCGCCGCCGGCGTCGAGGAACGCGGCCTCACCTTTGATCTGCGGCTTGCGCAAGACCAGTTTGAAGCCAAGCAGGCCGCAATAGAAGGCGATGGTGCGATCGAGATCGCCCGACGTCATGCCGATATGTTCGAAGCCAAGCAGTTCGGTCATTTGTCGTCGTCGGTGATGAGGGCGTAATCGAGCGGCAGGGCCGTGGTGTACTTGATCTGCTCCATGGCGAAGGACGAACTGACATCCGTCAGCGCGATCTTGGCGATCAGCTTTTTGTAAAAGCTGTCATAGGCGCCGATATCGGGCACGACGATGCGCAGCAGGTAGTCCACGTCGCCGCTCATGCGATAGAATTCGACCACCTCGGGGAAATCCTCAACGACCGTCGCGAACTTGCGCAGCCAGCCTTCGCTGTGTTCGTTGGTCTTGACGGAAACGAACACGGTGACGCCGGCATTGACCTTGGCCGGATCCAGGACAGCGACGCGGCGCTTGATGACACCGTCTTCTTCCATCTTCTGGATGCGGCGCCAGCATGGCGTGGTGGACAGGCCGACTTTGCGGCCGATTTCGGCCACCGGCATGGTGGCATCCTTCTGCAGCAGTGTGAGAATCTTGCGATCTATCTTGTCCAGCGCCATCATGCCCCCGAAATCAGATTTCGGCATTAGCGCGAAATCTTCGTCAATTTTCTTAATGAGTGCCACATCTCCCGTTTGCGCGCAATAATCTTGCGTGAAACGCGCAAATGCAAAGCCAGGCTGTTTTGTTAAGCCTTTCTTAGAAGCGTCGTAAGGCGAGATCCCCTCCTCACCGTTATCGCCGGCTTGTCCGGGCAACGCAGCTTTCTGGTGAGTGGCGTAAGATGGATCACCGGGACAAGCCAGGTGATTACGGTGGTGGGGGGTGGAGGAACCGATACTGCCCCTTCGCCGCGTCCTTAGAAGCGCGGCAGCCAGTCCCAGCCGGCATTGGTTTCAGCTTCGCGCCCATGCCGGTCGCGCCAGGTGCGCGGGGAATCGAACGTGCCGGCCCAGAGGCCGCGCTTGGCATTGCGTGCGGCGCTCTCCTCGTGGCCGTAATCATCGGAGGAGATGGCGAGGCCCGCCTCGACCATTTGGGCGCCCAGATCGTGACCATTGACGCTGCAGGCGGCGAGGATGCGCCCGAAGCGATCATGCCCATGCGGTTGGCAGAGCGGTGACTTTCCGGCGACGAGCGCGACCAGCTTTTCACGCGCCGTGCGGCCGCAGGTCCAGTCGCGGCCCTGGGCATCGGCGCAGGTTTGGTCGAGCTCGGGCGCGTCGATGCCCAGCAGTCGAATACGCTCGTCGCCCAGGTGAAAGCTGTCGCCGTCGCTGATCCGGGCGCGGCCGGAAACCGGCGGCTCGGCAGGCGTGAGCCGATCAACCAGCAGCGCGCAGGCCGCCAAAATCAGAATCGCCAGCACAGCGCCAAAACGGCCACGAAAAGGTCGCCCGTGCATGAGGTTTGATAGCCGCACTTCACCGCCCGTTAACTACGCATCGCTAGTGTTTATTCACCAGCCCAAGGTCTGCCGATATTCCGGTGGTGCCCGGCTGCAAATGGCGGGGTTCGCGCTTCCACCGTTTCGACCCGAGCTGATTTTGATATCCCGTGCGAATGCGTACCCTGTTCGCGGCTTTTAGTAACGAGTAAGAGTTTGATGCCGTCCCAGCCGGCTGACATCGATGCGGACGTCCGTTCCCTGATGGGACGGGACAGCAAGCGCAGCGCCAACAAAACCGTGCTCGACGCGCGCCAGCGCCTGACGTCCAGCTCAGGCACGCGCGCTTCCTATGATTTCGAGCTGATGCACGATTATGCCAGCTCGCGCCTGGCATCGGCCCTGCCGATCGCCGTGATCGTGGGCATCCTGGCATTCGTTTCCAGCTTTTGGGTGCCGGCGATCTTCACCGCGCTCTGGGCCGGGATGGTGCTGATCAGCCTGTTGACGCTGGTGCTGATGGCGCAGCGGTTCAAATCGAGCGATCCATCCAAATTCAATGCCGGTCAGTGGACGACCAGCTTCGTGTTCGGCGAAACCGTTTATGGGCTGGCATGGTCGCTGCTGGCGCTGTTCACGTTGGTGGCGGATCCGGCCGAGCTGACGCCCGTGATGTTCGCCATGGTGCTGGTCGGCGTCGCCGCCAATGCGGTAGCCACCAATACGCTGCCCCCCGCGACCCTGATGAGCACGCTGCCGGTCACGCTGACGGCATCGATCAACCTGATCGCACTGGGCGGCACGCTGAACTATACCCTCGGCGCCGTTGCCATTTTCGGGGAAATCTTCTTCGTCTACCTGGCGCGGCAGTTGCATGCGTCCGAGCTGGAAACCATCACCCACCAGTCGGAAAAAGACTCCCTGATCAGCGAGCTGGAAGAAGCCCGGCACATGTCGGACGAGGCGCGGCGCCATGCCGAGCAGGCCAACATCGCCAAATCGCAGTTTCTCGCCACCATGAGCCATGAGCTGCGTACGCCGCTCAACGCCATTATCGGCTTTTCCGAAGTGCTGAAATCGGAACTGCTGGGGCCCCACCACGTGCCGCAATACAAGGAATATGCGGGCGACATTCACTCCAGCGGCCAGCATCTGCTGAACCTGATCAACGAACTGCTCGATCTTAGCCGCATCGAGGCGGGCAAGTATGAGTTGAACGAGGAAGTGGTGTCGCTGGTCGATATCGCCGAGGACTGCCGCCGCATGATGGAACTGCGCGCCAAGTCCAAGGGGATCGAGCTGGTCTATACCTTCGGCAATAACCTGCCAAAACTGTGGGGCGATGAGCGCGCCATTCGCCAGGTGGTGCTGAACCTGTTGTCCAACGCCATCAAGTTTACGCCGCAGCATGGCAAGGTCACGCTGATGGTGACGCGCAGCGTCGATGGCGGGCAGATGGTTTCGGTCAAGGACAATGGCCCGGGCATTCCCGAGGACGAAATCGCCACGGTGCTATCGTCGTTCGGCCAGGGCTCATTGGCGCAGAAGACCGCCGAACAGGGCGCGGGCTTGGGCCTGCCGATCGTGCAGAAAATCATGGACCTGCATCAGGGCCGGTTCGACCTGTTCTCGAAACTGCGCTTTGGCACCGAAGTCATCGGCACGTTCCCGCGGGCGCGGGTGATGGATGCGCTGGCGCCGGTGGTGGAGAAGCGGAACCGGTTGGAGATTTTCTCGGAAGCGGGTTAGGGCCTAATCGAGGTCGGCGTCGATGGCGGCGATCAGCCCGTCGGCATTGGTGGTGACATCCAGGCGGCCAGTCTCTTGGCCGAAATCACCGCTGAAATCGAGGCGAACCAGTGCCTGGTTTTCGCCATGTGAATCGATCGAGAGCACCTTGCTGACGGTGTGGTAGCCGACGAAGAATTGTTCGAGATATCGGCGGACACCAGCCGAGCCTGCAAACGTTTGGCCGACAGAAACGTCATCGATCACCGCATCGGGCGCAAACACCTCCAGCGCGGCTTTGACGTCGAAGGCGTTGGTTGCCGCGATCAGGCGATGGATCAAATCTTGCATAGGCAGTCCTTTCCCGGCGATCTGGTGATCGCGGCGAAATGCCTAGCAGTGCATGCTGACAGGCAATGGCAGGACCTTCAGCCTTCCTTGCCGCTGACGGCGGCGCTTTCGAAGGTGGCCATGTTGTTGTGCAGGTGCAGGGCGGTTTTGGCGAGAACGGCGGCCAGGGCGGCGCCGCTGCC
This sequence comes from Devosia sp. UYZn731, assembly GCF_040546795.1. Taxonomy (NCBI): domain Bacteria; kingdom Pseudomonadati; phylum Pseudomonadota; class Alphaproteobacteria; order Hyphomicrobiales; family Devosiaceae; genus Devosia; species Devosia sp. UYZn731. The sequence goes on from NZ_JBEPOL010000001.1 coordinate 662,549, forward strand.
CTCCCCTAGCCGCATGCCGAGATCGAGCAGCGCGGTCTGGCCCATGGCGTCGAGGGCGCGGGCGTGGGCGCTTTCGGCCGAGACGTGGGCAAAGATGCAGTGGTCGATGGCGGCTGGATTGACGGCGTGGGCGATGGCCGCGGCCGAGGTGGCGACGAAGCCGTCGATGATGACTGGGACTTTCTGGTGGCGGGCGGCGAGGAGCGCGCCCAGCATGGCGGCGATTTCGCGGCCGCCGACGCGAGCCAGGATGGCGAGGGGGTGGTCGAGGGCATCGCCATGGAAGGCCAAGGCGCGGTCGACGGCGTCGGCTTTGCGGGCGAGGCCTGCATCATCGACGCCGGTGCCGCGGCCGACCCAGTCGGCGCCGGTGCCGCCATAGAGCGCGGCATAGATGGCGGCGGCGACGGTGGTGTTGCCGATGCCCATTTCGCCGATGCAGATCAGATCCGGCTTGCCTGCAATCGCCTCCATGCCATAGGCGATGGTGGCGGCGCACATCTTGTCGTCGAGCGCAGCTTCCTTGGTGATGTCGCCGGTGGGGAGTTCGAGGGCAAGTTCGAATACGCGCAGGTTGATCTCGTGCAGGGCGCAGATTTGCGAGATGGCCGCGCCGCCATTGGTGAAATTGGCGACCATTTGCGCGGTGACTTCGCGCGGGAAGGCCGAGACGCCCTGATCGGTGACGCCGTGATTGCCGGCGAAGATGGTGACCATGGGATTATCGAGGCGCGGCTTGGCGCGGCCCTGCCAGCGGGCGAGGAATTCGACCAGTTTTTCGAGCTGGCCGAGCGAGCCGGCGGGCTTGGTCAGCTGGGCATCGCGGGCCCGTACGGCGGCCACCGCGGCCTCGTCGCCATCGGGGACGATGGTCAGCAATTCTAGGACATCGGCATAGGCGGCGTGCAGATTTGCTGACATGGCAGGTCCGGCGTGATGGTGTTAGGAAGGTGCGATCTTGTGGCGCAATCGGGCGGGAAAAGCAATTGAACGACGAGGGCGGGGAGACCATTGGCGAGAGCGCGGTGCGCGAGCCACATGTGCCGCTGGGGGCGAAGCCCGGGGGCGGGCTGGCGGCTGATTTTGTCATGGCGTTGCGGTTTTTCTCGCGGTTGCCGACAGGGGGTAGCCCGCATGAGGTGCCGGATCTGAACCGGATTGCGATGGCGCTGCCGCTGGCGAGCTTGGCGATCGGGATTTTGCCGGCGCTGTTGTTGATTGGGGGGACTCTGTTGGGTTTGCCGGCGTATTTCGCGGGGGCGCTGGCGGTGGGGGCGGCGGTGATAGCGGGTGGCGGGATGGCCGAGGATGCGCTGGCGGATAGCGCCGATGGGCTGTTCGGCGGCACTACGCGCGAGCGGCGGCTGGAGATCATGAAGGATAGCCGGCACGGCACTTATGGGGTGGCCGCGCTGTGCCTGTTTATCATGTTGCGGGTGGTGGGGATTGGGAGCGTCGCGGCGATCAATCCGCTGGCGGCGGCGGCGATCTGGTTGGCGAGCGGGATTGTCGGACGGTCGGGAGCGTTGTGGCTGGCGGTGGCGCTGCCGCCGGCGCGGACGGATGGGGCGGCGGCGACGGTGGGGCAGTTGCGGGTGCGGAATTTTGCGGTGGGGGCAGTGTTGGCGCTGATACTGCTGTTTGTGCTGGGTGGGCCGGCGACGAGTGTGCTGGGGCTGGTGGTGGCCGTGGTGCTGGCCGTTGGCGTCATGGCGGGGTGGACGGCGTGGTGCAAGCGGCTGGTGGGCGGGCAGACCGGGGACCTGATCGGGGCTCTGGGCGCGCTGGTGGAAATCGCTGTGCTGACGGCGCTGTTGCTGTTCGTTTGAGCTAACGCCTTGAAAATACCGCGGCGCGTGCCTTTATGATGAAGACGAGAGCGCAGGACGGGGCGATTACAGCATGATTTTCATTGGGATCGCCCTGCTGGTTGCATGCGGGCTGGCGCTGATCGTTGGCACGGACGCCGGCAGCCTGGTCGGACTGACGCAAATGCAGACGGCTCAGGTCATTCCTCTGGTGCTGATCCTCATCATTTTCGCCGGGGGTGCCTTCGGGCGGTCCCATCGGGTGAAGGAACTGCTGGGGAGCCTGGTGTTGTGGATCGGCATTTTTGCGCTGGCGGGCGTGACCTATGCCTATCGGGACGAGCTGAATGGGCTGGTGGGGCGGGTCGCGGGGGAGTTGCGGCCGAGCGTCGCCGTGGTCGATGACGAGCGCAGCACGGCGACATTCCGGCGGGGTCCGGGCGGGCATTTCGAGCTGATGGCCGACATCAACGGGCATTCCACGCCGATGATTTTCGACACCGGCGCCAGTGCGGTGGTGTTGACGCTGGCGGATGCGAAGGCGGCGGGGATCGATACGTCGACGCTGGCGTTCACCATCCCGGTTTCGACGGCCAATGGCACCGGGCAAGCGGCGCGGGTGTCGCTGGATGGGATCGAAGTGGGCGGGATCAAGCGCAAAGGCGTCCGCGCTTTCGTGGCGGAGGCCGGGGCGCTGGATACGAGCTTGTTGGGGATGACGTTCCTGGAAACGCTGACGCGTTATGCGGTGACCAGCAATTCGCTGGAACTGACGGACTGACGCTGGACGGCGTCCAGGGCGCATTCGATCACTTCGGGGCCGGCGCCAGGGCGGCAGGCTTCGACGCTGAGGATCTGCCGGAACTGGCGCGCGCCGGGAAGGCCATTGGCGAGACCCAGCATGTGGCGGGTGATTTGGTTGATGCGGGTGCCCCGCGCCATTTCGCGGGCGGCGTAATCGGCCATGATGTGCATGATGGCGTCGAGCGTCACGGGCGCCGATGTGTCGCCGAAAATGCGGCTATCGACTTCGGCAAGCAGCATTGGATTTTGATACGGCGCGCGGCCGAGCATGACGCCATCCATGTGGGTCAGTTCGGTTTCGGCCTGGTCCAGGGTCTCGATACCACCATTGATCATCGTCGGGATCGGCAGGCGTGCGTGGAGGCGATGCACGCGGTCATAATCCAGCGGCGGGATGGTGCGGTTTTCCTTGGGGGACAGGCCCTTGAGCCAGGCCTTGCGGGCATGGACATAGAGCGCGTCGGCCCCCGCGGCGACCATCGCGTCGGCAAAGCGATCGAGGCTTTCCTCGGTATCCTGGTCATCGATGCCGATGCGGCATTTGACGGTAACGGGGCGATCGGTGGCGCCGCGCATAGCGCGAACGCATTCGGCCACCAGCTCGGGTTCGGCCATCAGGCAGGCGCCGAAGCGACCGGACTGCACGCGGTCAGAGGGGCAGCCGACATTGAGGTTGATTTCGGCATAGCCGAAGGCGCTGGCGATGGAGGTGGCCTTGGCGAGCTCGGCGGGGTCGGAGCCGCCCAATTGTACGGCAACGGGTTGCTCCACGGGATCGAAACCCAGAAGGCGCTCGGTATCGCCATGCATGATCGCGGCGCTGGTGACCATTTCGGTGAACAGCAACGCATGGCGCGACAATTGCCGGTGGAGAAACCGGCAATAGCGGTCACTCCAGTCCATCATGGGGGCAACGGAAAAGCGGCGGCCAAGGGTCAAAGCATCGTTCATGCGGCCGAAATACAGGATTTGGGCGGCAGAGGCTAGACCGCAGCGGCAGGGCTGGGTTGCGGGGGGCTAACATGTCAGCTATCGCGCGGCGGGCGAAAGTGCGGTATTGGCGCGCTGTTCCCAATCCAGCGTCGAGTATTTTCATGACTGCACCCCGTTTGATCGCCGTGATCGATATCGGCAAGACCAATGCCAAGGTGGTGCTGATCGATGCGCAAACCGGCGCCCAACTGGCGGCGCGGAGCACGCCGAACACAGTACGGCAGGATGGGCTTTATCCGCACGCCGATGTGGAACGGCTGGCGACTTTCATCACCAATAGCCTGAAAGATATCCACGCCGAGCATGGCGTGGACGGCATTTCGATCACCACGCATGGGGCGACTGGGGCGCTGATGGCGGGTGAACGGCTGGCGATGCCGGTGCTGGACTACGAGCATGGCGGACCGGAGGAAACCAGCGTGGCTTACGGCAAGGTACGGCCGGACTTCAGCGAGAGCCTGTCGCCGCGTTTGCCGAACGGGCTCAACCTGGGAGCGCAGATTTTCTGGCAGTCGCAGGTGTTTGCAGAGCGGTTCGCCGAGGTCACGGCGATACTGGCGTATCCACAATATTGGGCGTGGCGGCTGACCGGGATGATGGCGAGCGAGGTCACGTCGCTTGGGTGCCATACTGATTTGTGGGCACCACAAACGGGGGCGTTTTCCAGCATGGTGGCGGAGCGGGGCTGGGCGGGACTGTTTCCGGCGGTGAAGCCAGCCAACTCGGTGTTGGGCACGATTTTACCCGAGATGGCGGCGGCCACTGGGTTGCCCGAGACGACGCCGGTGACGTGCGGCATTCATGATTCCAATGCGTCGCTGATCCCGCATCTGGGGGCGCATGAGGCGCCGTTCACGATCCTGTCGACGGGGACGTGGGTGATTGCGATGACGGTAGGCGGCGACACCACGCATCTGGATGCGGGCCGGGATAGCCTGGCCAATGTGGATGCGTTCGGGCGCGCCGTGCCGACGGCGCGGTTCATGGGTGGGCGGGAATTCGACATGCTGGCGCCGGGGGCGGTTGAGCCGAGTGCCGCCGATATCGCCAAGGTGATTGCGGGGGATGTGCAGGCGCTGCCCAGTTTCATGGCTGGTGTGGGGCCCTTCCCCGGCTCGATCGGTCGCTGGACGAAAAGCCCCGAGCAGTTGAGCGCCGGCGAGCGGACGGCGGCGGTGTCGCTGTATCTGGCGCTGGTGACGCAGGCCTGTCTGGATCTGGCTGGTGTCGGCAAGCAGATCGTCATTGAGGGCCCGCTGGCACGCAATGCGCTGTTTGGGCAGGCGCTGGCGCGGCTTACTGGTGTTCCGGTCAGCGCCTCGGGTGACGCGACCGGGACCAGCCTGGGCGCGAGCATGTTGTTTGGGGGAACGCATGCGACGGCAGCGCCCGGACTGCAACGCACACCACTGCAGGCCGAGGGGTTCGAGGACTATTGCGCGCGATGGCGCCAGCGGCTCTGAATGCAAGCCTGCAATGCCTGCGCAGTCGTTGTGGGCGGCTGCGCCAACCACGATCTATAGTGGGAACATAGGAGGCTGTGATGAGCGTCAGCAGGCATCGTGTGGTGATCGTCGGCGGGGGTTTTGGCGGGCTCGCGGCGGCGCAGGCTTTGCGGGGCGCCGGTGTGGACATCACCCTGATCGACCGGCGCAATCATCATCTATTCCAGCCCCTGCTCTACCAGGTGGCGACGGCCTCGCTCAGCACGTCGGAAATTGCGTGGCCGATCCGGCATATCTTGAAGCACCGTGCGGATGTGCGGACCCTGCTGGCAAGTGTGGTCGGCGTGGATAAGGCCGCCAAGGTGGTGCAACTCGATGACGGCAGCAGCGTGCCCTACGACAGCCTGATCCTGGCGACCGGGGCGCGGCATGCTTATTTCGGCCATGACGAGTGGGAGCAGTTTGCTCCCGGCCTCAAGACGCTGGAAGATGCGACGACGATCCGGCGCAAGCTATTGCTGGCGTTCGAGCAGGCCGAGCGCACAGGCGATCCGGAATTGCGCAAGGCGCTGTTGACGTTCGTGATCATCGGCGGCGGGCCGACCGGGGTGGAACTGGCCGGGGCGATTATTGAACTGGCGCATACCAGTTTGCGCGGGGAATTTCGCAGTATCGCGTCGAACGAAGCGCGCGTCGTGCTGATCGAGGGCGGCAAGGCGGTGTTGGGCAATTTTGCGCCCGAGCTGTCGGAGTACGCGCATAGGGCGCTGACCGATATTGGCGTTGAGGTCGATCTGGGCAGCCTGGCGACGGTGATCGATGCCGAGGGCGTCGAGTATGGCGGCAAGCGGATTGCCGCGAAGACGGTGCTGTGGGCGGCGGGCGTGCAGGCATCGCCGGCGGCGAAATGGCTGGGGTTGGAGGCCGACCGGGCCGGACGAGTCAAGGTCGAGCCAGACTTGACGGTGCCAGGGCACAGCGAGATTTTCGTGGTTGGGGACACGGCAAGCATTGTCATGCCGAATGGCAAGCCGGTGCCCGGCGTCGGCGATGCGGCCAAGCAGGGCGGCAAGCATGCAGCGGCGACCATCAAGGCGCGGCTGGCGGGCGATACATCGAGCAAGCCGTTCCACTACAAGCATGCGGGGGACCTCGCGACGATCGGCAAGCGCGCTGCGGTGATCGACTTTGGCTGGATCAAGCTTAAGGGCTGGATCGCCTGGTGGGCCTGGGGATTGGCGCACATCTACTTCCTGATCGACACCAAGAACCGCATCGCGGTGGTGCTGAGCTGGCTGTGGATTTATTTGAGCGGGCAAAGGAGTGCGCGGCTGATTACGCAGGGGGATAACAAGCCCTAATCGACGATCGCTTCGTCCACCGATGTGGTGCGTTTGTTGAGGGAGCGTTCGCGGAGCCAGATGTAGAGGCCGCTGGCGATGATGATGCCGGCGCCGAGGAAGAACCAGGCGTCGGGGGGCTGGCTGAAGACGATCCAACTGACGAAGGCGAGGTAGAGCAAGGTCAGGTAGTTGAACGGCGCCAGGGTCGAGGGCGGCGCGAAGCGGTGGGCGACCGAAATCAGGATGTGGCCGACCATGCCGACAGTGCCGGCGCCGAAAAAGGCCAGCCAGGTAATGGTGTTGCTGGGCCAGGTCCAGCCGGTGAAGGCGAAGGGGGTGACGAGCACGAGCGCCACCGCTCCGGCGTAGAACTGTTGGGTCATGGCGGTATCGACCCCGGCGAGCTTGCGGGTGACGATAGAAAACAGCGCGACGAAGAAGGCTGCGCCGAGGCCGAGAAGCGAGGCGGGCTGGAACGCCTCGGTGCCAGGGCGCACGATGATCAGGATGCCGATGAAGCCCACACCGATGGCGAGCCAACGTCGCCAGCCGATGGTTTCCCCGAGCAAGGGGCCGGACATGGCGCAGACCATCAGGGGGCTGGTGAAGATCAGCGCGCCGGTAACGGTGAGTGGAAGAAAGCGCATGGCCAGGAAATTGCCGGCAGTGGTGCCGAGCAGGCAGACGCCGCGCAGGACTTCAAGCTTCCAATTGGCGGTATGGAAGAGCGCGGTTCTGCGCAGCGGCCAGACGAACACCAGGATGAGCGCCACATGGACGGCGTAGCGGATGAAAATGATCTCGCCGGTCGGAATGCCCTGGGTGGACATCCATTTGGCCGAGGTATCGAGGAAGATCAGGATCAGTTGGGACGCCAGCAGGATGCCGATGCCGGTATTGTGGCGTTCTTCGACGGGAGCGATGGCCATGGCCTAGCGTTCCTCCGCGATCGGGGTCACGGGGCGGGACAGAGCCCGTTCGCGCAGCCAGATGTAAAGGCCGCTGGCGATCACGATGGGCGCGCCGAGATAGAGCGAAAACTCCGGCGCCTGTCCGAAGATCAGCCAGCCTGACAGGGCCATGAAAATGATCTGCAGATAGGCAAACGGCGCCAGGGTCGAGGCGGGCGCGAAGCGATGCGCGATGGTGGAAAACTGGTGGCCGACATAGCCCACGACGCCGATGAAAGCGAACACTGCCCAATCCACGGGGCGGGTGGGCCAGACCCAATGGACGATGGCGAACGGGGCCAGCACCACAGCGGCGATGACATTGCCGTAGAACTGCTGGGTGGCGGTGGAGTCGACGCCCGCAAGGCGGCGGGTGAGCAGGAAATAGAGAGCGGAGAAGAAGGCTCCGCCGATGCAGAGCAGTGCCGCCGGGTGAAAGGCGCTGGTGCCGGGCTGGACGATGATGAGGATGCCGACGAAGCCGATGGCGATGGCGGTCCAGCGGCGCCAGCCGACGTGCTCGCCCAGCAGCGGCACGGACAGGGCGCACAGGATCAGCGGCATGGTGAAGGCGATGGAGCCGGTAACGGTCAGCGGCAGGTATTGCACGGCGGTCAGATTGCACAACGATGAGCCGAGCAGAGCCAGCGCGCGCAGAATCTCGATACCGATATTGGCGGAGCGGACGAAGCCAGTGCCCTGATGCGACAGCGAAGTTGCCGAGACGATGACGAGGCTGCCGGCATAGCGCATGAACACGATCTGCATCACCGGCAGGCCGGCAAGGCCCAGCCATTTGGCGGAACTGTCGATGCAGGTGAAAAAGAAAAAGGCGCCCAGCACGAGGCCGATGCCCAACAGGCGGCGCTCCTCGAGGGGCGCGATATTGCTCGACATGACACTTCCGACAGGCGGCAGGAGGATGCGCCCGGCTCACCGTTGCGAGATCGGGTTGGGGTTGTCAATGGCGGGATGCGGATTCTTGTATGGTAGAACCTCCTTCCCCGGAAAGAGGCGATTTGTTTGGCTGAGACATGAGCCTTAATGGGGCACGTACGGTCCCACCCACCGCCCTCCCCGCGGACTGGGTCCGCGGGCCATTGGTCGCTTGTGCCGTGCGGACGGAGGCCCGGGTCAAGACCGCGGGAAGAAAGGGTTAATGCCGAGGCCCCTAGAAGGTCTGGGACAGGTCGCGGACCTTGAGGCTGGCGGCGAGCGTATCCACCGAGGGCGTAGCGCCGTGGCGGGCGTTGAACGTCAGCACGGTCGGGCGACCCGGCAGCAGGGTGACGGCGTTGTCGGAGAAATAGCCGGGGGCGTCGACGGTGGCGGTGGTGAACAGGGCCGGCTTGTCGGCGGTCAGGGTCAGCACGGGCTTGCCGTCGACGGTCGACCACTCGGTGGTGATGGCGGGAACGACGATTTCATAGGCCTTGTAGGGCTTGGGAAAGAAGTCGTTTTCGCCCAGCAGATTGCCGTGCGCATCGCGCCAGGAGAACAGCAGGAATTCGTCGCTCTCCAACGCTTTGGCGTCGATCGTGGTCAACCCGATAGCCGCGTCGGCACCAATGGCGGCGTTGCGCTCGTAGAGCACGCGTTCACCGCCGCCAACACGCACAGCCAGGACCTGCAGGCGGATCGAAGCCGGCCGGCCGATGTCGTTGATGCCCTTGAGGGTGATCTGGGTGTTTTCCTTATTGGGAACGGCAACGACGTTGATGGGCAGGTAGAAGCGCTTGGCCATGTAGTGCAGCAGCTTCCACTGCCCTCCGTAATCCAGGCTCGACCAGGATGCGACCGGCCAGATGTCGTTGATTTGCCAATAGAGCGTGCCCATGCAGCGCGGCTTGGTGGAGCGCCAGTATTCGATGGCGGTCTTGATGGCGAGTCCCTGCTGGACCTGGCTGAGGAAGACCATCTGGTCGAAATCGCGCGGGAAGCGGAAGTAGCGCGTCATGGTTTCGAGAATGCGCGCATTGCCGCCATTGTTGCGCTGGTGCATTTCCATGACCGGCGAGGACGGGTTACGATCCTTGGGCTCGGAGAAGGTCTCGATGACGTTCATCGAGGTGAAGGACTGGAAGCCGAATTCGGAGGCAAAGCGCGGATTGACGGTGCGATAAGCCTCGAAGGATTTGGCGGAGTGCCAGACGTCCCAATAATGGGTGTCGCCGCGGGTATCTGACTGCCAGCCGTCGGAGAAATCCATGTAGCCTTGCGAGGGCGAGGACGGCCAGAAGCGACGGATGGGGTCTTCGTCCTCGACGATGTTGCCGAGCATATTGTTCAGGCGGTCGTAGTTGGCGACGTAGCGTTCGGGCGCGGCCTTGGTTTCGGGGTACCAGTGCAGCGAGCCGATGACTTCGTTATCGCCGCACCACAGGGCGATGCAGGCGTGGTGGCTGAGGCGACGGACCTGCTGGGTGATTTCGGTGCGCACGTCGCCGAGGAAGTCGCGGTCGGACGGGTAGCTCATGCAGGCAAACATGAAATCGTGCCAGATCAGCAGGCCGAGTTCGTCGCAGAGGTCGTAGAAATAGTCGGGCTCATACTGGCCACCGCCCCAGATGCGCAGCATGTTCATGTTGCCGGCCTTGGCGCTTTCCAGCAGGTCGCGGATGACGGCGGGGGTGATGCGCGAGGGGATGGCGTCGGCGGGGATCCAGTTGGCGCCCATCATGGTGATGTCGCGGCCGTTGACGCGGCACTTGAACGAGTGGTCGATCTCGTCCTTTTCGATGATCCATTCCAGCTTGCGCAGGCCGATCTTGCGGGTGGTTTTTTCGCCTTCCAGATTGGTGGTCAGCTCGTAGATGGGCTGTTCCCCCTGCCCGGCAGGCCACCACAGTTTGGGGTCATGGATGGTGATGTTGTGGGTGACGACGTTGTCGCCCGGGCGGACGGCGACCTTGTCGGTGATGGTCTGGCCGTCGATGGAATGTTGGATTTCGACTTCGCCATGGGCGAAGGCGAAGATGTGGGTCTTGATCGCCAGCTCGACCGAATGGGCGCCGTGAGCCTGGTCCACCTGGACGCTGTCCTGACGGGCGAGACGCGTCTTGCGCAGGCTCATGGTGCCGTAGATGCCGATCGGCATCAGGCAGACGCCCCAATCCCATCCGGCATGGCAGGCGGCCTTGCGCACGAAATTCATGTGCACGCCTTCAAGGCCATTGGTCAGGTAGTTGTAGGTGAAGGGAATGGGGAACGGGTGGGCGTCGGAGCGGGCCTCGGCAACATCGCGGGTGACCTCGAATTCAAGGCGCAGCGTGTTGTCGCCAGGATGGACCTTGCCGGTGACATCGAGATCATAGCGGATGAAGGAGTTCTGGGTCTTGGCGACGACTTCGCCGTTGAGCAGGACGGTGGCGATGCAATCGACCTCGGCAAGGGTCAACGTCAGGTAGCCATCGACATCGGCTTGCGTGGCGGTGAAGCTGCGTTCGACGTGCCACTGGGTGCGGTTGACCCAATCGACGACCTTCTCGTTTTCGCCGAAATAGGGATCCGGAATCCTGTCGGCGGCCAGCAGGGCGCCATGCACATCGCCCGGCAAGACAATGGGGACGCGCGTGTCATTGGCTGGCGAGGTCAACACGAAAGCGCCGGCCAAATCGAGCGATGTGGCCGCGCTGCGTGACATGAGTTCCGACACTTGTATTCTCCCCTGCGCCGCATGACCGCCAGCGTCTTGTATTAACGATATTCCGACACGAAGGCGACAAATGCAATCGTTTGCACTCCTCCATCGCTTCTAATCGGACTCGGTTCGAGTGCCAATGGGCCCTGGGTTATTTTCGCGCGATGAGCTCCCTGGTTAGCGCCGGTAAAAAAGCACGAAAACAGCCTCTGAAACCGTTTCCAGCCGGCAAAAGCGGCAGTTTTCGGGAATATTTTATCTAAAGGGACATTTCCAGCAATGACAGGCAATTGCAGGGCCTGCATTTACATTTGTGTTAGGATTTCTACGCGTAGGTTGGCCGCATGAGGGGACCGCCATGACGCTACTAAAGAACCTTGAGAGGTTCTTTTCCGTGCCGCCGGATAATCCAGAACTGATCCAGTCGCAGGCACACGGATTTACCCGTCAGGTCCCGCTGATGTACGCGATCCTGCTGGTCAACGCGGCCATCCTGTCATTGACCCATTTGAGCGCCCCGCCCGCCTTGAGCATGGTCGTGCCCACTATCCTGGGTGTTATCTGCCTGATCCGCATCGCCCAGCTGTGGGGCAGGCGCAATGTCCCCATCAGTGACGTGCAAGCGCGCAAATTGCTGAACTTGTCCGTGCCCGTGTCGGCCGTACTCGGCTTCGGATTTTGTGCCTGGGCCTTGAGCCTCTTCCCCTATGGCAATGCCTTCCAGCAGGCGCATGTCGTCTTTTATATCGGCATCACTTCGGTTGGTTGCGTGTTCTGCCTGATGCATCTGCGCGCGGCAGCGCTGACGGCCGCGCTTTGTGTGATGATCCCATTCACGGTATTCGTGGCGATCCAGGGCAATCCGATTTTCATCGCGATGGCGTTGAACCTGATCATCATAGTGTGCGCCCTGCTGTTCGTGACGTCGCTGAATTTCAAGACCTTTGCCGAGCTGGTGGCGTCACGCGGCGAGATGGTGCGCCGGCAGGATGAAACGCAGCACCTGAGCGACGAGAACAAGCGACTGGCCAATATCGATGCGCTGACCGGGCTACCCAACCGCCGGCAGTTTGATCATGCCCTGGGATTGATGCTGGAACAGGCCAAGGCCGACGGCACCGATATCGCGGTGGCGCGGCTGGATATCGACGGCTTCAAGGCGGTGAACAATATCTTCGGCCATGCAACCGGCGATCGCGTGCTGATCGAAATGGCGCGCCGAGTGATGACGCTGCGCAGCCCAACCACATTCGTGGCGCGGCTCGAGGCGGACGTCTTCGGGCTGATCCTGCAGGGGCCGATCAGCGAAAAGCGGCTGACCGATTGTGGCGAGCTACTGTGTTTGACCGTGCGGCAGCCCTTTGTGCTGCCTGGCGCCAATCCGCATGTTTCGGCATCCGCGGGGTTTGCCGCATCTCGCCCTAACGACACTGCCGAGGCGCTGTGCGACCGGGCGGATTACGCGATCTTCGTAGCCAAGCAGGAATCCCGTGGCAATGCCGTGGTGTTCTCCGATCGCCATGCCAGCGATATCAGCCGGGTCCGGGCGCTGGAGCACGCGCTGCATACGGCGGACCTCGATGCTGAAATCTACATCCTGTTCCAGCCGCAGTTCGACATGTCGCAGAACCGGACCACCGGCTATGAAGTGCTGGCGCGCTGGCGCCATCCGGTGCTGGGCGAGATTTCGCCGGTCGATTTCATTCCGATGGCGGAGCGGATCGGGGTGATTTCCAAGATTACCCAGACGGTGCTGCGCAAAGCGCTGGTGATGGTCGAGCAATTGCCGCGACCGCTGCGGTTGTCGGTCAATCTGTCGGCGCACGACCTGGCGTCGCATACCGCCATCGAGGCGATCGTGGCGCTGGTGGAAAGCTTCGGGGTGCCGTGCCGCATCGACTTCGAAATCACCGAGACATCGGTCATGCATGACATGGCCCAGGCCAATGCGGCGCTGGTGTCGCTGCTGTCGCTGGGCTCGCGCATCGCGCTGGACGATTTCGGCACCGGCCATTCTAGCCTGACCTATGTGCAGAAGCTGCCGCTGGACCGCATCAAGGTGGACCGCAGTTTCGTGGCCGAAGTGACCAGTGATCCGACCAGCCGGGCGATCATCAAGACCACCGTCGATCTGTGCCGCAATCTGGGGATTTCCTGCGTGTTCGAGGGCATCGAGACCGAGGAGCAATTGGACGTGCTGGTGGGGCTCGGCGGTAAGGTGATGCAGGGCTATCTGTTCGGCCGGCCGATGAGCGAGGACATGGTGCTGCAGCATCATGCGCGGGAGCAGCGCGGCGACGGCATTTATGCGCCGGCGCTACTGGATGTGGCGAGTTAGCGGATTTAATCGCCCCACACACCGCCCTTCCCGCGGGCTTGACCCGCGGGCCTCTCACCACACCACCGCGCTTGCTGATAGAGGCCCGCGGGTCAAGCCCGCGGGAAGATCGAGTGGGTGGAGCATTTGGGTGCTCACCCCAGCTTCCATTTTGGGCGGTGGGGTGACATCGGCCCCCTACTGGGCCGCCGTATCGGTGAGATCGAGAAAACCACCCGACTGGCGCACCCAGAGGCTGGCGTAATGGCCGCCTTGCTTGAGCAATTGGGCGTGGGTGCCCATTTCGACGATGCGGCCTTGATCCAACACCACCAGGCGATCCATCGAGGCGATGGTGGAGAGGCGGTGGGCAATGGCGATCACGGTTTTGCCGGTCATCAGGTTTTCGAGCTGCCCCTGGATGGCGGCTTCGACTTCGCTGTCGAGCGCGGAGGTGGCCTCGTCGAGCACGAGGATCGGCGCGTTCTTGAGGAGGACGCGGGCGATGGCGACGCGTTGGCGCTGGCCGCCCGAAAGCTTGACGCCGCGCTCGCCGACCTGGGCGTCGTAGCCGGTGCGGCCGCGCAGGTCGGACAGGTTGGCGATGAACTCGTCCGCTTCGGCCATTTCGGCGGCGCTGACCATTTCCTCCTCACTGGCGGTGGGGCGGCCGAAGACGATGTTAGCCCGCACAGAACGGTGCAGCAGCGATGTATCCTGGGTGACGACGCCAATATTGGCGCGCAGCGAGGCTTGGGTGACCTGCGAAATATCCTGCCCGTCGATGGTGATGCGACCGCCCTGCAGGTCGTAAAAGCGCAGCAGCAGGCTGACCAGGGTGGACTTGCCGGCCCCGGAGCGACCGATCAGGCCGACGCGTTCGCCGGCGTGGATATCGAGTTCGAGGTTGTCGATGACGCCGGTGTCCTTGCCATAGTGGAAGGAGATGTTGTCGAAGTGGATATTGCCCGCGGTGACGGCGAGCGGCTTGGCGTCGGGGATATCGATAAGGCCGAGCGGGCGACCAATGAGTTCGGCGGAGTTCTGGGCGGTGCCGTAGTTGCGCATCAGGCCATTGAGCTGGTTCATCATGCGGCCGAGCAGGTTATAGAGCCGCAGCACCAAGCCGAGGGTGAAGGCGACGCCGCCGACGGTGATGAGGCCCTGCGTCCATAGCTGCACGGAGAGCGCGGCGATGCCGGCGATGGCGATGCCGGAGAGCATGCCCATGGCGGTGCGGACGCCGACCAGAGTGCGCGCCAGCGTGGTCATGGCTGCGATGAAGCTGACGAACCCGCGCTTGACGAAGCGGTCGTCCTCATCGGCGGACCCGAACAGTTTGAGGGTCTGGATATTGCTGTAGCTATCGACGATGCGGCCGGTGAGCGCGGAGGCGGCTTCGGCGGCTGCGGCCGAGCGCTTGCGCATGCGGGGCACGTAATAGCGGGCGAGGCCGGAAAAGGCGATGATCCACAGGATCACCGCGGCGGCGAGCCGCCAGTCGAGTTGGCCGACCAGCACGACGGTGGTCAGCGCGTAGATGGCGATGAACCAGACCACCTGCAGCAGGGCGACCATGAAATCACCGACAGCGCCGCCGCTTTGCCAGACTTTTGAGGCGATCGAGCCGGAGAAATCGTTCTGAAAAAAGGACAGGCTCTGGCGGATGACATGGGCATAGGCCTGCCAGCGGACCAGATTATAGAAGCCCAGATTGACAGTCTGCTCTTCGACAGTGGCCGACAGCCAGGTGACGATGAAGCGGATGCCCAGCGTCACCACGAGCATCATCACCAGTTCGGGGCCGTAGCCGGCGATGAGGCCGGCCCAGCCATCGGCCTGGTTGGCAGCGTCGAGAATATCGACCAGGCGGCCGACATAATAGAACAGCGCGGCTTCGACCAGCGCCACCGCGCCCCCCAGGACCAGCAGCGCCAGAAACGGCAGCTTGGCCTGGCTGATGAAGTGCCAGAAGAAGCGCGGCGTCGCGAGCGGCGGTTCCAGATTGGCTGGGGTTTTGAAGGGGTCCAGCCAGGACTCGAAGATGCGATGGAGGGGGTCGAAGAGACTCATTGGATATCCGGAACTGTGCGGGGCGATTGTGGTTCCGCAACAGGTCCGGGTCCAGCTGTTCTTGGACAGCCGAGGTTAATTCGCAGAAAGGTCAGCGCGGGGCGGCTGATGTTGCCGTCCCCGCGCCGGGCAGTTATTGCGCCGCGACGGTATCCAGATCGAGGAAGCCGCCGGACTGGCGTTCCCAGAGATGGGCGTAGTGCCCGCCTGAGGCGAGGAGTTGGGCGTGGGTGCCCTCCTCCACGATCTGGCCCTGCTCAAGCACCACCAGACGATCCATGGCGGCGATGGTGGACAGGCGGTGGGCGATGGCGATCACCGTCTTGCCCTGCATCAGCGTCGTGAGCTGTTCCTGGATAGCCGCTTCCACCTCGCTGTCGAGGGCGGAGGTGGCTTCATCAAGCACCAGGATCGGCGCGTTCTTGAGCAGGACGCGGGCGATGGCGACGCGCTGGCGCTGGCCGCCCGAGAGTTTGACCCCACGCTCGCCCACATGGGCGTCGTAGCCGGTAAAACCCTTGGGATCGGTCAGGGCCAGGATGACGTCATGCACCTTGGCCTGCTCGGCGGCCCGGATCATTTCCTCGTCGGTCGCGGTCTGGCGGCCATATTTGAGGTTTTCCCGGATCGAGCGGTGCAGCAGGGAGGTGTCCTGGCTGACGAGGCCAATGGCCGCGCGGACGCTTTCCTGAGTGACGTTGCGCACGTCCTGCCCGTCGATACGGATGCCACCGTCCTGCACGTCGAACATGCGCAGGGCCAGGTTCACCAGCGTCGACTTGCCGGAGCCGGAGCGGCCGACGAGGCCAATCTTTTCGCCCGCCGCGACCGTCAGGTCGAAGTTGTCGATGACGCTGCCCTGCTTGCCGCGCCAGTAGTTGAAGCTGACATTGTCATAGACCAGCTCACCCTTGGTCACGACCATGGGTTTGGCATCGGGGATGTCGAGCATGGTCAGCGGCTGGGCGATGGTATCCATCGAGTCGCGGATGGTGCCGATCTGGCGGAAGATGTTGGAGCCGATTTCCAGAATCCAGCCGCTCATGTTCATGATCTGCAGGGCGAACGGGATGGCGGTGGCGACGGCCGCGGCGGTCAGGAAACCATTATTCCAGCCGGCCAGAGCCAGCCAAGTGATCGAAACCACCAGGCCCGCGTTCAGCATGAACAGGATCGACCACATATAGGTGAAGACCCGCATCAGCTTGCGGAACGACACGGTGTGCTCGGTGATCGAGTCCGAGACGTAGACGTCCTCGTGCTCGCCGGTGGAGAAGGTCTTGAGCGTCTGGATATTGGTATAGCTGTCGACGATCCGGCCGGTCATCACCGATTTGCTCTCCGACATCTCCTCGGAATAGCGGGCAATCAGCGGCATGGTGATGGAAAACAGGATCGCGTAGAGCAGCAGCCAGACCGCGATCGGCACCAGCAGAACCAGATCGAGCTGGGCCAGCACGACGACCGCGACGACGACGAAGATCAGCGCGTACCAGGCCGCATCGATGGCCAGGTTCACCCCGGTTTCGATGGCATCGCCGGCCTGCATGATCTTGTTGGCGATGCGTCCGGCAAAGTCGTTCTGGAAGAAGGTCCAGCTTTGGCGGATGACGTGGTAGTGGCTCTGCCAGCGCACCAGATTGACGAGGTTCGGCACAATGGCGTGGTTGCGAACCAGCGTATCCAGCATGAAGGTCAACGGGCGCACCAGCACCACGACGACGATCATCCAGAGCAGGGTCTGACCATGGACGTTGAAGATTTCGCCTGGCGCGGTGGTGGCCAGCATGCCGACCACGAGGCCGACAAAGACCGGCATCAGGGCGTCGGCGATGGAGCCGATTGCGACAAGGCCCATGCGGATCAGGAAGACGATCCTGAACTGGCCGATGAAGTATTTGACGAAGGGCGTGAGGCCCATTGGCGGCTGCCGGTTTTTGGCAAGCGCTACGGGCGAATAGAGATTGTCGAAGAACGTGATGACGCGGTTGAACATTTTTAGCTCGTTATTGTGAGCCGCGCCTGTCTGAGGTTTCTGGGCTCAGATCAGGGTCGGTATCGGTCCATGGGTTTGCGGGTGAGCTGCAGGCCAGAGGCGATATCGATTCCGGGATTGTTCATTTGGGTACTCCTTGGTTGGGTTGGGTTTTGGGCAGTAAGGCACGATGATATCACATCACCGGGCTGCCCCCGGACTTGATCCGGGGGTCACTATTCCCGCCAGCGAGGCGGGGAGAGGCCCGCGGATCAAGTCCGCGGGAACGTCGAGTGTGGGGCGCATTTCCCGGACAGCACATATCATTTTCGCAAGCTCTGTCACTGAGCGGCGTCCTCGACTTGGTCGGCGTCGATGAAGCCGCCGGATTGGCGGTTCCAAAGGCTGGCATAGACGCCACCGAGATCGAGCAGTTCGGCGTGGGTGCCCTGCTCGATGATGGTGCCGCCGTCGATCACCACCAGGCGGTCCATCATGGCGATGGTGGACAAGCGGTGAGCGATGGCGATGACGGTCTTGTTGGCCATCAGCAGTTGGAGCTGGCTCTGGATGGCCGCTTCCACCTCACTATCGAGCGCGGAGGTCGCTTCGTCCAGCACCAGGATCGGCGCGTTCTTGAGCAGCACGCGGGCGATGGCGATGCGCTGGCGCTGACCGCCAGAGAGCTTGACGCCGCGTTCGCCGACATGGGCATCGAGGCCCACGCGACCCTTGAAGTCGCTGAGGGTTTCGATGAAGAGGGAGGCTTCGGCCTGCTCGGCGGCGTGTTGGATATCGGCTTCGGTCGCATTGGGGCGGCCATAGGCGATGTTGTCGCGGACCGAACGATGCAGCAGGGAGGTATCCTGCGTCACCACGCCGATATTGGCGCGCAGCGAATCCTGGGTGACCGTGGCGATGTCCTTGCCATCGATCAGGATGCGGCCTGACTCGCGATCGTAAAAGCGCAGCAGCAGGTTGACGATGGTGGACTTGCCGGCGCCGGAGCGGCCGACGAGGCCGATCTTCTCGCCCGGCTTGATATGCAGGTTCAGCCCCTCGATGACGCCGCTGGCCTTGCCATAATGGAAGGCAACGTCCTCGAAGGTGATGTCACCTTTGATCGCGCCAATGGGCTGCGCGCCCTTCTGGTCGGAGACGACGCGCGGCAGCGAAAAGGACGAAATGCCGTCCTTGACCGTGCCGATATTCTCGAACAGCGCGGACATTTCCCACATCACCCACTGGCTCATGCCCTGGAAGCGCATGACCAGGCCCAGCGATACGGCGAGCGCGCCGGGCGACATGGCATTGTTGAGCCACAGCCAGATGCCGACGCCGCCGACCGAGGCCAGCAACAAGGCATTGGACCAGATCACCAGCATGTTGAGCACGGTGAACATGCGCATCTGCCGGTAAACGGTCTGCAGGAACTCATCCATCGCCTCGCGGGCGTAACTCTCCTCCCGGTTGGAATGGGAGAACAGCTTGACCGTGGCAATATTGGTGTAGCTGTCGACGATACGCCCGGTCATGGACGATCGCGCATCGGCCTGCGCCTGGGAAATCTTGCCCATGCGCGGAATGAAGTAGCGCATCATCGACACATAGGCGACCAGCCAGACCAGAAACGGTACGGCCAGGCGCCAGTCGGTCGCGGCAGCCAGCACCACCGCGCCGGTGAAATAGACGACGACATAGACCAGCATGTCGAGCATCTTCATCACCACCTCGCGCACGGCGAGCGAAGTCTGCATCAGCTTGGCACCGATGCGGCCGGCGAATTCGTCCTGGAAATAGCTCATCGACTGGCGAATGAGGTAGCGGTGGCTCATCCAGCGGATGCGCTGGGGAAAGTTGCCCAGCAGGGTCTGGTTCATGGTCATGGTGCTGATGAGCGCCAGGCCCGGTAGCACGATGGCGATAAAGGCGCCCATCAGGGCGAGCTTCCAGCCGTCGGTGGCCAGGAAGGTGGTTTTGTCGGCAGCGGCGAGCCAATTGACCACGTCGCCGATGAAACCGAACAGCGTGATTTCGCCTGCGGCGATCAGGCCGGCGGTGACGGCCATCAGGGCCAGCCACTTCTTGGCGCCGTGGCTGTAATAGAGGCAAAAGGCCAGCAGGCCCTTGGGAGGCTCGCTGGGCTCGTTCGCCGGATACGGATCGAGTCGTCGTTCAAACCAACGCAGCATCGAGATCACCATAGTTCTGGTCCCGCGGGATCATTTGACATGGCCACAGCTCGTACAACCTCAAGCGTGGCTGAGGTCAAGGACGAATGGGCCGATGGCAAAACGACGCCGACGGGAAAATTTTGGGTACCGTTCGATACGCACAATTGCGCAGAGGAGCGGTGTAGCGCCACCCGCGATACCCCCTCCCCAATGCCGTCCCAATTGGCGTAGAAGAATGCTGTCGCGGTCGCTAGCCGCCCAGAGTACACGATTGTGTCGAGTCTGCTGTTGCGGGCTGGCCACAGTCGATTTCAAGAGTATCGATTTAACGGACCCGCTCATGCGCACCGACAGCGAACACACGATCTACCTCAAGGACTATACGCCCAGCCCCTATACGATCGTCGCGGTCGATCTCGATTTTCGGATCACCGCCGAGGGCACGCGGGTGCGCGCGCTGTTGACGGTGGAGCCGCGCGAGGGGACCGAACCGGGCACGCCGCTGGTGCTGGACGGCAATGAGCTGACGCTGACCTCGGTGGCGATCGATGGGGCGCCGTTGATGGTGTCGTCGTATGCGGCCGATGCCGATAGCCTGACGATCGTGGAACCGCCGCTGCGTCGGTTTGTGCTGGAGACTGAGGTTAGCCTCAAACCCGAGACCAATACGCGGCTGATGGGGCTATATCGCTCCAGCGGCACCTGGTGCACGCAGTGCGAGCCCGAGGGGTTTCGGCGCATCACGTATTATCTCGACCGGCCGGACAATCTGGCGGTGTTTAGGGTGACGATGACGGCGCCGCGCGATATCGCGCCGGTGCTGCTGGCCAATGGCAACAAGGTTGCTGCCGGGGATGCCGGCGACGGCATGCATTATGCGGTGTGGGAAGACCCGCATCTGAAGCCGGCTTATTTGTTCGCACTGGTGGCGGGCGATCTCGGCTCGATCACCGACAATTTCACCACCGCATCGGGCCGCAAAGTGGACCTGGCGATCTATTGCGAGCATGGCAAGGAAGACCAGTGCCATTGGGCCATGGACAGTCTCAAGCGGTCGATGAGCTGGGACGAGCGCCGGTTCGGGCGGGAATATGATCTCGATATTTTCAACATCGTCGCCGTGAGTGATTTCAATTTCGGCGCGATGG
This sequence comes from Devosia sp. UYZn731, assembly GCF_040546795.1. Classification (NCBI taxonomy): domain Bacteria; kingdom Pseudomonadati; phylum Pseudomonadota; class Alphaproteobacteria; order Hyphomicrobiales; family Devosiaceae; genus Devosia; species Devosia sp. UYZn731. The sequence goes on from NZ_JBEPOL010000001.1 coordinate 683,219, forward strand.
AGAACAAGGGCCTCAATATCTTCAACGACAAGCTGGTGTTTGCCAAGCCGGACACGGCGACGGACGGGGACTACGAGAATATCGAGCGCGTCATCGCGCATGAATATTTCCACAACTGGACCGGCAATCGCATCACCTGCCGCGACTGGTTCCAGCTTTGCCTCAAGGAAGGGCTGACGGTCTACCGCGACCAGGAATTCACCAGCGACGAGCGCTCGCGGGCGGTCAAGCGCATCTCGGACGTGCAGACATTGCGCAGTGCGCAGTTCCCCGAGGATGGCGGGCCGCTGGCCCACCCTGCCCGGCCGGACCAGTATCGCGAGATCAACAATTTCTACACGGCGACGGTCTACGAAAAGGGCGCCGAAATCGTGCGCATGCTGGCGACACTGCTTGGGGAGGCTGGGTTCCGCAAGGGCATGGACCTTTATTTCGAGCGCCATGATGGACGGGCCACGACCATCGAAGCGTTCCTAGCGGTGTTCGCCGAGGCCAACCAGATCGATCTCGGCCAGTTCCAGACCTGGTATCTGCAGGCGGGCACGCCCAAGCTGACCGTCAGCGACAGCTATGACGCGGCGGCGCAGACCTATCGGCTCAAGCTGGAGCAAAAGACCGAGCCGACGCCGGGCCAGCCGACCAAGCAGGCGCTGGTCATGCCCATCAAGTTCGGGCTGATCGGGCCAAATGGCAGCCCGATGGGCTGGAGCCATGTGAGCGGCGGCGATGTGCGCGACGACATGATCGTGCTGAGCGGCGATAGCGCGGAGATCGTCTTTACCGGCGTGGCTAACCGGCCGGTGCCGTCGCTGCTGCGGGGGTTTTCGGCGCCGGTCAATATGACCACGACGCTGACGCAGGACGACCGCCTGTTCCTGGCGCGGCATGACAGCGATCCGTTTGGTCGCTGGCAGGCGCTGCAGGATGTCAGCATGGCGCTGGCGGTGGGCGCGGTGAATGGCACGCCGTGGGCGGAAGACGCGGTCACTGCCTTGCGCCAGGCGATGGCCGATACGTTGGCCAATGACAACCTGGACGACGCGTTCAAGGCGCTGGCGTTGGTCCTGCCGGGGGAAGCGCTGATCGCGCGGACGATCGGCAAGGATATCGATCCGGCCAAGATCCACGATGTGCGCGACCAGCTCAACCGGGCCGTGTTCGGGCCGCTGACGAGCCAGGTGACCGCGGCCTATATCAAGCTGACGAGCGACTTGCCTTATGCGCCCGACGCGGCAAGTTCGGGGCGCCGGGCGCTGCGCAACAGGCTGTTGGGCCTGCTGGTTGCCAGTGGCGCGTCCGAGGGACCGAAGCTGGCGGCGCAGCAATATGCTGACGCTTCCAACATGACGGACCGCTTCGCGGCTTTGGCCGTCTCCGGCGCGGCGTGGACGGGAGAGGCGCCGGTGCTGTTGGCCGATTTCCGCACCAGGTTCGGCGGCGATCCGCTGGTGCTGGACAAGTGGTTGAGCGTATCGGCCAGCGCGCAGGACGATGGCGTGCTGGAGCGGGTCAGGGCGATCCTGGCCGATCCGAACTTCCCCAAGAACAACCCCAACCGGCTGCGGGCATTGGTGGGGGCGTTTGCGATGAACAACCCAACGCAATTTGCGCGGCCGGACGGCGCGGGCTTCCGCTTCGTGGCGGATTTTGTGGCCGACGTGGACACGCGCAATCCGCAGGTTGCCGCACGGGTGCTGACGGGCTTCCGCATCTGGCCGATGCTCGAACCGGTGCGCCGGGCAGCAGCAAAATCCGCCCTAACGACGCTGCAATCCAAGGGCGGCTTGAGCCGCAACACGGCGGACATCCTGACCCGCACGCTGGCGGGTTAAGTTCCCCTGCGGTAGCAAAATTTTTCTTTCGGGCTAAGTGATTCAGGCGACTCGTGAATTTCGCGGGCCGCCTGAACTGTACAGAAAGCGACTCTGGACAGGGTGGGGTGGCTTGATTCATTGTTTGTTAAGGGCAAATCGGGTGGGCTGATTTCCCTGACATTCATGGAGTTTTGCATGCGGTCGGCGGACTTGTCCGGCGTCGGCGCTGAACGATTCAGCGTTGACGAAGGAGCGGTAAACATGCGCGGAAAACGGGGCAATACCGCCCCGAAATCCAGGCCGGCAATCCGGCAAGGACTTTCGCCCGTGACGTCCGCGGTCGCGCTGACGGCAATCCTGGCCGCTACGCTGTTTGTGATCTTCGACGGCATCCGCACCCTGCATGACGCGCGTGGGGAATTGTCCAGCATCGGGCGTTCGATCCTGCGGGATATTGCCGACCTATCGCCCGATACGGCCCAGGCCGGACTATCGGGCGCCGTCGGCCGCTACTCGCCCACCATGCGCGCCAGTTTTCGCCCGGTCGATGCCCCGGCAGAGGGCGGCCTGATCAGCCAGGATATTCCCGCCGGGGGTTTGGGCGTGCTGTCGCTGGCACGGGAGCAGACCGAGGCGCTTGCCGGCGTATGGCAACGTGGGCTGGGCGCTTATCTCGTGGCTTTCCTGATTATCGGGCTTGCCTATTTCCGCGCCAGGACGGCCCAGACGCCCAACGCCATGCAGAGGCAGAACTACCAGACCATGGCGTCGGTCATTCCGATGGGTGTCGCGTGCTGGACCGCCGCTGGAAAGCTGATCCTCTGCAATGAACAATATCGCGACGGCCTCATGCTGGGCGGCAAGGATCTGGCCTATCCCGAGGTGGTCAAACAATTGATCGCCGGGGGCCACATGAAGCTGGTCAACGGCGAGCACAATAACCGCTTGCTGGAACTGCATCGCGAGGACGGCACGTGCCTGTTGATCGACGAGCGCCCGATCGGCGACGGCAGCTTCATGACGCTGGTCAGCGACGTTACGGAACGCAAACGGACCGACAGCATGCTGCGGTCCATTCGCGAGGAACAGCGCCTGCTGGCCCGGCGCTATCACGAGGAAAAGCTCAAGGCGGAGGCTGCGAGCGTCGCCAAGACCAACTTCCTGGCCCATCTCAGCCACGATATCCGCACCCCGCTCAACCATATCATCGGCTTTGCCGAGCTGATGCGGCACCAGACCTATGGGCCGCTGGGCGACGCGCGCTATGCCGATTACGTGCAGTCGATCAAGACAAGCGGCGAGCGGCTGCTGGCCTCGTTCGCGACCATTCTCGACTTCACCGAACTCGAAAGCGGCCAGAAGGAACTGCGCGTCGATCCGATCGCGGTGGATGGGCTGATCGAGAGCGTGGCCCAACGCTTCCGTGGCCAGGCAGCGCGGGCCGGCGTGAATGTCATCATGGGCGCAGCGACTGGCGCAGTGCTGCATGGCGATGGATTGGGCCTGCAACGCATGTTGGGCAACATCGTGGATAACGCGATCCGGTTTACCCCCAGCGGCGGCAGCGTGACCATGGCGGCCTATGCGGCGCGGGATGGCCTCGTGATCGAGATCTCCGATACTGGCCTGGGCATGAGTGAAGAACGGCTGGCAACGCTGTCCCACCCGTTCGCCTTGGGGGACGCGACTTTTACGCGCGAGGGCATGGGGCCCGGCCTGGGCATATCCATCGCCCGTGCCATAGCCGAACTCAGCGGTGGACGCATCGCCATCGATTCCAGCTTGTCGCTGGGGACGACGGTGGCGATTTCCCTGCCGCTGCAGAGTGTAGCCGCGACAATGGTGGCTGCGGAGTGACCTTCTTCACCTCTCCCTTTGGGGGAGAGGTCGGCGCACAGCGAAGGGTGAGGGGGCCTTCCGCAGGCACCTCACCCAGTAAAGGCCCCCTCACCCGACCCAACAGGGTCGACCTCTCCCCCAAAGGGAGAGGTGAAGATCAGAGCGCTCGGGCCTTGGCGTACCACAGCTCGGCGGCCGTTTTGGCTTCGGCTTGCATGGATTTCAGGTCTAGTTCCAGCCGGCCGAAATCGGGGTAGTGGGTGAGGCTGGCGAGCAATTCCTTGAAGGCTTCGGTCCAGGCTTCGTCTTTGAAGGGATGGACCAGGGCGCTGCTCATGACCTGGAGCACGGTGGAATAGACATCGTGGATTTCCGCCAGGCGGGCGCCCTCGGGCACGAGGCCAGTTTCGCCGAGGCGGGCCAGCACGCGGGCGGTGAGGGCTTGTGGCAAGCGTATGGTTTCGCCGGCGACGAGCTGGGCGGATTGAGCGATGAATTCGAGGTCGACCAGGCCGCCCTCGGCGAGCTTCAGATCGAAGGGATGGCGGGCCGGGCGTTCGCGGGCCATTAGCGCGCGCATCGAGACCACCTCGGCGATCGTCTTTTCGACGTCGCGGTGACGCTGCATGACCTCGGCGATGGCAGCGTCGACCTCGTAGCCAAGCTCGCCATCAGCCATGACGACGCGCGCCCGGCTGAGCGCCAGATGCTCCCAGGTCCAGGCATTATCGCGGTGATAGTTGCGGAAGCCCGGCAGTCCGGTGGCGAGCGGGCCGGCATTGCCGGAGGGCCGCAGGCGCATGTCGGCCTCGTAGAGCACGCCCTCGGCCGTTGGCGCAGTGATGGCGGCGACGAGGCGCTGGGTGAGGCGCGTAAAGTAGTGATTGGTGCTGAGGGGCTTGGCGCCGTCCGACTCGGCGTCGGGGGCGTCGTAGAGCATGATGAAATCGAGGTCCGACGTAACCGTCATCTCGCGGCTCGCCATCTTGCCGAAGGCTAGAAGTGCCACCCTGCCCCCGGGAATGGCGCCATGGCGGCGTTCAAACTCGGCGCGCACGTTGCCGAACAGGCGTTGCAGAAGCGTTTCGGCGAGGGCGGTAAACTGCTCTCCGGCCATGGTGGCGGTTACGGTGCCCGAGAGCAGGCCGGCGGCGATCAGGAATTTCTGCTCCTGGCCGATGATGCGGGCGCGGTCGATGATCTCCTCATAGGAGCGCGCTTCGGCGAGAAAGCTGTCGACCTTGCCGACCAGCACTTCGCGGCGAGTGATGTCGTCGGCGAAGGCCGGATCGATCAGCCCATCCATGACATGGGCGCGGTGAATGACGGACTCCGCCATGCGGGGGGCCGAGGCCAGCAATTGCACCAGTAGCGTGCGCAACTGGGGGTGGGTGCGCAACAGGGCGAAGAGCTGCACACCGGAGGGGAGGCGCGACAGGAAGTTGTCGAAACGCGCCAGCGCCTCGTCGGCATTACCGGCGGTGCCGAGCGTGGCTAGCAGGGCCGGCAACAGTTCGGTTAGTTGCGCGCGGGCGGCGGCGGCGCGGGTGGCGGGGTAACCGCCATAATGCCATTTGCGGACGGTTTCGCTGGCGAGATGGCCGTCGGCAAAACCCATGCGGGCCAGGGTTTCCAGCGTTTCCGGATCATCGTCGCTGCCGGTGAAGACGAGGTTGCCTTCGCCGCTGCCCAGGGATTCGCCTTCGGTGAAGAGTTCGGCGTAATAGCTGGCCACCAGCTCCAGCGCGGCGCGGTAGGCGGTTTCGAATTTTTGCAGATCGGGTTCGCCCATGAGGCGGGCGATGACGGCGACCTCGCCGGGCGTCGAGGGCATGATGTGGGTCTGCTCGTCGCGCAGCATTTGCAGGCGGTTTTCGACGGCGCGGAGATACCAATAGGTTTGGGTGAGTTCGGTGGCGGCCTTGGTGGTGATCCAGTTGGCCTTGGCCAGAGCCGCCAGCGCAAAAGCAGTCGGCTTGACGCGCAGGTCGGGGTCGCGGCCGCCGGCGATCAATTGCTGGGTCTGGGTGAAAAACTCGATCTCGCGGATGCCGCCGCGGCCGAGCTTGACGTTGTGGCCCTCGACCCGGATATCGCCGACCTTCTTGGCGATGTTGATCTGGCGCTTCATGGCCTGGATATCGGCGATCATGGCGTAGTCGAGATGCTTGCGCCACACATAGGGGGTGAGCTGCTTGAGGAAGGCCTCGCCGACGGATTTATCGCCAGCACAGGCGCGGGCCTTGATCCAGGCGGCACGTTCCCAGTTCTGGCCGCGGCTCTCGTAATAGGCGAGCGCGGCGTCGAACGAGAGGGCCAGCGGGGTCGAGCCTGGATCGGGACGCAGGCGCAGGTCGGTGCGGAACACATAGCCGCCGGCGCGCCGCTCCTCCATCAGACCGACGAGCTTTTGCACCATGCGGGAATAGGCTTTCCCGGCTTCGGACGGATCGGCCAGAACCGGCTTTTCGGGATCGTAGAAGGCGACGATGTCGATATCGGAGGAGTAGTTGAGTTCGCGGCCGCCATGCTTGCCGAGGGCGAAGAGGGCGAGGCCGGAATTGGCGGCAGTGGCTTGTTCAAGGGGGATGGCGAGCAAGCCCTTGGCGTGGGCCTGGCGCATCAGGACATTGAGGGCGGCGTCGAGGGCGGCATCGCCGAGATCGGACAGGGCAGCGGTGGATTGGGCCGTGGTCCAGGCACCGCCGGTTTCGGCGATGGCGGCGAGGAGGGCCGTGCGGCCTTTGGCGGTGCGGAGGATGGGGGAGAGGATGTCCTCGTCGGCGGCAGTTTGGCCGGCATTGGTGACGGTATCGAGGATGGTGGCGAAGGCGGTGTCGGGGGTAAGCGCGAGGGTGGTCGCGAGCCAGCCAGCATTAGCCTGGGCAAGATCGAAGAGGTAGGGGGCGGATTCGAGGAGAGGGCCAAGCGTGGGGGCGGCGGGCGCGATGGTGTCGCGGTCCTCGGACGGCAGGCTGGCAAGCCAAGCGTCGAAGCGGGGATGCGGGATGGGCGGCAGCGGGGAGAGGTTAATGGCCATGAGCGAGGGATAGCTTGGAGGGCGATCGGGGGCAAGGCAGAGTGGAATTGTGCCATGCGTGGACCACCGATGTTCTAGCTGCCAGCAATCCTCCCGCGCGCTCAGTCTGTTCCCCTCCCCCTTGAGGGGAGGGCTAGGGTGGGGGTGTCTAGGCCCGGCCGAACTCGTCGCCATCAGATTGCTGAACTGCCGACGCCCCCACCCTCAACCCCTCCCTCAAGGGGAAGGAGGCGGTCCGGTGGGAGTCCGAGTGGACAAGCGCACGCTAAGCCCCCGGCAAATCCATCACCGCACGCACGCCCGGCGCGTTGTCTTCGATGGTGAAGGTGCCGCCGTGGAGGCGCGTCACGGCATCGACCAGGGACAGGCCAAGGCCGGAGCCCGTCTCGGTGCGGCTGACATCGAGCCGGACGAAGCGTTCGATGACGCGCTTGCGGTCTTCGGGGGGAATGCCGGGGCCGTTGTCGGCGACCTCGATGATGACGCGGCCGTCAGCCTGGCGGAGGCCGACGGTGATGCGACCGGCGGGGCCGGCCAGGGGCTTGGCGTATTTGACGGCGTTTTCGAGCAGGTTGACCATAGCCTGGCCGATCAGTTCTCGATTGCCGTGCAGATGCACATCAGGGGTGATCGCGGTTTCGATGGTGATGCCTTCGTCCTCGGCCACCGGGCCGTAGAGCTCGGCCACATCGGCGACGACGGCGCTCACATCGACATCGGCCAGTGCGCCCGAGGGGGCGCCGGCTTCGGCGCGGGCGATCATCAGCAGCGCGTTGAAGGTCTGGATCAGGCGGTCGCTCTCGGCGATGGTGGTTTCCAGTGCGTTCTGGCGGGACTGGTCGCTGGCGCCATCGCGCAGGGCCGCCTCGGCCTGGTTGCGCAGGCGGGTCAGCGGCGTCTTGAGGTCGTGCGCGACGTTGTCGGTGACCTCCTTGAGGCCCTGCAATAGCTGCTCGATGCGGTCGAGCATGGCGTTGAGGTTGGTGGCGAGGCCATCGAACTCGTCATTGCGCTTCGTGATCGGCACGCGTTCGGAGAGATTGCCGGACATGATCTTGGTGGAGGTATCGCGGATTGCGTCGATACGGCGCAGCACGCGGCGGGCGGTGATGCCGCCGGCAACCACGGAGAACAGGATGATGCCGATCACGCCGACAAGGAAGCTCTGTACGATGATGGCCGAATAGCCTCGGCGCTCGACCACGTCGCGCCCGACGACCAGCACCATGCCATTATCGAGTTGCACCGAGCGCACCACGGCAAAGCCGGGTCGTGGCGGCCGGTCGTCGGTCTCGCCATCGTCGGCGACCGGATTGGCGGGCTCGTAATCGAAACTGTAGACGCCGGGATCGCGGAGGGCCTCGACCGGGATCTGGGTGACATTGCCCAGCAGGTATTGGCCGGCGGCGTCGCCCAGGTAGTAGACCCCCGGCCCCGGCCGGCTGGAAAATCGCTCAACGGCGAAGGCCAGCGCGCGGATGCCCTGATTGCTCTCGATGCGCTGCAACTGGCGGATTTCGCGGTCGATGTCGTCGGTCTGCTGGCGCTGAATCTGCACGCTGGATTGCCAGGTGATGAAGGCCAGCAGCAGGATGGCGAACAGCACGAAAATCAGGATGAACGTCGCCGTCAGCCTGACCGTCGAGGTGCGCCAGAGTTGGGAAAGCCGATACAAAGCCTACTCGCGGATCATGTAGCCGGCGCCGCGCACAGTGTGCAGCAACGGGGTGGCATAGCCCTTGTCGATCTTGGAGCGCAGGCGCGACATGTGCACGTCGATGACATTGGTCTGCGGATCGAAATGATAATCCCAGACATTTTCCAGCAGCATGGTGCGGGTCACGACCTTGCCGGCATTCTTCATCAGATATTCGAGCAGGCGGAATTCGCGCGGTTGCAGCAGCACGGCTTCGCCAGAGCGCTCGACCTTGCGGCTGAGCCGGTCGAGCGACAGGTCGCCCACGTCATAGCTGGTGGCGGCCTCCGAGGGGCTGGAGCGGCGGGCCAGGACTTCGACGCGCGCCAAAAGTTCGGTGAAGGCATAGGGCTTGGTCAGGTAGTCGTCGCCGCCGGCACGCAGACCCGTCACGCGGTCGTCGACCTCGCCAAGGGCGGAGAGAATGAGGACGGGGGTTTTGTCGCCTTCGGCACGAAGACTCTCGACAATGGAGAGGCCGTCGCGGCGGGGCAGCATGCGGTCGACGATCAAGACGTCATAGTCCATGCCGGACGCCATGGCGTACCCGGTTTCGCCGTCGGCGGCGTGGTGGGTGACGTGGCCGGCCTCATCGAGCGCCTGGATGAGGTAGCTCGCGGCCTCCCGATCATCTTCGATCAGTAATATTTTCACCGCGGGCTCCTGAGTGTGAAAGATCGGCTCCGGTGCGAACACCGGAGCCTGCTGAGCTTGTAGGGCTGGCTCCGGTGCAAGCACCGGCGCCAGCGTGGTTATTTACCGTCGCCGAGCGGCAGGCCGATGAAGCGGGCTTCGCCACCGCGGCTGGCCTTGATCAGGGCGGTATTGAGACCCTTGGCCTTGACGGCCGCAAGAGCGGTTTCGAACTCATCGACGGTTGCCACCGGCTTATTGTCGACTTCCAGGATCGCGTCGCCGACAGCAAAGCCCTTTTCAGCGGCCGGGCTGTTCTCGTCGATGTCTTGGATCAGGAGGCCCCCCGAACCGTCAGAGTTTGGTACCAAGGTCAGGCCGACGCTGGACGGCGCAGGCTTGACTTCGGCGGGAGGCGTTGGCTTGGACGGCTCGCTCTGGGCGGCGTCTTCCGTCAGTGTGCCCAGCTTGACCGAGATCTTGGTTTCGGCTCCGTCGCGCCAGATGGTCAGCTCGACGGTGGAGTCGGGAGCCTTGCCGGCGATGGTACGGCTCAGGCCGAGCGCATCGTCGATCGGCGTGCCGTCAACTGCAGTGACGATGTCGCCCGACTTGACGCCAGCCTTGCCGGCCGGCGAGTCGGCGGTGGGTTCACGCACGATGGCGCCCTTGGCGTGCTGCAGACCAACGCCATCGGCGATGTCCTTGGTCACGTCCTGGATCGACACGCCGAGATAACCACGGGTAATGCCGTTGCCGGTCTTGAGCTGGTCAACGATGGTCTTGACGGTGGAGGCCGGGATGGCGAAGGCGATACCGACATTGCCGCCATTCGGCGAATAGATGGCGGTATTGACGCCGACCACTTCACCCTTGGTGTTGAAAGTCGGGCCACCCGAATTGCCGGTGTTCACCGCGGCGTCGATCTGCAGGAAATCGCCATAATTGGAGCCGCCGATATTGCGGCCCTTGGCGGAGATCACGCCGGCCGTCACCGTGCCGCCGAGGCCGAACGGATTGCCGACGGCAACCACCCAGTCGCCAACGCGGCTTGGCGTGGTCTCGAAGCTGACGAAGGGCAGATCCTTGCCCTCGATCTTGACCACGGCAAGGTCGGTGCGCGGATCGGTGCCAATGATCTTGGCGGTCTCTTCGTCGCCATTGTCGAACACGACGGTGACTTTGGTGGCGTTTTCGACGACGTGGTTATTGGTGACGATGTAGCCGTCGCTCGAAATCACGAAGCCGGAGCCGGCCGCCATGAACTTGCGGGGAGCCTGCTGTTCCTGCTGATCACCGCCCTGGCCACCGAACTGGTCACCAAACTGCTGGAAGAAATCGTGGAACGGATGATCCTTGGGCAGGTCGGGCATATTGAAATTGCCGCCGCCGCGCTGCACGTCCTGCGGGCCCTCGGTGGCCTCGACCAGGATCGACACCACGGCTGGCTTGACGGCTTCGACGAGGTCAGCGAACCCGGACTGCGGCTGCGCGGCTTCCGGCACGACGATCTGGGCGGCCTTCTGGACCTGAGCGGTTGCGGGCAGGCCAGTCAGCACGTAGGCGGTGGACACCCCGCCAATGCCCACGATCAGCGCCAGCATGGACGCTCCGAGCCAGCGGCGGGTACGTGAAAGAAGAGTCGGGCGCATGAGAATCGGTCTCCTTGGATAAGCTCTCAACAGCTTGTGGCTGTAGTTATGAAAGCCCTCGCCTTGCTGCGAGGTTGCGCCGACATTAAAGTTTAGTAAGTCGGAAAGAAGGTGGGGACTAAGCCTGCGGACCGTCCAGGGAGTCCAATGCCCGCTGTTCTTCGGCGCTCAACTCATCCACGGCGACCGGCTTGCGGCGGCGGCGGGCCATGATGACGAGAACGATCAGGCCGATGACCAGCAGGCCTGGAGCGGCGAACCACAGCAGCAGCGTGTGGCCTTCGACGCGAGGACGTAGCAGCACGAATTCGCCGTAACGGTCCACGAGAAATTGGCGCACCTGATCGTCGGTATCGCCGGCTGTCAGGCGTTCGCGCACGAGGACGCGGATGTCCTTGGCAAGGTCGGCGTCGCTATCGTCGATCGATTCGTTCTGGCAGACGAGGCATCGAAGTTCGGTGGAGATATCGCGGGCGCGTTGTTCTAGCGCCGGATCGGCCAGCATTTCGTCTGGATTGACGGCCCACGCGGTGGGCGTGATCGCCAGCAGCGCGCAGAGCAGCAGCGAGCGCAGCCAGCTCATTCTGCGGGCTCCGGCATGGCCTTGAGGGCGCGACGGGGTGCGCCGATGCGCTGGCGGCGATCGGTAAGCGACAGCGCCCCTGCCCCGGCCATCAGCAAGGCGCCGAGCCAGATCAGCGTGATATACGGCTTGTGCCAGATGCGGACGACATGGGTGTCCTTCAGCGGCTCGCCCAGTTGCAGGTAGAGCTGGGAGAAGCCGTAGGTGCCGATGGCGGCTTCGGTGGTGGGGATGCCGCTGGCCACATAAGTGCGGCGCTGGGCCACCATGGTCCGTGTGCCACCGCCCGGCGCCGTGATGGTGAAATCGCCCTGGTCGGCAATGTAATTGGGGCCTTGCACCTGCGAGGATTTGTCGAAGGCGATGGTGTAGCCGGACAATTGCGCGGTTTCGCCGGGATTGAGCGTGGTCACCAGTTCGGTTTCCCACGCCGTCGTCGCCACGATGCCGAGCACGGCAATGCCAATGCCAAAATGGGCGATAGCCGTCGAGTAAGCCGAGCGCGGCAGACCGATAAGCCGACGCCAGCTTTCAGCCAGAGGAATGCGGCCCAGCTTGCTGCGGTCGATCAGTTCGGCGACTGCGCCGAACGCAACCCAGAAACCCAGCAGCAGGCCCAGCGGCGCCAGCGAAATCGAGATGCCACCCAGAGCCGAAATCAGGATGGTGAGGAAAATTGCCAGCGCCGCCGCCCCGATCAGGCGTTGTGCTGCGCCAAGGACGTCAGCCCGTTTCCAGGCCAGCATCGGGCCGAATGGCAGCACGATCAACAATGGCACCATCAGCGCGGCAAAGGTCAGGTTGAAGAACGGCGCCCCCACCGAAATCGTGGTGCCCGCAATGGCGTCGAGCAGGAGCGGGTAGAGCGTGCCGACCAACACCGCGCCCATCGCCGTGGCGAGGAACAGGTTATTGAGGATCAAAGCGCCTTCACGGCTGACCGGCGCGAACAGGCCGCCGGTGCGTAGCGCAGAAGCGCGCATGGCGAACAGGATGAAGGCGCCGCCGATGATCAGCGCCAGCAGCGCCAGGATGACCAGCCCGCGCGTCGGATCGCTGGCGAACGTATGGATCGAGGTCAGGATGCCCGAGCGCACGAGGAAGGTGCCGAGCAACGACAGCGAAAAGGTGATGATGGACAGAAACACCGTCCAGATTTTCAGCGCATTGCGCTTTTCCATCACCAGCGCCGAATGCAGCAGCGCGGTGCCGGCCAACCAGGGCATGAAACTAGCGTTTTCGACCGGGTCCCAGAACCACCAGCCGCCCCAGCCAAGCTCGTAATAGGCCCAGTAGGAGCCCATGGCGATGCCCAGGGTGAGGAACATCCAGCTCAGCACGGCCCACGGCCGAACCCAGCGCGCCCAGGCTTGGTCGATGCGGCCAGAAATCAGCGCACCGATGGCGAATGAGAAGCAGATCGAGAAGCCCACATAGCCGGCGTAAAGCAGCGGCGGGTGGATGGCGAGGCCGATATCCTGCAGCACCGGATTGAGATCGGCGCCTTCCAGTGGCGGCGGGATCATGCGCGCGAACGGGTTGGAGGTGAACAGGGTGAACCCGGCAAAGGCCGCGACCAGCATGCTCTGCGTCGCCAGCACCAGCGACAGCAGGTCGGACGGCAGACGCCGCCCAAAGGCCGCCACCATGGCGCCAAAGGCGACCAGGATCATCACCCAGAGCACCATTGAGCCCTCGTGATTACCCCAGACGCCAGAAATCTTGAAAATCAGGGGTTTCAGCGAATGCGAATTATCCGCCGCCAGTTTCAGCGAAAAATCGGAGGTGACAAAGGCCTGAATCAGCGCCGCAAAGGAAGCCGCGACCAGCACGAATTGCAGCACCGCGCCTTGGCTGAGGAACAGCGAAATACGCTCGCCGGTGCGCCAGAACATGTAGCCGCCAATGGTGGAAATGGTGGCGATGGCAAAGGCCAGAATCAGCGCAAAATGTCCAAGTTCGATCGACATCAGTTGGTCGCTCCCGCCGTTTCCGGACGCCATTCGCCGCTGGCCTTGAGCGCCTCGACCACTTCCTTGGGGATGTAGTTTTCGTCGTGCTTGGCCAGCACATTGGTGGCGGCGAACTTGCCGTCCGGCGTCATGCTGCCCTCGGCGACCACGCCCTGCCCCTCGCGGAACAGATCAGGCAGAATGCCCGTATAGGAGGCGGTGAGTTCGGATTTGCCGTCGGTAACCACGAACACGTTACTGTCGCCATTGCGCACCCAGGAGCCGTCCTTGACCAGGCCGCCCAACCGGATCGGTTGGCCGGCGACGACTTCGCGAGTCGCCACATCGGATGGCGAATAAAAGAACACGATCTGGTCACGCAAAGCCACCAACACCAGCGTAGTCGCCAGTGCCAGGACGATGGCGAGACCGGCGATCAGCCCCAGGCGTTTCTGCTTGCGGGTCCAGCCCTTGCGGCGGACAGCCGATGGCATGGTCATGGTGTCGCTCCCTTAAGCCCGGCTTCCAGCGCTACGGCATCGAGATCGCCGCGATCGAACGCCTTCGGATAGGCCTTGAGCGCATCGTCATAGGCTGCCTGCGCTTTGGTCAAGTCCTTCAATACCACATAGGCGCGCACCAGCTGCGTCCATTCCTCGATGGAGCCGCCTTGAGTATCGAGCCGCGCGGCGAGGCCGGCGACCATGCTGGCGATAGCATCGGAGGTGGGGGTAGGTGTTCCGGCGGGCGCGACGCCCTTGTTCAGCGCGACGGCCCGGCCTTCGCTGGCGGCCGTGACCCAGGGCTCGTCGCCTTTGGACAGCGCCAAGGCCGCGTCCCAGGCCTTAACCGCGTCGTCATATTGGGCGCTGCGGGTCAGTTCAGCGGCAATGTAAAGCCGCGACAGCACGTGGGTGGGATCGCTCGCGGCCGCGCTTTGCAGCAGGGACAGTGCCTCGCCGGCGGCGCTGCCATTGGACTGCAGCATCAGGGTTTCGGCCAAAGCCGTCTGGATATCGGCATTGCCGCCGCCCAGTTCGATGATGCGGCGATAGGCATGCTCAGCCTCGGGATATTTCCCGGTTTGCAGGTAGACCGGGGCAATCACCGACCAGCCGCGCAGGTCGTCCGGCGTGACCGTCAGTTGCTTCTCGATGCGCGCGATGGCGGCTGGAAGATCGATGTCTTGGGCCGCAGCTTCGGTGCGTCCGGCGAGGGGCTGGCTTGGCAATTCGGGGCTCCCCAGCATCCAGTAGGTCACCAGACTCAACACCGCGACGGCCCCAAGAAACGCGGCGATCGTGCCTCGCCCAATCTCGGCTTTGGGCTTGGCATTGGCGTCCACCTCGGCCTGCTGGCGCAGCATTTCGCGCGCCAGTTCGCCCCTGGCGGCGATGGCCTCGGGTTCGCCGAGCTTGCCATTGGCCAAATCGGCGTCAATCCCCGCCAGCACAAGGCGAAAATGGTTGTTGGCAGGCGGTGAATCGGGTCCAGTTGCGTTGACCATGCGACCAGCCGCCGCATAATACAGTGCAGCGCAAGCAATGGCGGTTACGGCGATGGCAATAAACCAGAAAAGCATGGGCCCTGAGATGCTTGACGCCGTCATGCGGCAAGAGAAGCGAGCTATAAGCCAACTGCGGCGAAAAACCACCAAAACACGCAAGGGTGAGGCGGACGCATTGCCACAGGGCCGGCCGACGCCATGAGCGAGGCCCCAGCCGATTTTGCCGTGGTGGGCTCGACCCCTTTGGCACGGCTGGTTGCGGGCCTGCTGGCCAGCGTGCATGGCAAACGGGTCATCTGGATCGGCGACAGCCACGCGGCATTTCGCCTGCCCCGCGGGATCGACCTGTCGTTCGGGCCGATGACGCGGCCCGAGTCGTGGGCGCTGCTGAGCCAGACCGTGCCCGAAACGGTCAAGCTGCTGGCCAAGGCCGGGGGCAAGGCAAGCATGATGCGGCTCGATCCGATCTTTTTCGCCGATACGCCGATTGGCCAGCAGGCCATGGCTTTTGTGTGCAGCAGCGCGGCCGGGTTCGGTGCGGCCATCGAGCCCCTGCCCAGCGGGCATCTCGGCAAGGGCCGCAAGGGCATTGTGCTGCGCGACGCCCTTTATCTGCAGCGCGACCGGCTAGAACCGGTGTTGGATCGCTGGCTGGAGGGCCTTGGCGTGACCCGCGTGCCGCCGGCTCAGGTTCATCTGCACATCGCCCCCAATGGCAGCGCCAGCATGGAGTTGGATGGCACGGTCACCGCGGCAACCCGCGCTGTTCTGGCGGATGACGAGGCCATCCTAGCCCATCTGCCGACCGAGACGATAGCGCGCCTGTTCGAGCGCCGGCCCATGACCACGATCCTGACCGAGCCGACGTTCCAGCTATCGGCGCGGGTCATGTTGCAGATCGATGCGGATTTGAGCTTCATGCAGGGCAGTCACGGGGGCGTCGTTGCCATCGGCGCTGGCGGCCACGATGCCTGCGTCTCCCATATCGGCGTGCTGCTTGGCGCCAATCGCCAATTGCGCCAGGCCGGCGGCAACAGCCATGAGAGCCTGCGCAGCCACGATGGCGCGCCGGTTGTCGGCAGCATTGATGGAACCGGCCCCGAACTGTTGGCGGGCCTCGGCGCAACGGGGGCATTCCTCGCGCCGGCGCTGGCCCGCTGGTTCGTGGGCGCTGCGACGCAAGACGAGCTGAGCTATTTCGCCGCCAGGATACCGGGCCGGGCGACGGCTCCGTCCATCGTCGCCGACTACGCGCCGCATGCAGCCTTGGCCGCCGCATGAAAGGGCAGCCCAATCGCCTGGACATCGACAAGCAGCACGCCTTCCACGGCACTGAAGTCGACCGCCGCAAGTCGCTGAAATTTCGATTGGATGGCCGCACCATTTCCGGTTTTGCCGGCGACACGGTGCTCAGCGCCATCTTGGCGTCAGGCGTCGATATGGTTGGAGAATTTGGTGGCCAGCCGATTGCGCTCAGCGGGCGGTTCTCCCCCGCTATCACGCTGGGGCAAGGAAAGGCTGCCCAGACCTTGCCGATGCAGCGCACCCCTGCCCTCGACGGTGCCGAATTCCACACCTTCGGCGGCCGCCTCCGGCGATTGCGCCTACCGGCTTTAGGCAACAGACGCCGCTCGCTGCAGCAGAATCTTGACCACGCCGCAATCGCTTCTCCGTGGCACGACCAGCCGCCGCACGCGCTGATCACCACCGATGTGATCGTGGTCGGCGGCGGTGTGGCCGGCATGACCGCAGCCCTGGCGGCTGCACGCACCGGCGCCAGCGTGATGCTGCTCGAAGCCTCGCCGCTGCTGGGCGGCAGCGCCGGCTATTTTGGGTCGCAGGAGGGTGACGAGACGCCCGATCAGACAATCAGCCAGCTCACCGCCGCGATCATCGCGACCGACGCGATTACCGTCGTGCTGCGCAGCCAGGTCCTCGCGGTGCATTCCGGCCGGGTCCGGGCGCACCGCGTGCTCGTGGACGGCGCTACAGTCACCGGCGAGGTCGTGGACCTCGCGGCGCCACGCATCGTCCTCGCTACCGGCGCCATCGAGCGACTGCCGGTGTTTCCTGGCAATCGCCTGCCCCGCGTGATGACGACGTTGGAGGCCTATCTGCTGGCCGAGCGCTATGGCGTATGGCTCGGTCGATCGGCAATCCTCGCCACCGTCCACAGTGCGGCTTATCGGTTGCCGATGCTGTTGACAGATGCCGGCGTCGCGACCCACAAGATCGCCGACGCTCGCACCGATCCGCAATCGCGGTTCATCGAATTTTCCCGCGCCTATGGCATCATGCAGGCTGGCGGCACCATTCCGGCATTGGCCGCGCCTGCCGCCAAGGGCTTTGGTCTCGCGGTCACCCTGCAGCTATCCTTCGACGGTTACGCGGCCCATGCCGAGGCGCCGGTTCCCACCGATCTGCTGCTGGTGTGTGGCGGCTGGCAGCCGGATTTGACGCTCTGGCACATGGCAGGCGGCCGCAGCCGCTGGAATGCCGAACGCCACCGCATCGAGCCCATCGGCGTCCTGCCCCAGATCGCCCTTGCGGGCAGCGCCGCCGGCCATTTCAGCAAGCATGCGTGCCTATTGAGTGGCCAGGATGCGGTGGATAGGTTGTTCGGCGCGCCGCGCACCCCGGTCGTCGAACTCACCATCGACCCAGCCTACGAAACCCTCGACGCGCCAACACCCAAAGTGCCACGCTCCGAAACCACAGAGCAGGTCAGCTATCTGGACGCCGGCCTGAACCTGATCCAGCCGCCCGATCCGCGCCCGTCAACCAAGCGTTCCTGGTGGCCGTTCCGCCGATCCGAGCCGACGTGGTCGCTCGCCGACCAGCCGCGTTCGCTCGGGATTGTGGATGTTGCGGCGGGCGTACAACTGGGGGGCATACCGGTCGAGAGCGCCGGCATCGTGGCGCAGGAGCGCACCGTGGCCAGTGGAGACCTCATCGATGCCGCACGCTTGGCTCTTCTGCCCGATCTGCGCCCCGCCCCGCCCGCTTCGCGCGTTCCGGCGTACCTGGTCGGCCGCTTCGGTTCCGAGCCGCGGGTGTGGATCGTGGCGGCGGCCGAGCCGCGCATCCTACCCGTCGGTGCGCTGATTTTCGTCAATTCCGACCAGACCGATTCTCGCCACGCGATCGGCGCGGTGGTCGGTCACGAGGGCGACGGCGCCATCGCACTGATCGGCAAGGCATCGCCGCAAGCCGGCGAAGGCCTGACCCTGCGCGACCAAGGCCGTTCCGTAGCGATCAGGCTCATCGAACCGGTCACCACACCACTATCAGGCGCGGCGTTCAGCAGTGTGCCGAGCCCGGCGTAGCGTCTCGGCATATTCAGCATTAAAACGGATTTCGGCCATCTTGATCGCAGCGTCGAGCCGCGTACCGATGAGCACGTCATCCGGATTGAGCTTGAAGAGCTCCAGATTGCGCGCGAGGTGCAGTTCCAGCGCCTCGCCCGACTGGCTCCAGGCCAGGTCGAACAGCGCGTTGACAGCCAACGAGTCGCGGCTGTCACGCACCGCCGCCAGCAGATACATGCCATTCAGTGCAGACAGCAGCCGATCATGATCCAGCCGGTCCGTACCCGGCATTTTGCGCAGTGCCTGGTTCAGATCGGGCACCACGTCCTTAAGGCGTTGCTCAATGCGGTCCGACGTGTGCTTGGTCAGCGCCGCCAGCACCATGGTCCAGCGGCTATTGCGCGCAAATTCGACATAGCCCGTCAGCGAACGGACGAGCCTGTGGAAGCGGTCCAGCGCCCGACACGTCATATCGACGTCGGCGAATGGGCCGGTTTGCTGCAAGGCATGAAGCTGGTTCTGCGCATGGGCCAGGATGGCATCCACCAGCGGGGCAAAACCACCGCGCTGGATGGCTGCTTCGCTGCCGCCACCGGATAGGCGCAGCGCCGTCGTCACCAGTCTTGTGGGGTTACTAATCTGGCCGATGGCCACATGCATCAGCAGCGCCGTCGCCGACACATCCTGCAGCGGCATGGCCTGCAGGGCAGCGCCTAGTGTATGATCGTTGTCGATGCCATTAACGGCCTTGCCGAACGCTTCGGCTTTCACCAGCAAGGCACGGCTATGTAGCGCGTTGATCACGAACGGCAGGCGCTCCAGCGCCTCGGGACCACCCAACTGGGCCCGCAACCGACGTCCGGTTTCGTAATCTTCAGCCTGCTTCAGGCCATCGCGCATGCGGGTTACCACCTGCGGCATCAGCGCTTCAAGATTGGCTTTAGAGACGGCCTCGATATCGCCGAGCAGGTCCGGGCACAGATCGCGCGCTGCCCAGATCCAGGCATTCTGCGCATGTTTGCGCAAAATCGAGCCATCGAACGGAAACAGGACCGGGTCCTCGACGGTGACTGCCTCGATCAGCCCCAGAAAAGGGCGGGGCGCCGCCGTCGGCTGGCGTTGTTCCAGCGGGGCACTGGCAAGGTCACGGTCGGCAAGTGAGGACATGGAAAAAGACGGGGTTAGGAACTAGAGGTCTCTGACCCTACCCCGCCGAAGTAAACAATGTTTGAGCTTTGGGCCCTCGATTGTTACCGATCAGGCTGCGCTCTGAACCACGGTCCAGTTGTTGCCGTTCTCGCGGCAAGCCATGCCCGCCTTGGGATAAGCCTTGCCGCCAATTGTGACGGTATGGGTGAAATTCCGACAATCTAGGCTATTGACCTTAACCATCGGACCGACAGCAACGGCGCCGGTCGAACCCTGGTCGCCCGACCATTGGATTGGCGCGCCGGGGCGTCCGAACTGCAGCGCTCGAAATTGCGCGCTATTGGCTTCCGCCGAATCCTTAGCGGTCATCAGTGGCAGCGCCGTAGGGTCGACAAAGCCATTCGCAATGCTGGTCGCAGCCATTGCGATCTGGGTGGCCTGCGCCGGGTTGGGCCCCACCGGGGCGATAAATTGTGGCGCGGCAGGCGCCATGGGTGCCTGCGCTACCTGGGTGGTCGTGCCGGTGCTAGCACAGGCGGCCAGAGTCAGCACGAGCAATGGGGTAGCGAAGCGGAGGGCAAGGGTCATATCTGGGTCTCTGAAGCGTCTAGGCTTGATGTTTTCGCATTAAGGCGAAAGTGCGTCGGTTGGTTCCAGTTGTATCAGCTCTTGGTCATCCCGGTGAGCCTGGACGTGGGCAGACGCAGTTCCACCAAAAGGCCGCCAAGCGCCGAACGCGTGAGTTGCAGGCTGCCGCCATACACATCTACCAGTTCCTTGACGATATCGAGCCCTAGTCCGCTTCCGGGCGTTTTCTCGTCCAGCCTGACACCGCGACGCAACACTTTCTGGGCGTCTTCCTCGGAAAGCCCCGGCCCGTTGTCATCGATTCGGACCAGCAGCATCACCCCGGTATCGCCGCGCTCAGCCGACAGGCGCACCCCCACCTGCCCCTTGGACCATTTGCAAGCATTGTCGAGCAGATTGCCCGCCATTTCCTCAAGATCGGCCTCGTCCCCCCGGAACCAGGGCAGCGACGCGTCGGGGCGCTGGAATGCCACCGTCACATCGGGATGAATCTTGCGCATCACCCGCGTCAGCCGCAGCATGATCATGGTGCTGTCGGCCTTCTTGCCGACCACCGAGGTGCGCGCCGCCAGCCGGGCCCGCTCCAGATAGGTGGAGACCATGGTGCTCATCTTCTCGGTTTCGGCGGAAACCACGTCTGCCAACGCGCCCTTTTTGGCGGCCGCTTCATTGCGCAGCACGGCGATCGGGGTTTTGAGCCCATGAGCCAGATTGCCGACCTGGCTTTTGGCTCGCTCGATGATCTGCGCATTGGAGCGCAGCAATTCGTTGACCTCTTCGGCCAGCGGGGCAATTTCGTTGGGATAGTTGCCGTCCACTGCCACCGCGTCGCCCTCGCGCACCCGCTCGATGGCCTTGCTCAGCCGCGAAATCGGCCGCATGGCGATGCGCGCTACGATCACGCTCATGATCGCCAGCATCGCGCCCACCGCGCCCAGCACGATAAAGGTCTGTCCGCGGAAGTCGTCGACCAGCTTGAGCACTTCGCTCAGGCTGCCCGTCACCACGATTTCGTAGGTTTTGGCGCCGATCGTCACCGCCCGCTCGACCACGCGGATGCGGGTACCAAAGGCATCATCCACCACGCCGGTGCGCAGGCCGGAGGCGTCGGCCAGCCCCTCGATCGCCGGCAGCACAATGCCGACCACGGAGGTGGACAGATTGTAGAGCTGTCCATCCGCATCGCGAATGGTCCAATACCAACCCGACCGCGGCCGATCGAAGCGCGGATCGGTCAGTGCAATGGCCGTGCTCAGCGGATCACCGCTCTCCAGCAGGTCACCGGCCAGGCTTTCGACGTGAAATTCCAGCGTCTCGGACAGACTGGTGTCGAGCGCGCGCGAATAGAGGTCGGTCAGCAAAAAGCCCGTCGCCACCAGCGCCACGATGAGCCAGCCCGCCGACAGCCAGAACAGCGATGCCGCGATCGAACCCTTGCGCATCAGTCAGCCCCGCCCGGCCTCACGATTAATCCTCGGCGATCTGATATCCGAGCCCGCGCACCGTCTGGATGCAATCCTCTGGCAGCTTCTTGCGCAGGCGGCCGACGAACACTTCGATCGTATTGCTGTCGCGGTCGAAATCCTGATCGTAAAGATGCTCGGTCAGCTCGGTGCGCGAAATCACCTTGCCCTTGTGGTGCATTAGGTAGCTCAGCAGCCGCAATTCGTGGCTGGTCAGCTTCACCGATTGGCCATCTACGGTAACCTTGCCCGAACGGGCATCGAGCCGCACAGCGCCCGCCACGATCTCGTTGGAGGCAAGCCCTGCGGCACGCCGCACCAAGGCGCGGATGCGCGCCAAAATTTCTTCCATGTGGAATGGCTTGGCCACATAATCGTCGGCGCCGGCGTCGATGCCCTGCACCTTGTCGCTCCAGCGGTCGCGTGCCGTCAGCAGCAGTACCGGCGTGGTCTTGCCCGCCCGGCGCCATTCCTCGAGCACCGAAAGCCCGTCCATCTGGGGCAGCCCGATATCGAGCACGATCGCATCATAGGGTTCGGTATCGCCCAGGAAATGGCCTTCCTCGCCATCGAAGGCGACGTCGACCGCATAGCCGGCCTCGGTCAGCGCTTCCTTGAGCTGCCGATTCAGATTGGTATCGTCTTCAACGACCAGAATGCGCATTGTTTGCCCCCGTAACCCATGCCAGCCTTATTGAGCGTCAAGCACCAGGTTCTGGGCTTGTCCGTCTTTAAAGATCCCGACAATATAGACGAGGCGTCCGCCTTCGTCACAGACTTGACGACTGAGAATTTTGACGCTGTCGTCAATACCCGCTTGCGCCAATACTTGGTCGAACGATCTGATTTCCCCCGACTCGGCGGCCTTCTGGGCTTCGAGCGGAGACAGGCATGCAGCCTGTGCTGTGCTGATCGTCGTCGCCAGGACAAGAAATAGCACCAGCGACGCAAGGATTTTCTGGGTCAGGGTTTTCATGCTCGCAACTTAGGACGAGGTTGCTGAATGGGACATGAATACGACAAAATCTTCATGAGCTTCAAAATTTCGCCTCTTTCGGAAAACGGTTACGCCGGTTCCCAACGCCGCTTTGGGCGACCCGTTGCCACTATAGGCAATCGGGTCACCCACATCTACGCCGCTCGCGGCAGCGGTCAAGCGTTGCCGATATCGCTCTTCAGCCCCTTGCGCAAAAAGATCACCGCCAGCGCCTCCATGATCAGGTGACCCGCAGAGCTGCTGTCGAGCGTCGGCAGGTCGATACCCAGCATTTGGGCGAGGCCTGCGATCAGCATGAAGGCGGCAACGATATAGGTCTTGTAGCCCGACAAAATAGCCATGGTGTCACTCCAGGTTGGTGATTGAACAGTGGTCGAAGATTGGGCACCCGCCGCAGCGAGCGCGGCCTTGCGGATGGCGGCTACTCGGGCCGTCCAGCCCTTGCCGAAGACCGCGAAGGTCGCCAGCCGCGTGAGGAAATCGAGGCGTCTGTTGCAGAGCGCGTCGATCAGCCCCGCCGCCCCGCGCAGCGCGATCTCGGTCTTGATCGCGCCCAGCGTCAGCGGCCCGACCTGCCCGTCGGCCACCACATTGAGTTGCCCCTGCAATGTCTTGATGGCCCGGTCCGGTCCCGAATTGACGGCGAAGTCGAACAGCGCCAGATCGAGCCCCGGCGGCAGCCGGCCTGCATTGCTGCGATCCCAATAGCTGCCCTTGTAGATTTTGGCCGCCTCGGCGCGATCCAGGTTCTGCACCTCGCTCTTGGCTAGGCCCCACCACGGCGTGACTGCTCGCCAGCGCGCCAGCGTCTTGCGGGTGATCCCCATATTGGTGGCGCCGCCCGGATCGCTGGGATGATCGGCATAGCCGCCTTCGAATTGCAGCACTTGATCGAGGCAGATATCGAACCGCGTCCTAGCCATTATACTGTCCCCTGCCGCTATGACCGGCCCCAAAGACCGGGCTGATCTGTTGAACCGTGAATTGGAATGCCGAGGCCGGCCCGCCGAAATCGCTGATCTGATCGGCGGCCGAATAGGCTCCCGCCGACACGCTGCGCTCGAAACTGCGAAGCAGCGTCGTTCCATCGAAAATGCTGACCGAATAGCGCTCCGGCATATGCTCGAGCGGCGCATCAACTACCCCCCAGCCGTCACCGTCGGCCCGGCTGCACCGAGTCCAGCTCAGCGCAATATCGCTGCCCGCCCGCATGGCCCGCAGATGCACCGGTGCCAGTGGCAGAACCGGAGCCATCCCGAAATCCGCCGCGAACCCAGTGCCGATTAGGTCATCGCCTCCCCCGTAGGCCACGAGGCTCGCTTCCGTGCCCAGCCATTGCGCAGTGACCGGCAACACACCAACCCGCGAATCCAGCAGCAACACGGCAGCGCCGGTCGCCACCGTCCCGATCGCCGGCACCGTGCCTGCCTGCCCGCGCAAGAGTTGGCTCAATCGATAGGTCGCCGACGCGATCAGCTCCGCTTGCGCAAAGCCGATCACTTCCCAATCGCCACCAGTGGTTTGCACCGCAATCCGGTTGCCGCCTGCAAGCACCGCCAACTCGTCCAGCGCCGCCAGATGCCCGGCATAGAGCTTGACCGTCAGGGTGCCGGCCCGGTCCCAAACGCCGGCCGACCCGGCCACCAGCCCGCCCACGGTCTCGCCCATGACCGCGCGTCGACCCAGTCGCGCCAGGCTCGCGCCATTGCCATCGGCGATCGCCACCACACCCGGCCAGGGCTGCGCATGCGCCGCGAGCGCCAGCCGCGTCCGCCCTGCATCCTCCGGCACCGGCGGCAGATGCGCCGCCACCACCACCGGCCGGGAGGCCGTGAAACTGCTCGCGCCGCCCGTGCGCGCGCCATCGACCGCCACTGCGATCGGCACCGGCGCCACCAGCGTCCGCGCCGTCACTCGCCGCACCGCGCCATCGCGAATTTCCGTCACCTCGGACGGCCCTTCGGCAATCCCCAGGTCGATGACGTCGCCCGGCTCCACGGCCAAAGCGCTCGGCGGCAGGCTGAATTCCAGGCTTTCGCGCTGGCCACTCTCGGCCAGCAGCCCCTGCTCCGCCGCGATCCGGGCCCCGCCCAGGTCGAGCACTAGCGGCAGCGCCTTGCTCGCCACCGGCCCCGCACCGCGCAGCGCCGTCACCGTACCGACCTGATAATCGCGTTCGCGATCGACAAAGGTCAGTGCCAACCGTCCCGCCGCCTCCGCCGGGTCGGCCCGCCGTCGCGACAGCACCGCACCATCGTCACGCACCAGATTGTCAGCAACCACCACGCCCGCCGCCGCCCGCCAAGGCTGTCCCAACGTCAACCCGCTAGCGGACGCCCGCAGGCTCAATCCACTCGCCGCGATCAGCGGCTCCAGCGCATCGCGCCCGGTCGTGGTCTGATCCAGCACAAAGCCATGCACCAGCGGCAGCGCCGGCTCACCCACCAGCGTCACGCCGTGGTCCGCCGCCACGGCAGCCGCCATTTCGCCGCTGCTCATGGCCCCCAGCCGCCCGGTCAGCCAATGGCCGGTACGGTGGTTTGGTCCGTCCGCCCAGACATCGGTCTGCGCCGGAAACGCCGGAAATGGCCGCGCGTCCCAGGTCCAGTGATAAATCCGCCCGACATCGACCATGCCCGCAGGATTGTTCGCCGGGTTACGCCAATGCTGCTGATGCGCCCGCAAAAACTGCCGCTGGATCAGCGGATCGCTCATGCCGCTGGAGAAATACGGCCGCCCGCTTTCGGCGCTCTTCTCGTCGCCGAAAATATTGGGCTGATTGGCACCTTTGTCGACCGCGCCGCAGCCCAGTTCCGTTAGCCAAACTGGCTTGCTGCCCGGCACCCAGGCCGTTGGCGCAGCGGCCCGCACTCCTGCCGGCCGGTTGTAATGATAGCGGCCCCACCAGCCCCGAATATCCTTCACGCGATAGACAAAAGGCTCGCCATACGCCCCGTCGCTGATGGCACTGCGCGTCCCCGCCTGCCGGTCGGCATCGCTGGCATAATACCAGTCGAACCCCTCGCCCGCGGCGATATTGCCCGCCAGATAATCCAGCTCATAGCCCGTCGCTGCTAGCGCCGCATCGGCATGGCCGGTGCCATCGCGCCAATCCGCCAGCGGCATGTAATTGTCGATGCCCACCGCATCGATGTTGGCGGACGCCCACAGCGGATCGAGATGGAAGAACTTCTCCCCGCTCGGCTGATAGCCCGAATATTCGCTCCAGTCGGCCGCGTAGCTGATCTTGGTGCCGCCACTCACGACCGCCCGAACATCACCCGCCAGCGTCACCAGTGCATCGACGAACGGAAAGCTGTTTGCTGCGCCGCGGACTGTACTCAGCCCGACCATTTCCGAACCGATCAGGATCGCATCGACCCCGCCGGCGCTCTGCGCCAATTGCGCATAGTGCAGCATCATCGTCCGATAGCCGGCCGCCACGAAGCTGGCC
Organism: Devosia sp. UYZn731; assembly: GCF_040546795.1. Taxonomy (NCBI): domain Bacteria; kingdom Pseudomonadati; phylum Pseudomonadota; class Alphaproteobacteria; order Hyphomicrobiales; family Devosiaceae; genus Devosia; species Devosia sp. UYZn731. The sequence goes on from NZ_JBEPOL010000001.1 coordinate 708,894, forward strand.
ACCTGCACTGCCGCGGCGCCGCTTTTGTCCGGCGACCCTACCCGCCCCGGCGCCGGATCGCAGGTGATCCGCCCGCGCCACGGATAGGCGGCCTGCCCGGTCCCGCCATAGGGGTTCGGCAAGCCATTACCGCTCGGCACATCCATCAGCACCATCGGATAGAGCGTCACCGCGATGCCGCGCGCCCGCAGATCCACAATCGCTGCCTTCACCGCCGCGTCGGACGGCGTTCCGCCATATGCCGGCCCGCCGCCATGGAAGCTGACCACCGGCACCGCGCCACGCCCCAGCCCGGCGACGCTCCACGTCGCTCCCTCGATTGTCCGGCTGGCGCTCTCCACCCGTGGCCCGATCGTGCAATGGCCACACCGCAGATCATTGCCAAACCAGGCCACCACGAGCGCCACGCGCTCCAGGTTCGGACACAGCGCCATCAGCTCGTCGATCGACCAGCTCCAGTCGCTAACGCCCTTAGCCACATGCGTATTCTCGCCCGCGGTCTCGCCCCGCCCCATCAGCCGCACGCGCGGCGTCGGGTCATAACCAAACTCGGTCGCCCCCGGGATCACCGTCACCGCCCTGATGGCCGGCTCCAGGTCCCCCACCACACGGCACAATTCCACACTCAGTTGCGGAATGCGGTTGCCGAACTTGCTCAATGGCAATTGCTCGACCACGAGGTAACACAGTCCCCGATAGGCCGGCGCCACGCCCTGCGTCGCCTCGATCAGCCCATCGGGCAACTGGGTCTCGGTGCCGCGATAAAACCGCAGCGTCAGCCCATTAGTCTCGAGCAATTGCCCATCGGCCCAGATCCGACCCAGCCGATGCACCTCGCCCTCGCAGAACGCCACGGCGAAACTGGCGCCGACTTCGTCCTCGCTCTCCTCCTGGCCCATGCCCTTGGCACCGGCATTCTCGACGCTCAGCATTTCCAGTTCGCGCGCCCAGATGATATTGCCGCTCAGCCGGCTCCAGCCATAGAGCCGCGGCACCGCCCCGCCTTCCGAGGAGCCCTGCAGCCGCACATCGCTGCCCGTCGTCGCCGGCTTGTCCTCGCCGAACAACATGCCGTCGATAGCGCTGCCTGCCAGCGCCCCTAGCGCCCGCCCAATGGTCGCGCCAATCGGCCCACCCACCAGCCCACCAACGAAATTGCCAGCCAGCGAAAGCGCAAGCGTTGCCATGGATTGTCCTTGTTCTGAAAAGAATGGGCTATTTGGCCGCCGGAAACCCGAACCGCCCACTCACCCGCCGCGCCCAGGCCTCGGTCAGCGCCGCCTCGACCACGCCCAGCCGCTCCTGCGCATGAATGAACCGCTCGGCTGAAACCAAGATCCCACAATGCTTGGCCTCAGCCATGCCATTGAGCCGGAACAACAGCACCTGCCCCGCCACCAGTTCACCGCCCACGGGCACCAGAAACCGCTCAGCTGCCGCCAGCAGCGCCCCCGCATGCGCCGGATCGCGCATATCGGCCCGATAGGGCGGCACCACCATCGGCTCATCGCCGTAAAGCGTTCGCCACACGCCGCGCAGCAGCCCCAGGCAATCGCACCCCGCGCCCAGCGTCGCCGCCTGATGCCGATAGGGCGTGCCCAGCCATTCCCGCGCCGCCTCGACCACCAGATCGGTGTTCATTTCACCACCGCCCGCCCGTCCAGCGCATCGCCGGCGCGCGGATGGCGCAACACGAAATCGCTACCCGGAATATGCGGAAAGCCGCGAAAATTGACCGCATTGCCGAACCTGGTCTTGCAGGTGCTAAACCGGCGATCGCACCCCGCCGTCACCGCCAGCGTATCGCCCACGTCGACCCACTCACCCACCGCGACGCCAAACGCCAGCACATCGACCCCGCCATTGCGGGCATGCCCGATGACCCCGTCGCGCAATCCCGCCCGTCGCCCCGCGCCCCATAGCGCCGACCCGAACGCGAACCAACCCGCATCGAATCCACCCAACCCGCTGACCCGCAACCGATACGCGTCCTCGACCGCCTCCACCGTCGCCACCCCGCGAAACGCTGCACTCGCGGCGTTTACACCACAGCGCGCATCCCCAAGCTCAGCGTCGCACAGCCCCTGATAAATCCGCCCATGCCGCGCATTCAGCCCCTGCTGGCTCGAACGCAGTTCCGCGCGAAATACCCCATCCTCGCGCACGATCTCGCCAATGCTGTCGCGCCGCAGCATCAGGCGCTGGCTCACATCGGCCCAATTGACTCGCCAGCTCTCGACCTCCGCCCCGTCATAGCGCCCAAGCAGAATATCGTCCTCGCTGATGGCGTCGGCATGCAAAACGCCCAGCACCTGGCTGGTGTCCACCTGCCCGCCCAGCTTGGCCGGCGCCTCAGCCCCATCCAGCCCATGCGCCGGCTCGAAATCGGTGCCGTCAAAGCTCAGCGTCCCGTCATGGTCGGTAAATCCCATCACCACGCCGTCGCTGCGCCTAATCCGCCAGCAATTGGCCAGCGTTGTCTCCCCGACGGCGATATGCGTCGCGAAGCCAGTCTCCAGCGTCCTCATGGCAAAATCTCCACCAGCGGAATGCTCGGCGCCTCCGCCGCGTCAAAACTGGTCAGTTCGATATCCAGCCGATCCGTATCGAAGCGCACCGGCACATCGAACAAAAACCCCGCCGTCACCGCCGCCCCATTGGCCGGTGCCACGGAAAACCCGACGACCCCAGTGGCCACATCCACCGTCCACCCGCTCAGCAGTTCGCTGCCTGCCACCGCCACCCGCACCGAGCCCGCCACCGGCCGCGTAATCGGCCGCAAATACGGATCAAAGCTCGCCCCATACGTCTTGCTCAACTGAAAACTGGTCTGGCTACCGTCCCCAGTCCCGATCCGCTGATCGCTCGCCCCCGGCACGGCACCGCCCGAGGAATAATCCAGCCCATCACGCCACAAAAACCCATGCAGCCGCCCGCGCCGTTCCTCGAAAAACGCCAGTACCGCCTGCATATCCGCCCGCGATTTGACGCCATAGCCGGCATTGTAGCGCCGCCGCGAATGCCGCCAGCGCCCATTGCGCTCCTCGGCCCCGCTCGCCAGTGTCACCACATCAGTCCTGCGCTCCGGCCCGCCCCGCGCCCCTAGCGCAACGTCCAGCGGAAAGCGCACAGCGTGAAAAGCCATGTGAAGAATCCTATCGATTTATGGATTGTCGCTAGACGCCTCTAGGAGGCCCGAGTGCCGCGTTTCACCGCCCGTAGCAGCATCGCACTCACATCAGCCTCGCTGGTCATGAAACTGCGCGCGTCGCTCGCCGTCACATTGAACGTCACGTTGACCCCGCCGCCGCCGCCACTCACGCCAAGCCGCCCATCGCTGCCTCGCTGCAACGGCATGATCGCCTCCGGCCCAGCCTCGCCCGCCAGCCCCAGACCGCCATTCATGGGGAAGTATCCCGGCGAAGCAATCACCCCGCCCTTGGCAAAGGGTTTCACCGAGGGATTGGTCGCCGTGAACAGGTTCTCCACGAGTCCACCCACGAGCGTTCCCACCGGCCTAAGCGCCGCCTTGAGCGCGATATCGGTGAAGGACTTGGCGATGTCGCCGAGCAGGCTCTTGAGCGATTTACCGTCGCCGATAGCGCCATGAAGCGACGTGCTGATCGTGCGCGCAACACCGGTCCCCAGGTCCCGGAGACGGTCCAGTTCGCGTTCGGTATCGCTCATTTCCGCGCGGAAATTATCGAAAAGCGTCTCATCGGCCATCGGGAAATCTCTCCATCAATTCGTCCAGCCCAGCGCGCGCCGGTGGCGTGATGCGTTCGCCGGCAATTGCGGTCCAGGCCGCCGCCAACTCCCGCGGCGTCAGTTTCCAGAATGCCTCCGACGATAGCCGCAGCACCCCAAACCCGAACCGCATCGCTGCCTCCCAGGGAAACGGCGTCACGCCGCCTCTCCAAACGTCGCCTTGAGCAGCCTTCCGGCAATCTCCGCCGCGCCCTTGAGCCCGCCCTCGATGCTCAGCCGCGCCAGGTCGTCATCGCTGATCGCATTGCCACCCCCGCGCAGGCCGGCGCCGAGAATGGCGGTCAGGTCCCGAGCGGAGACGCGACCGCCGGAAAATCGCTCGGCGAGCCCGACCAGGTCTCCCGCCTGCAGCCGCGCTTCAAGTTCGGCCAACGCGCCGAGGGTCAGGCACAGTGTCTTGCGCTCGCCCCCGATCACCGCATCGACTTCGCCACGTTGCGTATTAGCCATCGTGTTTCCCCTGATATGTATGACCATGCAGTTCCGCCCACTGTCCTTCCCCCGGACTTGATCCGGGGGCCACTCGCAGCAGGGCATGGGCGTTGAAAGACCCACGGATCAGGTCCGCGGGAAGGACCGCTGGATGGGAGAGTTCGGCGGAAAAATCGCCGCCCTAAATCACCGTAAACGTCACTTCCCCCGCGCTTTCCAGCGCCAGGTCGAACGTCACTTCCCCCGCATGATCCGCTGAAAATTCCAGCGCCGTGATCTGAAATGGCCCCTGGACAACCCCGAAATCCGGAATGATCAACTGCCAGTTCCGAATGGTCCCGCCAAAGAACAGCGTGCGGATTTGCGCATCCGACGCGCCATCCTTAAAAATCCCCGAGCCGCTCACCGAGGCCTTCTTCACCCCGCCGCCGGCCAGCAATTCGCGCCAGCGCCCGGCGCTTTCCTGGTCAGTCGTATCGACCGTCGAGGCATTGAACGCCAGCGCCCGCGTACGCAGTCCCGCCACCGTCAGAAAACTGCCCGACCCGGTCTGGTCGAGCTTCAAAAGCATGTCCTTGCCGCTCTGGGCCGCCATGAGATGTGTCCTGTGTTTGAGTTAGATATCGCCGCCTACTCGATGCGATCCCCTCCCCCTTGAGGGGAGGGCCAGGGTGGGGGGAAGCTCGAGCGGGAGCGGAGCCGAAACTCAGTGCCCTACCCCGCTTCACTGAAAAACCGCAGCGTCACCGCCGCCCGCGCCTGCCCGCCCTCGATAGCCGTGTCCGTGCGCACATGCTGCCGATGCGTCACCGCCAGCCCGGCCGCGCTAAAACCTCCCAGCGCCACCGCCACCACCCGCTCGGCCACCGCCAACACTGCCTTGCGGCTGGCCTCGCCATGCCACACATGCAGCAGCACCCGGTGTTCATGTCCCGGCGCAGAATCCCCATCCCGGGCCAGCGCATCATGCCGCGCCACCACGATATAGGCCCCACTCCGCCCCTTGGGCGGCGCATCGAACACCGCGCCGGCGCCGATCAGCGCCACCAGCTCGGCGTCTGCATTCAGCGCCCCCACCAGCGCGCCCTGCAGCTCAACAATGGCGTGCATGGTCTACCCCGCAAAACTGGTTTCATTGCAGGCGCAGCTCAAATACGCCCGTCGCCCATTGAGGTCCGCCGCCGTCACCACATCGAGATTGCGTCCGCGATAGACGATGCGATCGCCCGGCCCCAGATCAGGCCGGAACCGCATCACCACGCTGTGCGAAATGCCAACCGCACGCCCGTCTGCCTGCTCAATTCTCCGCCCCGTCAAGCTGCGCACGCGTGCCCACACCGTGGCCATCGGCACATAGAGCGTGGTGTGCCCACCCTCACCCTCGCCGGTCATTTCCTTGCGCCGGATCTGCACCCGGTCCGTCATCGTACCAATGGGTGGAATGCGCTCGCTCATAGCCGCGCCTGCCGATGCTTGGACACGAGAAGGTCGAACCCTGTCGGCACCACCGAGCCGGACCCTGCCACGATCACCGCATCGCGATGCTCGAACCAGTACGCCACCAGCACCAGCAGCGCTTGACGGATATCGACCGGCACCTCCCCGGGCTCCGTTCCGAACCCCGCCACATAGTCGATCTCCAGCCCCTGCCGCTCGCGCAGGCTTGGCATCCCGGCCACATTGAGCGGCAGCAGCAACCGATCCGGCTCAGCAAAAAACTGCGCCATCCCGATCGCATGCGCGCCGCCGCCATCGTCATAGGCATTGATCTCAGTGAGGCTGACAAACGGCCCTACCGGCAACTTCACCATCCGGCTGACCGGCCACCGATCCAGTACCACCCGCCAGCTCTGCGCCAGCAGCGCCCGCCCGGTGACACCCTCGATATGCAGCCGCGCCGCGCTGATCAGCGTGCTGATCAACCCATCCTCGGCTTCGTCCTCGACCTTGAGAAAACCCTTCGCCTCGACAAGCGAAACCGGCTCCTCCGCGGGCCCCGCGAGAAGGTATGACGTCATGATGATTTTCCTGATTGTTGGGTTTGACCCGGCAGCCGCCCAATCCACGGTGTCATTCCGGCGTAGGCCGGAACCCATCCTGAGATGACTGGGCAGTTCATAAGCACGGAATGATCTCAGGATGGGCCCCGGCCTTCGCCGGGGTGACACCGAGTATGTGGCGTTCGCGGTCGTCGGCTGAGCCACCGCGCCGCGATGAAAAGTCCGTCAGCCTGAGTCAGATGGAGTGGAGGCCTGAGCACCGGAGCGGAGCGTACGTTCTGTACGTGAGCACCGGAGCGCAGGGCCTTCGAGCCAGATGGCCAGGATCACGGACTTTACGAGACGGCGAACTTCAGCAGCTTGATCGCGTCGTAGTCCGCCACGCCGCCACCGACCCGCTTGGTCGTATAAAACAGCACATACGGCTTGGAGCTGAACGGATCGCGCAGCACGCTCACGCCCTGGCGATCCACGATCAGATACCCGCGCTTGAAATCGCCGAACGCCACCGACAGCGAACTTGCCCCAATATTCGGCATGTCCTCGGCCTCCACCAGCTCGAACCCCATGAACCGGGCCTTGCCATCCGCACTGACCGCCGGCTGCCACAGATAGTTGCCGTCGGCGTCCTTGAGCTTGCGCAGCGAACCCTGCGTCTTGCGATTCATCACCCAGTTGGCGTTCTGGCGGTAGCCGGCCTTGAGTGCATAGACCAGGTCGATCAGCACGTCGCTGGCGCTGGTGGTCGGAAGTGCGCCGGCTGCGCCGGTGGCGACATAGCCCAGATTACCCCAGCTCCAGCTCGCCTCGGCCACCGTGGTCGAAGCCAGAAAGCCCTTGGGCTTATTGACCCCGTCGCCGCTGACAAACGCCGTGGTCTCCTGCGCCGCGAACGCCGCATTGACCTCGTCGGCGATCCACTGCCCGACATCCACTGCCGCATCGTCGAGGAAAGCCGAGGTTGCCGCAGGCATGGCGTAGAGTTCCATGGTCGGATAGCTCAGCTCGCCCAGCGTCTGCGAATTGGTGGTCGGGCGCGCTGCCGTCTCACCCACCCAGCCCGTTGCCGGCCCGGTCAGTGAAATGGCCCGCTTGTAGATCGAACCCGACACTTGCCGTACGCCCGCAATGGCGCGGATCGGCGATACCGAGGTCAGCATGCGGGTGATTTCGGTTTCGGTTTCCGCTGGCACCACATAGCCGCCATCGGCATTGACGCCCACCGACAGCGCCTTCTCTTCGCCACGCTTCACATAAGCTGAGAAGGCGTCCTTGTATTCATTGCCCTGGCCGGCCGATTTGCCATCGAGCAGCGGCCGCGACTTGTCGGCCAGCGCGCGATCCATCGCCGATTTCTGCCCGTCGAGCACGGCATTGAGCCGGTCGAGTTTGCCTTCCAGCAGGCCATCGGCGCTGCCGCGCTTTTCGATTTCGCCAATGCGCTGGTTATTGGTGCGCTTGAACTCCTCGAAGGCCGAGGAAAATTCAGCGAACATGCCGGCGACATCGCCGCCGGTGCCTGCCTTGATTTCAAAACTGTCGTCGGTCCGGTCCATGGAAAATCCTTTAAGGGTTGCGGAGAACGGAAATCGCCGCCGCGATTGCGGCGCCGGTCGAATGGTCAGCGGAGGCCGCGATGCGCGCGTCCTCCAGCATGGGAAAAGTCACGATCGAGATTTCGAACAGGTCGATGGTCCAGAGCTTTCGATGCCCACCCTGCTTGGTCGCCTTGACGGTGCGGAAGCCGATCGACAGCCCATCGATTGCCCGGCTCTCGATCAGCCGCCGGATCGCATCGGCCCGCGGCACGCCCGGTACCAGCCGCCCGCTGACGAACAGCCCGCGAGCATCCTCGCCCAGGCTCTCCCAGATGCCGACCGGCTCCTTGGGATCATGCTGGAACAGCAGTCGAATGCGCCCGCGCCGCTTGGCGAGACTCGCGGAAAACGCGCCCGACATCACCATGTCGCCGCCGGCATCGAGCGTATTGAACAGGCTGGCATAGCCTGAAAACCGCCCATCCGCGTCGATGGGAATTCTGCCTGCCCCCGCCATCAGCGTTTGCCCGGCTTGCTGGCCGGCGGCTTTACCCCGGCCTTGACGCTGGCCAGCGTGCCTGCCAAGTTCCAGGCAAATTGCCGGAACGTCTGCTGCGCATCGTCCCGGTTCTGCTTGTCCGCCACAGGTCAATCTCCCTTCTTGAACAGCCGGTTGAGGCTGGCAATTTCGTGTACGAAGTCGTTGAACCGCTTATTGGCCGCCGCCAGTTCCCGCAGCGTCCACACCAGCAGCGCACTGGCTCCCGACGCCCACAAAAACAGCGCCAAATGCGCCAGGTCACCGCGCTCGATGACGGTTTTGGTCAGCTCGTCCATGTTCGTTGCTCCCGAAATGAAAAAAGCCCCGGGAGGGGCTTTTAAGGCGTCGTAATCAAGTAGGGCCGTGGCTTACCGCGTGTCCGCTGGCCCTATCGACAAAAGCTCATACTGCTCACTGGCAACGTCGATGACGTACCGCTCGTCGGCGCTCCATGTGAACCTCGGCATGAACAAGAATTCTGGCGCGCCAAAAGGCTGGGCGAGCAACCACATATCGCCTCTCCCCGCAGGCGAAACAGAATGACGGCCATATCCGGGGACGAAACCCGCAACAGTCGTGCCATCCGAATTTACAAAACGCGACATGTAAGCCAGAGCAAAAACGTCGCCAGGATCCCGGGGAACAAAGCCGTCACGCTGCTTTCTCAATACGAGAGCGGCTCGTTCTGTCACACCAATATTGTTGATCCGCAGCATGACGATTGCTCCTAGCGTAATGCCGGTATTGTTGGGGACAAATCTCGGCTGCATCCAACTCAAGGGTACGTTGCCGACCAAGCATGTCCTGATAAATACAATGCCTGATTAGTCCCTGATCGCCAACGCCAACCCGTTGTGTAAGCAGGACAGCAGCAAGAGCTATTCTTGTCCGCGTCCCCGGTTGTGCCCCACCTGCGGTGATCCATTGTCCACCTTGAGATCCGAACGATATTTCCGCATCATATCGCCAAGGGCACGGTCAAGACGCCTTAAGCAAAGAGTGAGCTTCAGCTCAGCAAGCAGTGCCGCAATCTCAACCTTGCCACCGGACGTCATCATGGTCCAATCCCCAGCATCGCCCGCTTCTCCGCGTCACTCAGAAACTCCGCGCCACCCACCCGCGCCCACAGCGCCGCGCGATCTTCGGCCAGCGCCTCGACATCGTCGAAATTGGCCTTGATCACCGCGCCGCCAAAAGCCGGCGACAGCCAATTGCTCAAATCCTCCGCGACCCGCAGCACCAGCGGGATTAGCGTTTGCCGCCATAACGCGCGATTAGCCTCGGCCATATTGGCGTAGGTGTTATCGCCCGGTATCCCGAGCAGCATTGGCGGCACCCCGAAGGCCAGTGCGATATCCCGCGCCGCCGCATTCTTGGCCTCGATGAAATCCATATCGCGGGGCGACAACGCGATGGTCTTCCAATCCAGCCCGCCTTCCAGCACCATCGGCCGCCCGGCGTTCGAAGCCCCGGAAAACCCCTGCTCCAGCTCGGTCTTGAGCCGCTCGAACTGCTCGGCGGTCAAATTCCCGCCCGCCACCGAATAGACCAGCGCCCCGCTTGGCCGCGCCGCGTTATCGAGCAGTGCTTTGTTCCACTGCCCGGCGGCATTGTGGATATCGAGGCTCGTCTGCGCCGCCTCCAGCGGTCCCATGCCGTAATGGTCGTCGAGCGGGTGAAACAGCGCCATGTGCAGCACATCGGGCACCGGCAAGCTGTCCTGCCGCAGCCGCGTGGTCTTGCCGCCCGCGGTGTAATCATAGGCCACCGGCCAACCGTCGCCGCCCGCCACCACCCGCATCCGGTCCGGCCGCAGGCAGAACAGCGCCTTGACCTCGCCGTCCACCACGCCGGCCTGCAAGTAGGCATTGCCCGCCGTCTGCAAATAGGCAAACACCGCCTCCAGCATTTCCCCGCCGGACTGCCGCCCATTGGGCCGCCCGAGCAGGCTCGCCAGTGGATGCTCATCCACCAGCCGCCCGTTCTCCTCGATCACCAACGGCACCCGATTGGCCGCCTCGGCGATCAACCGAACGCAGCGATAGACCACTGGATTTTTCGCAAACCCCTGGTTCACCAGGCTCGCAAACCCGCGATTGCTCCAGCTCGCCGCGCCCAATTGACTAAGGCTGAGCACCGAATGCCCGGCAAAATCCTTGCGTTCGGCAGGCGTGTTGTCGCGCCCGCCGGTCAGGCGGTTGAACCAGTTCGGCATGTCAAATTCCTTGTTTTGCTAAATCCGCCGAACGCGCGGCGTCATATCCACCAGCAAGAGCTCCGTGATCGCCCACACCAGCGCATCCACCCGGTCCGGCGAATGCCCATCGCTGCGCCCGTCATTGCCGAATGCGCACATCTCGTCTTCCAGTTCGCTCAGCCCCGCCAGGTGCCGCACCAGCCCTCGTCCATAAAGCGCCGCCACCGGCTCCGCCCGCAGCCACTTGCCCCGCGTCGCCCGCACGGCTCGCACCGGCACATTGGGATCGACCTGCGCGATCACCGATTTGACCAGGTCGCCACCCTGATTGACCTCGACCACAATGGCGTCGGCCCCATGGGCATGAAACGCCGCCACCGCCCGCCGGGCCCAGGCCAGCGGCGCCGCCGGCTTCAGCGTCCGGTCCTCCAGCACCACGGCGCCCTCGCCAACCCGTCCGGCCACGATGATCCCGCAGGCGTCCGAGCGCTCATTGCCCGTCACCGGCGGATCGACCGCCACCACGATGCGCTCGGACAAAACCGGCCCCACCGGCACGAACATGCCCCGCTGCCACAGCGCATCTGGCATGTCCTCGATCATCTCGCCATCGAGCTCCTGCCGCCCCAGCACCGAGCCCCGATAGCGCCCCACCACCGCGTCGAGGAAACTTGGCGCCAGATGCGCTCGGTTATCCGCCGTCTTCGCCCGCGTCACCGCCGTCAGCGGATCGGCCAGTAGCCGTTTCAGAAGCCGCGTCGGCCTGGGCGTGGTCGTGGCCAGTTGGCGCGGCTTGTCGCCCAGCCGGAGGCCGAACTGCAGCATGTCCCACGCCGCTTCCGCATCAGGCCATTTGGCCACCTCGTCGCACCAGGCCGCCGCGAATTGCGGCCCCCGGAACCGGTCCGGATCGGAGGCCGACATCACCATCGCCTCGACCCCGTTGGGCCAAATCAGGCTGGTGCCCTTGAGCACCGGCCGTGCCTCGTCCGGGTGAACGTTCAGTAGCCCGCTCTCACCCCGGACCATCACGGCGATGGCCTCGGTCATGGTTTCGCCCACCAAGGCGATCGGCGTCACTTTCGCCGCCGCCAGGGAGCGCACCCATTCAGCACCGGCCCTGGTCTTGCCCGAGCCGCGCCCGCCCAGCATGAGCCAGGTCGTCCAGTCGCCGTCCGGCGCAAGTTGATCGGCTCGGGCCCACACTTGGGCCCAGCCATAATATTTCGCCTCGGCCTGTTTATCGGTCAGCTTTGCGACTTCGGCGACTGACTCAGCGCTGCTTGAGCTGGTCAAGGCGCCGGGCCAGCTTGTCGCGCAGATCGCGCATATCCTTCTTCTGCTTGGGCACATTGCCCGGCTCACCGCGATTGAGCTCGTCCAGCTTCTCGAAGGTACGAACCGCCACGCTCAGCAGGCCGACCTCCTTGCCGTCTTGTTCGTCCATCGACAAATTCTCCAGTCTGGTTATGTGTTGATCCAACACCTTGAACATGCGCCCCAGCAGCAGCGAACGCGCGGTCGGATCGCGTTCCGATCGCTTGAGCCAGCCGTCACGCCGGCAATGATATTCCAGGGCGCCCTTGGTCACCCCGAAACGCTCGCAAACGTCGTCGATGGTGCCGTCGCCGCTTTCATACGCCTCGCGAACATGCGGCCAACTGCGGGGGCTGATGCTCTCGTCGCCGTCCTGCATCATCGCTGCCTGACCCAATTTCTCGATCATGCCCAAAAGCTAACACGCCACCGTCACGCGGGGATTTGTTGCATAAGTTTGTTCGGCCTTACGCTGTTCAGTCCCACCCACAGCCTCATTCCCGGACAGGCGGGAACCCATTCTTTGGGTGCCAGCGAACCCAAGAATAGATCCCCGCCTGCGCGGGGATGACGTCGCGTCTGGGAGGAACACTCGCGAGCGCCAGCCAATAAAAACCCCGCCCTGCTTTCGCAGAACGGGGCCAAACCTTCGCCAAAACCCAAGCTTACAGCCTTACGAAGTCCACTTGCTTGCACGCCACCAATTGGCATCCCGACAGCTTCATCTGGTTCGCATTCACCAGCGTCACCGAGCCCGAAACCTCATGGCCGTCATACTTCACCATGCCGCGCCATTTGTTCTCGTCAATCGATTTGGCGTTCTGCACCACCAGCTTGTTCAGCATCGCCAGGTTTTTCGGCGTCCGAGCATCGGCGCGCAGCCAGGTCAGCTTGGCGCAGAGTTGTGTGCCGTCGCCGCACAGGCTCACCTTATAGCGCGACTCCCCGGTCGTGGTCTGCCAGGTCCCAACCGGGCTCAGATCCTGCGCCGCCACGGGCGCAACCATGCCGAGGGCGAGTAGCAGCGCGGCGGAGGTCTGCAAAAGTGTCATATGTCTTCCTTGAGCCTCGGGGACATGTCCACCGGATCGCGTTGCCGCGCTCGGTGACGCCGAATTCAGGCCGATGTGTGATTGGACGCGGCAAATACCATCGTTCTGGTGAACGAGCTGCTAACCACGCGCGCTCAGCCAAAACGCCTCGACGCTTCCATGGCCAGTCCCAAACCCACGCTGCCCAGCACGTCGGTGCGCACCAGCGCCGCATCGGGAAACATCGCCCGCAACCGCGCCACGATGACCGGCACCAGCGTCGAGCCACCCGTCAGGATAAGGCTATCGATCGCCTCGGCGCCCACCCCTGCCCGCACCAGCGTCTCGTCGATCGTCGCCGTGATGCGTTCCACCGAATTGTCCAGCGCCCGCGCCAGGTCGGCATTGGTCATCACCGCATCAATCTTCGCGCCGCGTCCCTCAAAGTGAAACCGGTACTCGTCCGCATCCGACAATGCGATCTTGGCCGCTTCCACCGCCCCGGCCAGCCGGTGCCCCTGCCGCTCCTCGACCAGCGCGATGAACTGGCTGACGAGGTCGGGCCGTCGCGCCTCGTTGCGCGTCCCGATCAGGTCGCGCAGCGGCTTGGCGTGATACAGCCGGTTGATCCGGTGCCAGGTGGCAAATTCATGATACGGCGCCACCGGCAGGTAGCGCTTGCCGTCCCGCGTTTCGCTGCCCAGCCCCAGTTCGGGCATCACCTTGGCCACCGACAGCAGCCGGTCGAAATCGGTGCCGCCGACATGCACGCCGGCCGTCGCCAGAATATCGTCGGCGCGCTGCGGCTTTTTGGATCGCTCCGGCGACACCCGGATCACGGTAAAATCCGACGTGCCGCCGCCCAGATCGACGATCAGAGCCAATTGCTCGTCGCTCACCTGCCGCTCATAGTCGAGCGCCGCCGCGATCGGCTCGAACTGAAATTCGATGTGCTTGAAACCCTGCGCCCGCACGGCGCCTTCCAACTGTTTTTGGGCTTCGGCATCAGCCACGGCATCGTCATCCACGAAATGCACCGGCCGCCCCAGCACGACGCTGTCCACCGGCTCGCCCAGTTCGGTCTCGGCGCGCTGCTTCAATTCGGCGATGAAAATCCCCAGAATTTCCACAAAACCATAGCTGCGCGCCTTCACTCGCGTGCTGTCGCCGATCAGCGATGTGCCCAGCACGCTCTTGAGCGAGCGCATCAGCCGTCCCTCGGCGCCGGTCACATATTCGGCGACACCGGCGCGGCCGAAATGGATAGTGTCATCCTCGAAGCCGAAAAACAGCACGCTCGGAATGGTCGGCTTGCCGTCCTCAAGCGCCAGCAGGCGCGGACCGCCGTGGTGAGTCGCAGTGCCCATGGTCGAATTGGACGTGCCGAAGTCGAGCCCGCAAGCGGTGGCCATGATGAGGATTTCCGTGCATTGCGCCGCGCGCCGGGCGGCAGAAGGACGGGCTTCTTAGAGGCTGAGAGGCGCGGAGGGAACCCCTCCGCCCACTATACAGCTTTGCGCTTGCGTTCTTGTGCCGGCCTCAGGTCGACCGCTTCGATCCGGTTCAGACCACGCTTCTGCGCCTTGATCAGCGCCTCGGCTGCCGTCTCGAAGAATTTGCGATCATAATTGCCGCGCGGATTGCCGACGGCCAGGCCAATGCCGGTCGTCACGATGCCCGCATGGCTTTCCTTGTGCGCAAGGCCGAGATCGCGCACCGCGCTGGCGATCTTCTGTGCCGTGGCCCGCGCCATCAGCACGGGAAAATCGGGCAGCACCACAACGAACGAGGCCTGCCCCAACCGCAGCACGCTATCGCCCTCGCGCGGCAGCACCGCACGGATCGCGTCGCGCACCGACATCAGGCAATCCTCGGTTTCGAGTTTGCCATAGGCGGTGCAATATTCCTTGAAGCGGTCCAGTTCGATGACCAGCAGGCTCAACGACACCTTGCGTTCGGCCGAGCGCATCCAGGCCATCACCAGCTCTTCCTCGAGCCGGGTGCCCAATCGCGGCTTCATGCCGATCGAACGCGCCATCGCGGCCTTGCCGTAAGCTGGCAACCGCTCCTGTGGTGCTGGGCGCGCGGCGCCCAATGCCATGCGGACCCGAGTCCAGAACGGATCGGCAGTTACCTTCATCGTCACGGTATCGGTCATGTTGATGCCTGTTCTGGGCTCGCCATACGCTGCGCGTGCCACGATCTGGCCACATCATGGTTAACAGTCGGTTTACAACTGCGGTTAACCGGCGGTTATCGCACCGCTAAGCACTGCCCCTAGAGGCTTTCGGGTGGTTCCCATTCCGGCCAATCGACCGCATGCTCTTCCCAAGTGTCGGGATCGACATCGGTTTCGAGGAAAGTTCGCCCCTTCACCGAGACGCCGACATCGATCACCGTCTGCGGATCGCCCGAGACCAGCGGATGCCACCAGGCCAGCCCCTTTCCCTCGGCAATGCGGCGATAGGCACAGGTGGTGGGGATCCACTTGATCGAGACGACGTTCTCGGGATCAAGCTTGATGCAGTCCGGCACCTTCTTCTGCCGGCCCGGATAGTCAGTGCAGGCGCAGGTATCGCCGTCCAATAGCTGGCAACGCACGTCGGAGGTGATCAGCAACCCGCTGTCCTCATCCTCCAGTTTGATCAGACAGCAGCGACCGCAGCCGTCGCACAGCGACTCCCACTCGGTCGGGGTCATCTCGGCTAGCGATTTTTCTTCCCAGAAGGCCATTTTAACCTGAGCCAGTTTATGGTGTTGCCGGTTTGCTCTTGTGCGGTGCCAAGGGCAATCATATTCCAGCGATTGTGTTGCCTATGGGGACAATCACGGACAAAGGTCCGTGACCCCGCCAGCGAGGATCGACGTGCAGGATCCCTTCTATACCAAAGAAAAGCGCGTCAAGAAATCCAGCATGCTGGCTGCCGATGCGTGGCTGGATTCCTCGCTCTACGACATGGGCCAGTCGGCCGGTCGCGGCTGGACCAAGTTCCAGGACATCATGTCCGTCTTCCGCGTTCGCGGCATCATGCGCCTGTTTGTCGAACTGCTGTCGGACGCCTTTACCTTCGGCGCCATCGGCGCAGTGCTGCTGACAGCCCTGGCTTTGCCGGCCTTTGACGCCACCGCCACCGGCGAATTCAACAAGGCCGAGGATTATTCCGTCGTCTTCCAGGATCGCTACGGTAACGAAATCGGCCGCCGCGGCATCCGCTCGGACGATAGTGTTGCGCTGGCCGACATGCCCGACTACCTCATCAAGGCGACCCTCGCCACCGAAGACCGGCGCTTTTACGAGCATTTCGGCATCGACGTCGTCGGCACGTTGCGCGCCATCGCCAGCAATGCCTCGGGCGATAGCGGCACGCAGGGCGGCTCGTCGATCACCCAGCAATTGGCCAAGAACCTGTTTCTCTCCTCCGAGCGCACCATCGAGCGCAAGGTGATCGAGGCTTTCCTCGCCGTCTGGCTGGAATGGCATTATTCCAAGGACCAGATTCTCAAGCTTTATTTCGACCACGCCTATATGGGCGGCGGCAATTTCGGGGTCGTCGCGGCCTCGGACTTCTATTTCGGCAAGAAGGTGCAGGACATCAGTCTTGCTGAAGCCGCCATGCTGTCGGGCCTGTTCAAGGCCCCCACCAAATATGCCCCCCATGTCGATCTGGCAGCCGCCCGTGCCCGGGCCAATCTGGTATTGACCAATATGGTGGCCGCCGGCTTCCTCACCGAGGGCCAGGTCACCGCCGCGCGCCGCCACCCCGCCTCGCCGGTCGACCGCACCGCCGATGTCAACTCGCCGAACTATTTCCTCGATTGGACCTTCGAGGAGGCCAAGACCATCATCGAAGGGTCCCGGCACACGTCCAACAATTTCGTGGTCCGCACCACCATCGATACCACGCTGCAGAAGTACGCCGAGGACGCCGTCACCTCGACCATTCGCGATAGCGGGGAACGCTACGATGTCGAGCAGGCCGCCATGGTGGTCACCGATACCAAGGGCGCCGTGCGCGCCATGGTGGGCGGCGTGGATTACGGCAAGAGCCAGTTCAACCGTGCCATCGTGTCCAACCGCCAACCCGGTTCATCCTACAAGATCTTCGTCTATGCCGAGGCGTTCGAACAATTGGGGTTGACGCCGCAGAGCTTGATTACCGATCGCCCGGTCTGCATCGGCGATTGGTGCCCGCAGAATTATGGCCGCAATTACAAAGGCCAGGTCACGCTGGCCAGTGCGCTGGCCCAATCGCTCAATACGGTCGCCGTCACGCTGTCGATCAAGACCGGCCGTGACTCGATTGCCGAGTTGAGCCACCGCATGGGCCTACGCGCCGACTATCCCGTGACCCGCTCGCTGGCGCTCGGCGTGGCCTCGGTTTCGGTGCTCGACATGGCCTCGTCCTATGCCGTGCTAGCCGATGAGGGCTACAAAACCCCTGCTTATGGCATCAACCGCATCAGTTCGTTGACCGGCGAGGTGATTTTCGAGGCCCATCCGGACGCCCCGCGCGAGCGCATCCTGAGCGAAACCACGGTCAAGGGCATGAACCAGATGCTGCGCGGCGTCGTTACCGGCGGCACCGGCACCAGGGCCAAAATCGAGGGCGTCCCCACGGTGGGTAAATCAGGCACCACCTCGTCCTATCGCGACGCCTGGTTCTGCGGCTTCACCGGCAATTACGTTGCCGCAGTCTGGTTCGGCAATGACGATTACCACGCCACCAAAACGCTGACTGGCGGCACTCTACCGGCAATCGCCTGGCAGAAATTCATGGCCTATGCCCACACCAATATCGAGATCCTGCCGGTGTTCGGCGTCGATTTCGTGCCCGAAAAGGTTATCATCGCCGCGACCGATCCCAGCCAGGTCGAGGAGCCGCCCGCCGAGCGGCCACCGACCCTCAAGCCCGCCGCTGCCCGCAAGCTCGTCGATGTCGCCGACATGCTGCGCACGACGCTCCGCGCCACTATGCCGCTCACCGATCAGGCCAGCACTCCGATCCCGGCGGAAACGAACGGGTTGTAGGTGTTGGGTCGGGCTAAATCAGCCCCCAACCCTGACGCAATTCAAATCCCGCTTCCGCCCACCGCCACCCATTGCTATAGCCAATACCTAAAGTTGCAGCGACCAGGCCATCCATGTCCCTTCCCACCGCTTTCGACACCTGATCCTTGCGTTTCGTCATCCACCTCCTGCTGCTGGTTACGGTCGCGCTCGGCATTGGCTTCGGGCTGAGCTATTACGCGCTGACCGATGGCCGCCTGTTCGGCGCCGCTGTGGTTGGTCCCTGGATCGCTTGGCCCGATGTCGGCACCGCGGCGCCCAATCCCTATACGCGCGGTCACCTGACTCGTACCGCCGGGTTACAACTCGGCCTCAGCGAAGGCCTGCAGTTCACCGCCACCACAGATAGCGCGGGGGACACCCTATCGCTGGCCTGCACCTATCGCATCGCTGGCAAGACCCCTTTGGCGACGTTCTGGACCCTGGTGGCCCTCGATGCTGACGGCGTCAATCTCGCCCGCCCCGGCGAGGATGCGGCCATGCGCTCGAACGCCATCGCGCGTGCCCATGACGGCGCCATCCTGATCTATGTGGGCAAGCAATTGGCGCCGCAAAACTGGCTCGAACTCACCGGCACCGGCAATTTCCGGCTGGTGCTGACGCTCTACGACACCGCAGTATTTTCCGGTTTCGGCACCGGGGGCGAGACCATGCCGTCGATCCAGCGCGAGGGTTGCGCATGATCCGCACCCTGCTCTGGCTGCTCGGCGGCGCCATGCTGGGCGGCATCATCCACCTCGTGGTGATCCTGACCCTACCGGCTTTGGCCGAAGACACCATCTGGACGCGCATCGCCGCGCTCAAGGCGCAAAACAAAATGGTGATCCTGCCCCAGGTCGTGCCCGGCGAGCCCAATCCGCTTGGACTGGACCCCGATGTTGCCTACGGCGTCTGCCAGATCGACCTCAATGCCGGCCCGGCCTATCTTTCGGGCATCATGCCCGATGCGTTCTGGTCGGTGGCGCTGTTCAACAAGCAGGGCATCATCACCTATTCGACCACTAATCGCGACGGCATCGGGCAGACACTCGAAATGGGCATTTTCAACGCCGACCAGACGCGGCTGCTGGCCCAGCAACAGCTCGATATTGCCGAGGGCTTGCTGGTGGTCGAGTCGGTTGACGACGATATTTTCGTGCTGGTCCGCCTCGCCCCTCCCCACCAGGCGATGCGCCAGCGTTTCGAAGACGAGTTGGCGAAGGTTAAATGCGGCATCAAGACCCCGGCGCCAGCGCCGGCTTGAGACTGTTGCCTTCGACCGCGCCCCAAGGGCAAACTCCTCTTGAGGAGATTGGCATGAACGAGAAGAACCAATGGGGCCTTGGTCTGCGCAAGGGCATCGTGCTCTTGGTCGATCACAACCCCGACTGGCAGCAGGCTTTCGCTGAAGAAGACGCACGCATCCGCGCCGCTGTCGGCCCCATAGTCATCGACCTGCAGCATTTCGGCAGCACGTCCATTCCCACCATCCGTGCCAAGCCCATCCTCGATGTCATGCTCGGCATCGCAGACTTTGATCAGGGCCCACTGCTAGCGCCAGTCCTTGCTGGCATCGGCTACGAATACGTTGCCAATGCCGGAGTGCCGAACCATGTGTTCGGCAAGGGCGAGCCTCGCACACATTTGCTGCATGTCGTCGCCCATGACGGCCCCAAATGGCACCGCAATATCCGCTTCCGGGACCGGCTGCTGGCCGATGCCGCGCTGGCGCGGGACTACGAGGCTCTCAAGGACCGCCTGGCCGTGGAGTTTGCCGATAACCGCGCCGCCTATACGGACGCCAAGCAGAAATTCATCGACGCGGCGGTGGCTTAGAGCCAGCCGAACAGCACACCAATACCGCCAAGCGCGAAAGCGCCGCCAGCGATCCGAGCGACCATTGCTCCATGTTTGCCAGCCAGCTTGCTGACGCCCAGCGCCGCGCCAATGCCGGCGCCATGCAAAGCCGCCGTGGCTGCCACGAAGCCGGCGGCATAGAGCAGCCCACCGGCGCTTTCCGGCATTTCGGCGCCATGGGCGTGGCCATGGAACACTGCAAACACCCCGACCAGCGCCATGGCGCCAGCAACGGGCATTGGCGCCTTCAAGGCCGCCGCCCCACCGATCACCACACTGGATAGCGCAATCCCCAGTTCAACGAATGGCAGGTCGACGCCATTGATCCCCAGCGCGAAGCCAACCACCATCATGGCAATAAAGCTGAGCGGCACCAGCCACAGCGCGCGCCCGCCCAGCACGAAGGCAAAGACGCCGACCGCTACCATGGCCAGGATATGATCCAGCCCGCCAAGGGGATGCTCGAAGCCATGCACCAGACCCACTGCGTGCAGCGGATCGGGATGAGCGAACACCATAGTGGGGAACAGGGCGAGAAAAACGAAGACCAGAAAAGTGCGCATAGCATTCCTTCCGCGGGCTGTTACGCCCGCGTCGATGTTACAGCCCATCCCACACTCGCAAGTCGAACTTGCCAGCAAATCCTGCCTCTGGCAACGCGCCGTCGCTGCAAATTACTTGGCCGTCACCTTGGGTGCTATTTTGGCCGCGACCTTGGTCACCAACAATTGGTTGAGCCTGGTGCGGTCGGCATCGACCACCTCGAACACAAAACCCGACTCTTCGACCTTATCGCCCTTGCGCGCCGCCCGGCGCAGCCGGTGCACGATGAAACCGCCAATGGTTTCATAGGGTCCTTCGGGCAGTGTCTTGAGGCCCAACGTGCGGGTAACATCCACCAGCGGCGCCACGCCATCGACCAGCCAGCTCAGGTCGTCGCGCCGCAGGATGGCTTCCTCCTCGAACGGATTGGCTAGCCCGTGCATCAGCGCGCCCATCAAATCCTTGAAGGTCACCGCCCCAACGACCAGCGCATATTCGCTGACGACCAGCGCAAAGCCGGTGCTCTGGGCCTGGAACTCGGCCAGCACTTCCCAAATATTGAGGCTGTCGGGCACGCTGAGCACGTCGCGCCGTGCTTTGCCGAAATCGATCGGTCCCGGCTGCTCGATCGAGGTCGCCAGCACGTCCTCGGCCCGCACGCACCCGATCACCGCATCGATGCCGCCATCGCAAATCGGATAATAGGAGAACGGCCGCCGCTGCACTTTCTCCCGCTGCACCTCCGGCGGATCGCGCATGTCGAGATAGACGATATCGTCGCGGATGGTCATCACCGAGGTGACGCTGCGCAGTTCCAGCGCCAGCACGTTCTCGATTAGCCGGTGCTCATTCTTCATCAGCGCGCCCGAAGCCTCGCCGCCCGCCAGGATCATGCGGAAATCCTCGGTCGTGACGTGATCGTGCGGCACCGCCGGATGCAGATCGAGCCGGGCGATGATCCAGTCGGAAACGCCACTGAACACCCACACCAGCGGACGCAGCACAATCACCGCATATTGTGGAAACCAGCCCACCGACAGCGCCACTTCCTCGGGGATCAGCAGGGCAATCCGCTTAGGCACCAGATCGGCAAACAGCACGAACAGCGCCGTGACCACGCAGAAGGCGACGATGCCCCCGGCATTGGGCGCCATCTCCCCGGCGCCCAGCCGAACAAAGATTTCCGAGAAGATTGGCCCGAGGAAACCGTCACCGACCACGCCGGCCAGGATGGAAATCGCGTTGGTGCAGATTTGCAGCGCGGTGATTACCCGCCCTGCATCCGCCCGCAACGCCACAAAGCGCTGCGCCTGCCTGTTCCCCGCTTCCGCCAGCGCGCGAATGCGCACTTCGCGCGCCGCCGCAAAGGCAATTTCCGACAGCGAAATGACGACACTGACGCCGATCAGGCCGATGATAATGAGCAGCCCGACCAGCGGAGTCATGATGTCAGTTCCGTTCCTAGGCGCTCAAGCGGCAGCGCTACTGCAGGGATGCAATCTTAACACGGCCCCCTAGGCGGCGTCATGGTGAACGCATCCGAACCGGAACGAATGCCGCCCGCCGCACATTCTTCCTGCCTCAACATCGGAGAGCACCATGAGCGAGCCCCATTCAGTCGCCATCGTCGTTGGTAGCCTGCGGGCTGCCTCCCTCAGCCGCAAGACAGCCACGGCGTTGATGGCGAAGGCCCCTGATGGACTGCACTGCCGCATCGTCGAAATTGGTGACCTGCCGCTCTATAACGAGGATCTCGAGGCTAACGCCCCCGCCACCTGGACGCGTTTCCGCGCGGATATCGCCAGTTCCGACGCCATCCTGTTCGTCACTCCGGAGTATAACCGCTCGATGCCAGGCGGCCTCAAGAACGCGCTCGACGTCGGCTCGCGCCCGGCCGGCAAGAGCGTTTTCGATGGCTTGCCTGCCGGCGTCGTCAGCATCACGCCCTACAAGCTGGGCGCTTTCGGCGCCAACCACCACCTGCGCCAGACTTTCGTCTTCCTCAACCTGCTGCCGATGCAGCAGCCCGAGGCCTATATCGGCGGGGCCGGCGAACTGTTCGATGAGACCGGCGCGCTTATCAACGAAGACACTGCGGCCTTCCTGGCCAAATTCATGACCGCGTTCGGGCGCTGGGTCGGCATCGTCCGAGCCAATCCAGCCTGACGCCTACTTCAGGTCCACGTGCTCGACGCCGTAGTTGCGCGAACCGTAGCGCGACGGAATCACCGCCTGCTGACTACCGATGATGAGCCCCTGCCCGCTGCAGAAATCGCCGCGAGTGGCGCGATCGAGATAGACCTTCATCTGCGCCAGCGCATCGTCCACCGCCAATGACTGCTCATGGGGCGTTTCAACCAGCAGATGGTTCAGCGCGTAGTCGTAGGATTGGTAGCGATAATCCAGGGCCCTTACGAACCAGTTGATGTGCATGTCGTTCTCGGCACGCCGCGCGGCGACGTCCCGCCGGACATCGGGTTCCAGCCCGCTCAATCCGTCCTCGGCAACGCCGCGCTGGCGATCGACCTCCTGCACCTGGCAGATCGAGATGAAGGTCGTCGGTATCGTATCGATATCGGCCTGGATATGGCGACCAACGGTCGAATAGCGCGTTCGTGACGATCCGTAGTCCGCCCGCTTCAGCCAGGTGTAATAGCGGTCGATTGAAAACCGCAGGTCGGTCTCGCCAGTGATTCTGGTGCGCTGCAGCTCCACGGCGACATCGTAGAACCAGTCCTTGGCATGCGGCGCGACCAGGAAACGCCAGACGCGGTTGTGCATCTCCTTTTCCTGATCGGTCTGATTGAAATTGGAAACCGGCTCATGATGCCCCTTGGCCAGCGAGTTGCCTATGGTGGGCATCATCACGTCGTGGGAGAAGCTGGGATCGGCCCGGCCGAAATCTCCCACCGGGCGCGAAACGCAGCCCGCGGCCAAAGCCGCGACACCAATGATGACCGCGGCGCCGAAAAACTGGCGGAGACGTTCAGACACGCTTGCGCTTTGGTCTTGGCGGATCGATGCGATTGTTCGGCGCCACAGGCGTACCGCGCTCATACCGTACTCCGGTAAAAATAAGAATCTGGGCGTTCCCTGCTGGCTGCAAAGCTCCGCTGGCGGGCCGGCGGCGACTATCGAATTTGACGAGCTTTCCCAAGCTTGCCTCCAAAAATGCAGTTCTTCCGTCCCTACCGGAAGCAACATGTATCAAAATGACAGCGCGCGACGCCCCACACGCCTGTGCATTAAGAGATCGTCAAGGTTAACAGTCTGCTAACGAATTGCCGGCAAGAGTATAAATGCGCCTAATAGAGGTGCTCTCTGAGTCGACGGTCCCCAAAACATGCTTGGTTTTCAACCTTACGAAACCTTCCAACTCCTGATCGAAACCGGCGGTGTGGACCGCACCAACACTTTGCTGATCGCAGCTTGCGACGCTTATGCGCGCCGCGGCCGGCCCACGGCGCCCGAGGCCGAGCAGTTCGAAGCCCTCGCCACCCGTCTGTTTCCCATTGCCGGCCCGCAGGCTCGTGCCAAGGGCGCCGCCATCCTGGGACGTGCCGAAGCCCTCTCCCCGGTGCTCGAAGCGCTGGTAGTCGAGCACATCGGCGAAGATCTCAACGGCTTTCTGGATGCCGCTCCCGCGCTGTCTGAAGCGACCATGCTGGATGTGATCGCGCGTCACGATATCGCAGCGGCGGCCACCATGGCCCGTCGCGCCGACCTCACCAATGTGGTGCTGGCCAAGCTGTTCCAGATGAACTCGCGCAAGGTGTACCGCGCCTTGGCCGCCAACACAGCCATCGTGCCACGGGGCGCCTATCTCAGTGCCTTGGCCCGCTCGGCCCAGATGGACTACATGGTCGCCGAATCGCTGGCTGGTCGTGACGATTTCGACGCGGCGCTTCTGGCACCGGCCTTCTTCGACCTTTCCGACGATCATCGCATCAAGGTGATCAAGGCCTTTGCCAATCGCCAGACCCCGGTCGCGCCAATCAAGAAGACCATCGAGCAGATTACCGTGGCGACCCAGGGTCTGACCAAGGCGCTGATGAAGCTGTTCTCCGAAAATCGTCGCCCGGAAGTCACCAAGCTGTTGAGCCAGATCACCGGCCTCGACGAAGTGCGGTGCGGCCAGATTGCCCACGACGTCACCGGGGCTTCGCTGTTCGTTATCCTGCGCGCCTTCGGGTGCAGCGCCTATGACGGGCTCAAGGTGCTGATCCACGCCACTGCACATGACAGCGAGCGCTCGCGCGCGCTTGCCGATTTCGCCACCATGTTCGGCAGCGTCGAGCCTGACGCCATGGCCTATCTGATGAGCGCCTGGCGCGGCGAAGTGAACCTGCTGGAGCTGGCCAAGCCCGAATACAAGCCGTTCACCGAAAGCAGCCGCCGTACGCCATTGTCGGCATCGCAAAACCCGGTGATCAACCAGACCATCGAGGCCCTGGCCCGCATCGGCGTCAAACGCGCCAGCTAAGCGATCACGTCGATCCCGACATCGTCGCTGCGCAGGTCGATGCTCAGCACCCAGAAATCGGGGTCGAACCTTGCTTCCTGGGCAATGCGGTCGCGAACCTTGCCCGGCTCGACGCGGGCAAACCGGCGCTGAAATACCAGCCCCGCCGTATCATCGGTGCGGCTGGCCAAAGGGGCCGGCGTAAACAGCGAGACGCTGCCATTCAGGTGATCGACCTCGATCCACACCTGTCCAGCGATGGGGTCGCCGAGGCGTGAGACCACGCACATATGGCCCAGATCATTGTGCCGCCGCACAAAAGCGGCGCACCATAGGTCGCTGCGCAGCGCGCTCATCAGATCGAGGCGCCGGCGTCTCGTAGCAGACCCACCAGTTGGGGGTTCACTTCGCCAGTGGGGGCGTAGTTGTGGAAAATCTCGAAGGCGCGGATAGCCTTGGCGGTTGCCTCGCCGGGCTTGCCGTCGATGGCGCCCTGCAGGAAGCCCAGGCTCGCCAAACCACGTTGGACCTGTTCGATTAACTGAGCATTGCTGGTGGGGGTAGCCGCCGCAGCAGGGGCAATTGCGGCCTGCCGGGTGGCTTCCGGCTGCGGTATGATAACGGCGGGGGGAGCAACTGGCTCCAATGAAGCGACATGCTGCACCGGCGCCGGCATCGGCTGGGCCGTAGCGGCCATCAAGGGTAGCGCCGCCGTCGGCCGAAGAGT
The DNA here is from genome assembly GCF_040546795.1 of Devosia sp. UYZn731. Classification (NCBI taxonomy): domain Bacteria; kingdom Pseudomonadati; phylum Pseudomonadota; class Alphaproteobacteria; order Hyphomicrobiales; family Devosiaceae; genus Devosia; species Devosia sp. UYZn731. The sequence continues at coordinate 734,354 of NZ_JBEPOL010000001.1, forward strand.
TGCAGTCGCAGGGGTGACGCGGCTACCATCGACAGCTGCGACGATCGAATCAATCGTCTGCGCCGCCGAACTGGTCACCGTGTCGAACGCGTCTTCCACCGGCGTCGGGGCCTGTACGGCGTTGACTGGTGCCAACGGCATCGGCGGCAATTGCACCTTGGCCGCGCGAATCGTGCGCACAGGCGCGGGCTGCGGCGCGACTTCGGCCACCTGCACGCGTTGCGGCGCCATGCCCATGGTATCGGCGCGCAGAATCGCGTCGACCAGGCCGGGCGAGATGGCGCCGGTGGGCGTCATGCCGTTATGTTCCTCGAACGCCCGGATCGCCCGAGCCGTCATGGGTCCGTAAAAGCCATCGACGGTGCCATCGAACAGTTTGAGTTCGGTCAGCTTCTTTTGCAGCTCGAAAACCTGGGCGTTGCCGACGGGGGCATCGGGCACCACGGGCGCAGGCTGCGCCACGCTGCTGGTGGTTTCCTGAGAAATCGGCTGCGGCACTTCGGCTTGGCGCAGTTGTGGCAAAGCCGGCGCTTCGGGCACCTGCTCGATAGCAGCCGTCTCCGGCACGTCGGGGGCTGGGGCAAACAACGGCGCGGGATGACGCGCGGTCTGGAAATACAGCGCATTGCTGCCGGCCAGCGCCGTCAGCGTCACCATGGCCAACAGGGCCGTGGAGGCAAGAGGGGCTCGCATATAGCGCGAGAACGTCCAGAGACCGGCGCGGCTCAGCGAGGCCGCGACAGCGCCACCAGCCAGCAGTGGCAGGCGTGTGAGCGTGGAATCCGTCATTGCGCTTTTCTTTTTTCGTTTTGCCATGGGGTCGCTTGCAATGGGGCCGGTTCACGATGCAGCGGCGTTACCACTGCACTGTCCTCCGTCTTTATTGCCGGACCGTTTATAGGAAGTAAAACTGTCATGGTTGTCCCTGCCCCAATTTCCGACATCGCCCGCAAGGTGCCCTCGTGCAGATCGACCAGACCCTTGACGATGGACAGGCCCAGCCCCGTGCCTTCATAGCGGCGCGACAGCCCCTCATTGGCCTGGAAGAACGGCTCGCCGACGCGCTGCAGCGATTCAGGCGCCATGCCGATGCCGTTATCGGCCACCGAGATATTCAGACTCTGCCCTTGGCGCTTCATGGTCACGGTCACGGTCCCGCCGTCATGGCTGAACTTGATGGCGTTCGACAGCAGGTTCAGCAGCACTTGGCGGCAGGCGCGTTCGTCGGCCACCAGCGCGGGCAGATTGTTGGCGATATCGGCAACAAGCTTGATATTACGCTCGCGCGCCAGCCCCTCGACCATTTTGAAGCATGTTTCGACAAGGGTATCGGGGGCAAATGGCTCGGTCTGCACTTCGAACTTGCCGGCCTCGATCTTGGACATGTCGAGGAGCATGCGCACGACTTCGAGCAAGTGCTTGCCGCTTTGGTGGATAAGGCCGGCATATTCCTTGTGCGTCGGCGACAAGTCGCCGCCAATGCCCGTAGTCATCATTTCGGAGAAGCCCACCACCGCGTTCAGCGGCGTGCGCAGTTCATGCCCGATGGTGGCGAGGAAATGCGACTTGGCGTTGGAAGCGTCTTCGGCAACGCGCCGCGCTTCCGTCATGGCGGCTTCGGTGTCCTTGCGCTCGGTCACATCGCGAAACAGCGCCACGACTTCGTGCCGCTGGTCATTCGAATCGGGATCGATCACCGGCGACAGGCTGATTTCGACCCAGATGAAATGGGGCACGCGTGGGCTGGACCGAGGATCATCCTGGCGCATCCGCACTTCGATCATGCGCGTCTTGCCACCCTGATTGGCATCGGCGAAAGCCGTCAGATAGCTGGGCCGGTCCAGCACATGCAGCCGCTCGCCAAGCCCGGAGCCGGTCAGCTCATAACGCGGGCAGCCGAACAGGGCCTCCGACGTCTTGGAAGCGAGCAGCACTTCGCCGCTACTGGAAAACCTCAAAACCGCGTCCTGCACATGCTCGATGAGGTGCCGGTACGCTGTTACTTGGGACCGGTCGTAAACTTCATAAGCGGCGCCAATCCGGTTGGCCGAATGAGCCACGATCCCGGCGCAAACGGTGAAAGCCAGCACGCAGGTGGCCATCAGCGGGGCCACGCCAACAGCGATCGCCTGCAACCCAAAGCTTGAGGCGATGAATGCCAACATGCCGATGCCGGCGAGCGCTACCCAGCTCTGGCGGCGCATGACGTTACGCGCCAGCAGCGAGGCATGGACCGGCCCCAATACCGCGATGGCAAGGCCCGCATCGGCCAGGTGAGGGTCGGCCAGCGTCAGGATCAACCCGATAGCCATGATGGCATACACTTGCGCCGCGACGGCCTGCTCAAACTGGGCGCGCTGGTGCATGGCGAGGCTGATCATGCCGGCGGCCAGCCCGATCGCCGCGATGACGAATGGCAGTGCCGTGCCCATGACCAGGCAGATGATGGCTGGCAGCATGAGGATCGCGCTGGCGATAATGCCGAGGCGCGCATTGGTGGCGAGAGTCTTGCGCCGCAGCATTTCCGGTCGGTGACCGGAGCCGGCGACGGCTAGGCTCATCTCTTTGCTCGCGCCGAAAGAGAACAGGCTACGCATACACAATACTCACTTCCACGACGCCTTGTACTGCTGTGCCAATCAACGCCGCACAGGCAGGCATTCGCCTGCAATTGCCTGAATTGGATTCAGGTCTTGTTGGTGATCACACTGCGTCCGACACACTAAGACGGCCTTAAATGCGACACTCCCCAAGCTCGATCGAGGGCCCACAACGCGGCCTTTCCCCGATTAGCGTAAACAAGGTCTTGCCCTGACCCAGCAGGACATCGTGGGTATTTGTTTCAAATTTTATCGAATTGGCGCAGCAGCGCTTAAACCGGGCTGCCTAGCTTGGTGCGGCAGGACGAGTTCGCCTGCCTCTGATTCGGATAAGACGATGTTTTTGGTGCGTTCAGTGTTTTGGCTACTGGTGGCCTATATGGTGATCCGGCCCGGGATGGATTTTGATCCCCATGCCGCCGCCAATCAGGCCATGGTCGCTGGCCAGCAGCTTGTATCCGAACAGGTCGATGCCATTCAGTGCGATAATTTGCAGTGCTTCGGGGGCAAAGCCGTGCTCGCCTCCGTGCTGCCCAGCCTTCCAGATACAACGCCAGTCGGCCCCACCATGCAGGAGCAGCCGACAGGCAAGGATGTGCCATACCCCATGCCACGTCTGCGCCGGGCGGGATAGCGAGCGGCCAAAGCGCTCGCCAACAACCCAGGGCTCGCGTCTTCCCCAGACGCCCAGCGACCCTGGCCCCTGCCGCAAGCACGCTGCCCCGTGCTTGCGGCTTTTCTTTTTCGTGCAAAGACCATCGCGTCGCTAGGCCCAAGCCTAGTCTATGTCTGGCACCAAGGGCCCAACTTCGTGGCCGGGGGTCGGAGCAAAGTCGCGCACATTGTTTAAACCGGCGCCGATTAACAGCGCAGCACTTTTGTGCGCCGCCGCCAGTCGATTTTGCACACTAGACAATATAAAATTTAAATCAAACCGTATCTATTAATCACATATTGCATAGGTAAGGTTAATAATCGTTTACCCGCAGTACTACATAGTTAAGACTTCCTTTATTTTCGGACATCTGCGCATCTCTGCTTACCCATGGCGAGGCCGCGGGATGGGGAAACCCTGCGTCATTGTTTAAATTAAGGGAAGAGTTATGCGTACCATTTTAATCGCCGCAACCGTTTTGGCTTTTGGTGTAACCGCTGCAAATGCAGCCAATATTGCGTTGCTCACCAAGCCTACCGTTTTCTTCGCAGGCCACAATGATCTGGCCGTCGATCAGCACGGGCTTCTGAACGACTCGACAAAAACTCAGACTAACGCGGCCGGCTACAACTGGCTCAACGTCGGCCAGAACGGTGCACGCAATGCTTCCAACGTGAACCAGACCGCACTTGATGGCGTCAACCTGGGCGGCACCTACCAGACCGGCGTGCTCAACAACGCACAGTTGAACCAGCAAGCCCTTAAGGGCTTCAACGAGGCCGACATCGACCAGTTGGGCCTGTTTAACCAGGCGCAGACCAACCAGTTGGCCATCAATGGCGGCGAAAATTACTCGGCCACGATCCAGACCGGTATTGCCAACCTGTCGCTGACCAACCAGGCAGCAGCTGGCGGCGGCAACAACTATTCTTCGGTCAGCCAGTCTGGCCTTGGCAACGTCTCGACGACGACCCAGATTGCCTACTGATCCATACTCGAAAAGCAATACGGCGGGGTCCTGCCCCGCCGTATTGCCTTAAGGTGCGTCTGACGCTCAGAACTGGCCGGTATAGGATACCGTCGGCGTAAAGCTCCACATTGGCGCAAAACTCAGCGAGTGTGCCGTCTGCGATGACGCGCTATAGTTGAGAGTACCGTCGTCGGTGCCCGCATAGGTATTGGTGGCCGAGGCGACCGAGCCATCCCGCGCCACTGATGCGACACGCGACAAATAATCGACAGTACCCCCGAATGTCAGTTGGCGGTTGGACGCCAAGGCAACGGTAATCGACGGCGCGAGCTTGGCCGACCAGGCCACACCATCAGCCTCCATGCCGATGCCATTGGCGTTGTTGACGGTGGTCAGCGGCACGGATGTGGGCGCCCCACCGGCGATGGAGTAGCTTTCGCGGCCCTCCATATTGTCATGCACATAGTAGACGCCGCCCTCGACGCCCAGTGAGAATGTCATGTTGTCCGCAATCGGCTTGCTGAGGTTAAGACCGACCACGCCGCCGAAATAGTTCGAGGTCAGTTGCTCGTCGCGAGCCATCGAATAGGTCGGGAAGGTCGTCGCAGCAGGGCTCGCCTCGGGGATGTCCACGCTGATGGTGGTTTTGCTCGATTGGTCGAGCAGCCGATAGCTGGGTCCGGCATAGCCTTGAACAGCCATTCCGCCTGTATTGGTGGACATGGCAACGCTTAGATCGGCGCCCGTATAGACGACATTGCGCCTGACATTCGTCGTTATCGCGAGCCCGGTCAAATCACCCGCTGCGAAAAATACGCCACCATCCGACGCAGCCACTGCTGCATAAGCGGCGGCGCTGTTCACGGCGCCCTGCTGGGTCACAACACCGCCCAAGGCGAAGCTATTGTTGCCGGCCGCAACGGAGGCGGCATAGTTGTTCACGACCCCACCCGCATTGACTGGATTGTTTACGTTGATCGCCTCGCCACCACCTTGAGGATTGGTATGCGTGATAACCGAGCTCGCAGCGGAGTTGCCCGGGGCGCTGTTGGTCGTCAGCACGACATTGGCGTTTGCCGGCGTCGTATAGCCACCGATGGCGACTGTACCCGGACCGGTGAAGGTGTCCACGACCGTTGAATTTGACTGACCGATGGTCGCAAAGCTGGACAGGCCGATCGCGGCGTCGAAAGCGCCGAACTTGCCAACGCTCAGGCCCCCGCTCAGCCCGAAGGTTGCGCCGACACCGCCGCCGCCTACTGACGAGGACGTCGCCCCCGGAGCCCCAAAGGCGATGCCTTTGTCGATATGGGGCATGGTGAAAAACGTCGCGCCAAGCGTGGCACCGAACGCACTCGCCGGAGCATCCTGAGCGAAAGCCGCAGTAGACGCCAGAGATGCCGACAGCAGCACGGCGTACAATTTCACACTCATCTACTCGACCCTGGATTAACTTTTATGGTTAATTCAAAGTGCAATAGAATGGTTAATCGCTACTTAAATTACGATGGCTGTTTGAAAAATGCTTTTCAGTTGCTGGCCTGCGTGTCACATTGCTACTGAGCATGACGAAGAAAAACCCGGGCACCACCCGGGTTTCACTGTAATAATTGGTTAACTACTGTTTGGTGACTCGCCAGATCGTGCCGCTGCCATCTTCGGAAACGAACAGCGCACCATCTGGCGCCACCGCGACACCCACCGGACGCCCCCAGACACTGTTGGCATCGATCACGAAGCCGGTCATGAAGTCGTCATAGGTACCGTCAGGCTTGCCGCTGGCGTCGAAATTCAGATGCACCACCTTATAGCCGGTGCGCTGGCCGCGGTTCCACGAGCCGTGCATCGCGACAAATGCGTCACCCTTATAGTCGGCGCCCCAGGCATCATTGTCATAGAAGGTGATATTCAACGGCGCCGAGTGCGCCTGGAACTGCACGTCGCCGACGGTGACCTTTCCCTTCAGGTCCTCGCGCGGATTGTCTTTCCACCGCGGATCTGGGTTGTCGCCATTGTAGTACCAGGGCCAGCCATAGAACGCGCCGTCCTTCACCGAGGTGGCGAACTCGAACGGGACGTTGTCGCCCAGTTCATCGACATTGTTGACCACGCACCATGGTGCGCCGGTCGATTGCTGGATGGTCATGCCGGCGCAATTGCGCAGGCCGGTAGCGAAGTAGCGCTCATTCTTCCCATCCGGGTCGAAGGCCAGCACCGCCGCGCGGCGTTCTTCCTCGCCCCAGGCAACACCGAGCGGATGGGCTGACGCCCAGGCATCGACGCCACCCTTGGGTTCGGGGTCCATGGTGCCGTCGCCGACATTTGAGCCAGAGCCGACCGAATAATACATCGTCTTGCCATCCGGCGAGAATGTCACGTCGCGGGTCCAGTGATGATCCGGGTTGATATTGTCGAACAGCGTCTCGGGCGCGCCGCTGGCTTTCATGTCGCCGCTTTTATAGGGGAAGCGCTTCAAGCCGTTGCTTTCCGCCACATAGACCCATTGAGGATCGTTGCCCGCTGGATAGAACGCCACGCCGTAGGGCTGGTTGAGCCCCTCGGCAAACACGCCCTCCGAGGCCGGTTTGGCCGCGCCGTTCTCGAAATGATAGACCAGCACATTGCCGGCTTCCGAATTGCCCACGAACAGGTCGCCGTTGGGCGCGAAGCGGATGGCGCGCGGATTTTCGATGCCGCTGGCCACCATTTCCACCTTGAAGCCATCAGGCACCTTGGGCATTGCGCCCTCGGGCATGGGTACGGTGGAGGGCGAATTGGATGCCGACTTAGTCAGGTTCGGCGCTTCCAGGTCGCTGGGCACGAGATGCCGGGTCACGCCGGGCGCATCTTTTTCCCAATCGCCATAAGCGTCCTTGCCGGTCAACGGCGCGGCGTCCTGCGCCATGGCCGCCGCTGCTGTCATCAGCGCACCCAATGAGAGTGTGCCTGCAAATATCCAGTGTTTCATGAGAATTCCCTCCGCCTTTAGGATTGTGTCGAAGCGCGCCGAGCAATGGCTGACCTGCTCCAGTCAACATCAAGCTGCCCATCGCGGTTGGGTTGCGCCCTTCGCTGCTCCTGGTGTTCAAGAACCGGTGAGGCTTCCTCGGTCCGGACGCGGCTTTTGCTTGCGCCGGACCACGCACCGCCGATAGAGACAGGGCACAAATCTTCTCGTCGAAAGCGCCGCCGTGAACCCCTGGGTATTGATCGATACCGTGCCGCTGCCCGATGGCCGTGGCGACATCCGCCTGATCCAGCGGGCCGACGAATTCTCGATCATGCTGGGCACGATCGCGCTGATGAACAGCCGCCTCAGCGGCTCCGAAGAAGCCATGGCCGGCCTGTCCTGGGCCCGCATCAAGGATCGCCCTAAAGCGCATATGCTGATCGGCGGGCTGGGAATGGGTTTCACCCTGCGTGCCGCGCTCGCCGAACTGCCGGCAACGGTCAAGATTACCGTTGCCGAACTGATGCCTGCTGTTGTCGCTTGGGCGCGCGGGCCGATGGCCCCCATCTTTGGCGACTGCCTCGATGATCCGCGCGTCGATATCAAGGTTAATGACGTGCGCCGCGTCATCAATTCCGCCAAGGCGACCTACGACGCGATATTGCTCGACGTCGATAACGGCCCCGATGGGCTAACCGTCGAGACCAATGACGCGCTCTACAGCATGGCCGGCCTCAAAGCGGCCAAGGCGGCGCTGCGTCCGGGCGGCGTGCTGGCAATCTGGGCCTCGGCGCCCGATCGCGCGTTCACTCAGCGCCTGCAACGCGCCGGCTTCGCTGTCGAGGAAGAACGGGTCCGCGCCAATGGCAAGAGCCGGGGCTCGCGTCATGTCATTTGGCTTGCGACCAACACCCCATCGCGACCTGTCGCGCCAGTCCGACCGAAGCCGTCTGGAAGTTGAGCCACGGTTGCACTAAGTACAGACCATGAGCGAACCCCAAGCCTTCCAGGACATTGCCGAAAACCTCTCCTTCCTCGACGATTGGGAGGATCGTTACCGCTATCTGATCGAATTGGGCCAAGCCCTGCCAAAGCTGACCGATGCCGAAAAGACCGCCGAGAACAAGGTCAACGGCTGCGTCTCCCAGGTGTGGTTGGCAGCGCAGACCGAGCCGCGCGATGGCCAGACGATGCTCAAGTATCGCGGCGAGAGCGATGCCATGATCGTGCAGGGCCTGGTCGCAATCCTCTTGGCGCTCTATTCCGACCGCCCGGCCAGGGAAATCGCCGAAACCGACGCTATCGCGCTGTTCGACAAGATGGGCCTGCGTGAACACCTGACCACCCAGCGCTCCAATGGCTTGGTCGCCATGGTCAACCGCATCCGCAACGAGGCCAAGGCGCTGAGCTAGAGCGGGGTTAGTCGCCGAACAGCGGCAGTCTCGCCTCCAGCCAGCCGCCGACCCGTCCGCTCTCATTTCCACGCGCATGCGCCGACAATCCCCAATACACAGCAAGCTGCTCCAGCCCGATCCTCAGCACCATCTTGGCACTACGACGCGGCCAGCCCCTTTCGGTCTCCACCGTCTGCAGCCCTTTGAGCAGTCCGCACACATCAAACACCACGCCCCGGCAATCGGCTGGTAGCAGCGCAGCCACCGCGTCGAGCTTGCGCCGCGCATCGACGGCGCTGTCCGACAGGTCATTGGCCGCCGCCGGCCCGCCGCCACCCGCGATACGGTTGGCGTCGTAACTCATCGTCATTCGTGGGCTGAGCCGCGCCCGCTCCACCAGTTTCCGCACCCGCTCACCCGCCGCGACCTGATGCGCCAGCAGGAAGGCCACCTCCCCATCCCGCGCCACCGCCAGCCGCGCCAACGGACTTTCATCCAGCGAATACAACACCGATGGCGCCACGTCGGGCGCGGCCTCGGGCGGCAGATCTCTCTTGCCGCGTCCCTCGGCCGCCAGCCAATCGCGTGCTCGCGGCCCGGCTACGCAGATCGCCTCGCTCAGCATCAGCACCCCTGCCCCGGCGAGTTCCGCCGCCGCTCCGCGATCGAGCCGTGCTACTCGATCCGTCCGTTCGACCGAATAGCTGCCATTTTCAATCCGCGCCGCATGGTCGGGCAGCAACGCCCGCACGAACCGCAGCGCACGGACATCAGCGCGTGCCATGATCGTCCGCTCCTACAGCCGCCTCGATCCGAAGTTCGAGCGCCGCCACGGCGTCGTCGAAACTGCGATCATCGCGCATATCTTCCATCAACGCGCAGGCATATGAGACTGTTGTCCTATCTCGGCCGAAGATATCCCCTACTTCCTGAAGGCTGCGCCCCAAGGTCACATGGCAGAGATACATCGCCAATTGCCGAGCCCGCGCAGCACCCATCCGGCAGCGTGATTTGTGCATCAGCAGACGAATCGGAATACGTTTCTCCTGTGCAACCAATGCGATAACCGTATCGCACTGCGCGTCGTGGCCGTGGGCCAGCCCAGTGACGCTACGGCTCGAGCGCCCGTCACCAGCGTTCCCCATCATCTCGTACATCGTCAGTCTCCACCGCAATCAAGGAATTTATTCCTACACATTGCGGTCGAGAAAGCCAGACGGGGATAAGTGGGATAGCTTAATTTGTTTCCGGCCGGACGGTCGTGAAAATCAAACGGCCGCTCACTGAGCGGCCGTTTGATCGACAGAACAAATCCCGCCGCATCGGTCCTTGGGGACGGCGGCGGGGCAGTATCCGGGAAAAGCGCCCGTCAGCTTGCCTTGCGGCCGAGGCCATTATCCTTGGCGAGCTTGGAGCGGGTTGCCGAATAATTGGGGGCAACCATCGGGTAGTCGGCCGGCAGGCCCCACTTCTCGCGATATTCTTCGGGCGAGAGGTTATAGTGCGTACGAAGATGGCGCTTCAGTGATTTGAACTTCTTGCCGTCTTCGAGACAGATGATGTAGTCGGCCGCAACAGACCTGCGGACCGGGACAGCAGGCTTCAACTCTTCAACCGGAACCGGTGCTTCGTTGGTCTGCAAGGCACGAAGGGCGCCATGAATTTCGGCGATCAGCTTGGGCAGATCGGTCGGGCTCACGGCGTTATGGCTAACATAGGCTGAGACGATTTCAGTGCTGAGTTCGATCAAGTCGCTCTCGTAACCGGTCGCCGCGCCAGCGGTGTCGTTCATAATTCAACCTTTCATTGTTTTTATTGGGCCGGGACGAGGGCAGTCGAGGCCATGTGTTTTTGTACGGTTCTTTACTGTTCCGTGCAACCCGGCATGTCAAATTAACATGTTACCAACTACCTGGATTAATTGTCGCGGGCCGCCTTATTTACAATATCGAGGTCGTTGCTGACAGTGATCTGCCCCGGCCGCCCCCCGGATTGATAATGTGCCCGCGCGAGCAGATGGGCCGCTACTGGGGTGGTCAGCAGCAAAAACGCTATACCGATCAGCGCCCGCACTGTTATGGCCCCGTCAAACGACACCAATGCCACCGCCAGCAAGATCATACCCCCGCCAACGGCGCCCGCCTTGGAGGCGGCATGCATGCGCGTATAGAGATCAGGCAGGCGCAGCACACCCAAAGCTGCAATAAGGCTAAATAAAGCGCCGGCCAGCAGCAGCACAGCGCCGGCATAGAGCGCGATTTCGGCCATCACGGTGCTTGCTCCTGATTCGATTGTTCAGCAACAGGGCGCGAGCGCATCAGGATATAGCGGGCAAAAGCGATGGTCGCCAAAAATCCCAGCAGGCCGAGCGCGATGGCGATGTCGAGATAGAGCGTAAATCCGGTGCGGATCGTCAGCGCGCCGACAAAGCCCAAAGCCACCGTTGTCAATAAGTCCAAAGCGAGGACGCGGTCCGCCACAGTCGGTCCGATTATGATTCTTATGGTCGAAAGCAACAAGCCGGCACCCAACAGCACCATTGCGATCAGACTTGCCGTCGCTATTGCCTCTGCGCCGCTCATGCGAATACCGCCATGATGCGCTTTTCAAAGCCTTGGGCGATCCCTGAGATCAGCCTGGCACGGTCCTCGAGTATCAGCACATGGACATAGAGCACACTCTTGTCGTCGGACACGTCAATGCTGAGCGTTCCTGGCGTCAGCGTGATTAGATTGGCCAGCAGGGTGATTTCGAGATCCGATTTCACCGTCAGCGGCACTGCCACGATGGCTGGCCGCAACTGCGCCCGCAGGTTCGGCGCCATCACCACCAGTGCCACCTTTATGGCGCTGAGCAGCAGTTCGTGGAGGAACACCACCGCCAGCAGGATCGCCGGAATGACCCGGCGCAGGCCGCTTGGCTGGCCGATGCGGCCACGCAAAAGGAGCAGTGACGCAAGCGCGATCGCCGCACCCAGCAGCAGGTTTGGCCCACTGAAATTGCCGGTTAGAGCGGCCCAGAGCAGCGCCAGCACTATCGTCAGCAGCGCGAAATTCATGGCCCGCCTCCTGCCAGCCCGACGGCGGCGATATATCCGGCCGGCTCGACAATGTCGCCTGCGCCGCTCAGGGCCGCCTGGAACAACCAGTCCGGCCACAGCCCTGCCAGTACGATTACCGCCACCAGCACCACCACCGCACCAAAGCCGAACCAGCGCTCACGTACCGGTAGCACGTTCAGGAGCTCGCTCCGGTATTCGGAATGCTGCCCCTCCTGCCCTTCGCGCCAGAAGATATGCGCCCAAAGCCGCGTGCCGGCGATCAGCGTCAGCACCGCATTGACCAGTAGCGCGAAAACGATCGTCAGGCTCAACCAGTCCACGCCCGCTTCCCCTGCCCCGCGCAGGTCGGCATCGCCCAACCCGCCCTCCAGCAATAGCAGCTTGGGCCAGAAGCCCAGGAACGGCGGCACGCCGGCCACCGCCAGCACCAGGATGAAGAACAGGATGGAGACCGGGGCATGCGCCGCGTAAAGCCCGCCCATCTTGCGGGTGTCGATTTGGCCGGTCAGCTTTTCCACCAGCCCGGCCACCAGATACAGCGCCGTCAGCGTCAGCATGGCGTGCACGATATAGAGTCCTGCGCCGCCGACGCCGTGCAGGCTCGGCATGGCAATGCCCGCCATGATGGCGCCGATACCGCCGATCACCAGAAAGCCTATGGCCCGCCGCAGATTGGTCTCCGCGATTGCGCCTAGCGGCCCGATCACCAGCGTGGCAATGGCCAGCGCCGCCAGCACCCAATCAAGCTGTTCGCGCGCCGCCGGCAGCAGCATAACGAGCACCCGCAGCATGGCATAGGCGCCGACCTTGGTCAGCAGGCCCGCCATCAGCGCTGAAACCGCGGCCGGCGGCGTATGATAACTGGCCGGCAACCAGGCATTGAGCGGAAACACCGCCGCCTTGATGCCGAAGGCAAGCACCATCAACGCAGCCACACCGGCTATCGCCGCAGGGTTGGCACTGGGCGCGCGCCCGATGATATCGGCCATATTGAGCGTGCCGACCAGCCCGTATAGCAGCCCGAGCGCCGCGAGGAAAAAGCTGGTGGCGAGAAAATTGATGAAGCCGTATTTGACCGCGCCATCGAGCTGCAGCGGTCGTCCGCCCAGCACGATCAACCCGAACGAGGCAATCAGCATGACCTCGAACCAGACATAGAGATTGAACAGGTCGCCAGTCAGGAACGCCCCGCTCACCCCCGCCAGCAGCAGCAGCACCAGCGGATAGAACCCATCCTCCGCCCGTTCTCCGAGGGAATAGACCAGCACGACCAGCGTCACCAGGGCCGCCGCCAGCGCAAAGCCAGCCCCGAACATATCGACCGCGAAGCTGATGCCGAATGGCGGCAGCCAGCGCCCCATGGTCATGCTCAGCGGTCCACCATCGAGCACCCGCTGCACCAGCAAGACGTCGCAAACGATGATCGCGACCACGCCCACCAGCGCAATGCCGGCCCCGGCGCGCCGCAGCATCAGCGCCAGCGCGGCCCCGAGCAGCCCCAGCACGACGGGCAGCACGATGACCCAATCGGCCAGCGCCGTGGTTCCGGCAAACATGGCTTTGGAAAGGTCGAAAATAGCGCTGCCCCTTCCCTAATAGCTCAGTGGCGGACGCGGGGCGTCCTCCGGCTCAGCCAGCCGCATGCTATCGGTATTGTCGGCGTCCATCGCCTGATAGGCCCGGAATGCCAGCACCAGCAGAAAGCTGAACATGGCAAAGCCGATGACGATGGCCGTCAGGATCAGCGCCTGCGGCAGCGGATTGGCAATGGCGCCCACTGGCTGCTCCAGCCCGCCCGGTACGATTGGCGGCGGGTCATTGCTGATACGGCCAGCGGTGAAAATCAGCAGGTTGATGCCATTGCCCAGCACCACCATGCCCAGCAACATGCGGATCAAGGAGCGCGACAGCAGGAAATAGATCGCTACCGCGATGAACACCCCAACGAGGCCGGCGAGGACGAAGTTCATGGTCCATCCTCCGCCAGCGCCAGCATAATGGCCGCAATGGCGCCGAATACCACCAAATAGACGCCGATGTCGAAAATCATCGGCGTCGACAGCGGCACAGTGACCTCCCCGAGTGGCCAATAAGCCCAGATGCTGGTCAGGAAGGGCGAACCGGTGAACATTGAGGCCAGTCCCGACAGCGCCGCGATGACGACGCCGAACCCGGCAATGGCGAGCGGATCAACCCGCAAGGCCTGGCGCGCCGCCGTTGTGCCACCCGCAATGCCCAACACGGCAAGGGCTGCCGCCGCGATCAGCCCACCGATAAAGCCGCCGCCCGGCGCATTGTGACCGCGCAGGCAGATGAACACCGAAAAGATCAGCATGACGGTCACGATCGGCCCCGCCATGGTGCGGAAAATCAGCGTGTTCATGTGCTCGCCCCCCGGCGCCGCAACAGCGCCAGAATGGCAATCCCCGCGCCCAGCACCACCGAGATTTCGCCTAGGGTATCAAAGCCGCGATAATCGACCAGGATGACATTGACGATATTGGCTCCGTGGGCGATGGGCACGCTGGTGGTCGCAAAGAAATCGCCGAGGCGCGGATCGAAGGCTCCTGCGAGCACGACCATCAGCAACAGGCTGACACCGGCGCCGCCGACCACTGCCAGGGTGCCGTCGCGTGCCAGATCCTCGAACTGGCGGTGATCGGCCTCGTCCAACTTGAGCCGCGTCATCACCAGCGCCAGGATGACGACGGAGAGGATTTCCACCATGAACTGGGTGAATGCCAGGTCCGGTGCACCGAATGACAGGAAAATCAGCGCTACCGCCGCCCCCTGCACACCGAGCGCCAGGATCGCCACCAGCCGGCTGCGGGCAAACAGCACCGCACCCAGACCCACGACCGCCAGCGCCAGCACTGCCCATTCATGCACCTGCAAGTGTGGCCAGGCCAGCTTGGCCGACCAATCGCCCAGTTCAGCATTGGGCAGCAGCGCTTCGAGGCCACCCATGCCGAAGACCGGCACCAGCACCGCCAGCGCAAAGCCGGCAAACACCAGCACCAGATACAGCTCCAGCCGCCCGTGATGCAGCAGCCGCGTTATCGCTCCGGCGAAACGGATCAGCCCGAACATGGCGACATCGAAGCCGTGATCGAAGGTCCATCCCAGCGCCGTGCCAATCCGGCGCAAGATGCTGCGGATCGCCGCCATCTGCAGATGCACCAGAATGCCCAGCGCAATGGTTGCTGCCGATAGCCACAGCGCCGGGCTGGTGAAATCGACCGCCGGGGTAAGGTGGCTTTCCGCCGCCACGCCAAGCACCGCGGCGATCGTCGGCACCACGATATCGTGCCCCAACCGACCAGCGTTCAGCGCCAGCAGTATCCCCGCCGCGCCTAGCACCACCGGCCCCGCCAGCATGGCGATCGGGGCCTCATGCGGCACCTTCGGGCTCGGCAATAGGGCGCCGAGGAACGGCCGGATCGCAATGCTCAGCGCCACGCCGGCCAACAGCGCATTGCCGATGACCAACACGATCACCACCAGGATCTGCGGCCAATCCGGCCCCAGTAGCCCCAAATACATCTCTTCCTTAGCGAGGAACCCGGCAGTCACCGGCAGCCCGACCATTGACAGCGCTGCCAGGGCCGCCGCGATGAAGGTAACCGGCATCGGATCGCCAAGGCCACCCAGCGCCACGATATCGCGGCTGCCGCTGCCGTGATCGACATTGCCGACCACCATGAATAGCCCGGCTTTATACACTGCGTGCGCGATGAAATAGAGGATCGCCGCGGTGATTGCCAATTCGGTGCCGAGCCCAATCAGCAGCACCAGCAGCCCGAGCGAGGCAATCGTGCTCTGCGCCAGCACCTGTTTGAGATCGGTCTGGCGGATCGCCCCCAGCGCGCCCCACAGCAGCGTAAAACCGCCAAACGCCACCAAGGTTATCGTCCAGGCCGGTGTTCCGCCCAGAAATGGCGTCAGCCGCAGCAGCAGGTAGACCCCGCCCTGCACCATGGTGGCCGAATGCAGAAACGCCGACACCGGCGTCGGCGCCTCCATGGCGTTGGGCAACCAGAAATGAAACGGAAACTGTGCCGATTTGGTGAAGGCGGCGGCGAGAAACGCGATCAGCACCACCGGGTAAACCGGGTTTTGGCGCATCGCGTCGCCAAAGTCGCGCAGCCCGCTCAGGTTCCACTGCCCGGTCAATTGCTGGGCGAGGATCACGCCGAACAGCAGCCCCATGCCGCCGATATTGGTTACCACCAACGCCTGGATCGCGCCGCGCCGCGCCGCCTGCCTGGAATGGTCAAAACCGATCAACAGGAATGACGTTACCGTGGTCAGCTCCCAGAAGCTGAACAGCGCCAGCATGTTGTCAGCCAGCACCAGCCCCAGCATGGCGCCCATGAAGGCCAGCATGAAGCCGAAAAACCGCCCCAGATGCTGATGGCCGCGCAGATAGGCGCCCGAATAGATCAGGATCAGCGTACCGATCCCCGAAATCGCCAACGCAAAGGTTAGGCTCAATCCGTCGATGAAAAACGACAGGGTCAGCCCATAGGCCGGCACCCAGTCAATGCCCGCCTGCACGAAGCGGTGCGCGGCGATCGGTTCGACAAAGCCGAGCAGGAACACAAAGACCGCAGCGGGAACCAGAGCTAGAACCCAGCCCGCGAACGGGGCAGCAATGCGCTGCACCAGCGGCGCCAGGAGGGCAGCCGCGAATGGCGCTAGCGCCATCAGCACTATGCTGGCGTCGAGGGACAGTCCCAAATCATGGCTCTCGCATTGACCGATTCTGAAGGCCGGCCCGCAATCAAACTAGCGGCTGGGCAGTCAAGGACAAGTCAAAACGGGAGCATGCGACCCGGTGTCCACCGTTCGATGCTCATCGTCACAACAGGGCAACAGTTCTGCCGGTCCTAGCGCGGAAATCCCTGCTTGCGGAATTCTGCCTGCATGCGGGGTTTGATCACCGCGACCATATAGGCGATGCCGAACAGTGCCACCAATGCGCCCATGATGGCCCCACCGGTCAGGCCACCCAGCGGCACCAGATAGAAGATAGCGACGCCCGCAACCACTAGCGTGACAAACAGCCCGAGCAACACCATCGGTCGCCGCGATACCTCGCGCTGGGTCTTGATCACCAGCGCCTTGGCCTCGGCATAAGGCAGCGCGTCAAGTTCGGGAAAATTGCGCATAGGGTCCCAGGATCGCATCGCGTTCTCCGTGTTCGGTAGTGCTATTTGCCACGCTCGACCATGCTTTGCCAGCCGGCCGGGTAGCATTCTCCCGCCTGTCCGCTTACATCTGCGCCAACATTGCCTCCTGACTGGACCCAGCACATGACCAATCCCCCCATCGCGGCCCGCAAGCCGCATTCCGCCACGCACCACAATATCGTCCGCGAGGACCCGTATGATTGGCTGCGCGCAGAAAACTGGCAGGAAGTGATGCAGTCCCCCGAGACGCTGGACGGCGAAATCCGCGCTTATCTCGATGCCGAGAACACCTATTTCGAGGAGCATTTCGGCAAGCCTACCCAGGCGCTGCAGGACGCGATCTACAAGGAAATTCGCGGCCGCATCAAAGAGGACGATAGCGGCATTCCTAGCAATGACGGGCCGTTCGCCTATAATTCTCGCATGCTCGAGGGCAAGCAATACGCCCAAGTCGTGCGCACGCCGCGCGATGGCGGACCGGAAACCGTGCTGCTGGACTGCAATATCGAAGCGGGCGAGGGCTATTTTGGCTTTGCCGGCGCCGAGCACGACCGCAGCCACCGCTACCTAGCCTGGGCCGCCGATCGCGCTGGCTCGGAATATTACGACATCATCATCCGTGACCTGGAAACCGGCAAGGACAGCGAGGAAGTCATTGCCGAAACCGCCGGCTCCTATGTGTGGACCAACGATTCCTCGGCGATCTACTACACTGAGTACGACGACAACCACCGCCCGTTCCGCGTCAAGCTGCACATTATCGGCACGCCGCAGGACGATGACGCGATTATCTTCGAGGAAAGCGATCCCGGCTTTTTCGTCGGCGTGGGCCGTACCCTCAGCGACAAGTTCATCGTGATCGACGCGCACGACCACCAGACTTCGGAATCCTGGCTTATCGATGCCGAAACCGGCGGCGCGCCCCGCCTCGTCGCGCCGCGTCTCACCGATCGCGAATACGATATCGATGAGCGCGACGGCGTGCTGTTCATCCGCACCAATGCCGATGGCGCCGAGGACTTCAAGGTCGTCACGGCCCCTGTCGCCACGCCGGGCGCCGAGCACTGGACCGATCTTGTCCCGCATCAGCAGGGCGTGCTGATCCTCGATACCGTGGTCATCAAGAACCACCTGCTCCGCCTCGAACGCTATGAGGGACTGCCCCGCATCATCGTGCACGACCTGCGCACCAATGCTGAGCAGACCGTGAACTTCGACGAGGAGGCATATTCCCTGGGCATGTCGGTCGGCTACGAGTTCGATACCTCGGTGTTCCGCCTGACCTATTCCTCGCCGACCACCCCGTCACGCACCTATGATGTCGATCTCGAGACCGGCACCCGCACCCTGCTCAAGGAGCAGGAAGTGCCCTCCGGCCACAACCCGGACGACTATGTCACGCGCCGGCTCTTCGCCACCGCGGCCGACGGCGAGCAGGTCCCCGTCACCGTGCTCTACCGCAAGGGCACGCCGCTCGACGGTACCGCACCGGCCCTGCTCTACGGCTACGGCGCCTATGGCATGTCGATGCCCGCCGCGTTCTCGATTTCGGCACTGTCGCTGGTCGATCGCGGCTTCATCCACGCCACCGCCCACATTCGCGGGGGCATGGAAAAGGGCTATCGCTGGTACGTGCAGGGCCGCCGCGAGCACAAGACCAATACCTTCATCGATTTCATCGCCTCGGCCGAAATGCTGATCGCCAAGAATTTCACGTCCAATGGCAAGATCGTCGCCCAAGGCGGCTCGGCCGGCGGCATGCTGATGGGCGCTATCGCCAATCTGCGCCCCGATCTCTGGGCCGGGATCATCGCCCAGGTGCCCTTCGTGGACGTGCTCAACACCATGCTCGACGAGACCCTGCCGCTAACCCCGCCCGAATGGCCCGAATGGGGCAATCCGCTGGCTTCCGCCGACGACTATGCCCGCATCGCCGCCTACGCGCCCTACGAGCAGGTCGCCGCTCAGGACTATCCGCCGATCTTCGCCTTGGCGGGCCTGACCGATCCACGCGTCACCTATTGGGAACCCGCTAAATGGGTTGCCAAGTTGCGCGCCACCCGCACCGGCGACGCGCCGCTTTACCTGCGCACCAATATGGGCGCCGGCCATGGCGGGGCCTCCGGCCGTTTCGACCGCCTCAAGGAAACCGCCATGTGCTTCGCCTTCGCCGTGGAGGTGGTCAAGGTCTGAGGCTTCTTCACCTCTCCCTTTGGGGGAGAGGTCGACCCTCTTGGGTCGGGTGAGGGGGCCTTCCGTAGGCACCGCACCCAGTAAAGGCCCCCTCACCCGTCGCTGCGCGCCGACCTCTCCCCCAAAGGGAGAGGTGAAGACTTCCCAGATATCCCCCGCTCGTTAGCCATTCCCCAATCTCGCCTCTTCTGCCCTGCCCTCGCCCATGGTAACCGATTGTTTACCATTGGGGGACATCGGTGCCTGACTCGCTGAAGACCGTCGCCGTCATCGCCGCAACGCCCGCGCTATCGTCCATCCTCACAATGGTGCTGGCCGGCGATGCACGGCTGCGCGTGCGCCAGTTCGATAGCGATCTGGCGCTGCTGGCCTATATGCGACTGGCCCCGGTCGATGTGCTGGTCTGCGATTTCGACCGCGAAGGCCGACCCGCCTATGAGATGGTCGAAGGCATTCGCCTCGATAACTCTATAGAGTCGCAGGACGTGCAGGTCATTGCCCTGACTCGCACCATCACCCCGCCGATGCGCCACCAGTCGATCAGCGCTGGCATCGATGAAGTGCTGATCAAGCCGATGTCGCCGCGCCACCTGCTGCAGCGTGTGCAGGCGCGCCTGCGCGCCCGCCCGGTCATCAGCACGCCGAGCGGTTATCGCGGCCCTGAGCGGCGCAACCGGGTTCCACCTCTGTTGCCACTGGTCCAGCAAGGCCGTCGCGCCTCGGACAATGTGGTGCAGCTGTTTCCCGACCGACGTAAGCCGAGACATCCTGGGCTGGAGCACTAGCTCCAGCAGGCAGAATGCGGCGCATCGATCATGCGCCGCCTCAATCACCGCCTATCAGGCTGCATAAGCGCTCTCGACGTCCAGCACCCAGGTCACGCCAAAACGATCCTTGAGCATGCCATAGAGCGGCGACCAGCCTGAGGGCGCCAGCGGTTGCACGATAGTCGCGCCGTCGACGAGTTTTCCCCAGTACGCCGTAATTTCGTCAGCGGCACTGCCGCGCACCGAGACGAAGAACGGGATTTCGCCCGGGTTCCACCCCATGCGCGACGGCACGTCATAGGCCATCACCCGGAAACCACTATCCGCGGCCAGCTGACCCCACATCACCTGATCGGCCTCGCCCGGGTCCTGGACCTGCGCGGCGTCCTTATAGGAGATCACCATCTGCTGCCCCCCGAACACGGACTGGTAGAAAGCCAGAGCAGCGCGGGCATCGCCCCGGAAATTCAAATGGGTCGTCGATTGAACGGTCATCACAGCTTCCTTTGTTTGAACTGATGGAGCTGTTATATCCGAGCCCAACTGCCAGTTTCCGACAGTTGAGTGATGGCCCGATCCGACCGACTTTTCCGACTGGTCCAGGCGATGCGCGTCATGCCCGCGCCGATCACCGCCGCGCGTCTGGCCGAGGAAACCGGCGTGTCGCTGCGCTCGCTCTACCGCGATATCGACAGCCTGCGCGCAGCCGGTGCCCGTATCGAGGGCGAGCGCGGCTATGGGTATCGGCTGATCGAGGACTATGCGCTGCCGCCGCAGACTTTCGATCGCGCCGAGATCGAGGCCATTGCGCTCGGCTTGGCCGAGGTTCAGCACATGGGCGATCCGGCTTTGGCGAAGGCCGCCATTTCGGTGCTGGCCAAGGTCGCCGCTACCTTGCCGGATGATCGCGAGCAGCACTTGTTCCATGCCATCTCGCAGGTCTATCGCCCCGATGCGCGCTACAGCCAAGCACGTGATCTGGACGCCATAAGGCAGGCCTGCTGGCAAGAGGAAGCCTTGGTGATCCGCTACGCCGACAAGGGCCACGCGGTCACCGAGCGCACCATCCTTCCCCTGGCGATCGTCTATACCGACCGGGCGCTGACCGTGCTGGCCTGGTGCTGCCTACGCGAGGCATTTCGGATGTTCCGCGTCGAACGCATCATCGATCTCAGCGCTGCAGGAACCAGCTTCCGCCCCCGACGAGCCGTGCTCCTGCGAACCTATCTTGCCGAATTGAGGGCGCGCGAAGCAGAGGCGTGACTACCGCTCGCCGATCAGCCGGCTGACCCGGCTCCACAGGTCCTCGATGGTATCGGCGAACTGTACCGAGCGCTCATATCCCGGCAGGCCATGGGACAGCACGTCCCCCGCATAGCCGCGCATGACCTCGAAGGCGCGATGGCGGTTGAGCATCACCACGGGCGCGGCCTTGCCCAGCGCCTTGCCGGCGCTCCAGGCGCCGAACAGCGCCGAAGCCGAGGCGAGCGAGCCCGGTAGCGCCACGAAGGCATCGGCCAGCGCCGCAACCCGCTGCATGCGCTCGGGCTGGTCGCCCACCACTTCAATGGCCACGTCGGCCAGGGCCGATGGCAGCACGATCGATTCATCGGCGATGATCTGCACCGCGCCGCCCGCCGCCCGCGCTGCGGTCAGCAGCGGCACCGGGATCATGCGATTTTCGGCGACGCAGACGATGCTGGCGCCATGGCGGGCGAAATACATGCCGGCCTGCGTCATGATGCTGGCGCGCTCGGCATCGCCCGGCCCCTTGTCCGAGGCAAAAACCGCCAATACCGGGCTGCTCATCGCCATGCTCAGCGACCGCGCTTCAGGCCGCCAAGGATGCCGCGCACCAGGGCGCTCCCCAGGCGATTTGCCATGGTGCGCGCCAGCGAATTCATCGCAGCTTCGGCCGGGCTCTGGCGGGTCGAGGCGCGGCGCGCGGGCGGGCGATCGTCATAGGTGCGTTCGGCGCGCTGGGTCTTGGCCGCCTTGGCCAGATCATCGTCCTGGCGCTGCTTTTCCTCGGCCAGCTGCTTGTCGCGCGTCTTGCGCGCCAGCACTTCGAACGCCGAGTCGCGGTCGACCACGGTGTCGTAGAGCCCCGCCACCGGCGAGTTGGCCATGATGGCGCGCCGCTCCTCGGGAAGGATCGGGCCAACCTGCGCCGATGGCGGCCGGATCAACGTGCGTCCGACCATCGAGGGAATGCCCTTGTCCTCCAGCACCGAAACCAGCGCCTCGCCGGTGGCCAATTGGGTGATGACCTCGGCGGTCGAGAATGCGGGATTGGGGCGGAAAGTATCGGCCGCCACCTTGACCGCCTTTTGCTCACGCGGCGTGTAAGCGCGCAGCGCGTGCTGCACGCGGTTGGAGAGCTGGGCCAACACGGCCTCGGGAATATCGACCGGGTTCTGGGTGACGAAGTAGACGCCGACGCCCTTGGAGCGCACCAGCTTGACCACCTGCTCGACTTTATCGACCAGCGCCTTGGGCGCGTCATCGAACAGCAGATGTGCCTCATCGAAGAAGAACACCAGCTTGGGTTTGTCCAGGTCGCCCACTTCGGGCAGCGCCTCGAACAGCTCCGACATCAGCCACAGCAGGAACGTCGCGTAGAGGCGCGGCGCACGCATCAATTCGTCCGCCGCCAGGATCGAGATGAAGCCCTTGCCATCGCGGTCGGTGCGCATCAGGTCGGCGATTTCCAGCGCCCGCTCGCCAAAGAAGTTTTCCGCGCCCTGCTGTTCCAGCACCAGCAGCGCCCGCTGCACCGAGCCGATCGAGGCGGTGGTGACATTGCCGTAACGCACCGAAACATCCTTGGCCCGCTCCTGGATATCCACCAGCAATGCGCGCAGATCCTTGAGGTCGAGCAGCAGCAGGCCCTCGTCGTCGGCCAGTTTGAAGGCGATGTTCAACACGCCTTCCTGGGTGTCGTTGAGCTGCAGAATCCGGCTGAGCAGCAGCGCGCCCATCTCTGAAATGGTGGCGCGGATCGGGTGCCCCTGGCGGCCGAACAGGTCCCAGAAAATCACCGGGAACACGTCGTCCTTGTAATCGTCGAAGCCGATGTCCTGCGCCCGCTGGGTCTGCCAGCCCTGCGCCTTGCCCATCTTGCTGACGCCCGACAGGTCGCCCTTGATATCGGCGGCAAACACAGGAACGCCGGCGGCCGAAAAGCCCTCGGCCAGCACCTGCAGCGTCACCGTCTTGCCAGTGCCGGTCGCCCCGGTGATCAGTCCATGGCGATTGCCATATTTCAGCGCCAGATATTCCGGCCGCGTGCTTTGTCCGAGGTAGATCTTGTCATCAAGCAGCATGGCCGGCGCCCCCGTCAAATCGTTCGCATGGCTTATAGCCGTTCGCGACGACGCGGGACAAGGCAGTGTGATGGCGACGCCCAATAATCCCTCTGCTTTACCATCCCGCCCCTCGCCTCTTCCCTCGCTGCAGACATCGCGGCACACTGCCGCCATGACACACCTGACCCGCCGCCGTTTCCTCGCCAGCCTCGGCGCCACCGGGGTTCTTGCACCGGCCCTCTCCCGTGCTGGCGACGCGCTCTATGCCGTCGATTTCGGCGTTGTCCCCGGCATTGCCGATGACCAGAGCAAATTCCTGCAGGACGCAATCCTGGCAGCTGCGGCGAGCGGGCAAAAGCTGGTCCTGCCGCCCGGCCCCATCTTCGTGGCCAATATCGCGTTCTCCGGTCGGCTCGCCATCGAGGGCACGCCCGGATCCACCCAGCTCACCGGCTGGAATGGCGGCTCGATCGGCGCGTTCACCAGTGTCAGTGACGCCAAGGTCGCCAATGTGATCTTCGCCGGTGGCACCCGCGACGCGGCGAACGGCTTGAGCGCCATCCTAGCGGTGGTGAGCAGCCGGTCTGTCAGCTTCACGCAGTGCAGCTTCTTCGATAGCCTGACTACCGGCCTCTTCATCACGGATTCGGCCGTCACCATTTCCGACTGCGATTTCCGCGGCCATGCCGACGCAGCCATCCATGCGCTGGACAATCGAGGCCTGCTGATAACCGGCAACCGCATCAGCGATTGCGGGAATGCCGGCATCCGCATCTGGCGCATTCAGAGTGGGCCGGATGGCTCGATCATTAGCGAAAACCGCATCTGGGACATCAAGGCCAATGACGGCGGCGACGGCCAAAACGGCAATGGCATCAACGTGTTCAAGGCCGACGAGGTCATCGTCAGCGACAATCACATCGCCGATTGTGCCTTCACCGCCGTGCGGCTCAACACCACCAACAACACGCATGTGAGCGGCAATACCTGCCTCAACTCGGGCGAAGTCGCGATCTTTTCCGAGTTCGCCTTTTCCGGCTCGGTCATTGCCAACAACATCGTTGATGGGGCCGCTGGCGGCATTTCGATGACCAATTACAACGAGGGCGGCCATCTCGCGATATGCACCGGCAATATCGTGCGCAACATCGCGCCCAAGTCACTGGTGAACCCAGATACGACGCCATTCGGCATCGCCGCCGAAGCCGAGGCGGCCGTCACCGGCAACACGGTCACGCGCGTTCCCGGCCCGGCTTTCGTTGCGGGTTACGGCCCCTATCTCAGCAACGTGCTGATCGCGAGCAATGTCATGTACGACATTTTGATCGGGATTGCCGTCAGCGTCGCCCCCGGCGCGGGCAACGCACAAATCGCCAACAACATGATCTTCGACCCTGAACACGCCGTCGTCGGCATGGCCTGGGCCGACATGGTGGAACCCGACCTCATCGCCAACGCCGCCAAATACCCCCTGCTGACGATCGCCAACAATACAGTAGGCGAAGTCCAGGGCGTGTAGCGGCTGGTTTGCGCTCGCCTATGCCGTGGCGAGCAGATGCTCGGCCGCTTTGGCGACTGTCTTGGGCAGCATCTTCAAATCCGCCATCTCGAACGGCAGATAGGTCAGGTATTGCCCGACGATACCACCAACGATCACCGCCTGATCCGCGTCTCGCCGCCGCTTGATCGGCTCGCGATCAACCCGCTGCGACACCCAGTGTTTATGCGCAGCGAACACGCGTGGATCGGCGGCGACTATCCGCAGCGGAAAGCCACGTTCATCGATGGCGATCGCTTCGAATACCGGGGCATTCTCCAGCCAAACCAAGCCTTCGATCTCCGAAGCGACTATGTCGGCGTCATCGCCCCCTAACGTCGTCCTATCCGGCTTCCAGGGTGGATTGCGCATCGGTTTGATCAGATCGACCATGTAACCTTCGGCGTTTTCCGCGCGGAAGGACTGAGCAGTCCAATGGAAGGTCTTGTCCACGCCTTGGAGCACGGCAAGCAGGGAAGGTTCCGAAATATCGTCGGAAATAACGAAACGCAGTCCCCCGCGGCTGTCGAACAACAGATCGATGTCACCGGTGGCGGTGATGCCAGCATCAACAACGACCCCAGCGGCCGCCTCATAGGCGTAGATGGCGTTCGTGCCTACGACCCGGATGCCAGCGCCCAATGCACCGATGTCGTCCAGCGCTCGCATGATCCGAGCGGTCGGCATCGGAACGCGCCCAAGCGCCAACGCGCGGTTTATCCCCGCCTGCCGGGCCAGCACCGCGTCTATCTCCTTGAAACGTGCCTTGGCTTCATCGCGACTGTTTTCGTACTCGCGTTTGAGCGTTTCAGTTTGCTCCGACCGCACGCCCAAGCCGCGTTGGCGGCGTAGACGGGATTTGTCATAGTAGCTGCGCAGAAGGTAATCGGACCCTTTTTTGGCCTGCCAGACCATGGACCCCCGTGTTTCCAGCAAGCGACGCCGCGCTGACGTCCAGGCGCTAAAGCGTTGCTGGGTATTGACGAATTCTCGCCGCTGATCGTTGTTGAACTCTTCTATCCCGCGAAGTTCCAACACTTGACCTAGTTTTACTGAATTACTGTTGGAACAGGATTGGCACAACTCGTTCGGCCTTTCCAACAGTTTCCAGCAAACCTCCGGATAACTGTTGGAACACTGCAAAATTAAACCGCGATGCGCGATTCCAGCATCCCCACATCGGCGCCGCGCACGCTGCGGATGATCTGGTTGGCAAATTTCTCAAGCACAGCCCGCTGCGCTTCGTCGGGATCGGCGATTGCCAGCAGCAGGCCGGCCAGCATGGCTTGCGAGGCGGCGGTGTTGCCGTCGTCGCATTTGATCGCATAGCCCCAGCCCTTGTCGCGGATGGCACCGCATTGCACGCCTTCGGCGCCGATTTTCTGCATCACGCGGCCGCCGAAGGCCTGCATGATCAGGGTGTCGGAATGGCCTGTGCCCGCCACGAGTTGCGGATGGCTTGTCGCCGCGTCAAACAGGCGCTGCGCCGCATTGGCATACTCGGCCGGCAGGCCCTTGCCCGTCGCCATGCGCGCAAAGCCATAGGCGAAGGCTCGCAGCGGCGCAGCGTAAGTGGGGATGGAGCAGCCATCGGTGCCGCATTTGCCTTCGGTCAGGTTCTCCCCGATCACGGTCTCGACTGCCGTGCGCACGGCGCGCTGCACCTCATGCTCGCGACCGACATAGCCGGCGGTGGGCACGCCCATGGCCAGCGCCACGCTCAGCATGCCGGAATGCTTGCCCGAACAATTGTTGTGCAGCGGGCTGGGCTCGCCGCCGCTTGCCCGCAAGGCCTCGCGCGCCGCCGCGTTGGTTGGCGCATGGGCGCCGCATTCCAGATCGGCCGCCGAAAGGCCCAGCCGGCTTAGCAGGCCAGACGCGACCGCCACATGGACGTCCTGCCCATGGTGGGATGAACAGGCCAGCGCCAGTTCCTCGGTGCTATGATGGAACTTGTCCTCAGCGTGACGCGCGAAAATCGGCAGTGCCTGCATGGATTTGATCGCCGAGCGCGGAAACACCGCCCGCTCGATATCTCCGGCGGCAGCGATGATGGTGCCGTCCGCATCGACCACCGCGAAAGCGCCGCGGAAGATATTCTCAACCCAGTTGCCGCGCGTTAGCTCGGCCAGGATGGGATTGGCGTCCATGATAAAAAAACTCCGGTCCAGGCTGTCTTGCGAACAGCACCAGACCGGAAAAGTCAACAAGACTTGGGAAGAGGCAGGCACGTGGCAGAACCCGTAGGGGTGGAAGTCCATCTACACGGACTTTGCGGATCGTGCGGCGAAGATCGCTTGATCCGGCAGATGGACCACCGCCCCGGCGGGGGCAGGCAGCAGGGTCAGATGTCCCAGTCGTCGCTTGCCAGGGTGAGGAATTTCGAATTGACCCAGCCCTTGAGCCCAGCACGATCGACCAGGCACCAATCGGCGCTATTGGCAACTTCGATGCAGCGATCGACCCAGACGTGGGTTTGTGCATCAAACGCGCCGACTTTCTGCGAATAGGCAGCGGGCCATTTGCGCACGTTCAGATGATCCCAGCCGGCGACGCCACTGACTTGGGCCAGCTGATCGACGCCATATCCGGCGGCCATTGCAGGCTGCACGGCAAAAGCGGCGGCGGCAGTGATAACCAGGCCGCAGAGCGTGGCGACCAAAACTTTTTCCTGATGCTTGTTCATGTCATGTCTCCCTCAGCGGCGTGGTGGTATCGATGATTGGAGTTTGCCGCACTCGCCTTGAACCCATGCTGAAATTGCTGTTCAGAAAGTGTTCATCTGGGGCGGCAAACTCTCCGATTGCCGCCTAGCGCATATCGCGGTCGTAGACGTAGAGGACGATGGAGTCATTGCCGCCAAAGCGCAGCGAGACAACGTCATTCTGGTCGAGGCCTTCCTCATCGAGAGCGCTCATCAGTGTGTAGTTGTGGGCGATCGGCCGGCGCAACGTGTTGACATTGCCGTCGATGAACAGCGAACCATAGGAGGCGTCGCTGAGCAGGGAATTCTCGTCGCAGATATGGATCACCATGACGGACTGGCCGTCGATAGCATCGATATCGTCGCGGTGAACGCTGCGAAAATGGCCCAGGCTCTCGATGCATTCGGTATGGCTGGTCTGCGACGGGGCTGCAGGATGGCGAGGCCGCACGATGGCAGCCGAGCTGGCGATCGTGGTGAAGGCCATGGTCAGGGTGGCGATGGCGGTGATAATTGCGAATTTTTGCATTTGAGGCTCCTCTGGTGGCGGCGCCCACTTGGAGCACCGGCCGGTTCTGGCGACCGCCTGGCCGCCCTTGATCGTCATAAAGCGCCCTCGGCATTGAACCCCTTCTGAGGGCGCCGTTCATAATTCGTTTACAGTTGAGCCGGGTTGGCAGCACTGCTATTCGAGCCTAAGCTGATGGGAAGGCACGTAGCCAAGTGCTTCAAAAAACTGGAGGAAACGATGGCCAAGGTTCTGGTGACGGGCGGCAGCGGCAAGCTTGGACGAGCGGTTCTGCGCGACCTCGTCGCCCATGGCTACGATGTTCTCAACATCGATCAGCAGGCTTTGCCCGAGCCGATCTGCAAAAGCGTCCGCGTCGATCTGACCGATTTTGGCCAGGTTGCCAGCACCATCCTGGGCGGCGTCGATGAGCGCGGCGGGCCGTTCGAGGCCGTCGTGCATCTGGCAGCGATTCCGGCGCCGGGCCTCGCCGCCAACGCCAAGACCTTCGCCAACAACGTGCCGACCACCTACAATGTGTTCGAGGCCAGCCGCCTCGCCGGCATCAAGAACATCGTCTTCGCCTCCAGCGAGACCGTACTCGGCCTACCGTTCGATACGCCGCCGCCCTACGCGCCGGTGGACGAGGAATACTTCCCCCGCCCCGAAAGCGCCTATTCGCTCGGCAAGCTGCTGGATGAAACGATGGCCGCCCAGTTCTGCCGCTGGGACCCGTCATTGCGCATTGTCGGCCTGCGCTTCTCCAATGTGATGAACCCCGAAGACTACGCCGCCTTCCCCAAATTCGATGCCGATCCGCGCGGCCGCAAGTGGAACCTGTGGGGCTATATCGATGCCCGCGACGGCGCCCAAGCCGTCCGCCGCTCGATCCAGGCCGATTTCACCGGCTTTGAGGCTTTCATCATCGCCAATGCCGATACGGTGATGAGCCGCTCCAACATGTCCCTGCTGGCCGAGGTGTTTCCCGGTGTACCCACCAAGGGCAATCTCACCCAGAACGGCACGCTGTTGAGCATCGAAAAAGCCAAGCGCATGCTGGGCTATTCGCCGCAGTATAGCTGGCGGAACGAGGTCTAGACGTCCCACGGGTTTAGGACAGGGACATCGAAATCCTCGAAATCCCGGACATTTCTAGTAAGCACCGTCAGGCCGTGCACAGACGCCGTAGCGGCTAATAACGCATCGGTCCCCGCTCGCGTCCGGCCTGAGGTAAGTTCACCCCATCGGTAAGCAATGTCGAGTGTGACCGCATGAATTCGCCCAGCGTTCACACGCTCGATCTCAGCAACCCACTCAGTAAGCTGAGTTCCGAACCTTGGATCAGCCTTTTGTTTGGCCAGGATGCCGCGCCGGATCTCACCAAGCGTGAGAACGCTAAGGTGAACTTTGCTTTGCTGCAGTCCGGCGACAAAGGCCTGAACCTTCGCATTGCCTGATTTGCGACGCGTTTCAGAAAGCACGTTGGTATCGAGAAGATAATTCATTCGTCGTCGAAAAGGCCGTCGATATCGCGCGGCAAGTCTTTCTGCCGGCTAAAATCGGGCATTTCACTATCGTCGAACTTAGGTCCCCCCAACAGCAGATCGATGATTGTACGCGGTCGCTCGCCAATGATCCGCTGATATTCTTCCATCGAAAGCACTACGGCCGTCTCCACTCCATGCCGAGTGATCGTCTGCGGTCCCTCATGCTGGGCTTTGTCGATCACTTCGCTGAAGTGGCTCTTTGCCTGCTGCACCTGCCAAGTGGTCATCGCACATCTCCGTTCTGACTAGAATATAGCAGGTCTGACCAGAATTTCAATCCACCCTGATGTGCCCGATCCCCTTCGCTGCGATCTCCTCGAAGCTCTCCTCATACCCCGCGTCCGCGTAGCGCATGACGCCGAGCGCGGTGTCATTAGTCAGCGCCCGCTCCAGCCGTTCATCGGCGGCTTCGGTGCCGTCGGCGACTACGGTAACGCCGGCTGACGTCATGTAGCCCGCGTAGCCGCCGCCACCCGAATGCACCACTACCAGATCCGCCATGGACGAGCACAGCAGCATGGCATCGAGCAGCGGCCAATCGGCGATGGCGTCGGAGCCATCCTTCATCCGCTCGGTCATGATATTGGGATGCGCCATGGCGCCGGCATCGAGGTGGTCGCGGCTGAAGGCGACAGGCCCGGCCAGCGTGCCATCCGCCACCATGGTGTTAACCGCCCGCGCCAATGCCGTGCGCTCGCCGTGGCCAAGCCAGGCGATGCGGGCCGGCAGACCCTCGAACGGCACATGCTGCCGCGCCAACGCGATCCAGTTGGTGACAATATGATTGTCCGGGAACATTTCCAGCAGTTTGTCATCGATCTTGGCGATGTCTTGTGGATCCCCCGACAGCGCCATCCAGCGGAACGGGCCGATGGCCTTGGCGAACAATGGCCGCAGATAGGCCTCGGTGAAGATCTTGATATCGAAGGCGTTTTCGACCCCGCCGGCCTTGGCATGGGTGCGGATCAGATTGCCGTTGTCGAACACTTCGCTCCCGGCCTGCTGAAAGGCCAGCATGGCGCGCACATGATCGACGATAGATGCGCGGCTTGCGGCCATCAACTGGGCCGGGCCTTCCTCGCGCAGGCGCCGCACTTCGGCGAGCGACATGCCCTTGGGCACGTAGCCATAGACTAGGTCATGCGCCGACGTCTGGTCGGTGACGATGTCCGGCACGATGCCGCGGCGGAAAATCTCGGGATAGATTTCGGCGGCATTGCCGACCAGCCCGATGGAGGTGGCCCGCTTCTCCGCGACGGCCCTGTCGATCATCGCCAACGCCGTATCCAGATCCGGTGCAATCTCCTCCAGATAGCCGATCTGCTTGCGTTTCTCGGCTCGCTCGGCATCGATATCGACACACAGAATAGCCGCCCCCGCCATGCGCCCGGCCAGCGGCTGGGCCCCGCCCATGCCGCCAAGGCCAGCGGTCAGGATGAACCGACCGGCCAGCGAACCGCCAAAGCGGTTCTCGGCGATGCGCATGAAAATCTCATAAGTGCCCTGGATAACGCCTTGGCTGCCGATATACTGCCAGGCGCCGGCGGTCAGCCCGCCCCAGCAGATCAGGCCTTTTTTCTCCAGTTCATAGAACACCTCGGCCTTGGCCCATTGTCCGACAATGTTGCAATTGGCCATAATGACCAGCGGCGCCTTGGCGTGGGTTTTTAGCAGCCCGATCGGTTTGCCCGACTGGATGATGAGCGTCTGGTCCTCGTCCATGCGCAGCAAGGTTTCGACGATGGCCTTGTGGCTCGCCCAATTGCGCGCCGCCTTGCCCAAAGCCGCGTAAACGATAATCTGGTCTGGATTTTCGCCCACTGCCAGCACGTTCTCCAGCAGCCGGAGCAGTGCCTCCTGCCGCCAGCCCTTGGCGCGCAGTTCGGAGCCGCCGGGAATGGGGAAATTGGGGTGGCGCGGATTGGGTGTGGGCATGTTGAAAACCTCGGTAATTATCGTGCGCCGCCGTCAAAGCTTGGGCGGCAGTGTCCTGACGAACGCCACCGCCGCATCGAGCAGGCGCTTGCGCAAGTCGTCGTCGGCGCAGGTATCGAGACCCGCGCGCACCCAGCCGGGCATGGACTTTTCGGACATGGAAAGCGGTTCGATGTCTTGCTCGTCCAGCGCCCAGGTGTCGTTGCCCTTGCCGAGCCGGACCATCAGGCCGACATCACGGGCGCCGCAGAGCAGGTGGCCGTCCAGCATCCAGGCGAGGCCGCCGAACATGACCTTGGTGGTCAGCCCGGTCAGGCCGCCGAGGTCCTCCCAGACCAGTTCCTCGAGGCCGGCGTCGCGTGCCATGTCAGCGACTGGCCCCATCCAGCGCGTATTTGGCCAGCTCGATGCCCATGGATTTTTCGACATAGGGATAGACAGTTGGATCTAACACGCTGGAACTCAATGGGATTATGGTCTTAGGGACGTGCAGGACGAAGAG
Organism: Devosia sp. UYZn731; assembly: GCF_040546795.1. Lineage (NCBI taxonomy): Bacteria > Pseudomonadati > Pseudomonadota > Alphaproteobacteria > Hyphomicrobiales > Devosiaceae > Devosia > Devosia sp. UYZn731. Next base: position 766,177 of record NZ_JBEPOL010000001.1, read on the forward strand.
GTACATGCCGACCCGCACCTGGCCCACCGAGAGCGGCGTGCCGGAGGCGTCGAGGGTGGTGATGACATCGGGGAAAGTCGCGAGCCGCGTGCCGCCGGCATTATCTACTGCCATGTATTCATTCATCAAATGCAGCGTCGAGGCGGTGTCGCCCTCGCCCAGCGTCATGGTGCCGATATCGAAGGCGTCCTTGGTGTAGACGACGTCCTTGGCGGTGACCGTACCGCGCGCCAGGATGGTGCCGCCGGTGGTTTTGACGATGGCGTCGATCACCGAGCCCGGCCCCTTGCCTTCGGCGGCGATGATGGCCTCACCCAAAGTCAGTGCCAAAGAGATGCCGCCAAGGGCTGCGTGGTCGCGGACGTAGGTGGCGCGGACGGGGTTGCGACAGGAGGCGATGAAGCCGCCGGACTGGTCGGCGGCGGTGCGCAGGATCGGCGACACCTTGGCGGTCGCACCCTTAACTACCAGCTCTATATAGCGATTTTCTTCGCGGTTACCCCCTACGGCGGTCTGGATCATCTGCAGGGGCGAACCCGCCAGACCGATGCTGCCCATGTCGCCGGTGGGGTGGGCGCGGATGTCGCCGACGGCGTCGACCACCTTGGTTCCCAGCGCGGCGGAGGGGAGCCAGCCGTTGAGGGTCGAAGATTTGCCATTCTGGCCGACCATCAGGCCGCTGAGTTTTTCGCCAAGGGTGTCCTGGAGGAGCGAAACGGCTTTGATGTAATCGACGCCCTGCATTTCCCAAGGGGTGGTTGAGGCGGGAGCGCCGATGGCGGCGGCGGTGGCAACCCAATCGTCGTCGGAAAGCTCTGATATATCAACGAGTTCTGGCTTACCGATACCGACGGCGGCATAGCCTAGCATGCGCCCATGATCGGCCCAGCCGCCGCCGCCGGCGGCGTAGACGGAGCCGCCCTTGACTGCGGGCTCGACGTCTTTTTCGGTCAGAATACGACCCATGCTATTGATCCTCTTGCAGATTTTTGTCGAGCGCGACGACGGCGTCGAGCAGGACAGCGGCGCCTTGGGCGATCGCTTCGGTGGTGGTGAATTCGTCCGGCGCGTGGCTGCGGCCGTCGCGGCAGGGGATGAAGATCATGGCTGCTCGCGTTATCCTCGCCATCCAGGCGGTGTCGTGGCCGGCGCCAGAGGCCATGCGCCGATGCGTGGCACCGGCAGTATCGCAAGCAATATCAAGGACATCGAGCAAGTCTTCGTCGCAGGGCGTGGGCTGATTGTCGGAGACGATGCGCGGTTCGGAGACGGTGACACCGGTTTTATCCGCGATGGCGGCGACGCCGCGGCCCAGTTCGTCGATGAAGCGCTCCATGTCCGGGCGCGATTCGGCGCGGGCGTCGATCAGCATGCGGACTTTGGCGGGCACGACATTGGCCGCATTGGGCTCCATGACGAATTCGCCAACCGTGGCGGCGAAGTGAAACTCGTTCTGCGCCAAGGCTTTACCGAGTTCTTCGACGCCGAGCGCGATCCAGGCGGCGGTGGTCAGGGCGTCCTGCCGGGAGCCCATGGGGGTAGTGCCGGCGTGGTCGGCACGGCCGGTGACGATGATTTCTATGCGGGTTATCCCCGCGATGGCGGTGACGACGCCGATATCGAGATATTCGTCCTGCAGGACCGGGCCTTGTTCGATGTGGAGTTCGAGGAAGGCCTTGATATCATTGCGCTTTGCGTCGATGGCGGGGGTGCCGCCGACTTGGGTGATGCCGGTCTCAAGGGTCAGGTCATCGTTGCTGCGAGCGAGCCATTCGGGCGGGCGGGTGCCGGATATCCCCCGGCTGCCGATGCAGGAGACGCCGAAGATAGAGACTTCCTCGGCGAGGAAATCGACGATTTCAAGCGTGTGTTCGAGTGTAATGCCTTGGTCTTTCAGGGCTCTTGCAACTTCGAGGGCAGCGACGACGCCGGCAACGCCGTCGAAACGGCCACCGTCGGGGACGGTATCGGAGTGGGAGCCGAGCATGATCGTGCCCAGGTCCGGGCGGGTCCCGGTTATGGTGGCGATGAGGTTTCCGGCGGCGTCAATGCGGCTGGAAAAGCCAGCACGCTGGATTTCTTGTTGCAGCCAGGCGCGGCCTTCGAGGAATTTGGGCGTGAAGGCGCGACGGGTGTAGGGACGACCCGGTTCGGTGATGGCGGCGAGGGCGTCGATGTTGGCCGCGATGCGGTCGGGGCGGATGGGGGAATTGGGGATCATACTGCTTTCCGCATGCTACCCGAGAAACCCCCACCCTTGATCGCTCCCCACAAGGGGGAGGGAGACGATGGGACGACGGTCGGTGTTTCCACAAGAGGTCCGGCTCTGCGCATCCCTCCCCCTTGTGGGGAGGGAATGAGGATGGGGGTAGCCTTGCTCATGCGCGTCGCTCCGGCCGAACGAAGCGGCCGGTGCCGGGTTGGCTGAGGACGGTGGTGCCATCGAAGGCGAGTTGGCCGCGGAGGTAGGTGAGGCCGACGGTCCAGGGGAGCTCGATGCCGTTGTAGGGCGACCAGCCGACGACGTTGTTGCCACTGGCGGCGGCGTCGTAGGTTTTGGGGCGATCGAAGAGGACGGTGATGTCGGCGTCCTTGCCGGCGGTCAGCGCGCCCTTGACGTGGTCGAGGCGGAAATGGCGGGCCGGGTTCTCGGCCATGAGCTTGGCGGCCCAGGTCAGGGGGATGTTGCGCTCCAGCGCGCCCTTGACGAAGAGGGGCACCATGGCCTCGAGGCCGGGGACGCCGGAGGCGTTGGCGAGCATGTCGGGATTGGTCTTGCGGTTTTCCGACCAGCTGACGTGATCGGTGGAGACCAGCGTGACATTGCCGGCGCGGACGTGTTCCCAGAGCTTTTCGACTTCTGCGCGGGGGCGGATGGGGGGGTTGATCTTGGCCTTGCCGCCGAGGCGGGCGACGTCGTGTTCCTCGTCGAGGACGAGATAGTGGATGCAGCACTCGATGGTCGCGGCAAAGCCCTGGTCGCGGTAGCTTTTGGCGATGTCGTAGCCACGGCCGAGGGAGCAGTGCACCACATGGGCGGGGCAGCCGGTGGCGGCGCCGGTTTCGTAGATTTGTAGGGAGGCGAGCAGTTCGGTCAGCGGGGGGCGGCTGAGGGCGTGGGCGCGATAATCGGTGATGCCCAGCGCCTTGACCTTGGCCATGGCGGCGCGGACGGCTTCGTCATCCTCGTTGTGGACGCCGGCGGTGAGGCCAGTGGGGGCTATGGCGGCGAAGCATTCTTCGAGCAAAGCGGGTGGGATGCGGGGGAAGCGGATGGGGTCGGTGCCGAAGGTGGAGAATTTGAAGGCGGCGACGCCGGCTTCGACCTGTTCGAGGATGCGGGCGGCGCCCTCCTCCGGGTTGACGGTGCCATAGAGGGCGAAATCGACGCGAGCCTGCGGCGACGCGTGGCCGACCTTGATGCGCACGGCTTCGGCGGAGGCGACGAGATTGCCCTCGTCATAGGGCATGTCGACAATGGTCGTGACGCCGCCGGCCGCGGCCGAGCGGGTGGACCAGATGAAATCTTCCTGGTTTTTTTGGCTCAGGGAGTGGGTTTGGGCGTCGATGGCGCCGGGCAGGATCAGGGCGTTGCCGAGGAGGTGGCGTTCACGGGCGGACGGGGGCGTGCCTTCGCCGACATGGGTGACTTTGCCGTCCCGGACGGCGACGTAGCCGTTTTCGATAATGGTGGTGGGCAGCACGATGGTGCCGGAGAGGACGAGGTCGAAATCGGACATTTATTGCTTCCACAAACTCGGAGTGGGAGTGAGGGTGGGGGTGTGGTCGGTATCGAGTGGGCGGAGAGAACCCCCACCCTTGGCGCTGCGCGCCGTCCCTCCCCACAAGGGGGAGGGAGACGCAGGAGCCGATGGTTTGGCGAGTGGGCTCACGCTGCGGCCCTGCCGAGTTGGCCGGTACGGGCCATGAGGAAGCGTTCGAGGGCGGAGAGGGCGTCGTAGATCAAGACGGCGAGGACGCCGACGATAAGGCCGCCCTGGAGGACGAAGGCGGTGTTGTTGGCGGTGAGGCCGGCGATGATGACTTCGCCCAGAGTGCGGGCGGCGACGGTGGAGCCGATGGTGGCGGTGGCCAGCGAAATAACGGTCGAGAGGCGGATGCCGGCGAGGATGACCGGCAAAGCCAGCGGCAATTCGACCTTGAGCAGGCGCTGCCAGCCGGTCATGCCGACGCCCTTGGCGGCGTCAGTGACGGCGGGCGGGAGATTGGTGAGCCCAGTCAGGGTGTTCTCAAAAATGGGCAGCAGGCCATAGAGGAAGAGCGCCACCAAAGTGGGGGCGGTACCGAAACCGAGCATGGGCACGGCCAGCGCCAGGACGGCGACGGGCGGGAAGGTTTGGCCGACATTGGCGAGCGAGCGCGACAAAGGCAGGAATTCAGCGCCGAAGGGGCGCGTGACCACAATGGCGAGGCCCACGGCAATGACGGTGGAGGCCACGGTCGCCGTCAGCACGATGGCGAGGTGGTTGAGCGTGATATCGAGCAGGCTGCCCTGATTGTAGATGGGCGGCTGTCCCGCCTTGGCGAACAGGCTGAAGAAGCCGGCAAACGTCTCCGGCCGCAACAGGAACACCAGCAGCACCGCCAGGACAATCAGCCGGATGAGCAGGCCGATCCTCATTGCGGACGCGCCGCCAACCGCGCCAATTGGGCGAGCGTTACCTGGCCGATCACCTTGCCATCACGAGTGACCGGAAGCGCCGGGCGGCCCGACCAGAGCAGTTCCGCATAGGCATCGCGCAGGGTGACCCCGGCATCGAGCGGGGTGCCGGTGACTTCACCGGGCTCGATATGATCGGCGACCTTGCCGAGCGACAGCAGGCGGAAGGGGCGTTCGGCGCTGCCGATGAGTTCGGCGACAAAGGGGGTCGCGGGATTGGCGATGATCTGTTGCGGCACGTCGTGTTGCAGCAGCTTGCCCTTGTCCATCACGGCGATCTTGGTGCCGAGGTGGATGGCTTCCTCCATGTCGTGGGTGACCAGCACGATGGTGGTCTCGAACTGGCGCTGGACGGCGAGCAGATCCTCCTGCGCCTTGGCGCGAATGACCGGGTCGAGCGCGCCGTAGGGCTCGTCCATGAGGAGAATGTTGGGCTTGGCCGCCAGCGCGCGAGCCACGCCGACGCGCTGCTGCTGGCCGCCGGAGAGTTCATTGGGCAGACGATCGCGATACTGGGCCGGATCGAGCTGGAAGAGGGTGAGCAGTTCCTCGACGCGGTCGGCGATCCGCTTCTTGTCCCAGCCGAGTAGTTTGGGGACGGTGGCGATGTTCTGGCCGACGGTGCGGTGGGGGAAGAGGCCGTGGCCCTGAATGGCGTAGCCGATGCGGCGGCGCAGTTCATAGGCGGGGATGCCGGCGATATCCTCGCCATCGATGCGGATGGCGCCGGAGGTTTGCTCGACCAGCTTGTTGATCATGCGCATCAGGGTGGTCTTGCCGGAACCGGAGGTGCCGACAATGACGCAGATGGTGCCCGGATCGATGACCAGTGAAACGCGGTCGACGACGGCGGTTTCGCCGTAGATCTTGGTGATGTCTTCGATTTCGATCATGGCACCAACTCCGGCATATGTGGCGAGATACCCCCACCCTTGATCCCTCCCCACAAGGGGGAGAGAGACGATGGGACGACGGCCAGTGGCACAATATCGGCTAAGCACTGGCCAGGCTTCCCTCCCCCTTGTGGGGAGGGAATGAGGGTGGGGGTCGCGGCCATCATGCGCGCATCCCCGCTGAAGTCATTTCAACTGCCGCGTCCAGCACCACGGCGGCGGCGAAGGCCAGAGCCACGGTGGGGACGGCGCCGAGCAGGACGAGGTCCATCGCCGTTTGGCCGATGCCCTGGAAGACGAAGACGCCGAAGCCGCCGCCGCCGATGAGGGCGGCGATGGTGGCGAGGCCAATGTTTTGTACCAAGACGATGCGGATGCCGGTGAGGATCACCGGGAAGGCCAGCGGCAGTTCGACGCCGAACAGGCGCTGGCGGCCGGTCATGCCCATGCCCTTGGCGGCATCGATGGCAGAGGGGGAGACGCTTTGCAGGCCGACGACCGTGTTGGAGACGATGGGCAGCAGCGAATAGGCGAACAGGGCGACCAGAGCGGGCGCGATGCCGATGCCGGAAATGCCGATGGACTTGGCGCCGGGCACGGTGGCGGCGACCCAGGCCAGGGGTGCGATCAGGAGGCCGAACAACGCGATCGAGGGAATGGTCTGGACGATGTTGAGCACGTTAAGCACGGCGGCGCGCACGGGTTTGACGCGGTAGCAGAGAATGCCGACCGGCACGCCGATGATGGTGGCGACGGCGACGGAGCCGAAGGCCAGGATCAGGTGGGTGCGCGCCTCCTGCCAGAACGGGGCGGCGCGGGTGGAATATTCCTTGAGGATGGAGAGGTCGTTCCAGGCGCCGCTCCACAGCAGCAGGCCGAGCGCGAGGGCGACGCCGACGAGGATGGCGATGCGCGGCCAGGGTTTCAGGCGCAGGCGGGTCAGGGCATCGGTGACGAGCAGCGCGAAAGCGAAGACGAAGAGCCAAAAGCCGGAGCCGGGCGAAATGCGCGCGAAGGTGTCGCCTTCGGGGGTGAGATATCGGCCGGACCAGCCGACGGAGATGAAGAGGACCGCCAGCACGAGGAAGCCGCCGATCAGCTTGACCAGGGTGGGGAAGCGCATCAGGGCGATGATGAAGCCGATGACGAGGACTGCGGCGACGAAGGTGGCGGCGGATTCCGGCAGCGCGGTGAGTGGGGTGCGGGGTTCGCCGAGGACGATGCGGTTGGCGCGGAACAGGGCGAAGGGCTGGGTCGCGCCAAAGGCGGCGATCAGGGCGATGAGGACGCCGAGTTTGTCGAGCGACAGCCAGGCGGGGCGGGATGGAGCGGCGGTGATGGCGATGCTCATGTGGCTCCCTTGGCTTGGTGTTTGCGGGGAGGAACCCCCACCCTTAACCCCTCCCCACAAGGGGGAGGGAAATCCCATCGCGTCGGCGGATGGGCAGGATGATAGCGCGGCACGATCTGTCTCCCCCCCTTGTGGGGAGGATTAAGGGTGGGGGTCCGCTTGGGCAAACCTCCACCCCAAAGCCTGCTTACTTCAGAAAGCCATTGGTGGTCAGGAAGTCGGTCGCGACGGCGGCGGCGGCTTCGCCGCCGACCTGGACGCGGCCATTGAGGGTCTGCAGGGTCACCAGATCAAGCTTGGCGAAGACGGGGGCCAAGAGGGTTTCGATTTCCGGGTGTTCCTTCAGCACGGCTTCGCGGATGATCGGAGCGGGCTGGTACACGGGCTGCACGCCCTTGTCGTCTTCCAGCACGGTCAGGCCCGAGGGGGCGATGCCGCCGTCGGTGCCGTAGACCATGGCGGCGTTGACGCCGTTGGTCTGCTGGGCAGCGGCGGCGATGGTGGCGGCGGTATCACCACCGGAGAGCGTTACCAGTTGTTCGGGCTTCAGGGTGAAGCCGTAGACTTCCTGGAACTTGGGCAGGGCGCCGGGCGAGTTCACGAACTCGGACGAGGCGACCAGCTTGACTTCGCCGCCACCGGCAACCCATTTGCCGAAATCGGAGAAGGTCTTGATATTGTTGGCGGTGGCGACGTCGTTGCGGATGGCGACGGCCCAGGTGTTGTTGGCGGGCGAGGGCTGCAGCCAGACGATCTTGTTCTGCTCGTAGTCGAGCTTCTTGACCTCTTCGTAGGCCTTGGTGGCGTCGTTCCACAGCAGCGGATCGGCACCGGCTTCCTGGGTCAGGAAGAAAGCGCCATTGCCGGTATATTCGGGATAGATGTCGATTTCGCCGGCAATGATGGCGGCACGCACGATCGGGGTGGTGCCCAGCTGGATCTTGTCGGTGACGGCGATGTCGTTGGCTTCAAGCACCTGCTTGATGATGTTGCCGATCACCCCGCCTTCGGTATCGATCTTGGAAGAAACGACGACCTGGGCCTGCGCGGCGGTCACCGTCATGGCGAGCGCGAGAGCGGCGCTCAGGATTTTGGTAGAGAGGCGCATTGAATTCTCCTTGTTGTCCGGATTCCCACCCGGTCTGTCCCTAACCTATCGTCTTGTCGGCATTCAGCTAGGGCGGAAAATACTACGCAACCGGCCCCAGGGCGAAAAACTCGTCCAACTCCATAATCTTCGAGTGGGAAATAAGTTCGCTCATCAGGTCATCGGAGCCCAGAGCGAGTTCAACTGCCTCCACCTCCGCCGATAGCGGGCGGTCCTGCCAATAGCTGTCAGCATGCTGGCGGACCAGGTTGTAGATGATGCCCGGCACGTTGCCCGGACGGTCAAGGGAGATGTCCATGGCCTGGGCCGAAAGGATGCCCTCGATCGCGGCGAGGCGGCGAAGCGCCAGCACCTGACGCTCGAGACGCTCGACAATCAGGGGGAGGAAGGTCGCCTCATCCTCGAGGCCACCGGCGACCACGAGCGAATTGGCGGAGATGGGATTGGTGAGGGTCAGCACGCGAGTGTAGAGCTCGCCGGCCAGCTTGATGATGGGGCCAAAACCGGTGGCGATGGTGCCGTGGGGGACGAGGTTGACCGGCAGGTCGCGGCGGCCACCATTGCCGAGCAGCACGCAGCGGTTGAACGAATTGCGGGCGATGTGGGTGAGGCCCAATTGGGCGGTCTGCATGAAGACGCTGACGTCGAGGGGGAGCGAACCGCCGGAGGTGAGCACCTGACCGCCCGCGACGACCGGATTGTCGTCGGTGCGGCCGGTGGCGGCGAGCAGGGTCTTGCCGGCGACGACGAGGGTTTCGAAGCCGGTGGCGAAGACCTGGCTCATCATGCGCAGGCTGAGCGGGTCCTGAATGTGGGTAGCGCTGGGCCAGTCCCAGCCCTTGGCGTTGAAATAGAGCCAGGCGCCGATGCCCGCTTCGCGATCGGTGCCGACATGGGCGACTGCCTTCCACGGGTCGCGCGAGGCGCCGAGCGCGCCGGCGGTGGTGAGGCCGGTGGCGAGGAGAACGCGGGTGACGTCGGCGGCGCTGCGCAGGGCATTGGCGGCGGCGGCATAGCCCACCGCGTTGGTGGAAATGGAGGCCAGACTGTCGCGCGGAGCGAGCTTGAAGGGCTTGAGGCCGGCACCGGCGAGAGCGTCTTCGGCGGGCATGCGGATGCCCTTGAACTGGGCCTCCCCCGCCCCGGTCAACACAGCGCCGATCTGGCCCATCAAGCCGATATCGGCGCAGCCGATGGAGCCGGTGCGGCGCACCACGGGGACGACATCGTTGGAGAGGAGGGCCAGATAGGCTTCGACCAGATCGACGGTGCAGCCGACGCGGCCCGTCAGCGCCATGTTGACGCGAATGGCCATGGCGGTGCGGATGACGTCGGCGGGGAAGGCTTCGCCGGTGCCGAAATGATGGGCGCGAACGAGACCGAGATTGAAAGCGTCAAGCTCGTCGGCGGACCACTCCACATCCTTCATGGCGCCGACGCCGGTGGTGGAGCCGTAGACGGGCTGGCCGGCGGCGATGGCGTCCTCGACCACGATCCGGGCTTCGGCGACGCGCTGCAGGGCGGCTTCGTCGGCGACGAGACGAGCGCGGCGGGCGCCGATGCGGGCAATATCGGAAAAGCTCAGTGGCTTGCCGTTGAGGCGAATGGCGGGACCGGTCGACGTGATCGCAACGTGGTTCATATCAGCACGCTATTGGATAGTTCTGGTTCATGGGATATCCCAATTGTTGAACAGGCCTATGCGGGTTTCTTAGGCAACCGCACCGCCTGCCCAAAGGGTGGACAATGGATACCGCGACCCTGATCGCCATGGATGTGGTGCTGCGCGAGCGCAGCGTGCGCGGGGCCGCGCGCGCCTTGGGCCGGCCGGTATCGAGCATTGCGGTTTCCATAGCGCGGCTTGAGGGCGAAATCTCGGTGAAACTGGTCGAGCGCGCCGGTGCCGGGCTGGTGACAACGCTGGAGGCGGTGCGGCTAGGGCCGGAAATTGCGGCGGCAGCGCTATTGGCGCGCGAGCTTGGAGCGAGCGGGACGATCAAGCTGGAGACGCTGGAGCGATTTACCCAGGTGGCGGCGCAGGGCAGCATCAGGCGGGCGGCACGGGTGATGGGATTGGGGCAGCCGCAGTTGACGCGGCAATTGGCACAGTTCGAGCTGGCTTTTGGCACGGTGCTGCTGGAGCGCAGCCGTGATGGCTCGTCGTTGACCGCCGACGGGATGGCGCTGGCCGAACGGGCCGCGACGCTGCTGCAGGCGTGGCGGCGGCTGTCGCTGGCGTCGGAGGATCGGTTTCGCAAGACCGCGGCGACGGCGCGGCTGGGGTCGGTCATTCCGCTGGGGTATGAAAGCGAAATAGCGCGGCTGCTGGCGAGCCTCGTGGCGCGGTGGCATAACGAGCGACCACGGATTCCGCTGTTCGTGAGTTCGACTACGGCCGAGGACCTGTTGCGCGGGCTCAAGAACGGGCAGTTCGACGCGGCGCTGCTGGATACCGAGGAATTGCCACCGGACCTCGATGGCCGGATCATTACGCGGACATCGTTGGCCATCGTGGGCGCGGCGGTTGGGGATAGCACCACCGCCCTGCTCTCTGCACCGCTCGCCGTGCCGAGTTCGCGCAGCGGGTTGCGGCAGCGCATCAACCGCATCATCGAGGAGACCATGACGCCCGCGGAACGCGCGAAAGTGCGGCTGGTGGAAATCGACTCGATCCCGGTCATCCTCAATATGGTGCTGCATCACGGCTTCGTCTCGGTGCTGCCGCAGGCCTCGGTGGCGCGTATCGCGGGGGACTTGCGGCAGGTGGCCCTGCCCCCGCGTTATGACATGAATTTCTGGCTGTGCTGGCCCAGGGGGGGCAAGGGCATAGCGCAGGCGATCGCGGCCATGATCGAGGGCGGCTGAGCCTGCGACGCCTTGTCTCGCCTGCGCGAAGGTCGCATTGCCAAACCGGACGATCGTGGCTCTTGTCATATGTGACAGCCGTTGCATCCTGGCTTTCGGAGACTCAGATGGCCTTGCCGCGCCCGATCGATCATCCTTATCGCCATGCCATCATGGACGAGGTGCACGCGCGCCCGGTGGAAATCGTCCCCGGCCCCGGCCGTATTCGGCGGCTGGTCTTTGTCATGCCGCCAGAGGCTGGCGCGATGACAAAGGTTTTTGCCCGGTTCGAGCAGTTTTGTCACGAGGCCGGCGTGCCGACGCCCGCCGTGGCCAGCCGGCAATATGGCTTCGACATCGGCGCGCGCCACGTGACTTGGGAATTCCACACCGAGTTCGTCACGGTGACCTGGCGCGCCGACCTGCACGATATGGAGAACTGGCCCGAGGATATCGGCCTGCAGGCGCTGGGCGAAAGCCTGCTGATTGGGGCGATGCGCCTCGACGTGATCGCGGATGCGCAGGTGCCCGAACGATTGTTGCCCGGCTTCGCGCTGGCGAGCCTCTGCGTCTCCGACCTCGATACTGGCCGCGCGCAGGTGGCGACCGACTTCGTGCCGGACGCGGAAAACTTCACGCGGTTCGAGCTGGCCGCCGGGCAATTGAGCGTGCTGCGCCGCTCGATCATCGTGCGGCGGCTGCTGGAGGTGGAAACCTATCGCACCATGGCGCTGCTTGGCCTGCCGCTGGCGCGCGAGCAATCGCCCGCCTTGCGCTCCACCGAGATAGAATTGACGGCGCTGATCGAAACGCTATCCACCGCGACCACGCCGGAGACGGTGCAGACGGCGCTAGCTGCGCTGCATGCGCTGTCGGTGCGGACCGGGCAATTGTCGGAGCGGCTGGGCTATCGCTTTGCCGCTAGCCATGCCTATGGGGATATTTTGCGGACGCGGCTGGCGGGGTTGCGGGAAAGCTCGACCGGAGCCGGTTCGAGCCTGACCCATTATATTGGCAATCGGGTTGATCCGGGGCTGGCCACCTGCGCGGCGATGGAAAAGCGGCTGAGCGTGCTGTCGGACAAGATCGAGCGCGCTATCGGGCTGCTCAATGTGCGCATCGGGCTGGACATGCAGATCCAGAACAAGTCGGTGCTGGATAATATCGCGCAAACGGCCAACAGCCAGTTCCACCTGCAGCGGACGGTCGAGGGGTTGTCGACGATTGCGATCAGCTATTACCTGCTGGGGATATTGAGCTACCTGCTGGCCGGGCCGCTGGAGGAATGGCACTTTGAAAAGACCATGACGCTGTCGATTGCAGCGCCGTTCGTAGTGCTCGCGGTGTGGCTGATGGCGCGGGCGGTGCGTAATTCGCACGTGCCGCCAACGCTTAAGTGATGATTTAAGCGTTGAAGCGTCGATCGGTTAAGCGTATGCTTAAACGATCAGGAGGTGACGCCATGGCTGCACTTTTGCATCAGATTATCGAAAGCCGCAGAGCTGAGTGGATCGCGCGGCTGGATCGGCTGGGGGCGTTTTTGGCGGGGAAGGTTTAGGCATGCTGCCGGAGAGCCCCGATCAGTACCCTCCCCCTTGAGGGGAGGGCTAGGGTGGGGGTGTCGGAGGCTCGCCAATCTCGCGGGCTTTGAGTTTGCGCGGCCCGCGACACCCCACCCTCGATCCCTCCCCTCAAGGGGGAGGGAGGCAGGCCGGTGGCCGTTGCGGCGTTGGAAACTATCAGTCCTAAGCTGGACGCCGGTTTCGCCACTGCCGGAACAGGATCGGCAGGGCGATGACCACGATCAGCAGCGAGCCGGTGAAGATGGTCATGACGATGCCGGGCACATTGAGCAGGCCGAGGCCGAAGGTGACGAGGCCGACGATGAGCGCGGCCAGAACCACGCCGAGGATAGACCCTGCCCCGCCAAGGATCGACACGCCGCCGAGCACCACCATGGTGATGGCTTCCAGCTCGAAACCCTCGGCGATGGAGGGGCGGGTGGAGCCGAGGCGCGCGGTTAGCAGCACGGCGGCGATGCCGCTCATGACGCCGGTGAGGCAGAACAGGATGAACTTGGTGCGGGCGACGCGGACGCCGGAGAATTGCGCGGCGATGTCGTTATTGCCGATGGCATAGACGCGGCGGCCAAAATTGGTGCGGTGTAGCAGCACGTAATAGAGCACGGCCATGACGAGGAAAAGCACCAGCTCGAACGAGATGACCCAATAAACATAGCCCTGCCCGAACCAGGCGAAGCTGGCCGGATAGCCTTTGTAGCTCTGGTCGCCGAGGATGATGAAGGAAATGCCGCGGAACAGGCTCATGGTGCCGATGGTGACCACGATCGAGGGCAGCTTGAGCCCGGTGACCAGAAACCCATTGAAGGCGCCGCAGAGGATGCCGGTGCCGATGCCGATGGCGACGAGGACGGGCGTATCGGCGCCGAATTGCAGCGCAAAACCCATAAGGGTGGAGGCCAGCGCGATGATTGCCGCGACCGACAGATCGATTTCACCCGAGATGATGAGCAATGCCATCGCCAGCGCGATCAGCGCCTTTTCGGTGAAGTTGAACGTCAGGTCGCTCAGCGAATAGGCGTTGAGGAAATAGGGCGAGGCGAAGGAATTGATGATGAAAATCACCACCGCCACGGCGATGAGGAGGCTCTCCCAGCTCAGGATGGATGAGCGGAGGGGGTTATCGAGGCGGTTGGGGAGATGGCGGGGTGCGGGGGTATCGGTCATTTGGATTGGCCTTCATCGTCCAGCAAACGCCGGGCGGGCTTCCCTCCCCCTTGTGGGGAGGGAGTGAGGGTGGGGGTCTCGAGCGCACCCAAGATCACGGTCATCACACCATCAAGGTGACGCATGATGTCCTCGTTGGTGAAGCGCAGCACGCGATAGCCTTGGCAGGCGATAAGCGCGTCGCGCCGGGTGTCATAGGCTATGGTCGCCTGCGAGCCGTGCGTGTCGCCCTCGATTTCGATGACGAGGCGTTGAGCGTGAATTGCGAAGTCGGCGTAGTACGGGCCGAGTTGGACTTGCCGGCGGAAGTGGAAGCCGAGCGGGCGGATTTCGCGCAGGGCGTTCCACAATTTGGCTTCGGGTGCGGGCATGCGTTTGCGGAGTTCTCGCGCGCGTTCGATGCTCAAACGAACCCCCACCCTTGGCGCTGCGCGCCGTCCCTCCCCACAAGGGGGAGGGAGACGATGGCTGCGCGTCCTCTGCTCAATCGAAGCATGGTGTTTGCTCGGAAACAAGCGAGCCAAGGAACAGGCTTCCCTCCCCCCTGTGGGGAGGGAATGAGGGTGGGGGTGGATCAAACGCTGACCCATCATCCCTCCGCCTTCTTCAAAATCACGCGACCTTTTTGGCGTTCGCCGCGGGCGTTGAGGATGACGGCGAGGAGGATGGCGCTGCCCGAAATGGCCATTTGCCAGAAGGGCGAGATATTGATGACCGGCAGGGCGTTGTTGATGACGCCGAGGAAGAGGGCGCCAAGCAGGACGCCGGTGACGGTGCCGATGCCGCCGACGATGGAGACGCCGCCGATGACGCAGGCGGCAATGATGGTGAGTTCATAACCGCTGGCGACTTCGGTGGAGGCGATGACGTAGCGGGAAATCCAGAGGTACCCGGCAAGGCCCGAGACGGCGCCCGCAATGGTGAAGGCGAGGAATTTCGTGCGACCGACATCGATGCCGGTATAGACCGAGGCTGTGGGATTGACGCCGATGGCGTAGAGCGAGCGGCCGAGGGGCGTGCGCGTCATCAGCAGCCAGAACAGCAGCGCGACGACGATGGCGAACCAGCTGAGGATCGGCAGGCCGAGGAAGGCGCCGCGTTGGAGAGCGACGAAATCGGGGCTCATCTGGGCGGCATTGACCCAGGCGCCGCCGGAAATGACGAAGATCAGGCCGCGATAGATGGTCAGCGTGCCCAGCGTCACAACGATGGGGGGAATATTGAGCTTCCACACCAGCACGCCGTTGAACGCGCCCAGGATGCCGCCGACGATCACACAGCCGGCGATGAGCAGCGGGATCGGCACACCGGGGAAAGCGGCGTTGGTCATGGCGACGATCATGCCGGTGAGCGCCAGGTTGGCGGCCATGGATAGATCGATGGAGCGGGTGAGGATGACAGTCATCTGGCCGAGGGCCAGCATCATCAGGATCGAGGTGTCGTTGAAAATGGTCAGCAGGTTGCCGGGCGCGGCGAAGCGCGGGAAACGCGCGGTGACCAGCACGAGCAGCAGCAGGATGGCCAGAGCCAGGAAGATTTCGCGGTGTTTCAGGAGGCGGTTCATGCTGCGGCTTCCTCGGCGATACCGGCGGCGAGGCGCACCAGGGTTTCGGGCTTGAGACCCTTGTTTTCGAGGGTGGCGATGATGCGGCCCTCGCGCATGACGACGATGCGGTCGGCCATGCCGAGCACTTCGGGCAGCTCGGAGGTGACCATGATGACCGACAGCCCCTGCTCGACGAGTTCACCCATGAAGCCATGCACGGCGGCTTTGGAGCCGATGTCGATGCCCTTGGTGGGTTCATCGAGGATGATGAGTTTGGGGTTGGTGGCCAGCCATTTGGCGATCACCACCTTCTGCTGGTTGCCGCCCGACAGGGTGGAGACGTTCTGGCTGAGGGAGGAGGCGCGCAGGTCGAGGCGCTCGGTATAGGTGCGGGCGAGGTCGAACTCTTTGGCGGCGCGCAGGAAGCCGTTGCTGGAGGTTTTCTTGAGCGAGGGCAGCGACACGTTCTGGAAAATCGGCTGGCCGGTGATGACGCCCTGCTTGCCGCGTTCTTCGGGGACATAGACGATGCCGGCTTCGACGGCGTCGGCGGCGGATTTGGGGGCGATCGGTTGGCCGTCCAAGGTCATGGAGCCGGAGGATAGCGTGGTCATGCCGAAGACGGCCTGCATGACCTCGCTGCGGCCAGCGCCGACGAGGCCATAGAAGCCAAGGATTTCGCCTTTGCGGACGGCGAAGGAGATGTCGTCGAATTCGGTGGGGTGACTGAGGCCGTTGGCTTCAAACACGGTATCGCCGATCACCGCATTGCGGGCGGGGAAAATGTGGTCGACGGAGCGGCCGACCATTAGCTGGACGATCTGGTTTTGGGTCGTGTCCTGGATGAGGCCGGTGCCGACCATTTCGCCATCGCGAAAGACGGTGAAGCGGTCGGCGATGCGATAGATTTCATCGAACTTGTGGGAGATGAACAGGATCGCCTTGCCGTCCTGCTTGAGCAGTTCGATGAGCACGTACAGCTCCTCGATTTCCTTCTGGCTGAGGGCGGCGGTCGGCTCGTCCATGATGACGATCTGGGCATCGATGCTGAGCGCCCGCGCCACGGCAACGAGGTGCTTCTTGGCGATGCCGAGTTCCTTGAGCTTGATATCGGGGTCGATCCCCGCGGCCATGGAATCCAGCGTCTCGCGGGCCTCGGCGCGCATCTTGCGCCAATCGATCATCCCGAAACGATTGCGCGGCGCGTGGCCGAGATAGATGTTTTCAGCCACGGTCAGTTCATCGAACAGCACGGTTTCCTGGTGGATGGCGGTAACGCCGGCCTCGAAGGCGGCGTGGGCGGTGGGGAGCGTGACGAGCTTGCCGGCGACGGTGATTTCCCCAGCGTCCGGCTGGTAGATGCCGGTCATGACCTTGACCAGGGTGGATTTTCCCGCGCCGTTTTCGCCGATCAGGGCGGTGACCTGGCCGGCGAAGAGTTCCAGCGAGACGTTGTGGAGCGCCCGCACGCCGGGGAAGGTTTTGGTGATGCCGGAGAGGGTGAGGACGGGTGCGGTCATATGGATTTCCTTCGCGTGAACGAAAACTAGCCACGCGCTCGATCTGGTCCCCTCTCCCTTTGGGGGAGAGGGGTAGGGTGAGGGGGCCTTCTTACACTTGGAAAGGCCCCCTCACCCGACGTTTCACGTCGACCTCTCCCCCAGAGGGAGAGGTGAAGAAGATCAATAGATCTTCGAGAATTCTTCGATGTTGGACTTGTCGAAGGTGAAGGGAGGCGCCATTGCGGCGGAGTTGGTGTCGTCGAGCGTGATCGAGCCCATGCGGCCGATGGCCAAGGTTGCGCCCGGCTTGGCTTCGCCGCCCTTGACCAGGTCATCGGCAATCATCACGGCCGAGTAGCCCAGATCGATCGGGTTCCACAGCGCAACGGCCTGGCTCGCGCCATTGTCGATGAACTGCTTGAACTCGGAGGGGAGAGCGAGTCCGGTCACGTTGACCTTGCCGATCAGGCCCATGTCGGTGACGACCTGGGCGGCAGCCACGACGCCGACGGTGGTCGGGGCAATGATGGCCTTGAGGTTGGGGTAGGACGCGATCAGGCCCTTGGCTTCGTCGGTCGACTTGACCGAGTCGTCATCGCCATAAACGGTAGCGACGAGGTTGATCTTGGGGAATTCCTTGGGAAGCGCAGCCTTGGCGGCTTCGATCCAGGCATTCTGGTTGGTCGCGGTTGAGGATGCCGACAGGATGGCTACGTCGCCGCCATCTGGCAGATAATCGGAGGCAAGCTTGATGATGGTCTCGCCGATCAGGTTGGTTTCGGATGGATTGAGGTGAACCTGGCGGCCTTCGGGAGCAACGCCCGAGTCGAACGAGATCACTTTGATGCCGCGTTCCATGGCCTTCTTGAGGACCGGAACCAGCGCGTCGGGATCGTTGGCCGAGATGGCAATGGCGTCGACCTGCTGGGCGATCAGCGAGTTGATGACTTCGATCTGGGCTTCAGCAGTGGCAGCGGTCGGGCCGGTATAGATGACTTCGACATCGCCGAGTTCCTTGGCGGCTTCCTGGGCGCCCTTGTTGGCGGCATCGAAGAAGCCGTTGCCGAGCGACTTGACGACCAGCGCGATGCGGGTCTGGGCGAAGGCCGGGCTGGCAAACAGCGCGGCGAGCGCGGTGGTGATGGCCAGAGTCTTGAGCAGTTTCATGAGGATCCCTCCCTGGGATAGTTTTGGTTTTAGTTGGCTCAGGCGATGGCTTGGCGATCGCTCTGGGCGCTGGTGTCCGCCACGATGAGCCGCACGCCTGCCGTTTCGAGCATTTGGCGGTCTTCGTCGCGTATGCCGCCGTCGGTGATGACGGTGGCTATTCGGTCGAGCCCGCACAGGATGAGGCTCGAATGAGAGGTGAATTTGGATGAGTCAGCGAGCACGATCAGCTCGTCCGCCTGCCCGATCAGGCCAAGCTCGGACTGCACGACCATGGGATCGGCTTCCATCAGCCCGTGCTGGCCGATGCCTTGGCAGCCGATGAACATTTTGCGCGCATAGAAGTGGCTGGCAACGACACCGCCGAAGGGCGAGAGAATGACGTTCTGCTCGCGATAGACGGTGCCGCCGGGAATGACGACGGAATTGCGCGAATTGTGGATCAGGTGCTCGGCGATGGCGAAGCTGTTGGTGAAGACGCTGAGCCGGCGCGAGGCGAGGTGATGCACCATCTGGTAGGTGGTGGTGCCGCCATTGATGATGATCGGCTCGCCATCCTTGCAGAGAGCAGCAGCTTCGCGGGCGATGGCGCGCTTGGCGGTCATGTTGATGGTTTCGTTGACCGAAAACGGACGGCCCATCAGCCCGCCCTGCTCTGGGGGATTGACCGCCTCGGCGCCGCCGCGCACCCGGCGCAATTGGCCCTGCACATGCAGAGCCGCGATGTCCCGACGGATCGTCGCCTCAGACGTTCCGGTCATGTCGACCAAATCAGTCACGGTTGCGAGCGGCCGCGATTGGACGGCAGCCAGAATGACTCTGTGGCGCTCGGTTTCGTGCAAAGGCGTTCTCCCTGGCCATTTGCTCCCATCAATTCCAATCAGTGTCAATCATGATTTTGCCGTTTCTGATTGTTATACTAACGTCATGATTGAACCTGATCGTTTGTGATTGACAGCCTGCGACGATCTGTGGCCATGTCCGGCCAACAATTTTGCTGCCAATCTCTTGGAGGAGCCCCCATGTCCACCACCGCGCCCAAGCGCCTCGCCAACCTCTGGGACGACGCAAAAGCGGCCGCCATGAGCGAGCCCGAGCGTCTCGTCTACCGCTCGAACCTGCTCGGCAGCGACAAGCGCGTCACCAATTACGGCGGCGGCAATACCTCCTCCAAGATCATGCAGAAGGACCCGCTGACGGGCGAGACGGTCGAGGTTTTGTGGGTCAAGGGTTCGGGCGGCGACAGCGCCTCGATCAAGCTCGACGGCTTTTCGACGCTCTATATGGACAAGCTGCGGGCGCTCAAGGGGCTCTATCGTGGGCTGGATTATGAAGACGAAATGGTGGGCTACCTGCCCCACGCCACGTTCAACCTGAACCCGCGCGCCGCCTCGATCGATACGCCGCTGCATGCCTATGTGAACCATGCCTATGTGGACCACATGCATCCCGACGCGATCATCGCCATCGCGGCATCGGTCAATTCCAAGGAACTGACCAAGCAGATCTTTGGCGACACCATAGGCTGGCTGCCGTGGAAGAAGCCTGGTTTTGAGCTGGGCCTGTGGCTGGGCAAGTATTGCGAGGAGAATCCGAACTCCAAGGGGCTGATCCTTGAGTCGCATGGCCTGTTCACCTGGGGCGACACCCCCAAGGAATGCTACGAAACGACCATCGCCATCATCAACCAGGCGATCGAATGGTTTGAAGGGCAGACCTCGGGCAAGACCATTTTTGGTGGTGAAGCGGTCAAGTCGCTGGATGCCGATGCGCGTCGGGCCATCGCGGCCAAGCTGATGCCGAAGATTCGCGGGCTAATCTCGGAAGACAGCCACAAGCTGGGGCATTTCGATGACTCGGCGGCGGTGCTGGAATTCGTCAATTCCAACAATCTGCGGCCGCTGGCGGCGCTGGGTACGTCGTGCCCGGACCATTTCCTGCGCACGAAAATCCGGCCGTTGGTGATCGAATTCGATCCGGCCAATCCCGATGTTGACGCGGTGATCGCCAAGATTCCCGAGGACATCGCCGCCTATCGAGTCGATTATCAGGCCTATTACGACCGCTCCAAGCACGCCAATTCGCCGGCCGTACGCGATCCGAATGCGGTGGTGTATTTGATGCCGGGCGTGGGCATGTTCACTTTCGCCAAGGACAAGGCGACGGCGCGGATTTCCGGAGAGTTCTACGTCAACGCCATCAACGTGATGCGCGGCGCTTCGACGGTTTCGACCTATCAGGGGCTGCCCGAGCAGGAAGCCTTCGATATCGAATATTGGCTGCTTGAAGAGGCCAAGCTGGCGCGGATGCCCAAGCCGAAATCGCTGGCGGGCCAGATCGCGCTGGTTACCGGCGGGGCTGGCGGCATCGGCAAGGCGACGGCCGCCAGGTTGCTGCGCGAAGGCGCCTGCGTGGTGCTGGCGGATATCGACGAGACGGCGCTGGCTGCGGCCAATGACGAGCTCGGCAAGGCGTTCGGTGTGGACTTCGTGCGGCCGGTCAATATCAACGTGACCAAGGAAGACGCAGTGATCGCCGGCTTCGCTCATGCGGTGGTGGAATTCGGTGGGCTGGATATTCTGGTGTCCAATGCCGGCCTCGCCTCGTCGGCACCCATCGAGGAGACGACGCTGGAGCTGTGGAACAAGAACATGGACATCCTGTCCACGGGCTATTTCCTCGTTTCCCGGGAGGCCTTCCGCCTGTTCCGCAAGCAGAAGATCGGCGGCAATGTGGTGTTTGTGGCGAGCAAGAATGGCTTGGCCGCTTCGCCGAATGCGGCGGCTTATTGCACGGCCAAGGCGGCGGAAATCCATCTGGCGCGGTGCCTGGCGCTGGAAGGCGCGGAAGAGCAGATCCGCGTCAATACGGTGAACCCGGACGCAGTGCTGCGAGGCTCCAAGATCTGGGCGGGCGAATGGCTCGAGCAGCGCGCATCGACCTACAAGACCGACAAGGATGGCCTGGAGGAAATGTATCGCCAGCGCTCGATGCTCAAGCGGAGCGTGTTCCCGGAAGATATCGCTGAAGCGATCTACTTCCTGGCGTCTGACATGTCGGCGAAGTCGACGGGCAACATCATCAATGTGGACGCTGGCAACGCGCAGAGTTTCACACGGTAAGTAACAACAAGGCCCCCTCACCCGCCGTTATGCGGCGACCTCTCCCCCAAAGGGAGAGGTGGGCATCGAGCGCCTCTTCACCTCTCCCTTTGGGGGAGAGGTCGGCCCTCTTGGGCCGGGTGAGGGGGCCTATCGGTGGGGCGGCCATTAGGGAGGAAACACATGACCGATACCATCATCGACCAATCCACCGTCGAAGCCAGCAACGCCGAGCGCTTGGCCGACCTCAATGTCGACTATGACACGCTTGGCGAGCGGCTTGACCGGCGCGGGGTCGCTATCGACGACATCAAGGCCAAGATCGCGGCGTTTTCGGTGGCCGTCCCGTCCTGGGGTGTCGGCACCGGCGGGACGCGCTTTGCCCGCTTCCCCGGCATTGGCGAGCCGCGCGATATTTTCGACAAGATCGAGGATTGCGCCGTCATCGCCCAGTTGACGCAGGCGACCAAGACTGTGTCGCTGCATATTCCGTGGGACAAGGCCGATCCCAATCGGCTCAAGCAGGCAGCATCGCGGTTTGGCCTGGGCTTTGATGCGATGAATTCCAACACCTTTGCCGATGCCAAGGGGCAGTTGCAGAGCTACAAGTTCGGCTCGCTGGCGGCTTATCAGGCAGAGACGCGCAGCCAGGCGATCGAGCATAATCTGGAATGCATCGAGATCGGCCAGACCATCGGCTCTAAGGCGCTGACGGTGTGGATCGGGGATGGTTCGAACTTCCCCGGGCAGGTCAATTTCACCAAGCAGTTCGAGTTCTATCTCGAGGCGATGAAGTCGATCTATGCCGAGCTGCCGGACGATTGGCGGCTCTACACCGAACACAAGATGTATGAGCCGGCGTTCTATTCGACGGTGGTGCAGGACTGGGGCACCAATTACCTGATCGCCAAGGAACTCGGCGACAAGGCGTATTGCCTGGTCGATCTGGGGCATCATGCGCCGAATGTGAATATCGAGATGATCGTGGCGCGGCTGGCGCAGTTTGGGAAGCTGGGTGGCTTCCACTTCAACGACAGCAAGTATGGCGATGACGATCTGGATGCGGGCTCGATCGATCCGTATCGGCTGTTCCTGGTGTTCAACGAGCTGGTGGATGCCGAGAACCGGTATCCCGATTTCAACCCGGCGCACATGCTGGACCAGTCGCACAATGTCACCGATCCGATCGAGTCGCTGATGCTGAGCGCCACCGAAGTTCAGCGCGCCTATGCGCAGTCGCTGATTGTTGATCGCAAGGCGCTGGAAGGCTATCAGACCGGCAATGACGCGCTGGCTGCGACGCAGACGCTGAAGCAGGCGTTCCGCACGGATGTCGAGCCGATCCTGGCGATGGCACGGCTGGAAGCTGGCGGCGCGATCGATCCGGTGGCGGCGTATCGTCAGGCTGGGTATCGGGCGAAGGTCGGGGCGATCCGGCCGGCGATCGAGGCGGGGTCGAGCGGGATCGTTTGATCTGCTGACCTTGGATGAAATACGGAGGCCCGGTGAGAGATCACCGGGCCTTTTGTCACCTCTCCCTTTGGGGGAGAGGTCGACCCGCCTTCGGGGCGGGTGAGGGGGCCTTTCTCAAACACCGAGCCCAGTAAAGGCCCCCTCACCCGGCGCACACGACCTTCACCTCTCCCCCCAGGGAGAGGTGAAGGTCGTGTGCGCCGCCCTACTTCATCACCGGCATCTGAAATTCCGCGCCGTCCTTGATGCCGGATGGCCAGCGGGCGGTGACGGTCTTGATCTGCGTCCAGAACCGGATCGAGTCGGTGCCATACTGGTTGAGGTCACCGAACGAGCTGGCCTTCCAGCCGCCGAAGCTGTGATAGGCGACAGGCACAGGGACCGGGACGTTGATGCCCACCATGCCCACATTCACGCGCGTGGCGAAATCGCGGGCGGCGTCGCCGTCGCGGGTGAAGATGGCGGTGCCGTTGCCATAGGGGTTGTCCATGGTCAGCTTGAGCGCTTCCTCGTAGGTCTTGGTGCGCACCACCGAGAGGACCGGGCCGAAGATTTCTTCATTGTAGATGTCCATATCGGCGGTGACGTTGTCGAACAGTGTCGCGCCGACGAAGTAGCCGCCTTCATAGCCCTGCAGCGAGAGGCCGCGGCCATCGACGGCCAGGGTTGCGCCCTGCTCCACGCCCTTGTCGATGAGACCGAGGACGCGTTCCTTGGCGGCGGCGGTGATGAGCGGACCCATCTCGGTGGCCCGGTCGGTGGCGGGGCCGACCTTGAGCTTTTCGATGCGCGGACGCAGCGCGGCGATGATCTTGTCGGCGGTGGCGTCGCCCACGGGGACCGCGATGGAGACTGCCATGCAGCGCTCGCCGGCGGCGCCATAGCCGGCGCCCATCAGCGCATCGGCGGCCTTTTCCATGTCCGCATCGGGCATGATGATCATGTGGTTCTTGGCGCCGCCAAAGGCCTGGACGCGCTTGCCGTGGGCGGCGGCGGTTGCATAGACATAGCGGGCAATAGGGGTGGAGCCGACGAAGGAGACGGCGGCGATGCCCTCATGGGCGAGGATGCCGTCGACGGTGGGCTTGCCGCCGTGGACGACGTTGAGAATGCCCTTGGGCAGGCCGGCTTCGAGCATCAGTTCGGCCAGCTTGACGGGCACGGAGGGGTCGCGCTCGGAGGGCTTGAGGATGAACGCGTTGCCGGCCATGATCGCGGGGCAGAGCATCCAGAGCGGGATCATCGCGGGGAAATTGAACGGCGTGATGCCGGCACCGACGCCGACCGGCTGGCGCATGGAATACATGTCGATGCCCGGGCCGGCGCCTTCGGTGAATTCGCCCTTGAGCAGGTGCGGGCCGCCGGTGACGAATTCAGCCACTTCGAGGCCGCGCATGATGTCGCCCTTGGCGTCGTCGAAGGTCTTGCCGTGTTCAGCACTGAGCAGTTCGGCCAGGGCGTCCATATCGCGATTGAGCAGGGCCACAAAGTTGAAGAACACCCGGGCCCGGCGCTGCGGATTGGTGGCGGCCCAGCCGGGTTGCGCGGCGAGGGCCGAGGCGACGGCGGCGTCCAGATCGGCCTCGGTGGCGAGGGCCAGGCGGGCCTGCACTTCGCCGGTCGCAGGGTTGAACACGTCTTGGTATTCGGCACTGTGGCCGGTGGTTTCGACGCCGTCGATGAAATGGCCGATGGTGCGCATAAGAGCTCCTCTTGTTGGGGAGGAGTCATGAGGCTATAAATTTTGCGGGGCAACACGATAGATTTGCCATCGGTTGTGCGGAAAGTGTAGCGCGATGAATTGGGACGACGTGCGGATTTTCCTGGCCGTGGCGCGGCAGGGACAAATTCTGGGGGCCGCGAAGGCGCTGGCGCTGAACCATGCCACCGTGGCGCGGCGGCTGACCGCGCTGGAGGAAGCGCTGGGCGCGCGGCTGTTCGTGCGCAAGACCAATGGCAGCGACCTTTCATCGGAGGGGGAAAAATTTCTTATCCATGCCGAGCGGATCGAAAGCGAGATGCTGGCGGCGCGCGAGGCAGCGGGGGCCGATAGCGGGATTGCGGGGACGGTGCGGGTCGGGGCGCCGGATGGGTTTGGGGTCGCGTTTCTGGCGCCGCGTATTGGGGAACTGGTGGAGCGGCATCAGGGGTTGCGGATCGAGCTGGTGCCGGTGCCGCGCACGTTTTCGCTGTCGCGGCGGGAGGCGGATATCGCGGTGACGCTGGAGCGGCCGAGCGAAGGGCGACTGGTGGCGCTCAAGCTGACCGATTATCGGCTGGGGCTGTATGCTTCGGCGGATTATCTGGCGCGGCATGGTGAGCCAAGGACGCTGGCCGATCTGGGGCGGCATCGGCTGGTGGGGTACGTGGAGGATTTGTTGTTCACCGCATCACTCGACTACACGGCCGAGTTCCTCAAGGACTGGCGCTCCAGCATTGCGGTGTCGTCGGCCATGGGGCAGACCGAGGCGGTTCGGGCGGGCGCGGGAATCGGCATTCTGCACGGCTTCATGGCACGGGGCGACGCGGCGCTGGTGCCGGTGCTGGCAGAGCACACGCTCAAGCGCAGCTATTGGACCGTGGTGCACGAGGATCTGCGGATGATCCGCAGGGTGGCTGTCGTGGCCGAATTCCTGAGCGAAGTCGTGGCGCGGGAGCGGGCGATTTTCGCTTGATTAGCCCTCCGCGCGAAGCGGGGCGGTGGCCGCCACGATCCAATCACGGAAGGCGCGGATCTTGGGGGAGTTGCGCCGGGTCTCGGGATAGACCAGATAATAGCCATGGCCATCGGTGGCCAGCAGGTCGAAGGGCTGGATGAGGCGCCCGGAGGCCAGTTCATCGCGGTAGAACCCGGCAGACAGCATGGCAATACCGCGTCCGGCAATGGCTGCGGCGGCCTCCAGATTCTGCGATCCCAAAAGGCTAATTGGCCGTTGGGGCACGGTGCGATCCTTGACACCGGCCTGTTCGAACCACAGCTCGAACCAGTCGTCCCCGCTGTTGACGAAGGGCAGTTTCAACAGGTCCGCCGGTTCGCGAATACCGCCGATGGTCGCGGCCAAGCCGGGGCTGAGCATGGGGGTAAAATCGGCCTTGATCAGCAGGTGGCCGACCAGGCCGGGCAGGATTTTGCGCGTGCCACGGATGACCACGTCGATCTCGTCAGCGGCAAAATCGGTCAGCCGCACATCGCTTTCGATACGCACCGCAATGTCGGGATGATCGACCTGGAACAGGCCGACGTTCTGCGCCAGCCAATGGCTGGCAAAGATGGGCACCGAGGAAATGGCGAGCGTGCCGTCGGCGCGGCCGCGCGTATCGGCGAAAGCCTCGCGCATTGTATCGAAGGCCCGCGTCACTTCGGGGGCCAGTTTTGCGCCCAGCTCGCTGAGCGCGATCTGGCGCGGCTTGCGGAGAAACAAGGGAGCGCCCACCCGCTCCTCGAGCAGTTTGATCTGGTAGCTGACGGCGGCCTGCGTCATGCCCAACTCGTCGGCGGCCCTGGTGAAACTGAGGTGACGGGCCGTCGCCTCGAAGGCGCGGATGGCGGTTAATGGCGGCAGCGACTGGCTCATGATGCATAACCTCTCCTTATGCATGGTAGTCGAGCTTCGATTGGATAAACAGCCTGGTTAGCCATAAATCTGGTGCATCGGAATGGATAGGAGGCGGCCCGGCATAAGGGCCGTTAGAGCTATGACCTTGATTGCATCATCTCATGCCCAGCCCTGCAAGCCCACCCTGCTCGCCCGCGTCAAGGCGTGGCTGGACGCCCGCCCGACCCGCCGTCAGCGGCGAGCAACGGTCGATTTGCGGTTTGCCTCGGAGAGTTTGCAGCGTGATCTTGGCCTCGACAAGCTGACTTTCACCGAGCGCCGCTGGTAGTGCGCCGCTTGATCGGGTGGCGCAATCGGCTAGAAATGGGCGATGCACAAGACCACGCCCGCCACCGTCGCCATTACCAAAACGGGCCTGCCCTTCACGCTGGCCAGTTACGATTACGACCCGAATGCTGACCGCGTCGGACTGCAGGCGGCCGAGGCCATGGGCGTGGAGCCCGGCGTGGTATTCAAGACCCTGATGGCCGAAGTCGACGGCAAGCCGGTTTGTGTCGTGGTGCCGTCGGACGAGGAAGTGAATATGAAAAAGCTCGCCGCTTCCGTTGGCGGCAAGCATGCGGCAATGATGAAGCCCGTCGATGCCGAGCGGCTGACAGGCTACAAGGTCGGCGGCATCAGCCCGTTCGGGCAGAAGCGCAAGGTGCCCACGGTGATCGAAGAAACCGTGGTGCTGCTTGAAGAGATTTTCATGAATGGCGGGAAGCGCGGCTTACAGGTGCGCATGAAGCCTGAGGACGCGATTGCGGCGCTGGAAGCGAAGCCGGCGGATGTGATCCGCTGATCCCAGAAAAGACAAAAGGCGCCCGCATGGACGCCTTCATCTACAGCACTAAAATCAGCAGTGATTACTGAGCAAGCTTGCCGGTAGCAATCGCCTTGAAATCGGCGCGGGTGATGCCCAGGTCGTTGAGCTGGCGGTTGTCGAGGTTGCTGAGCTCGCGCATCGTGCGCTGATACTGGGCGAATTGTGCAAGGCGTTGGCGGATGGTCATTTTCATTTCCCCTTCGGTTGATGGCCCTTATCTATAGCCGTGGGGTCGTGATTAGAAGATGGACTCTATGCACATCTATTATGCATTTGGTGCACAGGAATGAGGCAGGACGTTCACACTGGATTCAGGTTTTAGAGTCCTGAAAAGACAAAAGGCGCCCGAATGGACGCCTTCATCTTCAGCTTTGGTAGAGAGTGTTCGGCTTAGCGAGCAGCGCGGGCAACAGCCTTGATATCGGTGCGGCTGATGCCGAGATCGTGGAGCTGGCGGTTGTCGAGAGCGTTGAGCTCACGCACGGTCTGCTGATACTGAGCGAACTGGGCAAGTTTCTGGCGGATGTTCATTTCAATTTCCCCTTCTGTTTGGTGACTTATATCTAGGGCCGTTATTGCCGACCGAGTAGATAGAGTTACGTCAGCCCAGCTATGCACTATTCGAAGGTTAACGCACCCTTAATCCGGTTAATCCGCTAATCCTCGCCCTGGCCCTTGACCTTCCCATGATGGGAACCTCTATATGCTGTGGGACGAGGTGAAATCATGACTGACATAGAGCTAAAAACCCGACCCATTTCCATCGATATCGAGGGCATGACCTGTGCCTCCTGCGTGTCGCGGGTGGAAAAGGCGCTGCTCAAGGTGCCATCGGTGACCGCCGCATCGGTCAACCTGGCGACCGAGCGCGCCACCGTGCAACTGGCCGATACCAGCAATGTGGACGCGCTGCTCAAGGCAATCGAAAAGGCCGGCTATACGGGCAAGCAGACCGATCACAGCCAGCATATGCATGGCGGCCACCAGCACCATGACGAGGACGCCGGCGTGCTCAAGCGCGACGTGACAATCGCCGCGGTGCTGACGCTGCCGCTGTTCGTGCTGGAAATGGGCAGCCATTTCTTCATGGACTTCCACATGGCGCTGCTGAGCCTGGTGCCGCAGCAGGCGCTGTATATTGCGTATTTCGTGGTGGCCAGCATCGTTCTGTTCGTGCCCGGCTGGCGCTTTTTCAAGATCGGTATTCCGGCGCTGCTGCGCGGGGCGCCGGAGATGAACTCGCTGGTCGCGCTGGGGGCCGGCGCGGCTTACCTGTTCTCGGTGGTGGTGACGTTCGCGCCGCAATGGCTGCCGGCGCAGACGCAATATGTCTATTACGAATCGGCCACCGTGATCGTGACGCTGATCCTGGTCGGGCGGTTGCTTGAAGCGCTGGCCAAGGGGCGCACCGGCGAAGCTATTCAACGGCTGGTGCGCGAGCAGGCCAAGACGGCGCGGGTGCAGCGGAACGGGCAAACTGTTGAACTGCCGATCGAGCAGGTCGTGGCCGGGGATATCATCGTGGTGCGTCCCGGCGAGAAGATCGCCACCGATGGCGAGATTGTCGACGGGCAGAGCAATATCGATGAATCCATGATTTCGGGTGAGCCCCTGCCCGTCTCCAAGGGCGTCGGCGCGCTGGTGGTCGGCGGCACGCTGAATACCTCGGGCAGCTTCAATTTCCGCGCCACCAAGGTGGGCGGGGACACCATGCTGGCGCAGATCATCCGCATGGTGGAGGAAGCGCAGGGCGGCAAGTTGCCGATCCAGGCGGTCGTGGACAAGATCACCCTTTGGTTCGTGCCGGCGGTGATCGCCTTGGCAGTGGCGACCTTTGGTGTGTGGACGATTTGGGGGCCGGAGCCGGCTTATGTGTTCGGCATGGTCAATGCGGTCGCGGTGCTGATCATCGCCTGCCCGTGTGCCATGGGACTGGCGACGCCGACCTCGATCATGGTCGGCACGGGCCGCGCGGCTGAGCTGGGCGTGCTGTTCCGCAAGAGCGAAGCGCTGCAACAGTTGCGCGACGTGACGGTGGTGGCGTTCGACAAGACCGGGACGCTGACCAAGGGCAAGCCGGAGCTGACCGACATCATTCTCGATGATGATTTCGAGCATGACGAGGTGCTGGCGCTGGTGGCGGCGGTGGAGGCGCGGTCGGAACATCCAATCGGTGCGGCCATCGTGGCGGCGGCGGAGAAGGCTGGGCTGCGGCTAGGTGAGGTGACGGAGTTCAATTCCTTGCCGGGCCGGGGTGTGCAGGCCCGCGTGGACGGACGGCTGGTCGCCATCGGGGCGCAGCGGCAGTTCGCGCATCTCGATTTCGCCGATTTCGACGCCGCGACACAAAAGCTGGCCGATGAGGGCAAGACGCCGGTGTTTGCGGTGATTGACGACAAGCTGGCCGCGGCAATCGTGGTGGCCGATACGATCAAGCCAAGCAGCAAGGCGGTGATCGCGGCGCTGCATGCCAAGGGCATCAAGACGGCGATGATCTCGGGCGATAATCGGCGCACGGCTGAAGCCATTGCGCGGCAGTTGGGCATTGATGAAGTGCGGGCGGAAGTTTTGCCAGCGGGCAAGATCGAAGCGCTGAACTCGTTGCGTGAGGGGGACCGAAAGGTCGCCTATGTGGGGGACGGGATCAATGATGCGCCGGCTTTGGCGGCGGCCGATATCGGGATCGCGGTTGGGACGGGTACGGATGCGGCGATCGAGAGCGCCGACGTGGTGCTGCTGGGCGGCGATCTGAAGGGTGTGCTCGATGCCATCGCGGTGAGCCGGGCGACGATGAAGAACATCTGGGAAAACCTGTTCTGGGCGTTTGGCTACAACGTGGTGTTGATCCCGGTGGCGGCGGGGGTGTTGTTCCCGGCTTTCGGCATCCTGCTGTCGCCGATGATCGGGGCCGGGGCGATGGCGCTGTCGAGCGTCTTCGTGGTGGGCAATGCGCAACGCCTGCGTGGCGTGAAAGGAGCAAAGCTATGAATATCGGAGAGGCCTCGAGCGCCACGGGCGTGTCGGCCAAGATGATCCGCTACTACGAATCCATCGGGCTGATCCGGGCGCCGCTGCGCACCGAGAGCAATTACCGGGTTTATAGCAGCGACGAGGTGCACACGTTGCGCTTCGTCAAGCGCGCAAGAACGCTGGGGTTCTCGGTGGAGGAGACGGCGACGCTGCTGGGGCTGTGGCAGGACAAGGAGCGCGCCAGCGCCGAGGTCAAGGCCATCGCCACAGGCCATATCGGGGCGCTGGAAACCAAGATCGTCGAGCTGCAAAGCATGGTGAAGACGCTGAAACACCTGGCCCATTGCTGCGGCGGCGACGAGCGGCCGAATTGCCCGATCCTGGACGATCTGGCGGGCGAAGCAATCAAGACGAAAGGACATTGAGATGAGCGGGAAGACGGTTTTTGCAGTGAACGACATGACGTGTGGTCACTGCGTCGGGACGGTGAAGCGGGCGCTGGAGGAGGCATTTCCAGGGGCAGAGGTTTCGGTAGATCTGGCGACGCATCGGGCGGAGTTCGTGGGGGATGCGGCGAAGGGCGCCGAGGCTATTCGCGAAGCGGGGTATACGCCGGAGGCGGTGTAGGGATCTCTGAGGTATCTGCACAAAAAGAAAGGGCGCCCCAAGGCGCCCTTTCCGTACTCTGATCCTGCCCGATCAGAATGGGCTGGAGGCGTCGAGGAAACCGGCTGCGTTGTCCTTGGTGATCAGGGTCGAGTCGAGCACGTAACGGCCCGAAACCTGAACGCCGCTGACGAGGTGCGCAGTGGTCAGCTCGATGGCGGTGGCGATCATGGCCGGGCTGTAGCTGACGTCGACGGGGGTCAGCTTGTCGCCAGCGGCGACGGCCTGGATGATCTGCTGCATGCCGGCGCCGCCCACGACGAACATGTCCTTGTCACGGCCAGCCTGCTTGATGGCTTCGATAGCGCCCAGGGAGATGTCGTCGTCCTGGGTCCACACACCCTTGATATCGGGGAAGCGGGTCAGGAAGTCCTGCATCACCTTGAAGCCGTCATCGCGGTTCCAGTTGGCGAATTCGTCGTCCAGCACCTTCAGATTGGTGTCTTTGATGCCGGCCATGAAGCCGTCGAAGCGCTGCTGGTCGATCGGGATCGGCAGGCCGCGCAGGATGACGATATTGCCGCCATCCGGCAGAGCTTCCTTGAAGTAGGCAGCCGCATTGGCGCCGAGGCCCGGATTGTCACCGGCGACGTAGAGGTTTTCCACGCCATTGATCGAGAGCTGGCGATCAACGACGGTGACGAACTTGCCGGCGTCCTTGACCTGCTTGATGGCCGAGGTCATCGCGTCCGGATCGCCGGGCAGGATAACGAGCGCATCGATGCCGCGGGTGGCGACCATGTCTTCGATATCGGCGATCTGCTTGGGCGCATCAGGGGCCGAAGCGAAGACGAATTCGGCGTTCGGATAGGTCACCTTGAGGCGATCGATAGCCTGCTGGGCAAAATAGTTGACGCCGCCGGTCCAGCCGTGATCGGCAGCCGGTACGGAAACGCCGATAACGACCTTGTCCTGTGCCACGGCGATGCCGCCGAGGCTGCCGACGACAACCGCCGCCGCCAATAGAGTTTTTGCCAGTTTCATTGCAGTCCTCCCGTAAGTGCCCGTTTTGGGCGATGTAAAATTGTGGTCGCTTAACTGGTGCGGCGTTCGCGCTGCAGCAGCACGGCGAGAATGATGATGACGCCCTGGAACGCCCCATTGAGGTAGGGGCTGATCAGGCTTTGCAGGTTGAGAATGTTGCCGATGAGGCCGAGGATGACGACGCCAACCACGGTACCCCAGATGCGGCCATAGCCGCCCTTGAGGGTGGTGCCGCCGATGATCACGCCGGCAATGGCTTCGAGTTCCCAGAGCACGCCGGTGGTGCTGGAGGCCGAGCCAAGGCGCGGCACATAGAGCAGCACGGCGACGCCGACGAGCACGCCCTGCAGGATGTAGGTCAGCAGGCGCACGTTATCGACGTTGATCGAGGAATAGCGGGCGACCTGCTCGCTGGAGCCGATGGCGGCGCAGTAGCGGCCGAAGGCGGTGCGGCGCATGACGATTTCGCCGGCAATCGCCACCACGGCGAAGACGATGATCGGCCACGGCACGCCCAGAACGCCATCGTAATAGACCGGCCGGTAGACGTCGGCGACGTTGAAATTGAGCGACAGCGTGCCGCCATTGGCGAGGAAGGTGACCAGCGAGCGGAAAATGCCCATGGTGCCCAGCGTGACGATGAAGGCTTCGATGCGGCCACGGGTAATCATCAAGCCGTTGAAGACGCCCGCGACGCCGCCGAGCAGGATTCCCGCCAACATGCCGGCGAGGACCACGCCCCAGCCGATACCCATGGTGGGGATCAGCCAGTTCATCACCATGATCATGACGCCGGCAATGACCGCGGCCATCGAGCCGACGGACAGGTCGAGCCCACCGGCGGTGATGACGAAGGTGGCGCCGATGGCGATGATGCCGATGAAGGACGAGCGCGCCAGCACGTTGGTGAGGTTGCTGTAGCTCAGGAAATTCTCGTTAAGCGTGATGCCGAGCAGCACCAGCAGAGCCAGCGCCAGCAGCGGGCCGGCTGTTTTCAAATCAATGCGGAAGCCACGCCGGGGCTTTGCCGCTGTATCAGGCGCTGATGCGCTCATCGTTTCCACTCTGCTTGATGCCCGCGGCGTACCGCATGATTTCGGACTCGGTGATCTCGGCGCCTTCGAGCACGCCAGCCAGGCGCCCTCCGCGCATGACCACCACGCGATGACTGAGGCCGATCACTTCCTGCAGCTCCGAGGAGATGAGGATGATTGACTTACCCTCGGCGGCGAGCGCCGCGATGATGTGATAAATCTGCTGCTTGGTGCCCACATCGATGCCGCGCGTCGGCTCATCCATGATGATGATGTCGGGCTCGCTCTCCATGGTCTTGCCCAGCATCAGCTTTTGCTGATTGCCGCCCGAGAGGCGGCCGACGGCGACGGAGGCGTCGCGGGCGCGGATGTCGAAGCGGCGGACGGCGCGTTCGAGCGCGCGCGTTTCGCTGGCGCTATCGAGGAAGCCGGCGCGGAGGTGTTTCTTGACCGTCAGCAGGGTCAGGTTGGGGCGCAGGCCCATATTGAGCAGCAGGCCCTTACCCTTGCGGTCCTTGGTCATGTAAGCGAGGCCGGCATCGACCGACTGGACCACCCGGGTGAAATCGACCGGCTTGCCGTCAAGCGTGATATCGCCGCCGGTGCGGTGGGTCAGGCCGACAATCGCTTCGGCCACAGCTGTGCGACCGGAGCCGATCAGCCCGGCAAAGCCAAGGATTTCGCCACGGCGCAGGTCGAAGGAGACATCGCTGACGCCAGCGGCGCTGAGATTGCGCACGGTGAGGACGGCGGGCGCGTCGACATCGGGCTCGTGCTTGGGCGGATAAAGGTTGGACAATTCGCGGCCAACCATCATCTGGGCGATGGAGTCTGGCGTCAGCGCCTCGGTGCCCACGGTGGCGATCAACTGGCCGTCGCGCAGCACGGTGACGCGCTGGGCCAGTTCCATGATTTCGTTAAGCTTGTGGGAGATGAAGATCACCGCGACGCCGCGCGCTGTGAGGCGGCGGATCTGCTCGAACAGCGTCTGGGTTTCACCGACGGACAGCACGGCTGTCGGCTCGTCCATGATCAGCACGCGAGCGTCGCGACTGATGGCCTTGGCGATCTCCACCATCTGCTTGTCGGCGACCGAGAGCGTATTGATGCGCGCGTCTGGATCGACATGGACGTGCAGCGTTTCCATGACCGCAGCGGCGCGCTTGCGCATCTCGCGGACGTCGAGGAAGCCGAATTTCTTGAGTTCGCGGCCGAGAAAGATCGAGTCCGCCACCGTCAGGTGTTCGGCCAGGTTCATTTCCTGGTGGATGAGGACGATGCCCATGGCTTCGGCGGCGCCATTGGGCGGCAGTACCACGGTCTCACCGTCATAGATGATAGAGCCAGAAGTGGGCTGTTCGAGGCCGGACAGGATCTTGATCAGCGTCGACTTGCCGGCGCCATTTTCGCCGATGACGGCATGCACTTCACCGGGGCGAATATCGAAGTCGATGCTGAACAGCACCGGGATTTCGCCGAAGGATTTGCTGACGCGGCTGGCGGCCAAAATGATGGGCGCGCTTTCGCCGACACTGCTCGCCATTGACCTGAACCCCTCCCCTGACGCGGCTGGCTTGGCGCCTGCTCATTCGTCCCGTGATCATCGATGTAAAGGTTTTCATGAATCATGTAAAGGTTTACATAGAGGCAAATCTGTATAAGCCTCGCACAATTGATGTCGCGCGGTTTAAAGGGCCTGCTAAGAGGCTCGCGCCGCGATGGGTGCCCCAACCCGACACGAGACCGCGCGG
Source organism: Devosia sp. UYZn731 (assembly GCF_040546795.1). Taxonomy (NCBI): domain Bacteria; kingdom Pseudomonadati; phylum Pseudomonadota; class Alphaproteobacteria; order Hyphomicrobiales; family Devosiaceae; genus Devosia; species Devosia sp. UYZn731. The sequence goes on from NZ_JBEPOL010000001.1 coordinate 800,420, forward strand.
GGTGGAGCGCAGCGTGCAGCACCAGAAACTGGCCACCATCGAGGATGTCGCGGCGCTGGCCGGCGTGTCGATCGCCACGGTCAGCCGGGCTATCAACGAGCCGACCAAGGTGGCCGACGCCACGCGCCGCAAGGTGACGGAGGCGGTCGCCAAGACCGGCTACACCACCAATGCCATGGCGCGCTCGCTGCGGATGCGGCGCAGCAAAATGATCCTGATTCTGGCGCCCGACGTGGGCGACCCAAACTTTTCCAATATTTTGGTCGGGCTGGAAACCGAGGCCAGCAAGCGCGGGTATGGGGTGCTGATCGGCAATACGCAAAACGATCCGACCCGCGAGACCGACTATCTGCGCTTCATCAGTTCCAACCAGGCCGACGGGTTGATCCTGTTCACCGGCCACTTGCCCTATGGCTTCGGCCAGGAGGGTGGCGAAGCGCGGCTGCCGGCGATGGTGGCGGTCAACGAGCCGGTGGCCAATGCGGACGTGCCGTTCGTTGGGGTGGACAATTTCGAGGGCTCGCGGGTGGCCACCGAGCATCTGATTTCACAGGGGCACCGCCGCATCGCCTTTATCGGGCACTCGACCAGCAAGGCGGTCAACATGTTGCGCGAAAAGGGGTATCGCGCGGCGCTGCAGGCAGCCAGGATCGAGGTCGATCCACGCATGATCCTGGATGGGGACGGCACGACGGAAAGCGGGCGTGCGGCGGCCGAGCATATGTTCGTGCGCGACGTGCTGCCGAGCGCGTTCCTCTGCGTCAACGACGCGACGGCGCTTGGGGTGATCATTTCGCTCAACACGCGCAAGTATGACCTGCCGCGTGATTTTTCGATCATGGGCTTCGACGATATTTCCTTCGCCAGCTTTGTGACGCCCGCGCTGACGACGATGAAGCAGCCGCGACTGAAAATTGGCGAGAAGGCGATGGACTTGCTGCTGGCGCTGCTGGAAGGCAAGCCACCGAAGGAACCGGAAGTGCTGCTTCGCGCCGAGTTGATTGTGCGGAACTCCGTTAGCCGGCCGGGGTATGAGCGGTAGCTGGACTTCGCTTTCCATACCCCACGGCGTCATTCCCGCGCAGGCGGAACCCATTCTCGGCTGATCGGGAGAGAATGGGTTCCCGCGTTCGCGGGAATGACGCCGGGGGCGTGTGAGTGGGAGAGCTTGGTCCTTGGGAAGGCGGCTTCTTATTTCGCTGGATGTTTCGTCAGCCAGTCCTGCATCCAGGCGATTTCGCTTTCCTGGGCAGTGATGATCTCCTGCGCCAGTTTCTTGATCTCGGGGTCGGCGCCGTGCTCCAGCACGATCTTGGCCATGGCGATAGCGCCCTGATGATGGGGAATCATGCCGCGGACGAAATCGATATCGGCGTCGCCCGAATAGTCGATCTCCATAGCGGAATGCATATCCATGTTGGCGGCCTTGTAGGCCGTGGTCGCGGCACTATCGGTGGCCATGGCGCCATGATCCATCTTCATCTCCTGCGCCGCGGCGGGCAGAACGAGGGCCAGGATGAGAGCGGATGCGAGCAGCAGGGGTTTCATGGGCGTTCTCCTTTTAGGATGGTGCGGCGGTTGTGCGGTGTTGACCCGTGGGAAGGTCAAGCCCGCCGGAGCGCCAGAGTTTTTCGCCGCAGAACAGTGCGTGGGTTGAACAAATCATATGAACGTGTATTCATATGTCACGAAGCAAAACGGATCGACCATGACCGCTCACGACCACAGCACCCACGACCATGACCATTCTGGGCACGACCATGGGGGGGATGATCACGCTGGCCATGATCATGGCCATGAGGGGCATAGCCACGCGCCTGCCGTCAGCAACACCAACGAAAAGGTGGTGCTGGCCGGGCTGGTGCTGACGGCGGGGTTCATGGTGGTGGAAATCATCGGCGGTGCCATGTCGGGCTCGCTGGCGCTGATTGCCGATGCCGGGCACATGCTGACCGATGCCGCGGCGCTGGCGCTGGCCTGGACCGGGTTTCGGCTCGGGCGTCGCGCCTCGGATGGCAAGCGGACGTTTGGCTATCTGCGGTTCGAAGTGGTGGCGGGGTTTGTCAACGCGCTGGCGCTGCTTGGATTGACGGTGTGGATTGTCTACGAGGCGGCGATGCGGCTGCTGTCGGGCGAGGGTCATATCCTGGCCGGCCCCATGCTGGCGGTCGCGGTTGCGGGGCTCGTCGTCAACGGATTGGTGTTTTTTATCCTGACGCGCGGCGACAAGGAGCACATCAATATCAAGGGCGCCATGCTGCATGTGGTGGGCGACTTGCTGGGCTCGGTGGCAGCCATCGGCGCGGCGATCGTGATCTGGTTGACCGGCTGGACGCCGATCGATCCGATCCTGTCGGTGCTGCTGTCGGCGCTGATCCTGCGCAGCGGCTGGGCGTTGCTGAAGAGTTCGCTCAATATCCTGATGGAGGGTGTGCCGGGCAATGTCGTGGTCGATGAGGTGCGCGGCGCGCTGTCCTCGGTCGAGGGCGTCAAGGCGATTTCGCACATGCATATCTGGTCGATCACCTCGGGCAAGCCGGCGGCCACGCTGGAACTGTCGCTCGCCGACGGCGCCGACGCGGCGGCGACGACCGAGCGGGTCAAGGCGGTGCTGGCGGAGCGCTACGCCATCGGGCATGCCACGGTGGAAATCGACTGGCGCGGTTCGGTTGGCACCTGCCCCCTGCCCCAGGCGGTGCCGCAGGTTCACGCGCATTCGCATTGACATAATGGGACAGAATTGTTAGTTAAGACTATGCTTAACCAACAGTCGCATCCGAATCTCGACCTCATGTTCCAGGCTCTGGCCGATCCGACGCGACGGGGCATGGTGGAGCGTCTCAGCCAGGGTCCCGTGTCGGTCAGCGAATTGGCCAGGCCGTTCGCGATGAGCTTGCCGGCGGTGGTGCAGCATTTGCAGATGCTGGAGGCCAGCGGGCTGGTCAGTTCGGAAAAGGTCGGGCGGGTGCGCACGGTGCGCATCGAGGCGGAGGCGTTGAGCCAGGCCGAGCAGTGGATCAACGAGCGCCGCACCAATTGGGTCAAGCGGCTGGACCGGCTGGGCGATTTCCTCGCCGCCACCGCCGACGAAGAGCCCGAAAGCAAGCTGTGAAGACCATTCTGCTCGTGGGCGTCGGCACCGGCAATCCGGAGCATGTCACCATCCAGGCCATCAATGCACTTAACCGTGCCGACGTGTTGCTGATCCCCGACAAGGGCGAGAGCAAGAGCGAGCTGGCGCAGTTGCGCCGCGATATCGTGGGGCGGTATGTCACCAATCCGGCGAGCCGATCGGTGGAATTTGCGCCCCCCGTGCGCGATGCGGGTACGCCCGATTACGCCGAACGGGTGGCGGATTGGCATGGGGAGCTGGCACGGCAGTTCGGGCAGTTGCTGGATCAGCACGTTGGCGATGGCGGGATTGCGGCGTTTCTGGTGTGGGGCGATCCGGGGCTTTATGACAGCACGATCCGGATTTTCGATCGGCTGCAGGCCGATGCGCCGGATGCCTATGGTCTCGAAATTATTCCGGGCATCAGCAGCATCCAGGCGCTGACGGCCGCGCATGGGATTGCGCTGAACCGGATTGGCGAGCCGGTGCATATCACCACCGGGAGGCGGCTGGCGCAGGGCGACCGGCACGGAGATACGCTAGTGATGCTCGATGGGCAGACGGCGTTTGCTGGCGTCGATACCGATTTGGATATCTTCTGGGGTGCGTATTTGGGAACGGCCGATGAGCTGCTGATCAGCGGCCGGCTGCGCGATGTCGCGGAGCGCATTGTCGAGACGCGGCGGTTGGCGCGTGAGCGGCATGGCTGGATTATGGATACGTATCTGCTGCGGGAGCGGGAGTAACGCGCGACTTTGTGGCGACCGTAGGATCGTATAAAGATTGAACCCCAATCTGCCGGACCTCCCCCTTTGACTCAGCTTAACCTTGCAGCATCGGCGTCGATCCCTGCCCACGACCAGCGTCGCGGCTTTTGCCCGACCTTGCGCGAGCCGATGCAGACTGGGGATGGGTTATTGGCGCGGTTGCGGCCGGTGGGCGGGGTGATGTCGCCGGGCCAGTTGCGGGCCGTAGCGGCTTTGGCCGAACGCTTCGGCAATGGGCAGATTGAAGTGACCGCACGCGGCAATATGCAGGTCCGGGGGGTGACGGCCGAAGTCGTAGCGGAGTTCGCGCGGGGTATCGAGGCGGTCGTCGCGATTGAAAGCGGGTTGGTGATCGAGACATCGCCGCTGGCGGGGCTTGATGGGCATGAAATTGCCGATCCACGGCTGCTGGCGGAGGCGATCCGGCTTGCGGTTGCCAATGGCGCGCTGGAAGCGGCGCTGGGGCCGAAAGTGACAGTGGTGGTTGATGGTGGCGGTCGCGTCGGGCGCGAAGCGCTGTCGGCTGATGTTCGGCTGACGGCGGTAGGTTCTGCGGATGCGCCGATGTGGGCGCTTGAGGTGGGCGGGAGCGGAATCGGGCTGCTTCGGGCTGAAGATGCTGCCGGTGCGGTTTGGGCGGCACTCAGTTTGATCGCCAGGCTCGGGCCGCGTGGGCGAGGACGCGATCTGGATGGGAGGGCCATGCAACAGGCCCTCGCGCCGATCCTCGTTGCCGAGGCGCCGCAACATCCCCTTGCCCGGCCGATGCAGGATCGGATCGAGCTGGTCGATGGGCGCGTTGGCGCGGCTGTGGGCCTGGCATTTGGCGCGGCAAATGCGGCGGCGTTGACGGCATTGGCGAATGCAGCGGAGGCGGTCGGCATAGCGGAGTTTCATCTGGCGCCGCAGCATCGGGTGATAGCGATCTGCGCGGCGGAGGCGGATGCGGCGCGCTTTGCGCAGGCGGCCGGGGCGCTGGGGTTCATCACTGCCTCGGCCGATCCGCGCCGTACGGTGAGCGCCTGCATTGGCAGCGAGGGCTGTGCGTCAGGCACGATCGCGGCGCGGCGCGTGGCGGAAACGCTGGCGCGGGCCGAGCCGCATTTCTTTGACGGCTCGTTTGCGCTGCATGTGTCGGGGTGTGGCAAGGGCTGTGCGCATCCGGGTCCGTCGCTGCTGACGCTGGTGGGCAGTGAGGACGGGGTAGATCTGGTCGTGGATGGCAACGCCAAAGGCGCGCCGGCGTTGCGCATGGCGAGCGACGCCGTGCCGCTTGCCATGGAGCGGCTGGCAACGCTGTGGCGCGACGAACGAAAGCTGGGAGAATCCGTCGCTTCGTGCTTCAAGCGGCTCGGCGCGGCCTCGATCGCCGCGACGGTTCGGCAAGGACGGCAATGACAGACTACGACTACATCAAGGATGGTGACGCGATCTATCGGGCGTCGTTCGCAATCATCCGGGCGGAGGCCGATTTTTCGGGCTTTTCGTCGGAGGAGACCGATATCGCCGTGCGCATGGTGCACGCCGCCGGATTGGTGGAGGCGGCGCGGCAGTTCGTGTTCGGAGCCGGATTTGTGGCGGCGGCGCGGGCAGCAATGCAGGGTGGCGCACCCATCCTGTGCGACGCCGAAATGGTGGCGCGGGGCGTGACCGCAGCACGTTTGCCGGCGAATAACGAAGTCATCTGCACGCTGCGCGATCCGCGTACGCCGGGTATGGCGGCGGAGATCGGCAATACCCGCTCGGCCGCCGCGTTGCGGCTGTGGGTTGAGCGCATGGAGGGTTCGGTGGTGGCCATCGGCAATGCACCGACGGCGCTGTTTCATCTGCTGGAGCTGCTGCGCGATGGCGCGCCCAAGCCAGCGGCGATTTTGGGAATGCCGGTGGGGTTTGTGGGCGCGGCCGAGTCCAAGGATGCGCTGGCGGATAATTCCTATGGCGTGCCGTTCGCCATCGTGCGCGGGAGGTTGGGGGGCAGCGCCATCACCGCGGCGGCGCTCAATGCACTGGCGAGGCCGGGACTATGAGCGGAAAGTTGATCGGGGTCGGCACCGGGCCGGGCGATCCGGAATTGCTGACGCTCAAGGCGGTGCGGGCCATCGAGCACGCCGATGTGGTGGCGTATTTCGCCAAACGCGGCAATGCCAGCAATGCGCGGGCCATCGTTGCCGACCTGCTTAAGGGGCAGATCGAGGAGCCCCTGCATTATCCGGTGACGACGGAGGTTGCGCGGAATCATGCCGATTATGGCGCGGCCATCGATGGATTTTACGCCGAGGCGGCGGAGCGGGTGGCGGGGCATCTGAGCGCCGGGCGCACGGTGGCGGTGTTGAGCGAGGGCGATCCGCTGTTTTATGGCTCCTATATGCATCTGCATGTGCGGCTGGCGAGGCGGTTCGAGACGGAGGTTATTCCGGGCATCACCGCCATGTCGGGATGCTGGTCGCAGGCGGGGATGCCGCTGGTGCAGGGCGACGATATTTTGAGCGTGCTGCCGGGCACGTTGGGCGAGGCCGAACTGACGCGGCGGCTGGGCGATACCGGCGGGGCGGTAATCATGAAGGTGGGGCGGAACTTGCCGAAGATACGCCGTGCCATCGCGGAGGCCGGCAAGCTGGATAGCGCGATTTACGTCGAGCGCGGCACGATGGCGAATGGGCATTCGATGCGGCTCGCTGACAAGCCGGATGATGAGGCGCCCTATTTTGCGCTGATCCTGTTGCCCGGTTGGGCGGCGCGGCCATGAATGGGAAGTTGGTTATCGTTGGGCTCGGGCCGGGCAACCCGGAGCAGATCACGCCGCAGGCCAGCGCGGCCGTCGCGGCCGCCGAAGTGTTTTTCGGCTACGGGCCCTATCTCGACCGGCTGGCGCTGCGGCCCGACCAGAAACGCGTTGCTTCGGATAATCGCGAGGAGCTGAGCCGCGCCAAGGCAGCGCTGCATGCGGCGGCGGGCGGAGCGCATGTTTGTGTGGTTTCGGGGGGAGATCCGGGGGTTTTCGCCATGGCGGCGGCGGTGTGTGAGGCCATCGAGGAGGATGTGGAATCCTGGCGTGAAATCGACCTTGAAGTGGTGCCTGGCGTGACCGCAATGCTGGCAGTGGCGGCGAGAGCGGGGGCGCCGCTGGGGCATGATTTCTGCGCGATTTCGCTGTCCGATAACCTCAAGCCGTGGGCGGTGATCGAGCAGCGGCTACGCGCGGTGGCGACGGCCGGGCTCGTGATCGCGCTTTATAATCCAATCAGCCGTGCGCGGCCGTGGCAGCTCGGCTCGGCCTTCGCCATTCTGCGCGAAGTGCTGCCCTGGACCACGCCGGTTATTTTTGGGCGGGCGGCGGGGCGGCCGGACGAAGCGATTGCGGTGACCACGCTGGCAGATGCCGACGCGGCGCGCGCCGACATGGCGACATGCGTCATCATCGGCTCGCCCGAGACCCGCCTCATCGAGCGGCCGGGGCGGCAACCGCTGGTGTATTCACCGCGTTCGAGCGGAGCGACACCGTGAGATGGCTGGCCATTGTGGGGATTGGCGAGGACGGGATTGCGGGGCTCGGCGAAGCTGCCTGTAAGCGCATTGCCGACGCCGATATCGTTTTTGGCGGGGCACGGCATCTGGAATTGGCGGGCGCCATCATCACCGGGGAGAGGCGGTCGTGGGACAGCCCATTCATCCGCTCGATCGAGGCGGTGCTGGCGGAACGCGGGCGTAGGGTCTGCGTGCTGGCTTCGGGCGATCCGTTTCACTACGGCGTTGGGGCGACGCTGTCGCGCCATGTCGAGGCAGGCGAAATGGAGGTGTTTCCGCATCCATCCTCATTCAGCCTTGCAGCCGGGCGCATGGGTTGGCCGTTGCAGGATGTCATTTGCCTGTCGCTGCATGGGCGCGCGCTCGACCTGATCCGGCCGCATCTACACCCTGGCGCGCGGATACTGGCGCTGACGTCGGATGAAGCGGGGCCGGCAATGCTGGCGCAATTGCTTGATGGGGCCGGGTTTGGCGGTTCGACGGTCACCGTGCTGGAGGCGCTGGGCGGGCCGGAGGAGACAGTGCGGATGGCAACGGCCGCGCGGTTTGGCCTGCTCCACATCAACCCGCTGAATATCTGCGCAATCGAGGTTGCCGCTGCATCGGGCGCGCGAATTTTGCCGCTTACAATCGGGCGGGACGATGCGCTGTTCGAGCACGACGGGCAGATCACCAAGCGTGAGGTGCGGGCGCTGACCTTGTCGGCGCTGGCACCGCGACGGGGCGAATTGTTGTGGGATATCGGCGCGGGTTCGGGTTCGATCGGTATTGAGTGGATGCTGGCCGATCCGAGTTTGCGCGCCGTCGCTATCGAGGCCGATGGCGAGCGGGTGGCCAGGATCGGGCGCAATGCGGTGATGTTCGGCGTGCCGGATTTGCTTGTGGTTCATGGCGCGGCTCCGGAGGCGCTTGCCGACCTGCCGCAGCCGGCGGCCATTTTTGTTGGCGGCGGCGGCACGGAGCCGGGGGTGGTTGAGGCGGCTATTGCGGCCCTGCCCTGTGGCGGGCGGCTGGTGGCCAATGCGGTGACCACACAAATGGAGGCGCTGCTGCTAGCCCGGCATGCCGAACTCGGTGGGCAACTGACGCGCATCGCCATCGACCGCGCGGCGCCGATTGGCGGCATGACGGGGTGGCGGCCGGCGATGCCGATTACGCAGTGGAGCTGGATCAAGCCATGACGGTGCATTTCATCGGCGCTGGGCCCGGCGCGGCGGATCTGATTACCGTGCGCGGGCGGGACCTGCTGGCGCGGTGTCCGGTGTGTCTCTATGCCGGCTCGATCGTGCCCAAAGAATTGCTGGCCTATTGTCCGTCCGACGCGCGAATCGTGGATACGGCGCCGCTGTCGCTGGATGATATCGAGGCGGAATATGCGGCGGCAGAGGCGGCTGGGCAGGATGTGGCGCGGTTGCATTCGGGCGATCTGTCGGTGTGGAGCGCGGTGGCCGAGCAGATCAGGCGGCTTGAGCGGCTGGGGATTGGCTATACGCTGACACCGGGTGTGCCGGCTTTTGCGGCGGCAGCGGCGGCACTGGGGCGGGAGCTGACCATTCCGGGCGTGGCACAAAGCCTGGTGCTGACGCGGGTTTCCGGGCGGGCTTCGCCGATGCCGGCAGATGAAACACTGGCGAGGTTTGGGGCGACCGGGGCGACGCTGGCGATCCATCTGGCGATCCATGCGCTGGATCGGGTAGTGGCGGAATTGACGCCGCTTTATGGGGCCGACTGCCCGGTGGCGATAGTCGCCCGGGCATCGTGGCCGGACGAGCGCGTGGTGCGGGGGACGCTGGGGGACATCGAGGCAAAGGTTGCCGCGGACCCGATCGAGCGGACGGCGATCATCTTTGTCGGCCCGGGTCTCTCGTCCGAGGATTTTCGCGAGAGTGCGTTATACGATCCGGATTATCAGCGCCGGTTTAGGGGGCGGGATTAGGATCAGGCGCGATCTGTCCCTTCCCCTTGAGGGGAGGGTTAGGGTGAGGGTGTCGAGGGTCGAGCACACTCATCGCCATCAGATTGCTGAGCCGCCGACACCCCCACCCTCAATCCCTCCCCTCAAGGGGGAGGGAGGCGGTTGCGTGGTTGTCCGCGGTATTGAGCGATAGCGGGCTCTAAGCCGCGTCCACAATGGCCTTCATGTAGAGATCGAGAATGGCGGGCGTGTCGCAGTCGATGCAGACATCATGCGATGGCAGGCCGCTCCACGGGCTGGGCGGGAACTTGCGGATATCGGGCTGCTGGATGGTCTGGCCCTCGGCAAGCCCTTCGGTGACCACACGGATCGGGCCGGAGCGGGTGGTGAACAGCTCGGGCGCGATGACGTACGCGACGGCCAGCGAGTCATGACCGAAGACGCCATCGACGCCAGTCACGTCGTTGTAGAACTTGGCGTAGAGCCGGGTCATGTCCCAGATCAACTGGCCATTGGCGCCGGCGCCATCGCGCAATTGAGCCAGATAGGCATTGGTCATCAGGGCTTCCTGGGTGACGTCGAGGCCGATGACGACGACCTTCCAGTTGGCGGCGAAGACTTCGTCGGCGGCGAGTGGATCGCCGTGGATGTTGGCTTCGGCAACGGGGGTGACATTGCCGCTATGGCCCTTGAAGCCGAAAGCGCCGCCCATGATGACGACGGATTTGACCAGTGGGGCGAAATCGGGATCGAGCCGCAGCGCCAGCGCCAGGTTGGTCATGCGGCCGACGGCGATGATGGTCACTTCGCCCGGATTGGCGCGCACCGTTTCGATGAGGAAATGGGCGGCGTCCAGCGCGTGCAGGCCCGAATTGTCGACTTCGGGCAGCGGGATATCGCCGAGGCCGTTGGCGCCATGCACCATTTCGGGCACGTCGGCGATAACGCCGTTGAGCGGGGCCGCTGCGCCGCGGGCGACGGGCGCGGTTATGTCGAAGTGCTGTCGCAGGAACAGGGCGTTGCGGGTGGTGGTCTCGATCGAGGCATTGCCGAGCACGGTGGTGATCCCCAGCAGGTCCAGCGCCGGCGAGGATTTGAGGAACAGCAGCGCCATTGCGTCATCGATGCCGGGATCGGTATCGAAAATAACCTTGGTGGGGGACACGGGGCTCGGCTCCTGGTTCTGATGGGTGCGCGTGCCTATCAGGCATGGCGGCCAACTGCAAACCGCGCCGCGCGCTGCCCCTACAAAATTGCTTGTGGGTGCTGCTCCAAGGCCACTCAGGCGTGATCAGAAACCAGCCATGCATTAGGAACTAGTCGATAGAATCGATCTAGACTTGTCCTCACACTGACCAGAGTATCGCCCTTGCCCATCGCCTCCGCCCCGCATCACGATGGACTCGTCCTGGCCCGGCATTTGCTGGCCAAAGGGCAGTGCGTGGAGGCGCTGGCCGCCACCAAACAAGTTTTTGCGCAAGCCGAAAACCGCCGTGACAAGGCGCTGATGTCACGCGCGCTGGTGCAACTCGCCTGGTGTTGCATGAGGCTTGGCGATCCCGAAACCGGGCTGGATTGCCTGATCGGTTCCAGGCGGCTGGATCAGCGCGGCGACGATGGCGACGAGCAAGCGCGGACCCATGCGATCGAGGCCTTTCTGCTGCTGGATTTGGGCTTGAGCGACGAGGCCTTCGCGGCCGCCGAACTGGCTGTCACCAGTGCCGAAGCGGCTGGCGAGGATACCGCCACGGCGTTTGCCTATAACGTCAAGGGCGTGATCCTCGCCTTGTGCCGACAGCCGGAACTTGGCGCCAAGCTGCTGGAGCGCGCCGTGGCGCTGACGCAGGGTGCCAATGAGGAAACCGACCGCGCCTTTCATCTGCTCAATCTGGGTTTTTGCCAGATTCAACTCGTCGACGATGCCGAGATGAGCGAGCGAGCGTCAGAGGGCCGTCATTGGCTGGACCTGGCGATTGAAACCAATGACGCCGCCATCGCTGCCGCCCGGCTGTGTGGCGATGCCTGGACATTACGCACTGCGCTGGCCAACGGGGCCGAATACCAGGCCCGGAGCGGCAATCTGGACCAGGCCATGGCGTATCTCGATGCTTGGGCGGCGTTGCCGGGCGATCCGGGCGCTGGCTTGCGCATCCACTATCTTTATACGCTGGGCGACGTGCAATTGCGGGTCGGCAGGCTGGAAGACGCGCGAAATACCTGTGCCGAAGCGCTGGCCCAGGCCGAAATGGGCAACCAGGTCGACCATCAGCTCAACGCCGTCCAGCGACTTTGCGACGTGCACGAGGCATTGGGGCAATTCGAGACGGCGCTGGGGCTGCACCGGCGCTTTCATGCCCTCTACGTGCGGCAATCGGGGGAAACCACGCGGCGCCGCGCCAAGATTGCCGAAATCCAGCTCGAGAGCGAACACTTGCGGGCGCGGGCCCAGGAACTGAGCATGCAGGTCATGCTCGACCCGCTGACCGGCATCGCCAATCGGCGGTGTTTCGATCAAATCCTGAGCCGGCTGGATGGCACTCCCTATGCGGTGGGCATGCTGGACCTGGACCATTTCAAGTCGGTCAATGACCGCTTCTCGCATCAGGTCGGCGATACCGTGCTGCGTCGGGTGGCGCGAATCATGGTGGAGCAGATCGGCGTGCATGGTCACGCGGTCCGTCTGGGTGGCGAGGAATTCGCGCTGATATTTCCTGGCGCAGTCACCGCCAACGCCTCAGTGTTTTGCGACACGATCCGAATGGCCATTGCCGATACGGATTGGTCCGACATCGCCGCCGACCTCAGGGTCACCGCCAGCATCGGCCTGGCTGCCGGAACCGGCGGCGAGGCCGACGACCTGATTGCCGCAGCCGACCGGCGCCTCTATGCCGCCAAGACGCAGGGTCGCGACCGCCTGGTGGCGTTCGACGCAGACGCCTTCGTCATGGCAGGTTGAGCGATTGCGCCAGTTGCCATAGGTATATCGCCTGTCGAATCGAACCGTCGAGACATCGCTTATGACCACTGCTTCCGTGCTGCGTACCTTTGAGCAAACCCTGGCGCGCTACACTGATCCGATTGAGGTTGGCGCGGCGCTGCATCGGTTGGCCGAGGCGGTGATCGGGGTCAAGGTGTTCACGCTCACGGCGATCAATATGGAAGCGGGCCACGTGCGGCGGGTCTATTCCAGCCATGAGGATGTCTATCCCCTGCTCGGCACCAAGCCGCTGGAGATCGACGACTGGTTCGAGCGGATGCGGACGGAACGGGCGATCGACGTGATCAATACCGCCGCTGGGATGGAAGGCAACTTCGGCGATCTCGACCTTATCCGCACGCTGGGCTGCAACGCCTCGATCAGCGTGCCAGCAATGGCGGGCAATGAGCTCCTCGGGACCATCAATGCGCTCGACGCCGAAGGACGCTATACGGCGGACAAGGCCGAGGCGGCACAGGCGCTGATCGTGCCAGCCGTTGTCACGTTTCTGATTCTGCGCAGGCATTTTACGCTTTAGGCACACTAAAATTTTGTGCCGGGTCTATTGAACCGCGGCCCCTAAGGTGCTGGTATGGCGGCATGATTAGCCCGCTATCCCCTGCCCGACCATTGCTGCCCGACGCGATTGCCCAATGGGCAGTCGGGCAGGCGCACTAGATGGCAACTTATGTCATCCAGCGGCTGGGGCTGATGCTGCTGACCCTGTTCGCCATCGTCACGCTAACGTTTTTCCTGATGCATGCCGTGCCGGGCGGGCCGTTCGTGTCCGAGCGCATGCTGGCGCCGGAAATCGAGGCCTCGCTCAATGCCAAGTTCGGGCTGAGCGATCCGATCTGGCTGCAATATCTGCATTACCTGCGCGGCATTGCGATGTTTGATCTGGGGCCGTCGTTCAAATATCCCGGCGTGTCGGTCAACCAGATGATTGCAGATGGGCTGCCGGTGACGCTGCGGTTGGGCCTGCTGGCGGTGATCTGCGTGGTGGCCTTGGGCGTGCCGATGGGGATTGTGGCAGCGCTGAACCGCAATAAATGGCCGGACACCGGCGTCATGCTGCTGGCCACGATGGGTGTCGCTATTCCGTCTTACGTCATCGCCACGGTGCTGCTTTACGTGTTCGCGTTCAAGCTCGGCTGGGTACCGACTTTCGGGCTGGACGATTGGCGCGGCTATATACTGCCGGTGCTGGCGCTGGCGGGGTTCTGGATTTCCTTCGTCGCGCGGCTATCGCGGTCGAGCCTGCTCGAAACCTTCGAGCAGGACTACATGACCACGGCGCGCGCCAAGGGGCTGCGGCCCGGCCAGGTGCTGTTCAAGCACGGCTTGCGCAATTCACTGATCCCGGTGGTGACGGTGTTGGGGCCGGTGGTAGCAAATCTCGTCACCGGCTCGTTCGTGATCGAGCAGATTTTCGCCCTGCCCGGCATCGGACGGCATTTTGTGCTGTCGATCACCAATCGCGATTATACGGCGATCATGGGCATCACCATTTTTTATGCGGCGCTACTGATGGTGATGATCCTGATCGTGGACCTGCTGTATCTGTGGCTCGATCCGCGCATCAAACTCTCAAGGCAATCGGCATGAGCGAGGACACGATCGCCCCGGCCATGTGGGAGAAGCTGGATCGCTCGGCGTCGGAGACCGAGCTAATCGCCACGCCGAGCCTGACCTATTGGCAGGATGTGCGGAAGCGGTTGTGGGCGAATAAACCGGCAGTGGTCAGCATCGGGTTTATCGTGCTGTTGATCCTGGCCGCGATCTTCGGGCCGATCTTCAGCCCGTTTTCCTATTCCGACCAGAACCTGAAGCTGGCGAACTTGCCGCCGGTGTTCGAGCCGTATCGGGTTACCGATAGCAGCGGCGCGTCGACCCGGTTTTTCCTCAATGCGTCCAATTTCAACCTCTACCAAGTGTCCGAAGGCGGCCAGGTGGAGGGGATCATCCGCGGCGAGCGCAAGGACATGCTCAAGAAGCAGCAGGCGTTCAAATTCGGGGATCAGGCGATCACGCTGGACTATTCCAGCCTGCCGGCCAAGCTGCTGAACGCCGACGGAAGCGTGTTGCTTCCGCAAGGGCTGCAGTGGAACATGACCTATCTGTTCGGCACCGACCAGCTTGGGCGCGACGTACTGGTGCGGCAGATGATCGGGGCGCGGATTTCGCTGACCGTGGCGTTCGTGGCGACGCTGGTGAACTTTTTCATCGGCATCTTCTATGGCGGCATTGCGGGCTATATCGGCGGCAAGACCGACGCGGTGATGATGCGTATCGTCGAGATCATCTCGACCATTCCGCTGACGCTGTATGTGATCCTGTTGATGGTAGTGCTCGATAGCGGGCTGATTTCCATTGTTGTGGCCATCGGCTCGGTGTTTTGGGTGGATATGGCGCGGATGGTTCGCGGGCAGATATTGATGCTCAAGAGCCAGGATTATGTGGCGGCGGCGCGGACCATGGGCGCGGGGACCGGACGGATTTTGACCAAGCATCTGTTGCCCAACTCGGTGGGGCCGATCCTCGTCACGCTGACCATGCTGATCCCGAGCGCGATTTTCATCGAGAGCTTCATGAGTTTTATCGGGCTGGGCGTGACGCCGCCGCTGGCGAGTTGGGGGACGCTAACCTCCGAAGCCGTGGAGACGCTACGGGCCTATCCGCATCAATTGTTCTTTCCGGCGGCGGCAATCAGCCTGACCATGTTTGCGTTCAATTTCCTGGGTGATGGGCTGCGCGATGCGCTCGATCCGAGGCTGCGCAAATGAGTGGTCCGATCCTGTCGGTAAGAGACTTGCGCACCAGCTTCTTTTCGCAGCGCGGCGAGGTGCAGGCGGTGCGCGGGGTCAGCTTCGATGTGGCGGCTGGCGAAATGCTGGGCATTGTGGGGGAAAGCGGCTCGGGCAAGTCGATCACCTGCATGTCGATCTTGCGGCTGCTCAAGGCCAATGGGCGGATCAAGGGGGGCGAGGCACTGTTCGACGGGCGCGACCTGTTCAAGCTTGATGAAGACGCGATGCGCGACCTGCGCGGCAACGACATCGCCGTGATCTTCCAGGACCCGATGACGAGCCTGAACCCGACGTTGACGGTGGGCGAGCAGGTCATCGAGACTGTCCTGCGGCACCGCAGGGTGACGCGGGCGCAGGCGCGGCAGCGGGCGATCGAGCTGTTCGAGCTGGTGCGCATTCCTTCTGCGGCGCAGCGGCTCAAGTCGTATCCGCATGAGTTTTCCGGCGGCATGCGGCAGCGGGTGATGATCGCCATGGCGCTGAGCTGCGATCCGAAACTGCTGATCGCCGACGAGCCGACGACGGCGCTGGACGTGACGATCCAGCGGCAGATTCTGATGCTGCTGAAGGAATTGCAGACCCGGCTGGGCATGGCGGTGATTTTGATAACGCATGATCTAGGAGTGATCGCCGAAGTCACCGACCGCATCGTGGTAATGTATGGCGGCATGGTGATGGAACAGGGCAATGTACGCGACCTGTTCGCCCGTCCGCGCCACCCCTATACGCAAGGGCTGCTCGCGGCAGTGCCGGATTTGCGGGATGACACGCATCATCGGCTGACGCCGATCCCGGGGTCGCCGCCGGATATGGCGCATCCGCCGGAGGGGTGTCCGTTCGCGCCAAGGTGTCCGCATGCGATGCGGCAGTGCGTCGCGGTGACGCCGCCGCTGTTCGACGGGGCACGGTGCTGGTTGCAGCATCCCGAAGCGCCGCGCGTGGTTGGGGTGAATGCTGGCGGGGTGGCGGCGTGAGAACTGATGTTGCAACAGGCGCAGTCTGCCCCCTCCCCCTTGAGGGGAGGGCTGGGGTGGGGGTGTCGTGTTCGCCTCTAGCACCGGTTCCTTGGACAGGCCGACACCCCCACCCTAACCCTCCCCTCAAGGGGCAGGGGATTGGATCGCATATGGGGAGGCGTTTGTGAGCAATATTGGCGCGCCCCTCGTTGCCCTGCGCAACCTCAAGAAGCATTTCCACCTCGGCGGCAACCTGCTCGGGCGCAACCGCGCCGTCCTGCGTGCCGTGGACGGCGTCGATCTGGATATCCGCCGCGGCGAAACCTTGGGCCTCGTCGGTGAAAGCGGCTGCGGCAAGTCGACCTTGGCGCGGACGCTGATCCGGCTTTATCGGCCAACGGCTGGGGAAATGGTGTTTGACGGGACCGATATCGCGCCGCTGAGTGAGCGGGCGCTAGCACCGTTTCGCAGCCGGATGCAGATGATTTTTCAGGACCCGTATGCGTCGCTCAATGGGCGGATGACGGTGCGTGACCTGATTGCGGAGCCGCTGGAAATCGCGCGGATCGGCACGCCGCAAAGCCGGACCGAACGGGTGTTCGAACTGCTCCGGCGGGTTGGGCTCAATCCCGATCATGCAACGCGGTTTGCTCATGAATTCTCCGGCGGCCAGCGCCAGCGTATCGGCATTGCGCGCGCCATCGCCCTCAATCCGGACCTGGTGATCTGCGACGAGCCGATTTCGGCGCTGGATGTGTCGATCCAGGCGCAGGTGGTCAACATGCTGGAGGATTTGCAGGACGAACTGGGGCTCACCTACCTGTTCATCACCCATGACCTGTCGATGGTGCGGCATATCTCGGACCGCATCGGGGTGATGTATCTGGGCAAGATCGTCGAACTGGCGAGCAATCACGATCTTTATGCGCGGCCCAGCCATCCCTATACGCGGGCGCTACTGGCCTCCATTCCGGTGCCCGATCCGACAGTGCGCAGCGCGGCGGAGCCGATGCTCGGGGAAATCCCCAGCCCGATCGATATTCCCTCGGGATGCCGGTTTCGCACGCGCTGCCCGCTGGCGACCGAACTCTGCGCGGCGCAGGAGCCACCTTTACGCGATATCGGCGGGGGGCACCTCGCCGCCTGCCACTATGCCGGTGACACGGCCATGCAAACGGGACAGGCTGCGTGATCGCAGCCCGCCATCAACCAGGCCGGATCGAACCGGCCAACAACAGGAGAGACGCATGCACAAGCTGATACTGCCATTGGTGACAGCCGCCTTGCTGGCCAGCACCGCCTGGGCGATGGCCGCGGGCGAATTGACCTATGTGGTCAACAATGAGAGCGCCAAATACGATCCAGGCACCACCGCCGAGACCTTTGCGGCGCCGATCATCGGCAACACGTTCGAAGGTCTGGTGCGCTTCGACAAGGCGGGCGAGATTGTCCCGGCTTTGGCCGAAAAATGGGAAGTGTCCGAGGACGGGCTGACCTATACGTTCCACCTGCGCGACGCCAAGTGGAGCGACGGCAAGCCGGTGGTTGCCGGCGATTTCGTCTACGCCTGGACCCGCGTGCTCGATCCAGCGACCGGGGCGATGAATTCGGCCATGCTCTACCCCATCGTGGGTGCTGAGGAGCATTACAATGCCGCCGGCAAGGGCGACATCTCGGTCTCCGCCCCTGATGACAAGACGCTGACCTTCACGCTCAAAGCCCGCGTCCCCTACATGATGCAGCTTTTGACTTACACGACGTTCTTCCCGGTGCGCGAAGATGTGGTCACGGCCGATCCAGAAGGATGGACGCGCAATCCGGCGACCTTTATCGGCACCGGACCATTTCGTGTCACCCAGTTCAATGCTGGCGAGTCGGTGGTGTTCGAGAAGAACCCGAACTATTACGACGCCGCGGCAGTGAGCCTCGACAAGCTCACGTTCCGGCTGATCCCCGATCCCGCAACGGCTCTGGCCGCCATGGAAGCGGGCGATGTCGATGGCATCGAGGCGGTGCCTGCCCCGGAAATTCCCCGCCTGTCGGTCGAGAGCGACGCCTTCATGGTCGTGCCGGCGCTCGGCACCACTTATGCGTTCTTCAACCCGGCGCAGAAGCCGCTTGATGATGTGCGCGTCCGCAAGGCGCTGTCGATGGCGATCGACCGCGAGGAAATCGTCGAGTTCGTGCTGCAATCGGCCGATATCCCGGCCATGGGCGTCGTGCCGCCGGGCATGATCGTGGACGGTCAGGAATTCACCGAGGGTCGCGATACCTTTGGCCTGGCGCCCACTGCCGAGGTCGATGGTGCCAAAGCACTGCTCGCAGAGGCCGGCTATCCGGATGGCAAGGGGTTCCCCGACACGGTGTTCGTCACCTATTCGTCCCCGCCGATCGAGAAGCTGCTCGAAGCCATTCAGCAGATGTGGAAGAAGAACCTCAACATCGACGTGAAAATCCAGGCCAGCGAGTGGCAGGTGTTTTACCCCGAAGTGCAGAAGGTGCAGTACCAGATTGCGCAGATGGGCTGGGGCGCCGACTATCCGCACCCGATGACCTTCCTCGACAATTTCGTCACCGGCAGCCCGAACAATCTCGCCGGCTGGTCCAACGCCGAATATGACGCCGACGTCGCCGCAGCCAAGGCCACGGGCGATGAAGCCGAGTCGCTCAAGGACATGCGCGCCGCCGAGGCGATCGTGATGAACGAGCACATCATCCTGCCCGAGTATCATCGCAACAACTACATGATGATGAGCCCCAAGGTGACCGGCTTCTGGCGTTCGACGCTCAACGTGCCCTATTTCCGCGACGCGAAGATCGCCGAATAAACGCCTGAAATGTTGGTGCCGTCGCGGGGAACTGCGGCGGCACTTTATCGAGGAGTGACATCTTGACGGTTGCGATTATTGGCGGCACCGGCTTTCTCGGCACGGCGGTGGCAAAGCGTCTCCTGGCCCATGGGCAGGACGTGCTGGTGATCGCGCGGGGCAACGAGCCGGTCGCACTGCCCCCCGAAGTGCGCTTCGCGGCAGCCGACCGGATGGATTCGGCAGCCATTGCCCCCCTGCTCAAGGCCCATCACGTCACCGCCGTCATCGATATTTTCACGCTCAGCCTGCGCAATACCCAACCGGTACTGGACGCGGTCGGCACCGTCGGTGGCCGCTACGTTATGGTCAGTTCGACTGACGTTTATTCCAATTATGCCGGGCTGCTGAAAAAGGAAAATCCGGCGGTCCGGCTGGAGCCAGCAACCGAAGACTCTCCGCTGCGCCAAATCCGATTTCCCTATCGCGGCAATCCCCGCCGGCCCACGGGCGTGGATGACGCCCTGTTCGACGAATATGACAAGATCCCCATCGAAGATGCAGCTCGTGCAGATCCACGTTTCGAGACCACGATCCTGCGCCTGCCGATGATTTTTGGCCCCGAGGACAAGCAGCACCGCTTCGCCTGGGCAATCAAGAACGCGGCGGCGGGCGAGCCGTTCGCCATCGACGCGCGGGCGGCTCGGGCGCTCAATTCCTATGGCTATATCGATGATATGGCCGAGGCGCTGGCGCTGGGAGCGCTTCATCCCGCGGCGGCCGGACGGACGTATAATGCCGCCCAGGCCCATCTGCGCACGGTGCGGCAATGGGCGCAGACCATCCTGGATGTCATGGGGGTTGAGGCCGAGATCTCCGAGGTTTCGCCGGATGCCAAGGGCATCATGTTCGACCGCGCGGAAGCGTCCGACATGGATTATCCGTTGACCCTGGACAGCACCCGCATCCGGGCCGAGCTTGGCTATGCCGAAACGATCAGCGAGCGCGCGGCGCTGGAGCGCACCATTGCGTGGGAGCTATCGCAAAACTGACTCACGGGCGTTGACAAAGTCTCGCCATAATTTAGTCTGGCTAAAATCTTTGTTGCCTGGGGTGTGTATTGTCGGAGTTGATTGCCGAGCGTGGGGCGAAAGCCGAGTCTGCCGTCGATATGACGCTCGGCCAGCGGCTGCGAGCCCGCCGCAAGGCCATCGGCAAGACCCTGCAGCAGGTGGCCACGGAATCGTCCCTGACCGTGGGTTTTATCTCCCAGATCGAGCGCGGCATTTCCACCCCCTCGCTGGCCTCGCTGTACAATGTCGCCAAGGCGCTCGAAACCAGCGTCGATCACTTCGTCTCCAAAGCCCCGGCGCGCAGCCATAGCGTTGTCAGCCATTCGGGCCAGCGCCAGATCTACAGGGTCGGCGGCACGGCGCGGTTCTATGAATTTCTCGAGCGCGGCTTTCCTGAGGCCAAGCTGAATGCTTGCTTGTCGCATTGTCCGCCCGGTCATCTGACCGAAATGATGAGCCACGAGGGCGAGGAGATCGTCTATCTTGTCTCTGGCTCGATGCGTTACGAGGTCGATGGCCAAACCTATCTGCTTGGCCCCGGCGATACGCTGCATTTCGACTCGCACAAGCCGCATCGCGGTGCGAATATCGGGACCGAGACCGCGGTCGAACTGTGGGTTGGCACGATGAGGCTGTTTCCGGAATGACCGTGCTCAATCCAGCTATTGCGGCGAAATTGTCCGAAGCGCTGGCTGCCGGACCGCAGGCACTGTTCGTCGTGCTGTCCGAGCTGCTTACGATCATCCCGGGCATCCGCACCGCGACCTTTATCGCCACGGCGCCGGACCATTCGGTGACCCACCGCATCGGCACCTCCAATCCAGTTGATTTCCCGGTCGGCAATGTCGATCCGATCGACGACGGTGCCTGGAACCGGCGCATCTTCGGCGACCGGCAGCCCGTCATCGGCAACGATGTGCCCGGCATGGCGGCGTTCATTCCCGAAACCGACCAGTTGGTCGCCATGGGTTACGGGGCGACATCGTGCTTTCCCGTCATCATCGCCGGCGAGGTGCGCGGCGTGGTGGCGCTGCTGGGCGACGCGGGCATTTTCACCCCGGCGATCCTTGCCGAAATCAATACTCTTCTGCCCATTGCCGCGCTCATCTTCACCTTTGAGGGGATCAGCGAGCGATGATGTACGCGCCTGCAACCGGCCGCTCGCGCCGGACCGACAATCCTACAACCAGGGAGACTGCCATGCGCCTGTTCAAGACGCTCGCGGCTGTCGCCTTCGGAGCGGTGCTGACCGTTTCCGGAGCAATAGCCGAGACGCCCAAGAATACCCTCGTGATCGCGGACGCGATCGACGATATCATCACCCTCGATCCGGGTGAAGTCAGCGAAGTTGGCGGCGTGCTTGCCAGCCAGCAGATCTACCAGCCGCTGGTCAGTTTCGACCCCGCCGATGCGACCAAGATTTTCGGCGTGCTCGCTGAAAGCTGGACCGTTTCGGAAGACGGCAAGACCTTTACCTTCAAGATGAACCCGGCCGCCAAGTTTGCCTCGGGCAATCCGGTGACGGCGCACGACGCCGAATATTCGCTGCAGCGCGTTATCCTGATCGATAGCCGTATTTCCTTCATCCTGACGCAGTTCGGCCTGACCAAGGACAACGTCGCCGAGAATATCAAGGCGACCGATGACCAGACGCTGGTGCTCAAGGTCGACCAGAAATATTCCCCGAGCTTCGTGCTTTACGTGCTGTCGTCCTATACCGGCGGCATCGTCGACTCCGTGCTGGTCAAGCAGCATGAGGGCGTACTGGCCGCTGGCGGCAACGACTATGGCAATGCCTGGCTCAAGAGCGAGCATTCGGCCGGCTCGGGCCCCTATGAGCTGACCAAGTGGGATCCGAAGGTTTCGATCCTGTTGTCGCGCAACAAGAACTATTGGGGTGCTGCGCCCGGCGTCGAGCGCATCTTCCTGCAGCATATGCCGGAAAGCGCGACACAGCGCCTGGCGCTGGAAAAGGGCGATATCGACATCGCCAACAAGCTGGGTCCCGACGATATCGGCGCCGTTTCGGCCAATCCGGATGTGTCGATCATGGAAGGCAATTCCTCGACCATCTATTATTTCGGCCTGAACGTGCGGAATCCCGCGCTCAGCAATCCCAAGGTCGTGGAAGCAATGAAGTACCTGGTGGATTACCAGGGCATTGCCGACAGCATCGGCCGCGGCACGGTCAAGGTGCACCAGACCATGATCCCTGATGGGTTCCTGGGCGGCAACATCAACTACAACCCCTATTCGCTCAACGTCGAGAAGGCCAAGGCCCTGATCGCCGAGAGCGGCGTCGCGCTGCCGATCAAGCTGGCCACCGTGGTGTGGAATACCTCGCCCTATACCGAATATGCCCAGGCCGTTCAGGCGACCATGGCGCAGGCCGGAATCGAACTGGACCTGCAGGTTGTCGATGGCGGCCAGTGGCTGGATCGCTATCGCAGCCATGACCTGGATATCTGGTTCGGTCTGTGGGGTCCGGATTATCCCGATCCGCATTCCAATGCCAAGGCGTTCACGGTCAACGACAAGGCCAATCCCGATGGCCAGCACGGCAACCTCGCCGACCGCTTCGGCTGGGATTCGGGTCCGTTGTCGGACGAAGTCCTCGCCGCCGTGCAGGAGCAGGACGTCGAAAAGCGCAAGGCCATGTACGACACTATCCAGCGCGCGCATACTGACAGTTCGCCGTTCGTCTACATGTTCCAGGACAGCCGCAAGGTTGCCATGCGCTCCAACGTCAAGGGCGTCGTGCTCGGCATCACCTTCTCGGACGACCGCTATGGCGCGGTGACCAAGGAATAATCTGCACTATTCGCCGGGGGCGTTCGCGTCCCCGGTTCCTCTTTGAATGATCGGCCAGACCGCTTGAACAAACCTCTTCCCCGATCGCTCCGCATAATCTACGGCATTGCCTCATGGCTGCTCACCGTGGCCATCACGCTGCTGGGGCTGGCGGCGCTGACGTTTTTTATCGGGCGCGTGCTGCCGATCGACCCGGTGCTCAAGATCGTTGGCGAAAAGGCGTCGCCCGAGGTTTATCAGCGCGTATTTCTTGAACTGGGGCTCGACAAACCCCTCTGGCAGCAGTTCTGGGAATACATCACCAAAATCCTGCGCGGCGATTTCGGCACGTCGTTCTCGACAACGCGGCCGGTACTCACCGACCTGCTCAACTTCTTCCCCGCGACGCTGGAGCTGTCGACGTTGGGGCTGCTGCTAGGCGTGGTGCTTGGCGTGCCCATGGGTGTCGCCTCGGCCTATTGG
Source organism: Devosia sp. UYZn731 (assembly GCF_040546795.1). NCBI lineage: Bacteria > Pseudomonadati > Pseudomonadota > Alphaproteobacteria > Hyphomicrobiales > Devosiaceae > Devosia > Devosia sp. UYZn731. The sequence goes on from NZ_JBEPOL010000001.1 coordinate 823,635, forward strand.
CATGAGAAATGGCCGGATCATCTGATCCGCATCGTTGGGCTGATCGGCTATTCGGTGCCGATCTTCTGGCTCGGGCTGGTGGGGCTATTCGTGTTCTATTATCGGCTCGGCTGGGTCTCGGGTCCGGGCCAGCTCGATGTGTTTTTCGTCGGCGTGGTGGATCGCTGGACCGGCTCGATCCTGATCGACAGCGCGCTGCAGGGCCAGTGGGAAATCTTCTTCAACGCTATCAGCCACATGACGCTGCCGACCATCCTGCTCGGCTACTACAGTCTGGCCTATATTTCGCGCATGACCCGCTCGGTGATGCTCGACCAGTTGACGCGCGAATATGTGCTGACGGCGCGCCTCAAGGGCGCCAGCGAATTCCGCGTGGTCATGGGCCATGCCCTGCGCAACGCGGCCATTCCGCTGGTCACCGTTATCGCGCTGAGCTATGGCGGCTTGCTCGAAGGCTCGGTGCTGATCGAGACGATCTTCTCATGGCCTGGCATCGGCAATTACATCTACTCGTCGCTGTTCGCGGCCGACATGAATGCGGTGCTCGGCGGCACGCTACTGGTCGGCGTGGTCTTCGTGTTCCTCAACATGCTGTCGGACGTGCTCTACCGCACGCTCGATCCGCGTTCGCGATAGGAGGGAACCATGAGCGTTATTGCCGATCCCATCATCGATCCCAAGCGCGCCCTCCGCGCCGCGCGGATTGCCGAGTTTAAAAGCTTCGCCCGCCGCTTCATGCGCAACCCGCTCGGCATGGTCGGGCTGGTCATCGTCATTGCGCTGCTGGTCTGCGCCGCATTGGCGCCGATCCTGGCGACACATGATCCCTATTTGCCGGCTTTGAGCGACCGGCTGGCTGCGCCGGGTGCCGAATACTGGTTTGGTGCCGATGAGCTGGGCCGCGACATCTATTCGCGCATCATCTATGGCTCGCGCCTGACGCTGCTGATCGTGGGGCTGGTGATCGTTACGTCGGCGCCGGTGGGGCTGGTGATCGGCGCTATCGCGGGCAATTACGGTGGCTGGGTCGACCGCATTTTCATGCGCATCACCGACGTGTTCCTCGCCATTCCCAAGCTGCTGCTGGCGCTGGCCTTCGTCGCGGCGCTGGGACCGGGCATCGTCAACGCCGCGTTGGCGATCACGCTCACGGCTTGGCCACCCTACGCGCGGCTGGCGCGGGCCGAGGCGCTGATTGTGCGCAATTCGGACTATGTGAATGCGATCCGGCTCGCCGGTGCATCGGACTTTCACATCATCGTCTACCACATCATGCCGATGTGCCTGTCGTCGGTCATCGTGCGCATGACCTTCGACATGGCGGGCATTATCCTGACCGCGGCAGGCCTCGGCTTTATCGGCCTCGGCGCCCAGCCGCCTTTGCCAGAATGGGGCGCGATGATCTCGACGGGGCGCAAGTTCATCTTCGATCAGTGGTGGGTGGCGACCGTGCCGGGCTTTGCCATTTTCATCGTCAGCCTGGGCTTCAACCTCCTGGGTGACGCCATGCGCGACCTGCTCGATCCGCATCTGAGGCAGCGCCGATGAGCGAGAACCTGGTCGAGATTGAAAACCTGCGCATCGCTTTTCCGCGCGAGGGCGGCATGAGTGACGCCGTGCGTGGCGTGTCGCTGTCGCTGGGGCGGGAAAAGCTGGGCATTGTGGGAGAGAGCGGTTCGGGCAAGAGCCTGACCGGCCGAGCGCTGCTGGGCGTGCTGCCGTCCTATGCCAAGATCAGCGTCGACAAGATGGTCTTCGACGGCATCGACCTGACCGCCGCCTCGCCAAAGCTGCGCCGCTCGCTGCGCGGCGGGCGGATGGGCATGATTCTGCAGGACCCCAAATTCTCGCTCAATCCGGTGATGCGGGTGGGGTTGCAGATCGTCGAGGCTATTCGTATTGGCGACAAGAAGCTGCCCAAGCGCGAGGCGTTCAAGCAGGCGCTGGCCGTGCTTGAGGCTGTGCATATCCGTGATCCCGAGCGGGTGTTTTCGCTCTATCCGCATGAGCTTTCGGGCGGAATGGGCCAGCGCGTGATGATCGCCATGATGGTGGTGCGCGAGCCCGACCTGCTGATCGCCGACGAGCCAACTTCTGCCCTAGACGTCACCGTGCAGACGCAAGTTCTCTCCATCCTCGATGAATTGGTGACCCGCCGTGGCATGGGGCTGATTTTCATTAGCCACGACCTGCGGCTGGTGTCGCGGTTCTGCGACCGGGTGATCGTGATGTATGCCGGCCAGATCGTCGAAACGCTGCGCGCCGATCGGCTGAACGAGGCGAGCCATCCCTATACACGCGGCCTGCTCGCCTGCCTGCCGACCATCGACGGGCCGCTCGACCCCCTGCCCGTGCTGCAACGCCAGGCGAGTTGGCTGGAGGCGCGGCCATGATCCAGGTCGATCACCTCACGGTCAATTTTGGGCCTTCCGTGGCTGTGCGCGATGTCAGCTTCTCGGTGGCACAAGGCGAAAGCTTTGGACTGGTCGGCGAGAGCGGATCGGGCAAGTCGACAATTTTGCGCACCATTATGGGGCTCAATCCGGATTGGTCCGGCTCGATCAAGATTGACGGGCAGGACACCAAATCGACCAGCCGCACCGATCTGGCGCGGCGGGCGCAGATGGTGTTCCAAGACCCCTATGCGTCGCTGCACCCCCGCTATGTCATCGGCCAGGCGATTGCCGAACCGATGCGGATCAACAAGCTGCCCGATCCGGAGAAGCGCACGGTTGAATTGCTGGACCTGATCGGCCTGCCCGGGCAGTTCCGCTTCCGCTTCCCGCATGAGCTTTCGGGCGGGCAGAGACAGCGCGTGGCGATTGCGAGGGCGCTGGCGCTCAACCCGAAAATCCTGCTGCTGGACGAGCCGACTTCGGCGCTGGACGTATCGATACAGGCAGAAATTCTTAACCTGCTCAATCAGTTGCGCAAGGAGCTGGGCCTGACCTTCGTCATCGTCAGCCATGATCTGGCGGTGATTTCCTACATGTGCGACCGGCTAATGGTGATGCGCAATGCGGAGGCGGTGGAGACGCTCAGTCGCGAGCAGTTGCGCAGCCGCGATATTGCCCAGAGCTATACGCGCGAACTGATCGCCGCAAGTTAGCGGCGTCAGTTCCAAGTCATGATCTGCGGGTAACTTTAAAGACTTAAATAACACACGCGGGACTAGTGTGCGCCATGGCCTCGTGGCGGAGCGTTACGCGGGGGATTGCAACTCCCCACACCCTTGGTTCAAGTCCAGGGCGAGGCCTCCATATTCACGGCGGATCGATGGTACTGCGCGGCTCGGCGATGGCGGTCAGCCAATCGGTCGGGCGCTCGACGAAGCGCGTGACCACCGGTGCATCGGGGCCTTCATGCAGAGCACGCACGTGGTCGCCAACTTCGGCGTCCGCCTTGGTCATGCGCAGGTTGTGGCGCACATATTCGGTCCAGGTGGGCGTCTGGTAGCGCTCGACCCATACGTCAGGATGCCCGAGGTCACGCAGCAGGGTCCAGTGGCGGGCACCATCGCGGCGGCGGATGCGCTTGCGGTCGGCCATGACGCGCAGGAACTCGGCCAGATGCTGCGGTTTGATGATGTAGGCGATCTGGATCACGATCGGGCCGCTACGCGCTTCGAGGTCGAGTTCAAGCGCCGGTTCCTTCCAGCGATTGAGCGGATCGAGATCGAGTGTCGAGCGCTGCGGCAACGGCAGGAACAGGCCAAGAGCGGCCCCAACCAGCATCAACAGCCCTGCCCCGCCCATCGCCAGCTGCAGGCCATAAAGCTCAGCGACGACGCCCCAGAGCCAGCTGCCCAGCGCCATGCCGCCAAAAGTCGCTGTCTGATAGAGCGATAGCGCCCGCCCCACGACCCAGCGCGGCGAGGCCAGTTGGACCGAAACATTGAACAGCGACAAAGCCAGCACCCAGCCGGCGCCGCCAATGAGCAGAGCGGCACCGGTCAAGAAGGGCGAGGTGCTGATGCCGGTGACGGCGGCGCAGACGGCGAAGCCGATAAAGGCCATCCGCACCACGGCCTCGCTGCTGAAGCGCTGATGCAGCCGATTGCCCAGCAAGGCGCCGCCCACCGCACCCAGCCCGAACGCGCCCAGCATCAGGCCGTAGGTCAGCGGCCCGCCGCCAAGCAGCGTCGCCGACACGACGGGCAGCAGCGCCATCACCGCGATGGCGGTGAAGCCGAAGATCAAGCTGCGCAGCATGACCTGGTAGATATTGGGCGACATGGCGACATAGCGGATGCCCGACAGCATGGCCGCGCCCATGGACTCGCGCGGCAGCAACGCCACGGCATTGCCGGGCTTCCAGCGGAATAGCACGACGATCAGTGCAAGATAGCTCAGCGTATTGATGGCGAAGGCCGCGGCCGCGCCGGCCGCTGCCACCACGATGCCGCCTACGGCCGGGCCGACACTACGGGACAGGTTAAAACCGATGGAATTGAGCGCCACTGCCGAGGGCAGGTGATCGCGTGGCACCAGATCGCCCACCGAGGCTTGCCAGGATGGATTGTTGATGGCGGTGCCGCAGCCGAGCAGGAAGGTGAACGCCAGCAACACCCAGGGCGACATCATGCCCAGATAGGTCAGCACCATCAGGGCAGCGGACACGGCCACCATGAAACACTGGGCCGCCAGCATGACGCGGCGGCGATTGAAGCTATCGGCGATGGCGCCGCCCACCAGCGAAAACAGCATGATTGGCAAGGAAATCGAGGCCTGGACCAGCGCCACCATGTCCACCGAAGAGGCAATCGAGGTCATCAACCAGGCGGCGCCGACGCTCTGGATCAGCCCGCCGAAACTGGACGCCAGATTGGCCAGCCAGATGCTGCGGAAAGTAGGATGGGCGAAAGGGGCGAGAGGCGAAGCGCGTTCGGTCACCGGGATACTCTGTGTGATATTCTAGAATGGCCCAGCCGGGACACTGCTGCAACCTGGAATGGCCCAGCCGGGACACTGCTGCAACCTGGGCACGTCGGAAATGTTCCGGCTCAGCGGGTTAATTTGGTGCCTGCGGTGGCAAACGCGTGCGCCCCGCCCCATATGCGCCAGAGGTTTACGTAGACGCATCGTCGTTTGCCGATATAAGCATTCCGACCTCGGAGAATTTCCCCATGACTGCCTTGTCCATCCTCGATCTGGTGCGGATCAGCGAGAGCACCGATGCGCGCGGCGCGCTCGACAATTCGCGCGATCTCGCGGCCCATGCGGAAGGCTGGGGCTATCGCCGTTTCTGGGTCGCCGAACACCACAATGCGCCCGGCATTGCGAGCGCCGCCACAGCGCTGGTGATCGCCCATATCGCCGCCGGCACCAAGACCATCCGTGTTGGCTCGGGTGGCATCATGCTGCCCAACCACGCGCCCTATATTATCGCCGAGCAGTTCGGCACGCTGGCCCGCCTGTTTCCGGGGCGGATCGATCTTGGGCTGGGGCGCGCGCCCGGCACCGATCAGATGACCGTGCGCGCGCTGCGCCGCTCGCCCGAGAATGCCGAGAATTTCCCCAATGACGTGCTGGAATTGCAGGCCTATTTCGCGCCGGCGGTGCCCGGCCAGCGGTTGCAGGCCGTGCCGGCGGCAGGAACTGAGATGCCGCTCTGGATTTTGGGATCGAGCACGTTCGGCGCGGTGCTCGCGGCGGAGCTTGGCCTGCCCTATGCGTTCGCCTCCCACTTCGCTCCGGCACAGCTCATGCCCGCTCTGGCGCTCTACCGGGAGCGGTTCAAGCCGTCCGAGCAATTGGCGGAGCCCTATGCGATGGCCGGCGTCAATATCGTGGCCGCCGATACCGATGCCGAGGCGCACCGGCTGGCGACGACCCAATTGATGTCGTTTGCCGATATTTTCCGCGGCGCGCGGGGTTTGAGCCAGCCACCGATCGACGATATCGAGACCTATTGGACGCCACAGGAGAAGGCGCAGGCCTCACAGATGCTGGCGCGACGGATTGTCGGGAACCCCGATACGGTGCGCGCAGGAATGGCGGCGTTCGTGGCCGAGACCGGCGTCGATGAACTGATCGTCGTCTCGGACGTTTACGATCATACTGCCCGCCTGCGCTCGTTCGAGCTGATCGCCGCAGCCCAGCAATAGACCCGGGATTGGATGTACTTCAAGGAACGTGCCAGAAACTAGCCGTGGCATACCCGCCGGGTTTGCGAGATCGGGTTAGGGTCACCCGGCGCCGGGCATGATGGACAATTATGGGGCAACCGGTGATTTGGCCGTCGCAGTGGTCTTCGGTCCGTGCAATGGCATAGATCTGGCGCATAAACTTGTGGAGTGGATTGGCCAAAGTTGGCAGTAGAAATCGGCGCCCACTGACGTGTAAGAGTTGATTCATAGGTTCGAGGACGGCCGCTACCTTTTCAAACATGAAGCTGGTACCAATCAAACAGACAGGGCGGATAGTAATGCATGCTTTTTTCAAGGTAGTCGGGGTCGCGCTGTTGTTGCAGTTGACGACGCTGGGCGCCTCGCAGGTCGCCGCCGGTGAGACCGAGCTGGCCGTCCTGACGTCCTATATCGGGAACTGGCAGGGCGAAGGCGCCCTGGTGGGCGGCGACAAGCCGGAGCCGTTCCGCTGCCGTTTGGCGATCGCCAAGGGCAACATGTCGAAAGTGACCTATACGGGGCGATGCAGCCTGATCAGCGCCAACCTGTCGATCAGCGGCACCATCGCTTTCAACGATGCGCAAGATCAATACGAAGCGGCAATGAGTTCCAATGCCGGTTTTACCGGTCTGGCGGTCGGCAGGTTGCGCGGCGATGATATTACGTTTGATCTGAAAGAGCGCCAGAAGGATCGTAGCGGCAGCGATGTTCGGATCGGCTCGCAGATCATGCTGATAAACGGCAACATTACGGTCAATTTCGAGGTCGAATTCAACAATTCCGGGGATGTGCTGCGAGCCTCTGTTCCTTTTGCCCGATAACCGATCATAGTGCGCATGCGCCGGTTGCATGTGCTGGCATGAGGGATTTGCCTGCCGTGACCGAGACTGAGACCCCGATCATCGACGCCGCCGACGTAACCTACAGCCTCGAGATCGGCGGCCGGCCATTGCATATTCTCAAAGGCGTATCGCTGCGCGTGGCGCCGGCCGAAGTGGTGGCGATCGTCGGCCCTTCGGGCAGCGGCAAGACTTCGTTGCTGATGCTGCTGGCGGGACTGGAGCGCGCATCGTCCGGACTGGTGCAGGTTCGCGGGCAGAACCTGTCGCAGCTTGGCGAGGACGATCTGGCGCGCTTTCGCCGCAAGTCGCTCGGCATCGTGTTTCAGAGTTTTCACCTGATCCCGTCGCTGACGGCGCTCGACAATGTCGCGCTGGCGCTGGAGATTGCCTCCCCCGAATTGAGCCTGAAGCAAACCCACGAGGCCGCCGCCGAAGCCTTGCGTGCCGTGGGGCTGGGCGAGCGCCTCGATCACCGCCCGACGGCATTGTCGGGTGGCGAGCAGCAGCGCGTGGGACTGGCCCGGGCCATGGTGACCAATCCGCCACTGCTGTTGGCTGATGAGCCAACGGGGAACCTCGATCAGCAGACCGGTGCCGTCGTGGTGGATCTGATGTTCGACCTGGCGCGCCAGCAAAAAACTGCGGTGGTGCTGATTACCCATGATCCGGGCCTGGCCGCACGGGCAGACCGGGTTTTCACCATGACCAGCGGCGAATTGACCGAAACCACGGCGGCGCATTGATGCGCGCGGTTTGGGCTGCGATCCGCGTCGGCCTGCTGGACCTGCGCGGCGATATTCGGCGCTTCGTGCTGCTGGTGGTGTGCCTGGCGGTGGGCACCGCGCTGATCGCCGGGGTCAACTCGGTGGGCACCAGCATTGCGCAGGCCATCGACGCCAGCGCGGCTGAATTGATGGGCGGCGATCTGGAACTGTCCCGCGCGGACCGGCCGGCCAATGGCGACGAATTACAGGCGATGGCCGGGTTCGGTTCCATCGCCTCGGTGGTCGATACCAATCTACGCGCGCAGACGGACAAGGGCGACGCCTTCGTCGATCTGGCGGCAGCGGGTGACACCTATCCGCTGGTTGGGCATGTTCAAAGCGCCGAATTGCCGGCCGGCACGTCGGTGTCCCAGCTTCTCGGGCTCCGCGACGAAGTGCCCGGAGCGCTGGTCGATCCGCTGATGCTGGACCAGCTCGGCATTGCGGTTGGCGACGAGTTCCAGCTTGGCGGTACGACGTTCCAGGCGCGTGGCACGCTGGCGAAATTGCCGGATGCACCGGTGCGCGGTTTCCGGCTCGGGCTGACGACGCTGATCACCGCCGAGGGGTTTTCGATGGTGTCGGACCGCACCTCGCCCCTGCCCGGCCTGGGGAGCTGGTTCCGCTACAAGATTTTGCTCGACGGGCGCGATGCGGATGAGGCCAAGGCGGCACTTGAAACCCAGTTCGGCGATAGCGGCTGGACCGTGCGCTCGGCGCGCGATGCGCTGGGGCCAATGGTGCGTTATTACGATCTGTTCATGCGCTTCCTCCTCATTGTCGGCTTGGGCTCCCTGCTGATAGGAGGTGTCAGCGTCTGGGCCGGCATGCAGGCCTATATTGCCGAGCGCGCCACGGTGATCGCCATCCTGCGCAGCATGGGGGCCGATCGCTGGCGGGTGTTCGTGCACTTCTTCGCCCAGGTTGCCATGCTGGCCGCCATCGGCGTGGGCATTGGCCTGTTGGTCGGCGGCGGCATTGCCTATGGCATCCTGCCGCTGGTTGGGCAGGCTGTCGGTATCAGCCTGTTGCCGGCGCTGCATCTGCAGCCTCTGGTGGTCGCCGCCGCGGCGGGTTTCGTGACGGCATTCGGCTTTGCGTATTTGCCGCTGCAGCAGGCACAGGCCATCCGGCCGGTACATCTGTTCCGCTCCAAGGGGCTCTCGGCTCCGCCGGTGGAGTGGCGCAGCCTGCTGACGTCCTGGCAGGTATTGCCCATGGTGGTGGCCCTCGTGGCGTTCCTGCTGCTGGCATTTGCCATGACGGGCGACGTGTCATTGGTGGGGGCATTTGCTGCAGCCAGCGCCGCTGCCGTACTAGTGTTCCAGCTTTTCGTCGGCTTTGCACAATGGGCTTTGCGCCGCGTGCCGACGCCGTCCAACCGCATCCTGCGCCACGCCTTGCGCAGAATTGCCAATACCGGCTCCAATACCGCGGCGGTCGTGGTGGCGGCCGGCATGGCGCTGACCATGCTCACGGTCGTGCTGGTGTTGCAGGGCAATCTGCGGCAGGAATTTTTGGGCGCTTCGTCGTTCGACGTTCCGACCTTCGTGGCCTCGGACCTGTTCCCCGACGAGGTGGATACGCTCGCGGCCATGTCAGGTCCGGGCACGGACATCACCAAGTTCGTGTCTACCCCCATGCTGCGCGGCGCGCTCACACAGATCAACGGGGTGCCGGTCGATACCATCCGCACGCGCGGTCCCGAGGCCACGTTCCTGCTGTCGGGCGAAGTGCCGCTGACGTTCCGGCAGGAAATGCCGGCATCGTCCAAGCTGGTGGATGGGCAGTGGTGGCCCGCCGATTATACGGGTCCGGGCCTTGTGTCGCTGCATCAGAGCCTGCGTTCCGGGCTCGGCGTCAATCTTGGCGATACACTGACCTTTGCGATCTTCGGGGACACGGTGACCGTCAAAGTCGCCAGCTTCCGCGATTACTCTTGGCAGGGCGGCATCGATTTCCTCGCCACGTTCTCGCCGGGCGTGCTCGATGCTTATCCGACAACACTGTTTGCCGCGGTCACGGCCGCACCGGGGCGTGACGAGCCCGTGAAGCGTGCTCTTGCAACCGCCCTGCCCGATATCCGCTTCGTCGCCATCGGCGACACGCTGGAGCAGATCACCAATGCGCTGGGTCAGTTGTCCTTCGCGGCGACCTTGGTCGGCGGCTTGGCCGTGGGCAATGGCCTATTGGTGCTGATCGGGAGCCTCGCGACCGGGAGGCGTCAGCGCGAAGCCGATGCAGTGATCGGTAAGGTGCTGGGCACCACTCGGTTCGAACTGCTGGCGACCGCCTTCGTGCAGTATTTCATCCTGGCGCTGCTTGCCGCCATCCCCGCAGCGGTCCTTGGCACTGGTCTGGCATGGCTCGTAGGACTGGTCATGCTGGAGGTCGATTTTACGCTCGACGCCGATGCCCTGCTGGCCGTTCTGGCCGTGGCAGCGATCATCACAGCCCTTTTGGGATCCATGACGATCCTGCGCGCTGCATCCTCGCGACCGGCTCGGCTCCTGCGCGACTTGTAGCTGTTCGGCGGGGCGAGGTGCCGCGCCCGAAATTGCTTTGCCAAGTTCGGCCGAGGGGACTCGGCGCCAATGCGTGAACCCGACAAGTCGACCGCCTAGGCCACGCGCGCCCCGGCCCTGTCGTAACTCTCACAATACGTCGACCAACGATTCAGAGGGGGCGGATCAGCACCAAAGCCGGTGCCACCGCGGGCAATCACAGCGCCATACTGTGAAAGATATTTCACGTGATGAATTTTATTGACGCTCGTATTTTGCTCGTGCAAGTGTCCGCTCGCTGAGGTTCGGAGGAGCCGAGGTTTTCAGATATCAGCTGCCGGCACGCGCTGGCGGCAGGTCAATTTCGCAAACGGCTTCGGCCGTGGGGAGGAATCTTGCGTAAAATTTTGAGCATGCTCGCAATGACGGCAATGGCTTCGGGGCTCGGCGCCGGGCACGCCGCCGCACAGACGGTCAATCCGTTCAAGTGCGAACCGGGCGAGAAATACGTCATGAACGTGATGGTCTCGGGCGTCGAATACTGGTTCCCGGTCTATGAGATGTTCAAGCAGGCCGGCCAGCAGTTCGGTTGCGAGACCGAATATACCGGCACGACCGAATATGACGTCAACAAGCAGATCGCCAGCTTCGACCAGGTACTGGCACAGAACCCGGCCGGCATTTTGGTCCATCCCATGAACTCTGACCCGTTCGTCGAGCCGATCAATCGCGCCGTCGACCAGGGCGTGGCCGTTGTGACCTTCGCAGCCGACTCGCCCAATTCCAAGCGCACCTCCTTCATCACCTCCGACAACCTGGCTGAAGGCACCTATGCGGCCGACGCCGTTGCCGAAGACATGGGCGGCAAGGGCGAATATGCCGTGCTCGAAAATCCGGGCCAGGACAACCACGACAAGCGCGTCTCCGCCTTTATCGCCCGCATGGAAGCCAAGTGGCCCGACATGAAGCTGGTCGGCCGCGCTGCCTCCAACCAGGATCCCGCCAAAGCCTACCAGGCTGTCCTCAGCCTGATCCAGGCCAATCCGAACCTGGGCGCAGTGTTCATGCCGGAAGCCAATTCGGCAATCGGCGCGGCGCAGGCCAGCAAGGAAAGCGGCGGCAAGGTCCGCGTCATGCTGGCCGACGTCAACGAGAACATCCTGGACATGATCAAGGCCGGCGACATCTTCGGTTCGGTCAATCCGAACCAGGGCATGCAGGGCTATATGGGCTTCATGCTGCTGTGGATGGCCGCTCACCCCGAGCTGATCGATCCGATGAACGACTATGCCCGTTCCGGCGACAATGCGATGACCGTGCCCTTCGTCGATAACGGCTTCTCGATCGTCACCGCCGAAAACGCGGACGACTTCTATTGGGACGATTATCTGAAGCGCCGCGGCACCAAGGGTATCGAAGAGTAATCCAGCCACGAACTCCCGGAGCGCCACGACGCCCCGGGAACCTCAACAGGGAGGACGATCATGAGCGACCAAAGCGTTCTCGAAATCCGCAACATTTCCAAGAATTTCGGTCCGGTCCAGGCACTCACCGACGTGTCCTTCTCGCTGGCGCCAGGTGAAGTTCACGCGCTCTGCGGCGAGAATGGCGCCGGCAAGTCGACGCTGATGAATATCATCGCCGGCATCCTGCAACCGAGTTCGGGCAATGTCGTGCTCAACGGACAAGCCGTGACCATCGCCTCGCCGGCCGCAGCCCAAAGGCTCGGCATCGGCCTCGTGCACCAGGAAATCGCGCTCTGCCGCGATGCGACGGTGGCCGAAAATATCTTGATGCCCGCCACCAATGCGCGCCGCGCGCCGCTGATGAACTACCGCCAGCTCAATGCCGACGCCCAGCAGGTGATGAACCGTCTCGCGCCCATACCGGTGACCCGGCGCGTGGCAGAGCTTTCCATTTCCAATCAGCAACTGGTCGAAATCGCCAAGGCGCTGACGCTCGATTGCCGCGTGCTGATCTTTGACGAACCGACAGCGGCGCTGACTGAAAGCGAAGCCCAGGCGCTATTCGGGATCATCCGCGAACTCAAGTCACGCGGCATTTCGATCATCTACATTTCCCACCGCATGGCCGAAATTTTCGCGCTATGCGACCGCGTCACCGTGCTGCGCGATGGACGCCATGTGTCGACCGATCGCGTTGCCGACATGACACCTGACGATGTCGTGCGCCGCATGGTCGGACGCGAGATCACCCAGATGTACCCACCCAAGGCGCAGGCGATCGGCGCGGAGACGCTGCTGGCGGTCGACAACCTGGTGTCGGACGATGTCGGCCCGGTGTCGCTGGCGCTCAAGCGCGGCGAAATCCTGGGCATTGGCGGCCTCATCGGCTCGGGCCGGACGGAACTGGCATTGGCCCTTTGTGGTCTGACACGCAAGACGGGCGGCTCCGTCCGCCTGGCCGGGGAAGCGGTCGACATTGGCACCTATGCGGACGCGGTTCGCCAGGGCCTCGTCTACCTGTCCGAAGATCGCAAGCATTCCGGTGTGTTCCTCGACCTTTCGATTGCCCAGAATATATCGGTGCTCGACCTCGGCAAGCTCACCCGTAGCGGCCTCATCGACCGGCGTGCCGAAGCCGCACAAGCCATTTCGCTGGCGACACGGCTGGCGATCAAGATGGGGGGCATTGCCGATAAGGTTGCCTCGCTCTCCGGCGGCAACCAGCAGAAGGTCGCCATCGCCAAGCAGCTTTCGGTGAAGCCCAAGGTCATCATCATGGATGAGCCAACGCGCGGCATAGATGTCGGCGCCAAGTCCGAAATTCACAAACTGCTGCGGCAACTCGCCGATGCCGGCACCGGGATCATCGTCATCTCGTCCGAGCTGCCCGAACTGATCGGCATTGCCGATCGGGTGCTGGTGATGCGCGAGGGCCAGGTAGCCGGCGAATTGGCCCAGACCATAACGGAGGAAGCGGTGATCCGCCTCGCCTCAGGCCTCAAGGAGGAATTACACCATGTCGCTTAGCCAGGGGGACCGGCCAATGGTTGCCGCGCCGCTCAATCCGCCCCGCTTCTCGCTGAGATCGCTGGGCTCGATGCGCGAAGCCGGGCTCATCGCCATCATCGTGGCCATGTGCGTGGCGATGAGCTTCGCCTCGCCCTACTTCGCCACCTGGGGCAATGTGCGCGCCATGCTGATGAGCTTCTCGGTCGAGGGGATCGTCGTCGTGGGCATGACCGTGCTGCTGATCGTGGGCGGCATCGATCTGGCCGTCGGCTCGGTCGTCTGCCTCGCCATGGTGGTGGGCGGATCGCTGTTCCTGATGGGCCTCGATCCCTGGACAGCCAGCCTGATTGCCATCGGCGCCTGCGCCATGGTGGGCGCGGTCAGCGGCTTTTTCGTCACCGTGGTGGGCCTCAGCCATTTCATCACCTCGCTCGCCGCGATGGTGATCGTGCGCGGCCTGTGCCTGCTGATCACCAAGGGCACACCGCTGTCATTGTTTACGCTGCCGCCCGAATTCAAGGCGATCGGCCAGGGCGAGTTCTACGGCATTCCCATCGTCATCATCATCTTCCTTGCGGTCGTGGTGATCTTCGATTTCCTGCTGCGCCGGGCCACGGCGTTCCGCAAGGTGTTCTACACCGGCAGCAACGAGAAGGCCGCGCAGTATTCCGGCATCAAGACGAACCAGGTGAAGTTCTGGGTGACGGTGTTGTGCTCGGCGCTCGCTGGGCTGGCGGGGATCGTCTACATGAGCCGCTTCGGCTCGGCCACGCCCACGTTCGGGGTGGGCATGGAGCTCAATATCATCGCCGCGGCGGTCATCGGCGGCGCATCCCTGACGGGTGGCTCGGGCAGCATTTTTGGCGCGATCCTGGGGATCGGGCTGCTCTCGGTGGTCACCTCCTCGCTCATCCTGCTCAATGTGCCGGTTTACTGGCAGGACGTCATCCGCGGCTGTATCCTGCTATCGGCGGTTTCCATCGATCATTTCCTGCATCGCGGCCGGTCGGCCTGACGCCTCGCGTCTCTGTTCACGAAGGTCCATTCCATGCCTCCCACAAACGACGACATCACGGCCGCGCGGCAGATGCACCAGGCGCTGGTCCTGCATTTCATCGAGGGCCAGACCCAGGCCGAGATCGCCAAGGTGCTCGGCCTCAGCCATGCCACGGTCAACCGCCTGATCAAGCGCGGGCGGGCGCTAGGGCTGGTCGAGATCAAGGTGAAATCGCCGATCCAGCATCTCGTCGGCGTCGAGGCACAATTGGTGGCCATCGGCGGCATCAGCCGCGCCGTGGTGGCGCCGGCGGTGAGCGACAATGTCGAGACGACGCTGCTGGACGTCGGCGCGCTGGGGGCCAATCTGCTGCTCGAGAGCCTCGTCGATGGCGACCGCATTTGCATCAGCGGCGGCAAGGGCGTGAGCGCGATCGTGGCGGGACTGACGCCGTCTCGGCGCTACGACGTGGAGGTCGTGCCGGCCACGGGGCTGGTGCAGGGCAAGCACTATACTGACGTCAATCACGTGGCGACGATGCTGGCCGATCGGCTGGGCGGCCGCTCCTACCAGATGCATGCGCCTCTGTTCGCCGACAGCCCGCAGGAGCGGGAGATGGTGATGCACATGCGCTCGGTGGCCGACGTGTTCCGGCGGGCGCGGGAAGCCACTATCGCCATCGTGGGCATTGGCTCGATCCTGTCGGACGACAGCAGCTATTACGACCTGCACCCCTCGTCGTCCGCAGATCGCCATGCCATCGAGCAGTCCAAGGCAACCGGCGAATTGCTAGCCCATCTGGTGGACGGCGACGGACAGGTTGCCGATTACGCACCCAATCGTTCGCTGGTGGCGCTGACGCTCGATGAGTTGGCGGCTATTCCGCGCACCATCGGCATTGCCAGCGGACCCAACAAGGCGTGGCCAGTGCTGGCAGCGATGCGCGGCAATTATCTCGACACGCTGGTGACCGACGAGGCCACCGCCCGCAAAATCATCGACCTGGCGGAAGCAGCATGAACCAGCTTACACGCGAAATCGGCCACTCGGGCATAACCGCCTCGGCGGTGGGACTGGGGACCTGGGCCATCGGTGGCTGGATGTGGGGCGGCACCGACGAAGCCGCCGCCATCGAGGCGATCGAAGCGTCCATCGACGCCGGCATTTCCCTGATCGACACGGCGCCCGCCTACGGCCTTGGCCATAGCGAGGAACTGGTCGGCACGGCCATTCGGGGCAAGCGCCACCGTGTGGTGATTGCCACCAAGTGCGGCCTCAACTGGCATCACGGCAAGGGTAACCATTTCTTCGACGAAGCCGGCAAGCCGGTGCACCGCTACCTCGGCGCCGACGGCATCGTGTTCGAGGTGGAACAGAGCCTGAGGCGTCTGGGGACCGACTATATCGATCTCTACATCACGCACTGGCAGGACCCGACGACGCCGGTCGCCGAGACCATGGAGGCGCTGGTGCGGCTCAAGCAGGCGGGCAAAATCCGGGCCATCGGCGCCAGCAACCTGAGCGAAGACGATCTGCGCGCTTATGCGGCGGCCGGGCAGCTCGACGCTATCCAGGAGCGCTATTCCATGCTCGATCGCGAAATCGAGGGGACGCTGCTGCCCATCGCCACGGCGGCGGGCGCATCGACGCTGAGCTATTCGTCGCTGGCGCTGGGGCTGCTGACCGGCAAGGTTGGTGCGGACCGGCAGTTCGAGGGAGACGACCAGCGGTTGGGCAATCCGCGCTTTTCGGCTGAAAACCGGCAGCTCGTGGCGCAGTTCGCGGCGGCGTTGCGGCCACTTGCGGACCAGCACCAGGCCAGCATCTCGCAACTCGTCATCGCCTGGACGCTGTGCCAGCCAGGCATTACGTTTGCGCTCTGTGGCGCGCGCGACCCTCGCCAGGCGCGGGACAATGCGCGAGCCGGCACGCTCACGCTCGCCACCGACGAACTGGCGGCCATCGACGCGGCGCGTACGAGCTATCTGTCGGCAATTCCATGATCCGCCCGGAAACAATTGCACGGCTCAAGGATCGGCCGGGGACCACCGTGCTCGTCATCGGTGGCGGCATCAACGGTATCTCGGTTTTTCGCGAGCTGGCGCTCAACGGCATCGACGTCGTGCTGGCCGACAAGGACGATTTCTGCTCGGGCGCGAGCGCAGCCCTGTCGCGCATGGTGCATGGCGGATTGCGCTACCTTGAGAACGGCGAGTTCAAGCTGGTCCGCGAGAGCCTGTTGGAGCGGGATCGACTGCTCGCCAACGCGCCCCATTTCGTGCGGCCGCTGCCGACGACGGTGCCGATTTTCGACACCTTTGCCGGCCTCGCGCATGGCGCGCTGCGCTTCCTGGGATTGACCCGACGGCAGGGCCGGCGCGGCGCCGTCGTCATCAAGACGGGGCTGACGCTGTACGATTTCTTCACTGGCGGGCGAAGGGTGCTGCCGCCGCACCAGTTCCATGGCCGCCGCAATACGGTTCGCCGCTGGCCAGCCATGAACCCCGCGGTCCGCGCCTCGGCAACGTATTTTGACGCCTGGGTCAGCCGCCCAGAGCGCCTGGGCATTGAGATGTTGCAGGAAGGGATCGCGGCCGGGGGCTTGGCGCTCAACCACGCAGCAGTCGTGCGGACCAATGACGGCCTGATGTTGCGCGACGCCATCGGCGGCGAGGACATCCCTGTGGCGCCCGATCTGGTGATCAACGCCACCGGCGGCTGGATCGACCTCACGAATGTGGAGATCGGAGCGACCAGCCAGAAGCTGATGGGCGGCACCAAGGGCTCGCATCTGGTGATCGCCAACCGGGCGCTTTCCGAAGCGCTCGACGGCCACATGATTTACTACGAGAACGAGGACGGGCGCATCTGCATTGCCTTCCCGTATCTGGGCAATGTGCTGGTCGGCTCGACCGATGTACGCGTCGACAATCCCGATACAGTGCGGTGGGAGGCCGAGGAGCAGGCCTATATCCTGGCCTCGCTGGCCGTCGTGTTCCCCTCCATTGCCATCGCCCCGGCGGAGATCGTCTTCCAGTTCGCCGGCGTAAGGCCGCTGCCAACCAGCGATGCCGCCGTGACGGGCAGCATTCCGCGCGATCATTTCTGCGAGGTGATCGAGGGCGAGCCGCCCGTGCTGTGCATGATCGGCGGCAAATGGACGACGTTCCGCTCGTTCGGCGCGATGGCCGCCGACATGGTCTTCGACCGGTTGGGGCATGCACGGACTGTCGACACCGAGAATTTGCCGATCGGTGGCGGCAAGGATTTTCCGGACGAGCCCGCGGCCTGGATTGCGGCGACTGCCCGCCGCACCGGCTTGTCAACGAGCCGGGTCGCGGCCCTGCTGGACCGCTACGGCTCGGCGGCGGGTTCCATGGCCGAAATCGCCGGTTCCAGTGACGACATCGCCGGCCATTCCCGCGCGGAGCTGGAATTCCTGGTGACGAGCGAACACGTCGAGACGCTCGCCGACCTGCTGCTGCGCCGCACCACAATCGCCATCACCGGCGCGCTTTCGCTGCGCGTGATCGACACCTGTCTCGCCCTGCTGGCAGAGGCCAAAGGCTGGTCTCCCAGCAAGTGCGAAACGGCACGCGACGCGTTTCTCGCCGAACTCCTGACCCGGCACGGCCTCGACCGCGCCACGCTTGTTTCTCGCGACCAAAGGACTATCGCATGACCAGCCACAAGTTTCGCCTCAACCGCCTGTTCGGCAAGGGCAAATGCCTCGACGTGGCGATCGACCATGGCGTGTGCAACGAGCCGAGCTTTCTCGACGGGCTGGAAGACATGCCGGCGGTGGTTTCGGCGCTGGTCAGCGCCGGTCCCGACGCCATCCAGATGAACTATGGCCAGGCCGACCTGTTGCAAGCCGTTCCGGGCAAGGACAAGCCCGCGCTGGTGATGCGGCTGGACATGGGCAATCCCTATAACAAGCAGCGCCACCGCAGCATGTGGGCCATGCTGCAGAACGAGGCGGAGCCGCTGATCGGGGCGCTGCAGATGGACGCCACCTGCGTCGTGCTCAACCTGTTCATGCTGCCCGACGAGCCGGAGCTGTTCAGGCAGTGCGTTGGCAACATCTCGCGGGTCCGCGCGGACTGCGAAAAGTACGGCATGCCGCTGATGATCGAGCCGCTGGTGATGCTGGGCAATTCGGAACGCGGCGGCTACATGGTCGACGGCGACGCCGAAAAGATCGTGACCCTGACCCGCCTGGCTCGCGAAATGGGCGCCGATATCGTCAAGGCCGACCCCACCACCCATGCCGAGGACTTTCACAAGGTGGTCGAGGCGGCGCGCTGCCCGGTGCTGGTTCGCGGCGGCGGCAAGGAAGACCTCAATACGGTGTTCGACAAATCGGCCGCGCTGATGGGCCAGGGTGCCCACGGCATGGTCTATGGCCGCAATATCTACCAGCACGCCAACCCGGCCGCCGTCGTGCGCGCCCTGATGACCCTGATCCACGATGGCGCCAGCGGGGCGGAAGCCTGGGCGACCTACCAAAAAGGCTGATCAATGACCGACTACCTTCTGGGGCTCGATGCGGGCAATACCGTCATCAAGGCCGTGCTGTTCGATGCTGCCGATGGGCGTGAGCTGGCCTATGCGGTTCGCGATGGCCGCGCCACCATGCCGGCTCCCGGCCATGTCGAGCGCGATCTCGATGAACTGTGGACCAACGCCGTCGCCGTCATCGGCGACTGCATCGCCAAGGCCGGCATCGACGCCCGTGACATAAGGGCGATCGGCTGCGCCGGGCACGGCAATGGCCTTTACGCGCTTGACCGGGCCGGCAAGCCGCTGATCGGCATACAGTCCCTCGATACGCGGGCCACTGGTATCACAGCCGAATGGGCCGCGGAGGCGGTGGGCGAGCAAGCCTATCCGATCTGCCTGCAAAAACCCTGGGTGGCGCAGACCCCGACGCTGCTGGCCTGGGTCAAGCGGCATCGGCCCGACCTCTATGGTGAGATCGGCACGGTACTGCTGTGCAAGGACTTCGTGGTTGGCCGGCTGACGGGCGCGCGCGTCACCGACACCTCGGATATGTCGGGCTGCGGCTTGCTTGGCATTCCCGACCGCCGCTACTCCGCCGATCTCTTGGCGGCCTACGGGCTGGCCGATGCCATGCCCATGCTGCCAGAGGTTCTGGAAAGCGCCGACATCGCCGGGTGGATAACGCCGGAGGTGGCCAAGGCGACCGGACTGGCCGCCGGCACGCCGGTGGTGGCCGGGCTGTTCGACGTGGTAGCCAGTGCGCTCGGCTCGGGGGTGCAAGCCACCGGAGCGGCCTCGATCATCGCGGGTAGCTGGAGCATCAACCAGGTGGTCTGCGACGAACCGCTGTGTGACCCCTCGGTTTTCATGCTCTCGACGTTCGATCGCGACCGGTGGCTGGCCATCGAGTCGAGCGCCACCTCGGCTGCCAATCTCGAATGGCTGGTGCACCAGTTCATGGGGCACGGCGAGGGCAATGCCTTTGGCCGGGCCGGCGATATGGTGGCCTCGGTTCCGGCATCGGCCGACGTGCCAATCTACCATCCCTTCCTCTACGGCGCCCAGCAGGATGGCAATGCCAGGGCCGGATTCTACGGCATTGGCGGCTGGCATACGCAGGCGCACCTGGTGCGTGCGCTATTCGAAGGCGTGGTGTTCGAGCACAAGCGGCACGTTGATGTTTTGCGTGGTGCCGGGGCGAGCATCGCTTCGGCGACGCTGTCGGGCGGCGGCTCGCGAAGCGCCATCTGGCCGCAAATCTTCGCCGATGCGCTGGACCTGCCGGTCACGGTGGCGCGCAGCCAGGAAACCGGCGCACTCGGCGCCGCCATCGCGGCGGGTACGGGCGTTGGGCTCTTTGCCGACTATGCGGAAGGGGTCGCGGCGATGACCGCGCCGGCGCGCCAGTATCAGCCTGTCACCGAAGCCGGCTCGCACTATGGACGACGCTATGGCCTTTATGGAAAGCTCGCCCGTGCGATGGGCCCGATCTGGGCGGAAATGGGTCGGCCGTGATCGACGATCTGGGTACGTTTGACTATATCGTCGTCGGCGCCGGCTCGGCCGGCTGCGTCCTTGCCAATCGGCTGAGTGCCGATCCGCGGCGTAGCGTGCTGCTGCTCGAAGCGGGCGGCAGCGACCGATATCACTGGATCGATATCCCCATCGGCTATCTCTACTGCATGGGCAATCCGCGTACCGACTGGATGATGAAGACCGAGCCCGAGGCGGGCCTCAATGGCCGGGCCCTGCCCTATCCGCGCGGCAAGGTGCTGGGCGGATGCTCCTCGATCAACGGCATGATCTATATGCGCGGACAGGCGGCCGACTACGACGGCTGGCGCCAAATGGGCAATGCCGGCTGGGGCTGGGACGATGTGCTGCCCTATTTTCGCAAGTCCGAGCACCATCATGGCGGGGCCAGCGACGGGCATGGGGCGGACGGCGAATGGCGGGTGGAGCAGCAACGGCTCAACTGGCCGGTGCTGGATGCCTTCCAGGCCGCGGCGGAAGAACTGGGCATTCCGCGCGTTGCCGATTTCAACGGCGGCGACAATTTCGGTTCGGGCTATTTCGAGGTCAACCAGCGCGGCGGCGTGCGCTGGAATACCTCCAAGGCCTTCCTGCGGCCGGCGCTGAAGCGGCCGAACCTGCGCGTGCTGACCAATGCAGAGGCCGAAGCCCTGGTGCTTGAAGGCGCAAGGGTAACCGGCGTGCGCATCCGCCATAATGGCAAGATTGTCACCGCCACGGCCGGACGGGAAGTGCTGCTCTCGGCTGGCGCGGTGAATTCACCCAAACTGCTGGAGCTGTCCGGCATCGGCCGGCCGGACATTCTGGGTCCGCTCGGCATCGCGGTCCAGCATCGGCTGGATGGGGTGGGCGAAAATTTGCAGGACCACCTGCAAATTCGTACCGTCTTCAAGATGCGCAATGCGCAGACACTCAATACTCGCTACCACAACCTGCTATCGCGAGCCGGCATGGGGCTCGAATATGCCCTCAAGCGCAGTGGGCCCTTGTCGATGGCACCTAGCCAGTTGGGCATTTTCGCCAAGTCCGATGACAGGCTCGCCACGCCGGATCTGGAATATCACGTGCAGCCGCTCTCCACCGATCGGCTGGGCGAGCCGCTGCACCGGTTTGATGCCGTCACAGTCTCGGTCTGCAACCTGCGTCCCGAAAGCCGCGGTTCAATCCACATGGAGAGCCCGGACGCCGCGCAGGCGCCCAAGATCCGGCCCAACTACCTGACGACGCCGAACGACCGGCTCGTGGCCGCCAATTCCATCCGCCATGCCAGAGCTCTGATGCGAACCAAGGCCGTGGCCCGGTTTGAGCCCGAGGAATTCCTGCCCGGCCCTCACTTCGCCAGCGACGCCGAGCTCGCCGCCAAGGCCGGCGACATCGCCACGACCATCTTCCACCCCGTGGGCACCTGCAAGATGGGCGCCGATCCGATGGCCGTGGTCGATGACCGGCTCAGAGTCCATGGCCTCGCGGGCCTGCGCGTGGTTGACGCCTCGATCATGCCCACTATCGTTTCGGGCAATACCAACTCGCCCGTGATCATGATCGCCGAACGCGCCGCCGAGCTTGTGCTGGCGGCGGGATAGACGAGCTTACCGTCACTCTTGCCCGCTTGCCGCGCGCTACAAGCCGAGATCGTTGACCCTGGACATCAGATCAACCCGCAATTCCGACGTCACTTCCAGCGTCCGATCTTCGCGTGCCGGAGTTCCGTCTGTTGTAGGGTGGGCGGCCAGGGCGACGTCGCGCTGGCGGATGAGGGTGGCGATCTCTGCCCCATAGAGCCGCACGACCGCGGTGAGCCAACGGTTGGTCAGGTATGATGGCTGCGGCATCTGCATGTCGAAGCGTTCAAGCAGGGCAATGCTCGGCTCGGCATCGAGCCATGTGTCGCCCACGACCCATTGGTTGACCGTGAACAGTCGCTGCAGCCGGCCATGAGCATCAACGCCAACAGCCACCAGATGATGCACCGGCCCATCCTTGCCGTCGGGTCGAACGAAGCAATGGAAATGTCCATGCTCGGCCTCTGCCGGCGGCAGGTGGCAATGATAGTACCATTGTCCGCCCGAGACCGGGTCGAACACATCATTGGCGGGATAGTGCGTCCATGCCGCCACGGGCGCATCCCGAAGCGTCGCGCGAAGCACAGTTTCGCCGCCCTTCGATAGCACCTGTTCGCAGAACAACGCTTCCTGCGCCGCCCGAACCAGATCGTCGTCCACAGGCATTACACGCCGCCCGCCGCGCACGGAGCGGCCGCGGCACAAGGGGCTGCTGCAGCACAGGGCGCAGCGGCAGAACACGGTGCTGCTGCGGCACAGGGTGCAGCCGCCGCGCAAGGTGCAGCGGCAGAACAGGGGGAAGCGGCAGCGCAGGGTGCGTTCGCAGCGCAGGGGCTGGCCGCGGCATCGCTCGTCGGCACCGCATCAGCTCCGGCCGCCATGGCCGCTGGCGCTGCCTCGCCGCTCCCCCGCGTAACCTGATCCGCAGCGACCGCCGCGGTCGCCGCGAGCAGCGCGGCGCCGAACAGTATGGTGTTTCGCGTGCCGCTCATTTCTTGAATCCGTCCATGCCAAAGGCGGGCCGCAGCGCGATGCCGACATAGCTGCCGAGGAACGCCGCGGCAAACCACACCCAGCCGTGCACGCTGCCCGAGGCGATGCCGCTGAACAGCGCCCCGATATTGCAACCAAACGATAGGCGTGCGCCGTAACCCATGAGCACCCCGCCGATCGCGGCGGCAAGCGCCGATTTGAGCGGCAGGTCGGCCTTCGGCGCAAACTTTCCCGCCAGCCCGGCGGCCAGTGCCGCGCCAAGCAGGGTGCCGAAATCCATCACCGACGTAATATCGAACAGCACGCTGCGGTTGAGCGCCAGCGCCTGGGCTGGTGCGCTCCAGAATTCCCAGCTCGCCACCGGAACTCCGACCGATTGGGCGATCTTGGCGCCCCAAAGCCCAAAGCCATAGGTGATCGACCACGGATGCCCGGCGATCAGCAGCGTGGCGATGTTGAGCAGCGCCAGCAGCACGCCGGCGCCCACCAGCGGCCACGGCCCTTGCAGCAGTCGCGACAGGCCGCGCGTTTTCGGCTTGGGGGAACGCTCCAATGCACCATGCGTCCGCCTTTCAATAAGCGCAGTGATCGCGGCGACCGCCGCCAATCCCACCAGCGTGACCACCACCGCGACCGGTGCGCCAAGGCTGGTGCCCAGGCTGATCGTCGGCAGCGATGGCTGCGTCAGCCACCACGGCAAATGCGCGGTGCCCACCAATGCTCCGAGGATGAAAAACGCCAGCGTCACCAGCATACGGGCACTGCCGCCGCCCACGGTGAACAGGGTGCCCGAGCCGCAGCCGCCGCCCAATTGCATGCCCAGGCCGAACATCGCCGCGCCGACCAGCACCGATACGCCTACCGGCGCTACCGCGCCGGCGAGCGGCTGACCGAACACGCTGCCCTGCGCCAGCAGCGGGATGAAGACCACCGCGGCGATTGCCACCATCAGCATCTGTGCCCGCACCGCGCCGCCACGGCGTTCGACAACCAGCCGGCGCCAGCCGCCGGTGAAGCCGAACGAGGCGTGATAGAGCGTTGCCCCAAACAGGCCGCCGATCAGGAACAGCGCGGCCTGCCGCAGGTCGACGATTTGCGCGATGAACACAGTGCCGATCACCAGCATCCCAAGAGCCACCACGACAGGCCCGCGGTCGAGCTTGGGCCAGGCAAACGAGGGCGACGATGGGGATGCGCTGAAGTCGGTCACGGGCAAACTGGTCCTGGAGTAACGGCCGAGCCGGGCCGCGAATTTTCTAAACGCCAGCGCCCGGGACCGCAATCCCGGGCGCTGTTACTAGTTGCAGCAATGGCTAGTTCTGCACGACGACAGGGCGCTGCGGATCGAGGGTCCACTGCGACATCGACCCATCATAGAGCCGCACGCCCTTGAGGCCGGCGACCTCGGACAGGCCGAACCAGGCGATGGACGCCAGGTGACCGGTATTGCAGAAGGTGATGATGCCGTTGGTGTCGGTGACCCCGGCCGCCTTCACCAGAGCGTCCACCGTCGCCTTGCTGGCGAAGCGGCCGTTATCCTTGTCCCAGAAGCTGTCGAAGTTGAGATTGACCGCAGTTGGGATAGTGCCGAGTTCCTTCACGGTCGCGGTCTTCTCCTTGCCGATGAACTGCGCCACGGTGCGAGCATCGATCAGGTTCACGTCGCTGGCGATCGCCTCCTGCACCTCGGCCACCGCTGCACGCAGCTCTGGCCGCGGGGCCGCGGTGAAGCTGCCTGTGCCGGGGGTCACGGCATCGGTCGAGACCGGCTCGCCGGCTGCGGTCCAGGCCTTGTAGCCGCCATCGAGAATGGCCACGTTGTCGTGCCCCAGCACCTTGAAGGTCCAGTAGACGCGGGTGGCGCCGCCGAATTCGCTGACATCGCTGCCGGCCGGAATGATAACGACCTGGGTGTCGTTGCTGACGCCGAGCGCCGCGATCTTGGCGGTGATGTCATCGAGCTTGGGCAGCATGCCGGGCGCACCGTCTATGCTCGCGCGCCAGCCATAGGCGGAATATTGCGCTTCCACGGCACCGGGCACATGGCCGGCGGCATAGGGGGCGGTGCCGTCCTTGGGCTTGTCGCGAATGTCGATGATCACGAGGCCGGGCTGGCCAAGCTGGCTGTTGAGCCAGGTGGCGTCAACCAGGGGCTGATCGGTGAGGCGCTCCCCATGCGCGCTGCCGACTGCGGCAAGGCCGAGCACGAGCGCGGTGGCGAGGATGTTGAAACGCATTTGGAGGATCCCAATGGAATTGAACTGGCGCCATCATAGGGCCTCGCTCCCACCAAGGCTGCCTACACCATTCCAAATCGAGGCCG
Source organism: Devosia sp. UYZn731 (assembly GCF_040546795.1). Classification (NCBI taxonomy): domain Bacteria; kingdom Pseudomonadati; phylum Pseudomonadota; class Alphaproteobacteria; order Hyphomicrobiales; family Devosiaceae; genus Devosia; species Devosia sp. UYZn731. The sequence continues at coordinate 848,758 of NZ_JBEPOL010000001.1, forward strand.
CGCCGGAAACTTTCGATCCTAACTATGCCCGATGCACGACAATCAATTTCTCGGGGATGCCATAGGCATATCCGGCGGGCCGGGCGATAATGCCGGCACAATCTTCGGAATATCCTGATGACCTTCCTCGCCCGCCTCCTGCTCGCCGCCCTGCTGCTCGCCCTGCCTGTCACGCTGACCCCCGCCATGGCCGAGGACGCAGCCGCAACCGCCACGCCGGCCGCCGCTGTGATCTCCTTCGAAAACGAGGCCCAGCTCAACGCCCTCGCCGCCAAGGGCAAGACGGTCGTCTTCTTCTATGCGGCCTGGTGCCCCAACTGCCGTGCAACGGTCACCGAGCTGAACGCGCGCTGGAGCGAGGTTACCCCGGGCCTGACCCTGGTCATTGCCGACTATGACAAGGAGCAGGCGCTCAAGGCCAAGTTCGGCGTCACCTATCAGGACACCTTCGTGTTGCTCGACAATACCGGCAAGGGCGTGGACGTCTGGAACAGTGGCGGCGTTAACGGCCTTAACCAGCACGCCAGCCTCTGATCGGCATGGCGCTGACCCTGGCCTTCGCCTTTCTTGCCGGCGTCATCACTATCCTTTCGCCCTGCGTACTGCCGCTGCTGCCGATGATTCTGGCGACAGCGACGCAGGACGGCAGGGCGCGGCCCTTCGGCGTCATCCTCGGCTTCGTCGCTGCTTTCAGCGCAGCCACGCTGGCGCTCAGCCTGCTGGTGCGCACGCTGGGCGTACCGCCTGACGTCAATCGCACCCTGAGCGCAATTGTCCTGGCCGTGCTGGGACTGGTGCTGATCGTGCCGGGCCTGCAGTTAGCGTTCGAGCGCTGGACCGGCAACCTGGCCGGGCGCGCTCCGGCACCTGCCGGCGCCGGCTTCGGGGGCGGGCTCGCTGTGGGCGTGGGCTTGGGCCTGGCCTGGACGCCATGCGTCGGCCCGATGATGGCCTCGGTGATCACCCTGGCGCTCAACCAGGCCGTCGGACCAGGGGCCATTGCCATCACGCTTGCCTTCTCGCTGGGCACAGCTTTGCCCATGGCGGCGGTGCTGTTCGGCGGCAGGCAACTGGTGCGCCGGCTCAACTGGTTCCAGAGCCATGCGACGGCGATCCAGCGCGTCTTCGGCATCGTGCTGGTGCTGACGGGCCTGGCCATTTGGCTGGGCTGGGACCGTACAGCCCAGATCGTCCTGCTGGAATGGTTTCCCGGCTGGGAGGGCGCCCTGACCGGCTGGGAATCCCAGCCACCGCAGGGACTTTAGCGCTCCACGGGGATTGCCCCCAAGGCAATGAGTAGCGCGTCCAGTTGCTCGAACTGCTCGCCAAACCCACCCGTGCTGCCGGAGGCCACTGCTTCGTCGAGAGCGTCCTTTGTGGGATAGAGGTCGTGCACCACCAGCAGCGTCTTTCCGTCCTTTTCCTCGAAGGTCACCGTAGTCACGGCGCCGTCCGCAGCTTCTTCATTGGTCCAGACCAGCCGCGCGTTTGGGATCACTTCGATGTACTTGCCGTAGAAAACCCAGGAGGTCGACGCATCATGGCCGAATTCGAGACGGTATGTGCCCCCGGTGCGAACATCCATCTCGCAGGACAGCAGGGGTATGCCGATCGATTTCGGTGCCCACCACCGCTTGAACAGCTCGGGCTTGCTCCACGCCTCGAATACGATGTGGGCCGGAGCGGCAAAGGTTCGCGTAACGACCAGCTCGCGCTCGGAGGTGCGTTCGATATTCGTGCGTTCACTTATTGCGTCCATCGGTCTTCTCCTTCTGATTAAGTTCTTCGACAATCTTGTCCAACTCGTCGAAGCGTGCGTCCCAAAGCTGGCGATAGCGCTCGATCCACCCCGCCTCCTCCTCCAACCGGCTCCGGCCAAGCCTGCATTTGCGCACGCGTCCGATTTTCTCGGTGGTGACGAGCCCTGCCTGCTCCAGCACGGAGACGTGCTTCTTCATGCCCGTCAGCGTCATGTGGAACTTCTCGGCAAGGTCCGTGATCGAAGCGTCCGAACGGCCAAGCTGTTCCAGAACGCCCCGGCGGGTGGCGTCCGAGAGCGCGGCGAAGGAAGCGTCGAAGCGAGTTTGATGATACTGAACCATGTAGTTCAGTTTAACAGGTGGACCACAATATGCAAGGGCGCAGGAAGCGCCTGTTCGATCCCGGACACCTCAGGTCTACTCACTCGACCCGCGGCTTTGGCGGTCGGAGGCGAGTTCATTGGCGTTTCGCCGATCATCGCAGTTGCAGAGAGCGTAAGCGAATTCCAAGGCACTAGAACGATCTAGGCGTGCGGGTCGGCGCTGGCCACGGCGTTCACCTCGAACGGCTCCCTGCCCTCGCTAAGCAAAGCGTCGATATTGTCAATTTGCTTCGCGAGTAAGGGAACCAGGGACGCTTCGGCAACATTGGCGACCATGTTGCCTCAGTTCACGCGTCGTCCTTGTCGTGATCCTTCGGCACCCTCCAGCTATAGGCCTTCATTGTGCATCAGAATTCTCGGCGTTCCCCTTATATCGCCCGCGCCCACAAAATGCGTTTCGGCGCTGAAGTGCGGGCCGAAACAACGCGGTTTAAGCTCTGGGCTCCGCTCTGCAAATCGGTCCGCCTCAAGCTCAAGGGCCGCCACAAGGTCCTCGATTTGCTGCCCCAGGGCGATGGCTGGCATCGCCTGGAGGTGCCCGATGCCGGCGCGGGCACGCGCTATAAATATGTGCTGCCCGATGGCACCGAGATTGCGGATCCGGCCTCCCGTTACCAACCCGACAATGTCGAGGATTTCAGCGAAGTCATCGACTCGACCGCTTTCGTGTGGGCCGACACGCACTGGGCCGGACGGCCCTGGGAGGAGGCTGTCATCTATGAATTGCATGTCGGAGCCTTCACCCCGGCCGGCACTTTCGCTGCCGCCGCCCAGCGTCTCGATCATCTTGCAGCGCTGGGCATCACCGCGATCCAGCTGATGCCACTGGCCGAGTTCTATGGCGATTATAACTGGGGCTACGATGGCGTGCTGTGGTTCGCACCCTCGTCGGCCTATGGGCGACCCGAAGATCTGAAAGCCTTCGTCGACGCCGCGCACCAGCGCCGGATGATGGTGTTCGTCGACGTGGTCTACAATCACTTCGGCGCCACGGGCAACAGCCTGCCATCGATCGCACCGATCTTCACCAAGGCCCATAAGAGCCCCTGGGGCGAGGCCATCAATTTCGACGGCAAAGGCGCCGCCGTGGTGCGCGAACTGGCGATCGAAAGTGCGCTCTACTGGGTCACCGAATTCAATCTCGACGGACTGCGGTTCGACGCCGTGCACACCATCACGGATGACAGCACCACCCATATACTGGAAATTCTCGCCGCGCGGATATTGGCGGCCCGCCCGCAGCGCTACACCCATCTGATTGTGGAGAATTCGGAAAACCAGGAGCGCTGGCTCAAGCGCAATAGCGGCCTGCAGCCGGTGCATTATACGGCGCAATGGAACGACGACATGCACCATCTGCTCCATTCCGCCGCGACCGGCGAGAACACCGGCTACTATTCCGATTTCGACAACCTGCGCTCGCGCTGCGACAAGCTGGGCCGTTCGCTGGCGGAGGGTTTTGCCTATCAGGGCGAGTTCAAGAAGCGCGAAGGCATGGCCCGCGGCGAGCCGAGCAACGGCCTGCCCGCCACCGCCTTCGTGACCTATATCCAGGACCACGACCAGATCGGCAACCGCATCATGGGCGACCGGATCACGGAACTGGCTAGCCCCGACGCCGTCAAAGCGCTGATCTCGGTCTACCTCCTCGGCCCGCAAATCCCCATGCTGTTCATGGGCGAGGAATGGGCGGCCAAGCAGCCATTTCCGTTCTTTTCTGACGTTCCCGCCAGCCTGCGCCAGATCACGCGCGAGGGGCGGCAGGAGGAGTTGAAACAGACGCCAGAGCACGAGAACCCCAAAAAGGCCGATGTCAGCAAAACCGCCGATCCAACCAGCCCCAACACCTTCGCCTCAGCCAAGCTGGACTGGGCCGCGCTGCGGCAGCCCGAACACCGCGACTGGCTGAACTATTACCGTACGCTAATCGACCTGCGGCACATGGAGATCGCGCCCCGGCTGGTGCGGATGGAAGGATTTTCCAGTCATCACCAAGTGCTGGGCGACAATTCCGTGCTGGTGGACTGGCGCCTCGGCGACGGCTCGATCCTGCGGCTTTACCTTAACCTGTGCAGCGAGGCGCAGGAGGATGTCCCCCCGATCGTCGGCCGCCGCCTGTGGCTGCAGGGCTTCGTCGACGAACACCGGTTGGGCCCGTGGACCGTCCTGTGGACCATCGACGTCACCGGCGCCTGAAGCGTCTTGTACACTCGCGGACCGGAACCGGGCTTCCGCAAAAATGGAGCTGAAGCCCGACCAGTGCCAGCGGGACGTGGGTCAATTAACCGAATTCGCTGGCGAGAATCGGGGGCGGACACCGCTTACCCCCCTGTTCAAGGAGCCCGACGTCGTAGGATGATCGTTGAACTGATCCTCAAAGGACGAATGATCCAATGACGACCTCTATTCACGCCGAGACATTGAGCCTGCCTGCATCGCGCCTGGGCCGGCCGAGCAATGTTCCACGCTTCCGCTGGCAACAACCCATACCCGACACGGAGACGCCACCGAACTTCGGTCTCTCGGCCGATGAGAGCAGTCACGGCTTCAGCTGGGGCAAGGACTCGATACTGCCCTACCAGGTATCCGACGATTACGATCGCGACCTGAAGCCCGGCACGCTCGAGGTCCTCGTGATCGAAAACGCGCGCCTTCGGGCCGTTATCGCGCCCTCGCTCGGCGGTCGCCTGCTCGAGCTCAAGGACCTGAGCACAGGCCGCGATCTGGTGTTTCGCAATCCGGTGTTGCAGCCCGCCAACCTCGCGTCGCTCAACGCCTGGTTCTCGGGCGGCATCGAGTGGAATGGTCTCATTCCCGGGCATACGCCGTTCACCTGCGCGCCGGTGTTTGCGGGTGTGCGTGAGACGCCGCGCGGGCCCGTCCTGCGGCTCTACGAATTCGACCGCATCGTGGAAGCCACTTGGCAGATTGATCTGTTCCTGCCGGCGGACTCCGCCGTCCTGTTCGCTCATGGCCGTATCGTCAACCCGTCGGACACCGCCCGCTTGGCTTATTGGTGGACCAATGTCGCCGTGCCGATGACGCCGGGCACGCGCGTGCTGAGCCCGGCAGACTATTCGATCGAGCACATCTGGCCCGGCAATAATCTGGGCCGCTGCGACTTCCCTCGTGACGACTGGGACGCATCCTATCCGCAGAACTGGGAGAACGCGACGTCGGTGTTCTTCCGCGCGCCGTCCGCGCCGCGCCTCTTCATTGCATCCATCGATCGCGATGGCTACGGCCTGGAACAATGCAGTACGCGCGAAATGCCGGGTCGGAAGTTCTTCTATTTCGGCAGCGGGGCCGGCGGTCAGAACTGGATGGATTATCTGTCCAGGCCCGGCGAGGGCAATTATCTCGAAATCCAGAGCGGCATGACGCCGACGCAGAACCAGCGCTTCGAACTTGGTGCGCACGAGGAGCGCGAATGGACGGAGGCGTTCACGCCGCTCCAGCTCGACGCGACAGCCCACGACCCCGACTATCGGGCGGCGACCACCCATGCTGCCAACGCCATCGCGCGGGCAATACCCGCCGATGAACTGGCGCAGGTGGACGCCTTCTTGGCCGAACAGGCCCGTCTTCCTCTCGATGTTCGCCACTCGGCTGGCGAGCGCTGGGGCGCGCGAGAGGAACGCCTGATCGGCAAAACCCTCGCAGCCGGTCTTGACTTCAGCGTGGACGGGGCCAACGACTTCTGGGACGACTTGGCGCGTGGCGCCGCCATCGCCGCCTCGAACCTGCGCGACATGCCTGACGGCGTCGCCCTGTCGCCCCGGTGGATCGAGCGGCTCAAAGCCAATGCGCCGACATGGCTGGGCGAACTGACCCTGGCCACCGCCGCGCTCGATCGCAATGATCGCCAAGCGGCACGCGAGCACGTGGCGCAGTCCCTCGCGCTCAAGCCAAGCTGGGCCGCCTATCGCCTCGAAGCCCTGTTGGCCAACGATGCAGGGGATGCATCGAGCAGCTATCTGCGCGCGTGGAACGCCAGCGACGCGCCGCCGGAGCTGGCAGTCGAAATCGCGCAGTATTTCGTGACCACGCGGCTTTCGGGTGAACTCAAAGCCTTCGTTGACGGGCTGCCGGCACACATCCGGGCCAACGAACGCATCATCCTCGCCCGTGCTGCCGTCGCGGCCAACGACGGTGATTTCGACGAACTCGAACGCCTGCTCTTTGATCGACCTTTTGCGACCATTCGCGAAGGAGAGACGCTGCTGTCCGATCTGTGGATCCGCCTCCGCCGCGGGCGGCTCGAGGCGCAGCTCAAACGTCCCGCTACCGTTGATGAGATCAAGGCCGACCTCAAAACCCATCCGGTGCCCCGCGCGCTCAACCTGCGCATGCACGAGATCGAGGAGACTTAAGCCGGCGTGATCGCCTTGGCGGCACGGGCTTTTACCGATGCGGCGATGGCGATGAGCATCGCTTCGTCGACGGTCACTCCCTGGTGGCGGAGCGCCAGCACCGCTGCACCGACCGAACCGTCCCCCGAAAGGCGGATGTCCGGCTCGTGGCCGGCAGTGCGCATCACCTGCGCGATAGCTGCGGGCAGGCCGGTGAGATGGGCGGCAATGCCGCCAGCCAACACCACCGGCCCCGGCATGCCGGGGTTGAACACCTGCTGGAAATCGGCGAGCAGGTAACGCTCGGATTGGGCCAGCAACCCCGCTGCAACCGCATCGTCGCGGTTGGCGATCACCAATGGCGCAAATTTGGCGAGTTCGATCGGCGGCATCGCATAGATGGCGTCAATCAGCAGGCGCAGCGGCAGCGGACGCCCATCGAAAGCGCGCTCGCCGGTAAGGGGAATGTCGAGGGCGCCGAGGATGGCCTTGGTCAAGGCAGTCTCGGGACCGCGGCCTTCGAGCGCGGCGGTGATGGCGATGGCGGCCTGGTGCCCGAGCCAATAGCCCGAGCCCAGGTCGCCGAGCAGCCAGCCGGCCGCGTCGGCGACGCGCTCGATCTCGCCGTCACGGACGCGCACCGCGCCCGCGCCGGTGCCGCAGACGACGCAATAGCCGCTCGTCGCGGCGGTTACGGACGGCAGCAGGGCGTTGAGGTCGCCACTGAAAACCAGCGGACCGCTGAGGCCGAGCGCGCGAAAGGCCGCCTCAATCCGCGTCCGTGCGGCATTCACGTTGGGGCCGGCCATGGCGAGCAATGCCACGACGATGTTGAGCGGCACGCCGGCATCGGCGACGGCGGCTTCGGCGGCAGCGATGATCGCGGCGGCAGCCTGGTCCGGCGGGTTCGAGCCAGGATTGCCCCCGCGGCTCTTGCCTTGGCCGAGGCAGTTGCCCGCCATGTCCACCAGCGTCGCGCGGGACGTCGAACCGCCGATGTCGAGGGCCAACAGAGCTGTGATCATTTCGCTATCCACCCGCTTGCCAGCACTATACTTGCTGGGTAAGAATTGTTTTCAGCGATTGTCGGCCGTCTTGAGATTGATTTTCAATATAGGCTCGTAACATGCGATGACTGGGGCAGCAAAGACGTTCAGCGTGGTGGACCGCATCGTGACGTATCAGTCGCAGATGCCGGTCACGATGGCAAAGATTGCGGCGGTGCTTATCGCTGATCCCAGGGCCCCGCTGGCTCTGTCGATCACCGAGCTCGCCAAGCGCGCCGGCACTTCCGCAGCCACCGTCACCCGCTTCTGCCGGCTGATTGGCTATGCGGGTTTCTCCGACCTGCGTGTTGGCATCGCCGAAGATGTCGGTCGGGGTGGCTCCCAAGCCGCCTGGATCGCCGATATCGGCCGTTCCTTTGGCCCGGACGATCCACCCGAGGACATCCGCGACGCCCTGTTCAACACCCATATGCTGTCACTCCAGACGACGGCCGGCCTGATCGACATCCCCACCGCCGTTCGCATCGCCAAGGCCATCGTTGCGTCGCGCCACCTCGATGTCTATGGCGTTGGCGGCAGCGCACTGACCGCGCTTGAAACCGAGGCGCGGCTCTATCGCATCGGCATCGGCGTGCACGCGTGGTCGGAAATCCACGACGGGCTCACCAGTGCCGCCATTCTCGACCAGCACTGTGTCGCCATCGGTATCTCAAACACGGGCCGCACCGAAGAAACCATCCAGATGCTGGCGGTCGCCAAGGCAGCCGGTGCGTATACGGTGGCGATCACCGCCAACCCGGCGTCGCCGCTGGCCAAGCTTGCCCATGATGTCCTCATCGCGGCCTCGCCCAATGGCTATTTACAGCCCGCCGACCTGTCCGCGCGACACTGCCAGCTGTTTGTCGTCGACCTGCTCTATCTGCTGATCGCGCAGCTCGACTACGATCGCACCACCCGCCTGCTTGCCGCCTCCGGCGCCGCTGTAGCGCCCCGGCGCCGGCCGTTCCGCCGCGGCGCCTTTTCCCAGTCCGCCGCAGGTCTTGCGGTGGCCGAACGCCCCAAGGAACCGAGTTCACTATGACCACCCTTACCGCCCAGTTTCTGCATGAAGTCACGACCCGCCTCGAGCGCCTTGCGGGCCCGAATGCGGCGATCGACGAGGCCGTCAGGCTCACCGCCGATGCGCTTGAGGCCGGTGGCGTCATTCAGGCCTTCGGCACCGGTCACTCCGAGGCCTTCGCGATGGAGATTGCCGGTCGCGCCGGCGGTCTGATCGCCACCAATCGTATCGCGCTGCGCACGCTGGTGCTGCGCGGCGGGCGCGATATTTCGGCGCTGGGCGGCGCCGAATTCGAGCGTGACCCCAATGTCGGCGAGAACCTGATTTCGTTGTTTGACGTCCAGCCGAACGATATTTTCATGATCGCCTCAAATTCCGGCGTCAACGGATCGATCCTGGGCGTAGCGCTCGCCGCCAAGGCGCGCGGCCACAAGGTGATCGCGCTGACCAGCCTCGATCACACCATGAAGGTGACGCCCAAGCATCCGAGCGGCAAACGCCTCAGCGAGGTCGCCGACGTTACCATCGACAATCTGGCGCCCTTCGGCGACAGCACGATGGTGCTCCAGGGTGGGATCGGCATCGGCGCCGTATCCTCGCTCACCGCAGCCTTTATCGCCCAGCGCATCACCATCGGCGTCGCCGAGACGATGCGCCAACGCGGTAAAACGCCCCCGGTCTACATTTCCGCGAACATTCCGGGCGGCGACGAGCACAACACCGCTCTTGAGAATCTGTACGGCGCGCGAATCCGCAGGGAGGCATAACCAGCTTGCGGGAGCGTTCGACGTGGAGTGAACTAGTCCAATAATTATAACAGGGAGAACTAGGATGAATGACACTTTCGATCGCCGCTCGTTCCTCAAGGGAACGACGGCACTTGTAGCGACGGCGCCGTTTGCCGGCCTGCTCGGTTCAACGGCGTTCAGCACCGCCGCATTTGCGCAGGACGCGGCCAATCCGTTCGGCCTTGCCGACGGCTCGACCGTCGATGCGGTGATCTTCAACGGCGGCTACGGCATCGATTATGTCGAGTTCGCCGCCGCCCTCATGCAGAAGAACCACCCGAACGTCACTGTGAAGGTCTCGCCGTCGACGCAGATCGCCCAGGAATTGCAGCCGCGTTTCCTCGGCGGCAACCCGCCTGATCTGATCGACAACTCCGGCGCCCAGGCTATCGGCTTCAGCGCCATTATCGACCAGCTCGAGGATATGAATTCGGTGCTCGATGCGCCGAACCTGGAAGGCGTCAAGATCCGCGACACGCTAGTCGGCGGCGTCGAACTGCCCGGCACCTTTGGCGACAAGTTTGTCGCGCTCAACTACGTCATGACGGTTTACGCGATCTGGTATTCCGCCAGCCTGTTCGAGGCCAACGGCTGGACCCCGCCGACCACCTGGGCCGAAGCGATCGAACTGGGCAAGAAGGCCAAGGAAAAGAACATCTACCTGTTTGGTTGGGGCAAGGAAGCCGCCACCTATTACCGCACCACCGCAGTCGCCTCGGCGATCAAGGAGGGCGGTGATGAAGTGCGCCTGGCCATCGACAACTTCACCCCCGGCTGCTGGTCGCTTCCGGCCATGCAGTCTGTCTTGAGCGCGATGTACGAGATCATCTCGGGCGGCATGGTCAAGCCGGGCGGCGCAGGCACGCAGTTTACCGCTGCCCAGGCGCAATGGTCGAACGACCAGTCGTTCCTGCTCTATCCCTCGGGCTCGTGGATCGAGAACGAGATGAAGTCGGCCACCAAGGAAGGCTTCAAGATGACCGGCATGCCGGAGCTCTCTGTCTCCGACAACGGCAAGCTGCCCAAGACCGCCGTTCACTCCACGGCCGGCGAGCCGTTCATCATTCCGCTGGGTGCCCTCAATCTTGCTGGTGGTAAGGAATTGCTCCGCACCATGCTGTCCAAGGAAGCGGCAGCGAACTTCGCCAAGACCAAGCTGGCGCCAACCATCGTCAAGGACACTGTGCCCGCCGACGGTTTCGGCTCGTCCGCGCTGGTCTCGCAGAGCAAGCTGCTGGCCGATGCCGGCAACGACGTGTTTTCCTGGAACTCGTTCGACCTCTACGGCACCAACCAGGACGAACTAGTGGCGTGGAACAGCTTCCTCGATGGCAAGCTCGATGTGGCGGCCTTCACCGCCGCGCTGCAGGCGATCACCGATGCCGTCTACAACGACGCATCGGTCACTAAGGTAGTCGTGAAGTGATGGATGGCACAATGGCGAGAGCTCCCGCCGTCAAGCGACGGTGGAAGTTGCGGAACCTCGAGAACGCCAGCTTCATGCTGGTGTTCCTCGGGCTGCCGCTTGCGATTTACGTTATTTTCGTGATCTCGCCATTCGTGCAGGCCTTCTACTATTCCATGACCGATTGGTCAGGCTTTTCGAAGTCAATGAACTTCGTCGGCCTGGCCAATTATGTCGCGCTTATGCATGACCCAGTCTTCATCAAGGCTGTCTATAACAGTATCGTGCTGGTCCTGGTGCTGCCGCCGCTGGTCATTATCCTCTCGCTGACGCTGGCGACCCTCGTGACCATCGGCGGCGCCAACCGTGGAGAAATCCGGGGTCTCAAGCATTCCGGCATCTACCGCGTCATCTCGTTTTTCCCGTACACGGTCCCCGCCATCGTCATCGGCATCCTCTGGGCGCAGATGTATGATCCGTCCAGCGGCCTGCTGAACGGCATTCTGACCGGCATGGGCTTTGATTTTTTCAAGTCCTTCGCCTGGCTCGGCGATGAGCGCACGGCCATGGGCGCCTCGATCTTCGTCATAACCTGGTCGATGGTCGGCTTCTATATGGTGCTGTTCATCGCCGCCATCAAAGGCATCCCGTCCGAGATCTATGAAGCCGCGCGCGTCGATGGCGCCGGGCGCTTCCGCACCGCGATCAGTGTCACCGTGCCGATGATCCGCGACAGCATCCGCACGGCCTATGTCTATCTTGGCATCCTCGCGCTTGACGCATTCGTCTACATGCAGGCGCTGAACCCGAGCGGCGGCCCGGCCAATTCCACCGTGGTGATTTCCCAGCACCTGCTGAACACGGCCTTCAAGAAGGGCAAGTTCGGCTACGCGACATCGATGGGCGCAACGCTGGCGGTCATCACGCTGGTCTTCGCCGCGCTGGTGTTCTTCGTATTCTGGTGGACTGGTCGCCCCCCCAAATCGGTCAGGGTGAGCACGGTAGCCGAGCCTGTCGTTCGGGTTGCTCCTGTCGTGCGGACCGTGCCTGTCGCGACGCCGGTAACAGCTGCTGTCCCGTTCAAGCGCGCGGTGACGCGCGCAACCATCTGGACGGACACGACCGTCGCCACGATTTCGCACGTCGCCTTGATCGTCTGGGTTCTGGTCATCTGCGCCCCATTGCTGTGGGTGCTAATGAGCTCGTTCAAGACGACCTCGCAAATCTTCCAGTCGCCCTTCACGCTGCCCACCAGCTTCAACTTCGACAATTACGTGTCGGCCTGGACCTCGGCGAGCATCGGCACCTATTTCTTCAACACGGTCATCGTCGTTGGCTGCGCGCTCGTCATCGTCATGCTGCTCGGTTCGATGTGTGCCTATTACCTGGCGCGCTACGAGTTCAAGGGCAGCAAGGTGATCTATTATCTGATGCTGGCCGGCCTGACATTCCCGGTCTTTCTGGCCGTCGTGCCGTTGTTCCAGACGCTCAAGGGCTTTGGCCTGCTCAACACCTTTCCCGGCCTGATCATCACCTATGTGGCCTTCGCGCTGCCGTTCACGGTGTTCTTCCTGTTCGCCTTCTTCAAGACGCTGCCACAAGAGGTCGCGGAGGCGGCCATGATCGACGGCGCAGGCCCGTGGCGCATCTTTTTCACCATCATGCTGCCCATGGCCAAGCCGGGCATCGCATCGGTGGCGATCTTCAACTTCCTCGGGCTGTGGAACCAGTTCCTGCTGCCGATCGCACTCAACACCAATTCCAACAATTACGTGCTGTCGCAGGGCATGGCCTCGTTCGCCTCGCAGGCCGGCTATGCGGTGAACTTTGGCTCCCTGTTCGCGGCGGTGGTGATCACGGTGCTGCCGGTGCTCGTCACCTACATCATCTTCCAGCGCCAGCTACAGGGCTCAGTGTCACCCGGGCTGCTGAAGTAGTTGGGACGTCTGGGACCGGTCACAACCGCCGGCTAAAGACCGCTGCGCAGCCGCCAGCAAAGGAACCAAGTGCGTTGAGAGCCGCAGTTCTCGCGACGGTGGCTCCCATCGCGGTTGCGGCCAATTTGGTCTTGGCGCTTGGAGCGGACGATATGAGCGCCATGGTCATCGACTTTGGCCCGGCCATAAGAACCTGATCGGCGTTCGCATCACTGCGACGCCAGAAACCGCGCCTCTGCCGGCTCGTTTGTCTGCAAACACAACCGAAGGCGACTTCGCCCAGCGCTGCTCATCAGACGAACAACCAGCCACTTTCGCGACTCGAATTTGCCATTGGAAGCGTCTGTGGCCTACCCGTGTCCCCCAATGGCGTGCCACTGACTAAACTACGGCGCAGAAGAGCGTACTTTTATCATTAATTTCAAAGCTTAGAAAAAGTTGGCTGGGGCGCCAGGATTCGAACCTGGGAATGGCGGCATCAAAAGCCGCTGCCTTACCGCTTGGCGACGCCCCAACTGGCGCGGTTCCTACACGGTTTGTGGGTGCTTCGCAATAATGACGGAGCCAAGGATAATTCGCCTGTGGAAGCGCTTGAACGGGAGGGGAAGCGCGGGTATAACCCGCCGCATCGCAAGGCCTTTCGGGCCTGCGCCAGTGACGGAGTATAGCGCAGCCTGGTAGCGCACCTGCTTCGGGAGCAGGGGGTCGAGTGTTCGAATCACTCTACTCCGACCAATCAAAACCCCGGCCTCTCGCGAGGCCGGGGTTTTTGTTTGACCATGATTCGCCGAATGCGTTGCGATCGAAGTCTAGCCAGCCAGGCGCTGGGCTTCGGCTTCGGTCGGGAGGCGGCCTTCGGGGGTCAGGTGATTGATCGCCTGGGGCAGTGTCTTGGACAGGCGCTCGAGCAGATCGGCGCGCGACAGTCCCGTCTTTTTCGTCAGTTCGGTGATGGTGTCTTCGCCCAGTGTCTCTTCCAGGTCGGCGGGCTGAACAGGTGCGTTATCCTGGCCCGGAACGATCCAGCTATCGGCCTGCGCGCCACGCCCGGTCTGGCGAAAGCGATCGACGAGATCGCCGAGGCCGCCGCTGAGGACGCCACCAGCGGAGGCGCCGCCAAGCGCCCCGCCGAGGCCACCCAGGATATCGCCGAGCCCCCCGGTCGCACGACCTGGATTAGCAGGATCGGCTGGCTGGTTGCCAAGTCCGTTGAGCAGGCCACCGAGCTTGTCACGGTTCTGGAAACCAGCGACGGCCAGCAGGCCGAGCAAGGCAACCATGGACGGCATTCCATTATTCGCCATTTTTACTCTCCTCTAACGTGGATCAGACACGGCGGCGGGCGATCAGGCCCCAGACGAACAGCACGATGATGGCGCCGACGACGGCACCAATCAGGCCCGCGCCTTCGCCGGGCGCATACCAGCCCAGGGCCTGGCCGAGATAGGAAGCGACGAATGCACCGACGATGCCCAGGATCGTGGTCATGATGAAGCCGGAGGGCTCATTGCTGCCCGGCATGATGAACTTGGCAATGATGCCGGCGACAAACCCGATAATGATCGTCCAGATGATACCCATGACGCTTCTCCTGATGAACTGCAGCAGCAACGTGCGCTGGGTAAGGCGGTTCCGCCCGGGCACAACAAAAAAGGCCGGCCCCGAAGGACCGGCCTCGATCAGGCAGATGTATTGGGATCAGCGCTTGGCGCCGAACAGGGCCCAGGCACCGGTGACGGTCAGCGCGGCAAAAGCCATTTTGAGCACGTCCCAGATGATGAACGGCTTGATGGCGCCATCGAAGGCCACGGTGAGCAGATTGCCGCCGGACAGCCAGGCGGGCAGCGCGCCGCCGCCCTGGACGATGAGGTTGGCAACAACCATCAGCCAGGCGAAACCGAAAGCGAAGGAGACCGCGTCGGCAACCAGCATGGTGGCGAACATGGTGAGGGGGCGCTGGGCAGCGCCGCGATCGGCAGCCATGCCGATGATGAAGGCCATCGGCAACCAGCCGATGATGAAGCCGAAGGACGGGCTCATGATGTAGCCGAAGCCGCCGCCGGTGGAGAACACTGGCAGGCCGGACAGGCCCTCGAGCAGATAGAGCATCACGGTGGCGACACCGATGCGGGCGCCGAAAGCGGCAGCCATGGCGGCGACAACCATGCTCTGCAGCGTGATGTGAACCGGCCAGACGGGCACGTTGATCTTGGCGGCGACAGTCAGCAGCGCGGTGCCGAGAACGACGGTCACAAGGCCCATGGCGAGCTTGGCGGCGTCCGATTTCGGCTGGAAAGCGCCGAGCAATGTATTGGGCGTGGTCAAAGTCACAGCCATTTTATACCTTCCATGCATCTGATGAACCGGCACCCCTCCCGGGAGCATCTCGATTCAGAACCCGAACTTCATAATCGCTTGGAATATTTCGCGCAATGGCATCCCCGGCCCCGGCCCTGATCTTCAATACCGAGTTTAATCCGCAGACTGGGGAGGCAGTGCCCGTCGTGCCGGGCCTGGTGCGGGTTACGGCGCCCAATGCCAGCGTCTATACGTTCACGGGGACCAACAGCTTTATTGTCGGACATGACAGCGTCGCGGTGATCGATCCGGGTCCGGACAATGGCGAACACCAGGCGGCGCTAGAGCGCGCGGTGTCGGGGCGGAGAATCGAGGCGATCATCCTCAGCCATACCCATCGCGACCATAGCGCTTCGGCGCGGCGGCTGGCCGATGCGTGGACCGTGCCATTGTGGTTCGAGGGACGGCACCGGCTGTCGCGGCCCTTGCGGCGCTTCGAGCGCAATCCGATTCAGAACTCCTGCGACTGGGATTTGGTACCGGACCGAACGCTGGGCGATGGCGAGGTGCTGACGGTCGGTGGGGTTGGCATCAGCGTGCACAAGACCCCGGGGCATTGCGCCAACCATCTGGCGCTCGGGCTGGTGGGAACACCAACGCTGCTGAGCGGCGATCACGTCATGGGCTGGAATTCGACGCTGGTCTCAGTGCCCGATGGTTCGATGGCAGATTATCTGGCGTCGCTGGACAAGGTTATCGCGCTGGAATTTTCCCATTATGTGCCGGCGCATGGCGGGCCGATTGCGGATGGCGTGAACTATGCGCGGGCGCTCAAGGCGCATCGGGACGCGCGGAACGAGCAGGTGCTGGCGGCGGTGCAGGCGGGGGCGAATACGCTGGGCAAGGTGGTGTCGGCGGTTTACCCGAAGATTGGCGTGGCACTGCGGATGGCGGCGCGCATGACCGTGACCGCGCATGTGGAATATCTGGAGGAGCTGGGCAAAATCACTGTCCGCCGTGGTCCGTTCGGGGCGCGGCTCAAGGCGGAGTAGAAGTCGATAGCTCAGCCGCGATCGACAACCTCTGCGGGATTTTCGGCCGGTGGGGGCTGACTGGGAATTGGCGTCTGGTTGGCGGGAGCGGCATCGTTAGCGCCACCATCATCCGGATCGGCCTCGACGGGCTGGTCGGCATTGGGATTGTCGCGCAGCAGCGTGGTGACTTCGGTATCGAGGGCGACCAGAAAGTCTTCGATGCGCTGGCCGTTGGAGCCAAAATCGTGGATTGCGTTGATCGAGGCGGAGCGCATGTCGACGCTGACGCCATTGGCGGTGCCGGTGATGAGCAACACGGCCTCCTCGCGCCAGCCGAACAGGGTGACGATGCGGGCATTGATCCGGCCGGTGTCGGTGGGCGAGGCGGGAGCCTGCTGGCGGCGAATGTCCCAGCCGCGATCGGTGACCATCCGCAGCACGATGTCATAGGCTTGCTGGGCATCGAGCGGATAGGTGCGGGTGCGCACATTGGGGAAGATGGCGTCGATCTGCGCATTGGACAGCAGCTTGGGCGGCGGCATCAGCGTGGTGTCGGGTTCGAGCACCAGCGGCATGCGGCCGCGATCGGTGGTGGCAATATCGGTGACGGGCGGATAGCGAACCGCCAGCATGGTGAAATAGGCGACGGGCACGAGGCAGAGCAGACCCAGCAGCAGACCGGAAAAGGTGCGGCCCCAGCCCTGATCGCCGGTATGCCACAGCCGGATCAGCGCCAGCAACGCGATGCAGACCGCCGAGGCCGCCACCAGCGCCGCGAGCACGGCCGCGATCAGGAAGATATCGCTGGGGATCAGGTGTTCACGATGCAGCCACACAGGAATTACGGTCAGGGGAACCGCCAGGCTGCCGAAGCGGCGCGCCAGAATGGCCCATTTCGATGTTCGGATCAGTATGCGCAAAAGCCGTTTCCCTGAGCCTTGCTAGCGTAGCGGCAAGGTGTTGCGCGAGTTTGAATAAAGTTTTCGATCGGCGAAATTTTCAGGTTCATACGGAGTCATTGCCGCGCAGGCGGGAACCGCTGTTGACGATGCCAGAAAGAAAACGGAGGTTCCCGCCTGCGCGGGAATGACCCGGTGGGTGGGGGCGTCGAGCGACAGCCGATGACCCGGGCAGCACAAGATGGTACGAGAAAACCAGCGTTTGAATTTCTAGTTCCCCAGCTTGTTTTTTGGTGCTGAAGCCTTGAGGGGCTCGCTGCACATGGACTTGATGGCGCTCCATTCGGTGGGGGTGAAGGGCGGCTCCAGCCCGGCGGGAGTTTGCCGGGTCAGCGCTTCCAGATGGGCGCGACGGTCCTCGGTGAGCGGGTGAGTGCTGAACAGGGCCAGGGCCTTGCTGAAATCGTCGTCTTCGGCGACGCGGTTGAGCAGATCGGCAAGGCCGGCAGGCTGGAAATCCATGCGGCTGGCGACTTCGGCGGCGTAGGCATCGGCCTGGCTTTCGGCTTCGCGCGAGAAGTGGGTGTCGATCATGGTGGACCCGAGGCCAGCGGCGATGGAAATGCCGGTCATATCGCCGAGGATGAAGCCGACCAGCGCGCCGGTGCCAGCGCTGGAAATCAGGCCTTCCATGGCGTGGCGATGCACGACATGTCCGATTTCGTGGGCGAGGACGCCGGCGAATTCATCGGGGGACTTGGCGCGGTCGAGCAGGGCGGAGAAGAAATAAACCTTGCCGCCGGGCAGCGCGAAGGCATTGGCGACATCGGTGCGCACCACCTTGATATCGAGCGTGAAGGGCGAGCCGGTGCCCAAGGCGGCTGCGCCGAAGCGGGCTATGGCGGCGTTGGCGAGACTATTGGGATCGGGATCGCAGATGGCGAAATTGTCGGTTTCCTTGAGGCTGGCCTCCATCTGGGTGGCGACGGTATCGCCCATGGTGCGCTCCCAATCGGGCGGCACGTAATCGACCACGCGCGCGGCCAGCAAGGGGACACCATAGAGGTAGGCGAGGATGACGGTGGCCAAGGCGACAGTGGCGATGACGCCGATGCGCACCTGCTTGGAGAACTCCATGGCCTGCTTGGTGGTCAGATCGGGCAGCATGGCGCGGACCTGGCCGATTTCGGCCGGGCCGGTGACGATGATGCGGGCGCCGGAGTTTTCCCTGACCGAACTGAGGCGCAGTTCACCCTTGCGGCCATGGGCGGGGTGGATATCGGCGGCGGCCCAGCGCGTCAGGATGGCATTGGTCTGGGGATCACGAAGCAGCAGATTGCCGCCGCTGCCGACGCTTTCGTAATCGAGGGCGACATCGATGACTTCGGCGACGAGGCCATCCTGATAGCGGGCGGAGACGCTCATTAATAGGCTCCCACATTGAGCGCATCGGCGAGGCCTTCGCCGGCCAGCGTCTTGTCTTCGCCGCGGGCGCGCACGGTGCGGAGGGAGGCGATGTCGCTGATGGTGGCGTGGTTGGCGACCAACTTCCAAAAGGCGAGGCCGATAAACAGCTCATGCATGAAGCTGAAGGCGGCGAGGATCAGCAGATAGCCGATCACCACGGCAATCAGCACGCCGGCGCTGCCCTGCAGACGGCCCATGAACAGGGCCATGTCGAACTGGTCGCCGGCAAAGGCGTCATTGGCGAGGATGAAGAGCACGATGATGCCGCCGATGGCGAGGACGATGTAGATGCCCAGCAGCGCCAGGCCGAACAGTAGATATTGGCCGATCAGGCTGCGGGCGCGGATGGTGACGGCCAGGTTGGAGGGGCCGATATGAACGGACGACCAGAAGCGGGTCATTTCGCGCGACTGGTAGATCAGGATGACAGCACCGCAGATCAGCGCGGCGACGAGGCCGGGGACGACGCTGAGCGGATTGCTGGGGCCGCCGGGGGTGAAGGCGCCCATGCCGGCGCTGGTCAAGGCGCCAATGCTGCCCACGACGACGACCACGGCATAGGCCAGATAATAGGGGCCGAGCAGCGCCCGGGCGCGGCCGGTGAAACTGAACTGGCGGTCGCCATACCAGGTGTTGTTCCAGCGATAGCGCCAGAGATTGCTGGCCATCCAAGGATAGATAATGCCGAGGGTCAGCAGCATGAGGATGGTCCAGCCGAAGCGGCGGAAGGCGTAGCCGAAAGCGCTGCCGGCCTGATCGAAGCGGATGCCGCGCCAGAGGGTGCGCGAGAGGCGGAAGTCGCGGGCGCGATAGGTGGCGTAACCGGTGAGGAACCACAGCACGACGGCGACGACGGCGTAGCCGGATACGGCCACTTCCCCGCTTTGGGTGGAGAGGTAGAAAAACAGCGCGTAAATCGGCACGAAGACGATCAGCGCCAGCATGAAGCCGATCAGCAATTGCAGGGCGTGGCCGGTGTAATCGAGCGGATCGCCGTGGATTTCAGTATTGGACCAGTAGAAGCGGCGCTTCCAGGTGGTGACCCAGAACCGGTAAAGGCCAATGGTGGGCAGCATCAGCGCATAGCCGCGCAGTACAATGCCAGCCATTTCGCGGCGCGTGCCGGTAAAAACGACCTGTACCGGCCGTTCCTGCTCATTCTCCAAGACCATCACGCGTCCCCAGATGCCCCGCATACTGTCTATGCGAGCGCTTGGCGATTTGGAAGACGGGGGGAGATTTCTTGATCAGGGATAGAGGCGAGTATTGGTCCAGGGGGCGTCGGGGGTTTTGCGGGTGAACCGGACGCGGTCATGCAGGCGATACTGGCCGTCCTTCCAGAACTCGATGCTCACGGGAACGATGCGGAAGCCGGACCAGTGGGATGGGCGGGTGACGGGGCCATCGCCGATCTGCGACTCAAGGGTTTTGACGCGGTCCATCAGGGTCTGGCGGCTATCGAGCGGACGCGACTGTTCGGACGCGGACGACGCGATCTGGCTGCCCTTGTGGCGCGAGGCGAAATAGGCGTCGGCCTCGGCGGGGGTGACGACTTCGACCGGGCCACGCACGCGCACTTGGCGGCGCAGCGATTTCCAATGCATCAGCATGGCGGCGCTGGGATGGGCATGGAGCTGCTCGCCCTTGGCGCTCTCGAAATTGGTGAAAAAGGCGAAGCCGCGGGCGTCTCGCTGGTTGAGCAGGACCATGCGGACATCGGGCATGCCATCGGCATCGACGGTGGCGAGGGCCAGCGCGTGCGGGTCATTGGGCTCGGCTTCCTGGGCCAGGGCGAACCATTCCTCGAACAGCGCAAAGGGATCGAGATCGGTGCGATCGCCATCGTCAAACAGGCGTTCGGTCAGGGTCTGCAACATGATGACAGCCGTAAAACTGGACAAGGCGGGGGACGCTCGCCATATAGGACGGGAAACCATGGCGAAGCAACGCCAAGACTCAATCGACAGGACACGATGCGCGATCCATATACCGTGCTGGGGGTGACCCGCTCGGCAAGCGAGAAGGACATCAAATCCGCCTATCGCAAGCTGGCCAAGAAATTCCACCCCGACCAGAATCCGGAAGACCCGGCGGCACACGAGAAGTTTGCCGAGGCAACGCATGCCTATGACCTGCTGAACAATGTCGAAAAGCGCGGCCAGTTCGACCGTGGCGAAATCGACGCGGACGGCAATCCCAAGTTTGCCGGCTTCAATCCGGGCGCCGCTGGCGCGGGACGCGGCGGGCGCACGGCCCAGGGCGGGTTTTCGGCCGAAGACATCCTCAAGGAATTCATGAGCGGCTTTGGCGGCACGCAGCGCGGCGGTGCACGTCCGGGTCCGGGCGGCGCGCAATGGGACCCCTTTGCGGGTGCCGCGCAGCAACCAGGTGGCGGCGGCCGCAAGGGCGAGGACGTGATCGTGACTGCGGCGGTGTCACTCGAGGACGCGAACAACGCGGCTTCGGTGCAGGTGCGTATGCCAAATGGCAAGGTGCTGTCCGTCAAGCTGCCCGAAAAGGTCGAGGAAGGCCAACAGATCCGGCTCAAGGGCCAGGGCACGCCCAATCCGTTTGGCGAGGCCGGCGATGCTCTGGTGACGGTGAAATTCCAGAAATCCAAGCAGTTCCGCCGCGACGGCGCCGATTTGCGCACCGACGTGGCGCTGGCGCTCTACGAAGCCGTGCTGGGCACTAAAATCCGCGTGCCGACGCTGGGCGGCTCGGTCGAACTGAACCTGCCCCCGGGCGTCGATACCGGCAAGGCCCTCCGCCTCAAGGGCAAGGGGCTGTACGGTGACGGCGATTTGTACGTGAATTTGAAGGTGGTTCTGCCGCCCGGCGGCGATCCGGACCTGGAAGCGCTGATGCGGTTCATGCGGGAAAGCAAGCCGTATAAGGTGCGGGATTAATAAGGACGCTTGACCGCCAGATCGGGGCTACCCCGTCACCCCCTCCCAACCTCCCCCGTCACGGGGGAGGTGCCTCTCAACTCTTGAGTCCCAATCGAGTTCAACTCTTGAGACTCAATGCAGTGCCACCCACCGGCAGACACCTCCCCCTTGACGGGGGAGGCTGGGAGGGGGTGTCGTTTAAGGTCGATGGCAGTGCTCGTCTGCCGGTTATCTCGGAGCCGCTGCCCGCTCCAACCGGTCGTTGATCGCCTCACCCAGGCCATCCATCGGAATCGGCGTCACCGCGATCAACGAAGCCCCCGACGCATCCAGTTCATGCAGCATCGAGAACAAATTCCGCGCCGCTTCGCGCAAGTCGCCTGAGGGTGAGAGGTTGCGCATTGGGCCATCCCATGACGGCGACGCGCCGAAGGCCAGCCAAGCCTCCCCAGCCTGCGGCACCGTATTTAGCCTCACGGCCGCACGCGGCGCGTAGTGGCTGAGCAACATGCCGGGGGCGGCAATAGCGCTGTCTTTGGGCGCGAGTTCCACCGTCTGCCCGATAACGGCTTCGATTTCGGAGCGGGCCAAGGCCCCTGCCCGCAATTGGATCAGGCGGTTGCCATCGACGCGGATAATGGTGGATTCCAGGCCGGATGTGCATGGACCGCCGTTCACAACCGGGACACGCCCCTCAAACCCGCTCACCACCTGCTCGGCCGTCGTGGGTGACAGCCGCCCGGACGGATTGGCCGAAGGCGCGGCCAACGGCCGGCCGGCCGCCCGGATCAACTCCAGCGCCAAAGGATGGTTCGGAACCCGGATCGCCACACTGTCCAGCCCTGCCGTGGCGACATCCGCCAAGCCATTCCCCGGCCTTGCGGGCAGCACCAAAGTCAGCGGGCCGGGCCAAAACTCAGCCAACCGCTCCGCCAGCGGCGGGAACTCGGCCAGGGTCTTGGCCATTTCCAGATCAGCGACGTGGACGATCAGCGGATTGAACCGGGGACGGCCCTTGGTCTCATAAATCGACAACACCGCATCGGCATTGGTAGCATCGGCGCCCAGGCCGTAGACGGTTTCAGTCGGGAAGGCACACAGCTTTCCCTCACGCAGAAGTGCGGCAGCGGCGGCGATATCGAGGAAAGCGCTCATGAGGGCTGTTTGACAACCGGGCGGCGGCACGTCAAGACGGAGTGAACCCACGAGAAGAGTACAAGAGTGACCACACTTCTCATCAACCAGCCCAATTTCGACGGCCACGTCACGCCGACTGGCCATCCCGAACGCGCCGATCGTATCCGCGCCGTCGACGATGCGCTGGCCAAGTCGCGCTTCGACGCGCTGCTGCGCCGGCCCGCCCCATCGGGCGACCTGACGCTGGCGGAACTGGTGCACTCGACAAAGTACATGAGCATCCTGCGCGATGCGCGGCCGGCAGAGGGCATCGGCCAGATCGATGGCGACACCTTCATCTCCTCCACATCGCTGGACACGGTGAGCACGGCGCTGGGCGGGGCGCTGGCGGCACTGGACGCGGTCCTGCTGGGCGAGGCGGACAACGCCTTCTGCGCCATTCGCCCACCGGGGCATCATGCCGAATTCGACAGCCCGATGGGGTTTTGCCTCGTCAACACCATCGCCATCGTGGCGCGAGAGGCGCAGCGCAAGTATGGCGCCGAGCGCGTGGCAATCGTCGATTTCGACGTGCATCACGGCAATGGCACGCAGGACATCTTCAAGAGCGATCCCAGCGTCTTCTACGCCTCCAGCCACCAGATGCCGCTTTATCCCGGCAGCGGCAAGCCGAGCGAAACTGGCGTCGGCAATATCACCAATGCCCCGCTCGATCCCGATACCGATGGCGAGGCGATGCGCGAAGCCTATATCGGGCGGATTTTCCCGGCGCTGGTGAATTTCTCCCCCGACCTGATCCTGATTTCGGCTGGCTTTGACGCCCATGAACGCGATCCATTGGCGCAACTCAACTGGACCACGCAGGATTTTGGCTGGCTCACCGGCAAGCTGATGGACGTAGCCGAGCGCCATTGCGGCAACCGGATTGTGTCGCTGCTCGAAGGTGGCTATGACCTCAAGGGGCTGGCCGGGGGTGTTTCGCACCACGTGGCCATGCTGATGGACGGCGCCATCGGGCGGCTGGAAGAATAGGAATTTGCCATGGCTGACGCCAATGAGGACATCAAGGCGCTGAGCTTCGAGGCAGCGCTGGCCCAGCTTGAGGAAATCGTCGGCAAGCTGGAAAGCGGCCGCGCGCCGCTGGCGGAATCGATCGCCATCTATGAGCGCGGCGAAGCGCTGAAGGCCCATTGCGAGGGGCTGCTGCGGACGGCCGAAGCGCGGATCGAAAAGATCACCCTCAGCCGCGACGGCAAGCCTACCGGGACGGAGCCGCTGGACGCCTAGAGCGCCGCGAACCCTGCCGCATCAAGGTAAAGCATGACCCAAAATCCGAAAACACTGCGCAATTTCCGCATCGTCTTGTGGAGCCTTGTGGCCCTCGTCGCCATCGGCGCGACGGCGCTGTACCTGTTCAAGCCCCCCGCCCGACCGCTGGGCGTGACCGGGCAGGCGTTCGAACTGGCCTCGACCAAAGGCGGCGAGTTCACCCAAGCCGATCTCAAGGGCAAACCGAGCCTCGTGTTCTTCGGCTACACCTTCTGCCCCGATGTGTGCCCGACGACACTGGCGGAAACCACCGCATGGCGGGCGCAATTGGGCGTTTCCGCTGACGATCTGCGCATCATTTTTGTCACCGTCGACCCCGACCGCGACACGCTCGACAAGGTCAAGGGCTATGTCGAGGGCTTCGATCCATCGATCATCGGACTGGTCGGCGACCAAGCGCAGACCGACGCGGTCAAAAAGGCGTTCGGCGTGTTTTCCGAAAAGAAGGGCGAGCCAGGCGATCCCTATTACCTGGTCGACCACACGGCGCTGGTCTACCTGATCAATGCCGATGGCACCTTCCAGAGCACGGTCGCCTATGACGAGGCTAGCGACACCGCCGTCGGCAAGATCAAACGATTGATCGCCGGATGAGCGAACGTATCCGCCTCGACCTGGCGCTGGAACAGCGCGGCCTGGTGCCCAGCCGCGCGCGTGCACGAGACGCGATCTTGCGCGGCACGGTTACCATCAACGATATCACCGCCGTCAAGCAGAACCAGATGGTGAGCCGCGACGACAAACTGGCGCTCAGCGACCCCGCCGCAAACTATGTGTCCCGCGCCGCGCTAAAGCTGGTGGCGGGGCTGGACGCCGGGCAGATCGAGGTGGCCGGCAAGACCTGCGTGGACGTGGGCGCTTCGACCGGTGGCTTTAC
Organism: Devosia sp. UYZn731; assembly: GCF_040546795.1. Lineage (NCBI taxonomy): Bacteria > Pseudomonadati > Pseudomonadota > Alphaproteobacteria > Hyphomicrobiales > Devosiaceae > Devosia > Devosia sp. UYZn731. The sequence continues at coordinate 873,382 of NZ_JBEPOL010000001.1, forward strand.
CCAGGTCCTGATGGAACGCGGCGCCAGGCGAATTTACGCCGTCGATGTCGGCCACGACCAGTTGCACCAACGCCTCAAGGGCAGTGATCGCGTGGTCAGCATGGAAGGCGTCAACGCCCGAGATTTGACGGCCGAGATTATCCCCGAGTCCATCGACCTGCTGGTTTCCGATGTCAGCTTCGTGTCGGTGACCAAAGTCCTTGCCGCCCCCCTGGCCCTCTGCACAGCGACGGCCCAGGCGGTCATTCTGTTTAAGCCCCAGTTCGAAGTCGGTCGCCAAAATGTTGGCAAAGGCGGCATCGTAACCGACAAGTTCGCTATCGAAACCGCCATAACGGAGGTCTTTGCCTTCATGCAGGGCCACGACTTTGATCACGTGACGTCGGTCACATCCCCTATTGCCGGCGGGGACGGCAATGTCGAAACGGTGCTGGTGTTCGGGCGGTAACTCCTTCGCCTGTCCCTTTTGGCAGCGGTGAGAAGCTCAGTTCCGCTCAAACCCCACCGCGCCCTCGCGACCGGTCTGCCCGCGATGGCGCAGGGCGTGATCGGCCAGCGCCAGCGCCATCATCGCCTCGCCCACCGGCACTGCACGAATCCCGACGCACGGATCATGCCGGCCCTTGGTGATGATGTCGGTGTCCTCATTTGTCGTCGTCACCGTCTGGCGCGGCGTGATGATGGAGGACGTCGGCTTGACGGCGAAGCGGCAGACTATGGGATCGCCATTGGAAATGCCGCCCAAAATGCCGCCGGCATGGTTGGACAGGAAATATGGCCGGTCCGGACCGGCACGCATCTGATCGGCATTCTCGATGCCGGTCAGGCTGGCGGCCTCGAAGCCGGCGCCGATTTCCACGGCCTTGACCGCATTGATGCTCATCATGGCCGAAGCCAGGTCGGCGCTGAGCTTGCCATAGATCGGCGCGCCCCAGCCGGCGGGCACATTTTCCGCAACCACCTCGATGACCGCGCCGACCGAATTGCCGGCCTTGCGGATGCCATCAAGATATTCGGCCCACAGGGTGGCTGCCGTCGCGTCGGCGCAGAAGAACGGGTTCTGGTCGACCTGGTCCCAATCGAAATTGGCGTAGTCGATCTTGTGCGGGCCGACCTGGACCAGGCTGGCGCGGATGGTGATGCCGGCAAGGACCGCGCGGGCGACGGCACCGGCGGCAACGCGCGCAGCCGTCTCACGAGCCGAAGTGCGCCCGCCACCGCGATAATCGCGAATACCGTATTTCTGGTCATAGGTGTAGTCGGCGTGGCCGGGACGGTATTTGTCGCGGATTTCGGCATAGTCCTTGGAGCGCTGGTCGGTATTGTCGATCATCAGCGAGATCGGCGTGCCGGTGGTGCGCGAGCCGTCGGTGCGCTCGTCCTCGAACACGCCAGACAGGATACGCACGGCGTCGTCCTCGCGGCGCTGGGTGGTATATTTGGATTGGCCGGGCTTGCGGCGATCGAGATCGCGCTGGATCATTTCGGGGGTCAGCACAATACCCGGCGGGCAACCGTCCACCACCACGCCAAGCGCAGGACCATGGCTTTCACCCCAGGTGGTAAAGCGGAAAAGCTGTCCGAAGGTATTGAAAGACATGGTATGGCCCTTTGCGTGCGGGCTTTTTAGGAGCGGCTGGCGGGAAGGTCAATCGAGCCAGTTTTCTACGCGCAGATTTGGGACCCGTGAGAACTCGCGAACATTATCGGTGGCAAGTGGGAGATTGAGCGCGAGGGCATGAGCCGCGATCAGCAAGTCATAGGGTCCAATGATCTGGCCCGTTCGCTCCAGCCCAGCCCTAATGTCCGCATAGATGTGAGTTGCTGTCGCTTCGAGTGGCAACACATCGACGATCTGCAAAATTCCCTCGACCTGGGCAACCAAGCGAGTAGCACCAAGCTTAGCGGCGCCAAAGCGCAGTTCTGCCGCGACGATGACAGAGACGCAAACAGGCGGTTCGCCAGGCAACGTCATGCGCGCAGCGGCACCGCCACTGGGGAACCGCAAAGCATTGGACACGATGTTGGTATCGAGCATCGCCCGATAGGTCACAGATTGATGTCCTTGAGCGGCAAAAGCCCCTCATCCACATCGGGCCACTCAACGTCCACAGGATCGAGCGCGTTCAAAAACTCCCGAAGGGTGAGCTTTTTTTCCTTGGGCTCAATGATCAATCGATCGCCTTCCTTGACGATCGTGACCTCCGTGCCGGGCAGCTCGAACTCGACAGGAATGCGCACCGCCTGGTTGCGACCATTGCGAAACAGGCTTGCTGTTTTGATCTCGTTCATAGGCGCCTCCATCAGGCATATGCCTAAACATATGCCTGATTGCACAACCACGCAAGAAATCTAGAAATCTCCAGCCCGCAGCAGTTCCATCTTGCCCGGCGTGAAGTGCATGATCGCGTCTTGGGGCGGCGCCCAGTTGATGACTTCGAGGATGGGCGCGCGCTCGATGAGGACGCGTAGGGTGCGGGCGATGCCGCCGTGAGCGACGACGATGGAGGGGCCGGTCATGGTGTGGGCAAACTGTTCGAGGCGTGCCTCGACGTCGCGGTAGTTTTCGCCGTTTTCCGGGCGATATTCCCAGTAGGATTCGGTGCGCAGGCCGGGGGCATGGGCCATGTTGGCCGGCAGTTCCTCGAACAGCATGCCTTCAAGCACACCGAAGGAAATTTCCATCAGGCGGACATCATATTTGACCGGCGGCAGCGGCGTGGTGAAGCCGGCGCGGACGCGGTCCATGGTGTCGCGGGTGCGATTGAGGGGCGAAGCGTGCCATTCAAAAGCCATCGGATCGAGCCCCCGCGCGGCGAACAGGGCGGCGAGCGCGACGCCGTTCTGGTCGGCCTGCCCCTGCCCTTTTTCGTTGAGCGGAATATCCTTGCGCCCCTGATAGCGGCGCTCGGCGTTCCAGGGGGTTTCCCCATGGCGAACGAAATAGATCTCTGGCCAGATCAAGGCGGTCATGTTCGATCTCTCTTGCAGGCGCGCGCCCGCCTGCCGCAGCATAGTTGCAAACGAGCGACTATTCGCCCGCCTGGGGTTCGACATTGTCGAGCAATTTCATGCTAACGACGTTGGAGCCAACATATCGGTTGTGGCACAGGGTGCCCTAACCGGCAAGTTCGCTGCCCTGCGAAACCATTGCAAGAGTTTAGGTATTTCATGGCCCTGAGCATCGCCGAAATTGCCGCCGAGTTGAGCCGCCTGCTGGGGCCGGCCGCCGTCATCGCCGACCAGAAAGACATGGCGCCCTACCTGAACGAACCGCGCAAGCGCTTCCACACACCGGCCGCGGCAATCGTGCGGCCAGCCGACGTGGCGCAGGTTCAGGCCGTGGTGCGCTGGGCCAATGCCCAAGGCATCGGGCTCATCCCGCAAGGCGGCAATACCGGGCTGGTTGGCGCGCAGGTGCCCCTGCGCGGCGACGAGGTGATCGTCAGCTTGCAGCGGCTGGACAAGGTGCGGAATGTCGACACGGCGGCGGGGACGATGACGGCGGAAGCCGGGGTCATTCTCGAAAACGCGCATAAGGCCGCCGAGGCCGAGGGCGCGATGTTCCCGCTCTGGCTGGCCTCGCAGGGGTCGGCGCGGATTGGCGGCGTGCTGTCATCCAATGCGGGCGGCGTGAACGTGCTGGCATTCGGCAATGCGCGCGAATTGTGCATGGGCGTCGAAGCGGTGCTGGCCGATGGGCGGCTCTATCGCGGGCTCAATTCGCTCAAGAAGGACAATACGGGCTACGACCTCAAGGACTTGCTCGTCGGTGCCGAGGGGACGTTGGGCATCATCACCGCAGCGACGCTGAAAATCTTCCCGCAGCCGGAAGATCACGAGACGGCTTTGGTCAGCGTGCACTCGCCCGAAATGGCGCTGGAGCTGTTTCAACTGCTGCGGGCACGAGCGGGCTCGCGCCTCAATGCATTCGAGCTGATCCCCCAGATCGGGCTGGAATTCCAATTGCGCCACGGCATGCTGAGTCGTGATCCGACGGCCGGACCCTCTCCTTGGTATGCGCTGGTTGAACTGTCGCGGATGAAGGGCACCGAGCCGGGTGCGCTGGAGGCAGCGCTTGAAGCGGGGCTGGACCTGGGTCTGCTGGAAACGGCGGCGATGGCGCAATCGGCTGCCGACCGCACGAATATGTGGGCTTTTCGCGAGCAGATGAGCGAGGTGCAATCGCGCGAAGGTGCTTCGATCAAGCATGACGTGTCGGTGCCGATTGCGGCGATTCCGCAGTTGATCGCCGAGGGCTCGGCGGCAGCGGAGCGTGTCATGCCCGGCATTCGTCCGGTGCCGTTCGGGCATATGGGGGACGGCAATATCCACTTCAATTTCAGCCAGCCGGTGGGCGCCGATCCGAAATGGGTGATGGCGCAGGACGACGCCGTGCATGAGGCAATCTACGAGATCGTGCTAAAGCTGGGCGGTTCATTCTCGGCCGAGCATGGCATCGGTCAGCTCAAGGTCGACCTGCTCAAGCGGATCAAGGACCCGGTGGCGCTGGAAATGATGCTCGCGATCAAGACCGCGCTCGATCCGAATGGAATTTTGAACCCGGGCAAGATGCTGGGGTGATCGTCACCAAAATGTACCTACTTGATCGCATCCGGCGCTGGTCCCATTTCGGGGAAACAGATCATTTTCTCGTTTCGGAGACCCAATGCTGCTCGATATTGAATTTCTCGATGACGCCACGCGCCCCAAGGCGCCCAAGCTCGAGGGGCTAACGGCAGCGCAACGCGCGCCGGGGGAGCATCTCAAGATGATCCACGATCACCTGCGCGAGAACATGCAGGCTATCGGCGAATTGATCGAGCGGGCGTCGGCGGGAGCGGCTTCGGTCGAGGAGGTTGCGGCGCAGACGGCGGACTTGGCGATCATCAGCAATTACCGGCGCTTCGGCAATTTGTGCGGGCGGCACTGCCAGATCGTCAATACGCACCATTCGATCGAGGATTACGCGATCTTTCCGGAGCTGAGCAAGCAGGGCGAGGCCTTCAAGAAGGTGGCGGAGCGGCTGCAGGCCGAGCATGTGGTGGTGCATGAACTACTGGTGCGCCAGATCGATGCGCTCAATACGCTGGCGCGGGAGCAAAGCACCTCGCGCTTCGAGGACGCCAAGGAGGTCTATGAGGCGCTTGGCCGCGTGCTGCTGTCGCATCTCGGATACGAGGAAGAAGAGATCGGCGACGCGCTCGGCTATTTCGGGATCGGCGCCTGAACCGACGGGCTAGGGCATTTCGAGGACCGGCGCCCGCCGGCGCTCGTTCAAGGCGACCAATAGGCCTGCCGTGGCTATCAACGCGGCGCCGAGATAGACCGAGGTGGACGGATTTTCTGCCCAGAATACGTAGCCGAACACGAAGGCCCAGATCAGCGCCGAATATTCGACGGTTCCCAGCACGCCGGCCGGGACCAGCCGCGCGGCATCGACCAAGGCGTATTGTGCCACGCCCCCGATGACGCCGGCGGCAATGACGAAGGTGATGCTGCGGGCGTCCATGGGTTGCCAGAAGAAAATCGAGGCCGCGCCCATCACGACGACGTAACAGAGGTTGATCGCCAGGGTCTGCACCAGCGTGCCCTCGCTTTTGGAGATGGTGCGCATCAGGATCATCGCCACGGACCAGCAGAACGCCGCAGCGAGCACCAGCAGCGACGGCCAGCCCAGGCTCATGCCGACGGGATTGCAGGCGACGATGACGCCGAAAAAACCGATGGCGGCGGCGCCGATGCGCGCCAGGGTCAGCCGCTCGCCGAGGAAGATCACGGCCAGCACGATGGTGAAGACCGGCGCAAAATAATACAGCGTCGTCATCTCGGCCAATTGCAGGGTGCGGCCGGTGGAATAGTACATGCACCAGGCCGCCAGCGTCAGCGCCGCCCGATAGAGCATCATATGCTTGTTGGGCGACAGGCGCAGGCCGGTCAGTACTCCACCGCGTCCTACGGACAGCGTGATCACGACGATGACGAGACTGCGTAGGAACAGGATCTGAACAACGGGCAGTTCCATGATGATGCCCTTGACCACCGCGTCATGCACGGCGAACAGCGAATAGGCGAGGAATCCCAGAGCCATGCCCTTGAGGGAGGCGGTATCGGCACGGAGGATGGGGGCGGACACGGGGAACTCGCAAGCAGTCTGGAGGGGATCGATATGATCACAGTGTCTAGCACGACCGCACGAAGATGCGACGGGCGGCTAGAACAAATCCATCTGCGCGCCGCCACCGGCTTTCTTCTTGATGACCGGCTCAGGCCGAACATCGCTGACCGGCTCGATCAGGGCGGGATCATCCATGCGAGCAGAATTGACGCGCGTCGAAACCGGGTGGAACTTCAGCGCCCCGTCGGCCAGCGGCAGCGCCAACTGATAGGCGGTCCTGGCATCGGTGCCGCGCACGTCCAGCCATTGCTCTATCGCGTCGCCCTCGAGAATCGCCGGCATCCGGTCGTGGATGACCGAGAGCTGCCCGTTGGCTGGCACGGTAATGGTCGCCACCGTATCGACTTCCTCGCCCTCGGGGCCGGACCAGGTGGCGTAAAGGCCGGCAAGCGCCATCGGATGGCCGTCCTCGTGGGTGATATAAAACGGCTGCTTGGACTTGTCGGGATTGGTGCGCCATTCGTAATAGCCGCTGGCAGGGATGATGCAGCGGCCGTGCTTGAGGGCATCGCGGAAGGCCGGCTTTTCGGCCATGGTCTCGACCCGTGCATTGATCAGCAGCGGAAACTCGCGCGGGTCCTTGACCCAGCGCGGCACCAGGCCCCAGCGGGCAAAATGAGCCTCGCGACGGTTAGATTCTTCCCAGATGGCGGCAACCGGCTGCGTCGGTGCGATATTGAACCGCGGCATCAACTCGATGCTGTTGAGCGTCTTGAACAGTTCCTGCATCATTTCGGGCGGCAGGGTGGATGCGTAGCGTCCGCACATGCTTGGGGTCTCCTTACGCCTGGGTTACAGGTAGTGCCGAGCCAGCAGAATCGCAAATGGAGCGGTGATGAGCAGTCCAGCCAATGCGGCCAGCGTCGCCCTTATCCACAAGCAAAAGGTGCTGCTGATCAAGCGCGCCTACGCGCCCTACCAGCATTTGTGGACGCTGCCGGGCGGACGGATCGAGCCGGGCGAAACCATCGAGCAATGCGCCGCCCGCGAGATCAGGGAAGAGCTGGGCCTGACCGCCACTGACCTGCGCCCGGTCCTGGTTCAGGCGCTGGGGGCAGACAAGGTTTTCCAATTGGCCGTGTTCGCCACGCAAAGCTTTACCGGCGAGATTGTGCCATCGCACGAGATCGCCGGTGTTCAATGGACCAGCCCCAGAGAGGTCGGCAGCCTGCCCACCACCTCCCGTCTCGATCTTGTGCTTGCCAAGGCATTCGCGCTGTTCGAGCGAAGCTGATAGAGAGCAAGCGAGCCAGCATGCGGATGCACAATTGAAGCTTTTCAGAACATTGGTGACGGCAGCAATGCTGCTGACCAGCCCCTCGGCCTGGGCCATCGATCCGCTCTACCAGCCACAGATGGAGCGGTTGGCCGAGATCATGGGCAGCCTCTATTTCCTGCAGCCACTCTGCCAAGCGGGAACCACCGATTGGCGCGCGCAGATGGAAGACCTCATCAACCTCGATGAGCCCGAAGAGGACCGCCGGCAACGCTTGGCCGGGGCGTTCAACGGCGGCTACACGGCCTTCGCGCGGTTTCACCACGCCTGCACCCCCGCCGCCAAGGAAGCGCTGACGCGGCTCCTCACCGAAGCCGAGCAGGTGGCACGCGATATCCACACGCGCTTTGCCGAGTAGCCTTTTCCCCGTTAAGTCTAATTCCTAGGCCAGCGTTAACCTTCGGGTTACTTCTTGCACGCCGGTTCGCCGGACCCATGCTAACCCAGCCTTTATGTCAATCAGCAAGACCCCATTCCCAGAAGCCGACGACATCGGCACGGTGGACCACGACCATGGCGAGCGGCAGTTGGCGCTCGAATACCTGGCCGAGGCCTGGAATAGCGCCGAGGACGACGGGGTGGACAGTGTCGCCCTGGCCCATGCCTCGCTGTTCGCGGCACTGGCGACCTTCGTCAAGCTGCATGGCGACGACGCCACCGCCGAGCTGGTGAAAATGCTGCCCGAGCGCATCCGCACCGGCGAATACAATCTGGACCGCGTGCTGCAATAGAAGCCGGCCCAATGCTGCGCCCACGGCGCCCAGCGTTCATACAGCACCTGCCTGACCACCCGGAAGCGGCGCGGTCGGCTAACGGCGGCGATGACGCTCAACCTGCATAAGTCGTGGTGAGTTTCCCGACGCATCTCACCACGCCGACTGACGTGGAACAGGTTCCAGATGTTGGTTTTAGTCTGCTGTGCAGGCGGCGTCGCCGTCCCGCTTATAATCAGCCTGGAAAGTGGGAATGCTGCCCTCGCGGCCGCTTAGGTCCATATCGTCAGACCCTAAGCCCAGATACATATAGGGCGGATCGTTTTCGACGGTGCCAAAACCGAGTTGCAGCTTTTTCTTGACCTTGCCCCACCTGGCCTTGCCAACTAGCTCTTCATCGTCCGCATGGGTCGTCAAAAAGCGAAATAGAACTTCGCCGCAGGCGTGATCATCGGCAACGGAAACGCCGCAGAAATCTTTGCCGCAGGGGGCAACATCAATAGTTTTATAGAGAATGCCTTTAGATGAATAGACGGGCTTCTCATCGCTTACAGTCCAGCGTCCGTAGTAGTGATCGGTTGCGGCGTATGCCAGAGTTCCGCTCATGCTGAGGGCTAGGCCGAGTGTCAGGCTTGCAATAATGTGGGTACGACGAGCCATCAGGAACTCCGGTTTGGATAAAGTTAGCCCAAGGATTGTGGCAGTTTGCCGATGGCTGATACTAGCGCCTTTGGCGGGTTTTGTCATTTATGTTGCGGCGCGCGGTATTTCCGAAAGTTTCGACAATGAGGGCTTTCCCGAAGCGCTGGCGGTGAAACTGGAACTTTTGCCGATTATTTTCCCCGTTCACATGGTGACGGGCGGTTTGGCGCTGTTGCTAGTGCCGCTGGTTTTATATTTGCGCGGCACAAGATGGCACCGTTTAGTGGGGCGCATCACGGCGATAAACATCGTTATCGCTGGTATTACCGCGATCCCGGTTGCGGTAGTCGTGCCGGTGACGGGAATGTCGGCGGCGGGGTTTGTAGCCCAGGGCATCACCTGGATAGTCCTGCTAGGCCTTGGCATTTGGAATATTCGGTGTGGGCGTGTGGCTTCTCACCGAGCCTGCATGTTGATGATGGCGGCGGTTACGTCGGGGGCCCTGTTCTTCCGGGTTTATCTGGGTTTATGGAAAGTCTTCGGCGTACCCGAACACTTTGAGGCGTTTTATGCGCTTGATGCTTGGATAGCCTGGGGTTTGCCGCTTATCGGAATGGCACTTTGGCTGCGTCTTAACAGGAGGCGGCCCCCTACGCCGGCAGCGCCTCGAGAAACCGCATCGGCTGGCCCAGCGATGGGCTGACCAACTCGCCCTGCCACATCACCGTATTGCCGCGCAGGATAGTGCCGACGGGCCAGCCGGTGACGGAGACACCATCGTAGGGGGTCCAGCCGGCGCGCGATTTGACGTCGGCGTTGCGGATGGTTTCGGTGCGTTTGAGGTCGACGATGGTCAGGTCGGCATCATAGCCCACGGCGATACGGCCCTTGTTGGCGATGCCGAACAGGCGGTTGGGGCCGGCGCTGGTCATATCGACAAAGCGAGTGAGGCTCATGCGGCCCGCATTGACGTGGTCGAGCATGATTGGCACCAGCGTCTGCACACCGGTCATGCCGGAATGACTGGCGGGATAGGCATGGTCCTTTTCCTCGCGCGTGTGCGGCGCGTGATCCGACCCCAGGATATCGGCGACGCCGTTATCGACACCGGCCCAAATGCCGGCGCGGTGGGCGGCGTCGCGGACGGGTGGGTTCATCTGGGCATAGGTGCCCAGCTTGGTATAGGCGGTTTCGTCCAGGGTCAGGTGGTGCGGGGTGACCTCGACGCTGGCGACATCCTTGTGGTCGGCGAGGAAAATCATCTCCTCACCGGTCGAAATATGCAGAACGTGGATGCGTTTGCCGGTTTTGTGGGCGAGCGCGACGAGGCGCTTGGTGGAATTGAGCGCCACTTCGGGCGAACGCCACACGGGGTGGCTGGACGCATCGCCGGGAACGCGCAGGTGCTTGCGCTCTTCGAGCATGTATTCGTCTTCGGAATGGAAGGCGGCGCGGCGGGAAATGGCGCGCAGGATCGCTTCGACACCATCGTCATCGGGCACCAGCAGCGAGCCGGTGGAGGAACCCATGAACACTTTCACGCCGGCGCAACCGGGCAGTCTTTCCAGCACGGCGAGGTCGCCGACGTTTTCGTGGGTTCCGCCGACGTAGAAGGCGAAATCGCAGTGCATGCGGTTGGTGCCGGCGGCGATCTTGGCGTCGAAGGTTTCGCGGGTGGTGGTCAGCGGATTGGTATTGGGCATTTCAAACACGCCGGTGACGCCGCCCATGACCGCCGAAAGCGAGCCTGATTCGAGATCTTCCTTGTGGGTCAGGCCGGGTTCGCGGAAATGCACCTGGGTGTCGATGACGCCGGGGAGAATGTGCAGGCCGTGGCAATCGGTGACGTGATCGGCAGTATCGCCGGACAGACTGCCCAAAGCGGCGATGCGGCCATGGCGGATGCCGATATCGGCAAGGCCGGTGCCATCGTGGTTGACCAGCGTGCCGTTCTTGAAAATCTGCTCGTAGTGCGTCATGTCTTGGTCCCGCTCGCCGTTCGTTCGTGGCCGATTTAGCGGAAGCTGCGCCGGTGAGGCAAGTAATCTTGGGCAAGTCAACATGACCATCCATTTGCGTGCCGACCGCGCCGTGTTCCGCTTTTCGGGGCCGGACGCGCATAAATTACTCAATGACGTGGTGACCGGCCCGATCCCCAGCGCGGGGAACAAGGCGGCCTGGTGGGCGCTGCTATCGCCACAGGGCAAGGTGCTGGCCGAGGGCCTGGCGGGCTGGGCGCAGGAGGCGCTGTGGCTCGATGTCCATGCCTCGGTGGCCGATGATTTTTTCAAGCGGATGAAAATGTACCGGCTGCGCGCCAGCGTGGTGATCGATGATTTGCGGGCGAGCCATCGGGTTGGCTGGGCCAGTGCGGCGGAGCCGGGTGGCGTGGTGCATGAGGGGCGTGTCGGCTATCGGGTGATCGACAGCGCCGACGAGGCCAAGGGCTGGGTGGCGGACGACAGCGATTATGCGCGGGCCCGTATTGCGGCGGGGATTGCCGAACTGGGGCAGGATTTTGCGCCGGACAGCGTGTTTGCCCATGATATCGGCATGGATATTTTGGACGGGATCGACTTCGCCAAGGGCTGCTATGTCGGCCAGGAAGTGGTCAGCCGGATGAAGCATCGCGGCACGGCACGGCGGCGGCCGGTGATCGTGCATGGGGTGGGCGTGGCGGGATCTGTGCTGGCGGGCGGGCGGGACAGCGGGAGTGTTGGTCGCGTGGTGGATGGCGTTGCGGTGGGGATTTTGCGGCTGGACCGGTTTGGGCCGGGGATAGAGGCTACGGCGGAGGGGAAGCCGGTGAGGTTGGAACTGCCATCATGGGCGCCATATGCGTTGGGCGAGGCGAGCGCGGAGGAGGCTTAGGTTCACCGGAAGGCGAGATGGGTTGCGCCAAGACAGCCGCAGCCATTCCTACACTCGATCTTCCCGCGGGCTTGACCCGCGGGCCACTGTCCGCAGGCACGCGCTGCGGTGGGGTGGCGAGAGGCCCGCGGGTCAAGCCCGCGGGAAGGCAGTGTGTGGGGGTAGGCGCCTCCATCCAAAGCTCCCCGTTTGAAGAATCGGTGGCCCTGCCCTACCCTTAAAATTCAATCGGATTTGGGGGGCGGCATGGCACGCGGAAAAGACCGCGCCTGGCAACGGATGTTGTCCGGACGGCGGCTGGATATTCTGGACCCCTCCCCGCTCGATGTGGAGCTGAGCGATATTGCCCATGGGCTGGCGCGCGTGGCGCGCTGGAATGGGCAGACCATCGGGGATTATCCGTTTTCGGTGGCGCAGCATTCGGTGCTGGTGCTGGAGCTGTTCCGTGCGCACAATCCTGATGCCGACGGTGCCGCGCAATTGCAGGCGCTGCTGCATGATGCGTCCGAATATGTGATGGGCGATATTATCTCGCCGTTCAAGGCGGCCATGGGCGGCAATTACAAGGACGTGGAAAACCGGCTGCTCGGGGCGATCCACCTGCGCTTTTCGCTGCCGGCCCTGCCCATTGCGGCGCTGACTAAGCAGATCAAGAAGGCGGATCGCGAGGCGGCGTTTTTCGAGGCTGTGCATCTGGCAGGCTTTGCGGCGCCCGAAGCGCGAAAACTCTTCGGTGAGCCTAGCATGCCCACCTTCGACGTCGACGCCTTTGACCGGCTGATCCGCCCCTGGCCGACCCGCGAAGCCCATGACCGGTTTGTCGCCGCGTTCCACGCCATCACGCTCTAGCGCCAGTGGAGATTAACCCTAACAAAGGATGAACTTTGCTCCGGCGCCGCCAGTATGGGTAATGAAGTGTTAAGAGGGCGCGAACATTCGCTCCATTTCGGGACACACCGCCATGGCTTTGCCGGATCGTAACGTGCTGCTGGGAATGGCTGTAGGGGTACTGTGCGGCATGGGGGTCGCTGCGATCGGGCCGGGCGCCGTCATGGCTGCCTTTGCCGACGAAACGCGCACCGGCATCGATCCGAACGGCCTCGTGAAGTTCGAAGGCAGCACCTACGATGTGCAGTACGACGACACGGTCGACACTACGCCCACCAGCAAGAGCCGGATCAAGAAGGTCGAATTCGGACGCGTCAGCTATGTGGACATCACCACGACCGCCACCGGCACCTATTCGACCGACGCAATGTTCTCGAACAATATCCAGTATCCGGGCATTGAAGTGAACCAAGTGCCGTCGGACAATGCCAGCGCGATTTCAGTCATCGGCATTGGCCGCCATTGGGTCGTGTTGCCGCTGGCGCGCGGCAACTCCTTCGTGCACATCCGCAGCCGCGACCACTCGACTTTCAGCGGCAATGGCGTGACCTGCGTGTTCACCCGGCATACGACGACCTGCTGACGATGAAGAAATCCAGCATGCTTGCCACAATTAGCCGAAAAGCCAGCCGCGTTTGAACTTGTAGAAGATGTGCAGCCCGATCTGGGTGACCTTGGTCATGCGGGGCGCCCAGGCGGGGCGGACGTAGCTGGCATGGTAGTGCGTCGCGTCGGCGACTTCGGTGAGATAAAGCTCGCCCGAGGTGACCTTGCCGGCGATTTCCTCAGCTTGGGCCCAGGATTTTTGATCGTCGATGCGCTCTGGAATACCGTCGCAGGCGAAGGAGAACTGGCAGGAATTGCGGCGCGTCTGGTTTTGATAGACCACGCCGCAGATGGTGTTGGGATAGCGATGATCCTTGACGCGGTTGAGCACCACCTGCGCCACGGCCACCTGCCCGCGATAGCTTTCGCCGCGGGCCTCGAAATAGATCGCGGTCGAGAGACACCAGAGCTGCTTGGCATCGGCCGTCATGACGGCACCGGCGGCATAAGCACCCGTGGCCGGGGCATTGGCGCGGGCATAGGCCAGTTGCTCGGAGGCCTGCATCGGGATGGGCGTCACCGAGCCTTCGGGGGCAAGGCCCGAAATGGCGCGCAAGGCGTCTGAATCCAGCGCCGAATCGAGCCCGGCGATGGAAATGCGCGGCTGGTCCTCGCCATGCGACAAGATGATGGGATCGGCATCGGCGAGTTGCGACTGGCCGGGCGCGGGATGGGCCGGGCCGGCGCGCAGTTCGGCAATGCGCATGCGGGCGCGCTCGAAGCTCATGGCGATGGCCATGGCGCTCGGCGTGGGCCGGTGGCGATCGGATTTTCCCGCGCGGTTGGGGCCAGAGAAGCTGGCGGTATCGGCCAGGGTATTGACCGAGCCGGTGATGATTGCATCGGTGCTGGAGCCGGCCATGCTGGCCTGGATCAGCGCGGGCATGGGCTTGCCCAGATCGCCCAGCCCCTCGGACGCGGGTCCATGGGCGGCGGCGGTAAGGCCCGCGAAACTCAGGGTGCCGATGACGCCCAATGCCAACAGACGGGCAAAAGGATGTCGCCGAGCAACCGCTCTGGCCGCGCCCTTTCGGGCGGCGGGCCGGTGTGGATGGGCCATCAAACGCTACTCAACACTACGCAACAAAACTAATGATCGGCGAAAGTGACGCTAAAATGCCGACGTTCCTGATGATGTCTGATTAGGGTTAGCAGGCGGTAAACGGGCGATGTGACGACAGCGTGGGGAAATGCGGGCGCGGATGTGGCGGGGGATTGTGTCGCAGGATTGTGGGCCATCGGTGGGACAAACTGCTTTTCCAGTCGACACCCTTCCCCTTGCGGGGAGGGATCGAGGGTGGGGGGTGTTTGGCCTCGATCCAAATATCGTGGCTCCGAACGCCCCCACCCATTCTCTCCCGTCATGGGCAAGAGTTGCACCGCGCGCCGCCAGAGTGCGGCGACAAAACCAACGGAGCCGGTGCCCCGCCCTACTCGCAGGCGGCAATGACCGGCGCGAGCGCTTCGTCGAGGCCTTGGACGCGGAAGCGGACCGTGAGCGAACGAGTGCTGACCGGGGTAACGCGGACGGTCAGATTCGTGGCGCCCTGGAACGAATCGAGAAAGGTCTTGGCGTCGCGAGTCACCAGCAGTGCGGTGTTGGCGTCCGTGGTTGGCAAAGTCAGGTTGCGGGCGGCCTGCAGATCGAGTTGCAGGCTGATGCCGGCGTCGCCGCCAATGGGCGACATGGTATTGCCCGCAAAGGCAAATTTGACCGAGAGCACCTTGGCAGAGCAGGCCACCGTCATCACTGCGGCCTGGCGGCCGCTGGGCCGGGCGGGGATCAATTGCTCGGAGTTGAACGACACGCTGCTGGCGGGATCGCCGGGCGCAGCGCGGAAAATGGCGTCATAGCAGGCAAGCCGTTCGGGATCATCGGTCATGGCGGCGCAGGCCGCGCCGTTGCTCTGGGCGAAGGCGGGAGTGGCGGGCAGCAGAGGCAAAAGCAGCAGTGCCAGAACCGGCAAAAGTTTCAAAAGCAACATCCCTATGTGTGCACGGTCTCGTGCCGCGCTGCGCCACACGTATATAGGGTGTGCGGCCGCGTTAGTTAAGCCAGCGCCTGCGCCAGGGTCAGCCGGGCCACCGGGACACGATAGGGTGAACAGCTCACATAATCGATGCCGAGACCGGCAAAGAAGCGCAGCGAGGCTGGATCGCCGGCATGTTCGCCGCAAATGCCGATCTTGAGGCCGGGATTGGTGGCGCGGCCGCGGGCAATGGCCATGGCGATCAATTCGCCGACGCCCTTCTCGTCGATGCTGACAAACGGGTCGCGCTCATAGATGCCCTTACGCTGATAGGCGGCGAGGAAGGTGGGTGCGTCGTCGCGGGAAATGCCGAACGTGGTCTGCGTCAGGTCGTTGGTGCCGAAGGAGAAAAAATCCACCAGCGGGGCGATCTCGCCGGCGCGGAGGCACGCGCGCGGCAGTTCGATCATCGTGCCGAAGGAGAATTTGACCTTGCCAGAGCGCAGCACACCCGAATTGGCGATGATGGCATTGACCTTGTCACGCACCCAGGCCACCTCGCTGACGGTCGACACGAAGGGGACCATGACCTCGAACTCGACTGGTTTGTCCTGAGTCTCGGTGGCCGCGCGAACCCCCGCGATAACAGCCTGCATCTGCATCTGCAGAATTTCTGGATAGGTGATGGCCAGCCGCACGCCGCGGTGACCGAGCATGGGATTGATCTCGGCGATACGCTCCAGTCGCAATCGCAAAGCGCGCACGGCAAGGCCGAGCGACTGGGCGGTTTCCTCGATATCCTCATCGGTGCGCGGCAGGAATTCGTGCAAAGGCGGATCGAACAGGCGGACCGTGACCGGCAGGCCCTTCATGGTGGAAAACAGCTCGGAATAGTCTCCGGTCTGGAAGCCCACCAGCCCATCGACGGCGCGGGCACGATCGTCTTCGTCCTCGCTCAGGATCATGCGGCGCAGCGCCACCATGCGCTCGGTGGAGAAGAACATGTGTTCAGAACGCGCCAGGCCAATGCCTTCAGCCCCGAAGCTGAGCGCGGTTCGCGCCGATTCGACGGTTTCGGCATTGGTGCGCACCTCGATGGTGCGGGAGGCGTCGGACCAGCCGAGCAACGTGCCGATGGCGCCGCCGATATGGGGCTGGGCCAGTGGCAGCACGCCGGCATAGACGTGGCCATCGCTACCATCGATGGTGAGTCGGTCGCCACTACGGAACTCGCGATCGCCGATGCGGGCGATCATTTCGGTGGCATCGACCGACAGGTTACGAACACCGGCGACGCAGGGTTTGCCGGTGATGCGGGCGATAACCCCGGCGTGGCTGGACATGCCGCCGCGCGCGGTCAGGATGCCGGTGGCGGCCTTCATGCCCTCGATATCGGCTGGGCCGGTTTCGTTGACGACGAGGATGCAGTGCTTGCCGCGAGCCCGCAGCCGCGCCGCGTCCTCGGGATTGAACACGATGATGCCGCTGGCGGCGCCTGGCGCGACACCGAGGCCGATGGCGATGGGCGCGGCGTTTTCTGTGGAGCGCAGCCGCGGATGCAGCAATTGCGCCATGCGGGCCGGATCGACGCGGCTGACGGCGTTCTGGGCAGACCAAACCTTACGCGACACGCGATCGACGGCGGCTTCGAGTTCCGCAGCTGGGGTCGCCTGGATGCCGCGCGCGGAGACGAACTGCACTTGGCCGCGCTGAATTGCCACAAGGCAGGTCATGTGGCGGCCCGCCTTGGCGTCGAGCAGGCTGACCAGCGCGTGGATGCCCTCGGGCAGGCGCGGCAGTGCGAAGCCATCGACGGGGGCCGGGCCAAGCGCGCCGGTGACAGCATTGCGGGTCAGGAACTGCTCGAGCTCGCCCGCGGCGGCCGTTTGCACCAGGACGATTTGTCGCGAGCGGTCATCGTCCTGCCTTGGGCCAGACCAGGCTTGGCCGAAGCCGTAGGAATCAAAGGCATT
This sequence comes from Devosia sp. UYZn731, assembly GCF_040546795.1. Lineage (NCBI taxonomy): Bacteria > Pseudomonadati > Pseudomonadota > Alphaproteobacteria > Hyphomicrobiales > Devosiaceae > Devosia > Devosia sp. UYZn731. The sequence goes on from NZ_JBEPOL010000001.1 coordinate 890,499, forward strand.
CTTGATGGCCTTGGCCAGCGGGCGGCTAGGATCGACCGCGTCCTCAGGGCTGGCTGGCGGGCTGATGCCGGTCTTTGCGGGCATGAGCCCGCCATTGTGGTGGCTGGCGGAAGTACGCACCACCAGCGTTGGCGGCTTGGCGTCCTCGCCCACCAGCTTGAACAGGCAGGCGATCCAATGGGTGCGCAGCCGCGTGTCCTTACGGGCGCGTTCGGCCTGCAGAGCCTCCCAGGCGCCCCGGGTAATCGCAATGGTCGGGATGGTGGGAAAGCCGGTTTCGCCGACACGGAAAATCCAGCGGGCCTTGCCGGCAAGCAGCTTGAGCTGGCTGGCCGACAGGTTTGCCTTCCCCAGAGCGGGGGCAATCGCAAACATTTCCTGCGCCAAACTCACCGATAAGTCCTTGTCTTCAATCGTATTGCATAATGCCCATCAGTGCCGGTCACCGCAACAAGACTTGACTTGGCCATGATCAGAAAGCATCTCACTGGAATGGAAAAGCGGCCACATCTCGACATTCTGCTGTGCGCCCCGCGCGGATTTTGCGCCGGGGTGGATCGAGCCATCCAGATCGTTGAGCTGGCGCTGGAGAAATACGGCGCGCCGGTCTATGTGCGCCACGCTATCGTGCATAACAAATATGTGGTGGACGGACTGCGCGACAAAGGCGCGATCTTTGTCGAAGAGCTGGACGAAATCCCCGATACCGGAGCGCCGGTAGTGTTTTCGGCCCATGGCGTGCCCAAAAGCGTGCCGGCCGATGCGCGGACGCGCAACATGTTCTTCCTCGATGCCACCTGCCCGCTCGTCAGCAAGGTGCATGTCGAGGCGCAGCGGCATTTTGCCGAGGGCCACGAGATCGTGCTGATCGGTCACAAGGGGCATCCCGAAGTGGTCGGCACGATGGGGCAATTGCCGGTTGGCGCGATCACGCTGATCGAGACGGTGGCGGATGTGGCCACGTTCACCCCACGCGATGCGCAGACTTTGGCCTTTGTGACCCAGACGACGCTGTCGGTGGACGATACGCGCGAAATCGTCGGCGCGTTGCAGGCGCGGTTCCCGGCCATCAACGGGCCGCACAAGGAAGACATTTGCTACGCTACGACCAATCGGCAGGAAGCCATCAAATCGGTGGCGCCAGAGGTCGATGCGATGATCGTGGTGGGCTCGTCCAATTCGTCCAACTCACTGCGACTGGTGGAAGTGGCGGAACGCGCCGGCTGCAAGGTCTCGATGCTGGTAGACCGGGCCTCGGAGATCGACTGGAGCCGACTCGAGGGCATTCGCACATTGGGCGTTTCGGCGGGTGCTTCGGCGCCGGAAAAGCTGGTGGACGAGGTGATCGAAGCGTTCGCTGCGCGCTATGACATCAAGGTTGAGGCGCGGGTGACGGCGCGGGAAAACATCGCCTTCAACATTCCGCGGGAATTGCGCACCATCGCAGCGGCCGCCGGGCAATGAACGAACTGGATTTGATCGAGACCGAGCGGCTGGTGCTCAGCGGCTGGACGATGGACCAGGTCGATGACCTGGTGCGGCTGCATGGCAATCCCAACGTTTCGCGCTATTTGAGCGTGGACGGCCTGCCCTGGAGCGAGACCCAGGCCCGCAAGACGTTGGAAGGCTGGATCGGCCTCTTCGAAACCCGCAAATTGGGGAAGCTTCGGCTGACCCGGAAGTCTGACGGCGCCTTCATAGGCCGGGCCGGCTACGGCATTTATCCCCCCACCGGCGAGCCCGAGATAGGCTACGCGCTCTTTGAAGAGCATCAGGGTCAGGGTTATGCCAAGGAAGCGGCTTCAGCATTGCGCGACTGGATCTTCCGGGACACCGACGCTCCCCATTTTATCGGCTTTGCCGACACCCGCAACGCCCCTTCCCTCGCGGTCCTCCGCAAGATCGGCATGGAGCCGACGCGGGTCGAAACCGAGCCCGGCGGGCTGCTCTGCCAATTCCACATCTACGAACGGCCTGACCATGACTGAAACCGTCATCATCCATACCGACGGGGCCTGTTCGGGCAATCCGGGCCCCGGCGGCTGGGGCGCCATCCTGCAATATGGTGACAAGACCAAAGAACTCTGTGGCGGCGAGCAGCTGACCACCAATAACAAGATGGAGCTGACGGCGGCGATCGAGGCGCTGAATGCGCTGAAACGCCCCTGCACCGTCGAAATCCATACCGACAGCCAATACGTCAAGAATGGCGTGCAGAGCTGGATGAAGGGCTGGAAGAAAAACGGCTGGAAAACCGCCGACAAGAAGCCGGTCAAGAACCTCGAACTCTGGCAAGCGCTGGACGAGGCGACCAAGCGCCACACCATCGAGTGGAAGTGGGTCAAGGGCCACGCCGGCCACGACCTGAACGAGCGCGCGGACCAATTGGCCAATGACGGCATGGCGCCGTTCAAGCAGAAGAAGCGCGATCCGCTGATGCCGCCCGTTTAGGCCCGCTCCTTCACCTCTCCCTTTGGGGGAGAGGTCGACCCTCTTGGGTCGGGTGAGGGGGGCCTCTACTGGGTCAAGTGCCGGTGGAAGGCCCCCTCACCCGTCGCTGCGCGCCGACCTCTCCCTCGAAGGGAGAGGTGAAGTTAGCCCCGCTTGGGCAGCACCCCTTTGATGACCTTCCACGCTGGCGCGATCACGTAGCCGGCGATGGGGATCAGGATTGCTCCCAGCACCAGGCCGAAAACGAAATCGGTGAGCGCCGTAGCAAACCAGCCGGCAAAGCCGGCGATTGACGGCAGCGCCTGCTCGGCCCAATGGGCGGCCCCCTCGATGACAAGTTCGGGACCGTTGAGGCCGAATTGAAAGAGGCCGTGCGCCACGATGCTGCCGCCAACCCAAGTCATGGCGGCGGTGCCGATGACGCTCAGCACCTGCATAAAAACCGGCATGAATACCACGATGCCGCGGCCGGTTGCCCGGCCAGCACCGGTACGCGCATTCCTGGCCATGAACAGTCCGAAATCGTCGGCTTTGACGATCAACGCGACGGCGCCATACACGGCGATAGTGATGAAGACGCCCGCTAGACCCAGGATCATGGCACGCGTCCAGAAATCGGGCACGTCGATAGCCGCCAGAATGATGGTCATGATCTCGGCCGACAGGATGAAATCGGTCTGGATGGCCCCGGCGACGCGTTGATCTTCCATGACTTTGGGATCGACGCCAATGGGTTCGAGCGTGGCCTCATGCGACTCGGCGTTTTTCGGCGCCAGAGCATGGAAGACTTTCTCGGCGCCCTCGTAACACAGATAGGCGCCGCCGATCATCAGCAGCGGCGTGATCAGCCATGGGGCGAAGAGGCTCAGGATCAGTGCCGCCGGGAGCAGGAAGATCAGCTTGTTCTTGATAGATCCCCAGGCAATCTTTCCCACGATCGGCAGTTCGCGGTCGGCCTGGAAACCTTGCACATAGTTCGGGGTGACGGCGGCATCGTCGATCACGGCGCCAGCGGCCTTCACCCCGGCCTTGGCCGCCTGGCCGGCGACATCGTCCAGCGAGGCCGCGCCGATCTTGACGAGGCCCGCAACGTCATCAAGAAGGGCAAGAAGTCCAATGCTCATCGTCGATCCTTTGTAGCGCTAGTGTGACTTGGCATCGCTTGGCCCTTGGCGCAATATCGCGGACATGAAGAAAATACTGCTGATCGCCGCATTCACGCTGACCGCAACGCTTCCGGCGCTGGCACAGTTTCCGCCACCCGGCGTTTATCAATGCGTCGACATGAACGGCAAGGCCTTCGGCATCCTGACCTTGCAGGTGGCCGGCGACTATCAGTTCGACTCCAAGGCCACAGTGGGCGGCAGCGGCCAGGTGGCCTCGTCGGGCAATAGTGTCAACGCGCTCAGCGGGCCGCTGGCCGATATCGGGCTGACCGGCAGCTTCACCACCGACGCCAAGGGCGAAGCGTCGTTCATGTTCACGACGACCATGGGCAGCGTGTTGTGTGCGTTGCCGGCGCAATAGGCTGAGGGGGTAAATATCGGCACCCCGCTTGCTTTCTTCCCGCGGGCTTGACCCGCGGGCCCCTCGCGGCAGACACGTCGTTCAGTTGGTGGGGCGAAAGGCCCGCGGGTCAAGCCCGCGGGAAGGACGGTGGGTGGGGATATCCATTGCAGTCCCGGAGCGACTGCCCTACCCCGCGACCTTCGAAAAGTCTGCCACCAGGTGCATCGTCTCGCGCAGGCGGCTGAGCAGGTTCAGGCGGTTGACGCGGACCATGGAGTCGTCGTCGTTGACCATGACGGCGGTGAAGAACGCATCGACCGGACCGCGCAGGGTGGCGAGTTCGGCCATGGCGCCCTTGTAATCGTTGCGGCCGACATGGGCCGAGACGGCGGCGTGGACGGCATCGACGACGAAGGCCAGATCGGTTTCCTCGGTCAGGCGAAGAAGGCCCTGATCGACGGCACCATTGTAGGTCAGATTGAACTTCTTTTCCTCGGCGGCCAAGATATTGGCGGCGCGGCGATAGCCGGCGAGCAAGTTGACGCCGTCGTCGGAGGACAGCAGTTCGCTAAGGGCAGTGACGCGCTCGATGATTTCGAGGATGTCGTCGCTGTCAGTCGAAATCACCGCATCGACCAGATCGTGACGGGCGCCGGCATCGCGCAGCGTGCCCTTGAGGCGGTCGTGGAAGAAGGACAGCAGATCAGGCTCCACCTGAAGCGGAAAGCGCAGGCCGTTTTCGGCAATGATGCGGATCACACCCAGCGCGGCCCGCCGCAATGCAAACGGATCGCGCGAACCCGTGGGCTTTTCGTCGATAGCCCAAAAGCCGGTGAGCAGGTCGAGCTTGTCGGCCAGGGCCACGGCGATGGCGGTGGGATCGGTGGGAACCTTGTCGGTGGGGCCAAGCGGCTTGTAGTGCAACTCGACCGCATTGGCGATATCGGCGGGCTCGCCCTGTGCAATGGCGTAATAGCGCCCCATCAGGCCCTGCAGTTCGGGGAATTCGCCGACCATCCCGGTGGTTAGATCGGCCTTGGCGAGCATGGCGGCGCGCTTTGCCCGCTCCACGTCGGCACCGACCATGGGGGCGATATCACCGGCCAATTTGACGATACGCTCGACGCGGGCGAACTGGGTGCCCAGCTTAGCGTGGAACACGGTGTCTTCGAGCTTGGGCAGGCCATGCTCCAGCGGGGTCGTCAGATCGCCCTGGTAGAAGAAAGCCGCGTCGCTGAGGCGGGCGCGGATAACGCGCTCATTGCCGGCGGTGATCACGGCGCCACCATCGCTGGCAATGGTATTGGCGGTGATAATGAAATTGGGCGCCAGCTTGCCCGTGGCGTCGCGCAGGCAGAAGCACTTCTGGTTGATGCGGATGGTGGCGATGATGACTTCTTCGGGGAGTTTCAAGAACTCCGGATCGAAGCTGCCCATCATTACCACCGGCCATTCGACAAGACCCGCGACTTCCTCCAGCAGGTTCTCGTCGGCGATGACGCTCAGGCCCTGGGCGAAGGCGAGGTTATCGGCATCGGCCTTGATGATTTCCTTGCGGCGATCGAGATCGAGCACCACCTTGGCGCGTTCCAGCGCGGTGACGTAATCATCGAAACGGCGCACCTTGATGGCGTCGGGCGCGAGGAAGCGGTGGCCGAACGTGGTCTGACCGGAGGTCAGCTCATTGCTGGCGAAGGGGATGACAACGGGGTCTTCGTTTTCCTGGCCGAAGGTGGCGGTGATGGCGCGTAACGGGCGCACCCAATTGAAGCTGCCGCTTCCCCAATGCATGGATTTGGCCCAGGAAAAATCGGTGAGGATTTTGGGCAGGATGGCGGACAGCAGCGTGGCAGCATCGGCGCCGGGCTTTTCGATCTGGGCGATATAGAAATCGCCCTTCTTAGAATCGCTTTCGATCTTGGCCTGATCGATGGAACTCAGCCCCGCCGCGCGCAAAAAGCCGTCGATGGCGGGCTGGGGGGCGCCGACCTTGGGGCCCTTTTTTTCTTCGCGCTTATCGGGCGAGCGGGCCGGCAGGCCGGTCACGGTCAGCGCCAGGCGGCGCGGCGTGACGAAAGCGCGCGCACCCTCGTAGACCAGGCCCGCATCGACCAGCGCGTTGGTGACGGCCTTCTTCAGATCCTCGGCCGCGCGGCGCTGGAAGCGGGCGGGAATTTCTTCGGAAAAAAGTTCGAGCAGCAATTCGGGCATGACGGCGCACCACACGTTAGAGGCGCGGTTTGCCTAGCAAGAGCGTCGTCGGATGTCCAATGCCAATCAATTGGCCGAGGCGGCTAGATGTTGTTCCATGCGTTGGCGTATCGCTACCATCTGGGCAGCGGCCAGATGTTGATAGCCATTGGGAGTTTGCGCCTTGATGCGCTCGAACCGCATCAGCAGGAAGACTAGAACGCGGAGAGTCAGGTCATCGTCGTCGGGCATGGCGAGCAATAGGGCTGTGCCCGGCTCGTCTAAATAGTGACGCGCCACAAGGGTTCGATCACCATCGGCAAAATCATAATCGATGAAGTTGTACCAATAGCCGAACTGGCCCGGTCGCGGCGGGTTAGTATCGCCATACTCGACCAGATGACGCACAGCGACAGGCGCGATGATGTCCTGCCGATAAAGGCGCGTCTCATCTGCCCTCATAGGTTACCACCCACCCCCGCCGCCACCCCCACCGCCCCCACCGGACGATCCACCACCGCCCCCGCCGGAGCTGAACCCTGACGATGAGGCCTGCACTGGCTGGGCCGCGACCATGGCGGCGGTCATGCCGGCTGCGGCGGCGCTGACGGCGTTGGAGATATTGCTGGCCATGTTGCCGGCGCCGAAACCGCTGCCGCCGCTATACCAGAGCGGGGAATAGCCGCCAGTGGCATCGCTGACGGCGTTGCGGGCCAGCTCAGCCTCGAAGTGGTCGCTCCAGGGTTTTTCGACCTCCAGCGCGATGGCATAGGGCAGGATGCGCTCGAAGCGGTCCACGGTCATGGGCGGCTCGCCGGCGATGTTGAGGCGCTCTTTCTCGGCGGTTTCCAGATACATCTTGAAGCCGTCGATCTGGTCCATAACCTTGCGGCCCTGAATGGTGGGCGCGCGCATCAGCACGGCGAAGACCACGGTGATCAGCACGATGGAAATCGCCGCGATGGCAGCGGTGTTGACCGTCAGGTGGGTAAGGGAATCGAGCGCGAAGCCAAAGATGTTGAAGGCCACAATGCTGACCCAGAAGGCGGCGAACAGCTTGGTGAAGATGCTGCCCTTGCCGAGCGAGCTGAACGAGGTTCCGAACAGGCCCAGCACCACGCCAATGATGATCGAGCCGATCAACCAGAGCGGATCGAGCACGTCGAACAGCACCATGGCGCCAAGCAAAGCCAAAGCCAACACATAGCCGAACACGGCATAGCCGATATTGCTCTTGAACCAGGTGGAGCGATTTTCCTTTTCGATGGCGGAAACGAATTCACCGCGCTTCTTCTGCAGGGCCAGACCGTTGGATTTATCGACGGTGACTTCGCGCTGCGCGGCGAAATAGTCGAAAACGATCTGTTCGCCGGACAACATCGGGCCGTCGGGCTTCTTGCCGGTGGCGGTGACGCGCAGGTGGTCGCCGGAATTGTCGATGGTCACCAGGCCCTTGACGCCCAGCTCGAAAATGGTGGCGGTGAAGGCGGTCCAGCCGGACTTATCGAAACCCCATTTGTGCACGTAGTGCACGAGGCCGGGCGAGAAATCCTTGGGCGGGTGGAACAGGGGAATGATGGTCCCCTTTTCCGGGTCCCGGCCAACGCGTGACCAGGCGAGGAAATTGTAGGCCAGTACCAGCAGCGCCGCGATGACGGGAAAAATGACCTCACGCAGGTCCGAAAGCCATTGCAGCCAGGCGTCGAGACCCGTTGGCAGGACCAGCACGCCCTTCTGGAAAGCGACAACGATGCTCATCCCCTCCCCGGCGCCAAGCTCGCGCGTGGTGCGGAAGGTGGCGGTATTGTCCGAGGTGCGGGTGATGGTCACCGCCTGTTCGGTGGAGCCAACCTGGCCGGTATAGCCGGCGGTGTCGGCGATCACCGCGCCCCCGGGCAGCGTCACATTGGCCACCGCATTGACGATCGGGAAAATCCAGTAATTGCCGGTGGCGTTCCAATAGAGTTCGTCGTGGTCCGCGAAGGTGCGGGCCATGCGCGTCATGGTGTAATTGATGACGTAGCGGTGCTTGCCGGGATTGAGAAAGACATCAGGATCGCCGATCCAGATGCGCTGGAAATCGCCCATGCGCTCGACGCGGAAGGTTTCGTCCTGGGCGTCTCGGGTAACCGACAGCACATCGAAGCCGGGGCGGATTTTGCCGCCCTCGGGCCCGAGCAGGGTTACCGGAATATCGCGATAGATGCCGCGCCGGATTTCGTCGCCTTCGGCCTGCACATCGATGGTTTCGGTGACATTGACCGTACCATTGGTGGCCAGGATCACATCGGCGGTGAAATTGCGGATTTCCTCGCGCGCCGCGGCGGGCAGCGCCAGGAGCAGGCCGACAAGCAGGCCAAGCAGAAGCCGGGCGATGGGGCGCATGGCGTCAGAACTTGACGGTCGGGACGGCGCGATCGGCAGGGTTTTCCAGCTCGAAATACTCAGCCTTCTCGAACTTGAAATTGTTGGCGATCAGGTTGGAGGGGAAGCTCTCCACCGTGGTGTTCAGGTTGCGCACAGCGCCATTGTAGTAGCGGCGCGAGAGCTGGATTTCGTCTTCGATGGTCTGCAGCGCCTGCTGGAATTCCAGGAAATTGGTGCTGGCCTTGAGATCCGGATAGGCCTCCGCCACGGCGATCAGGCGGCCCAGCGCGCCGGACAGAGCGCCTTCGGCCTTGGCACGTTCCTCAGGGCTGGCATTGGCGGCGCTCTGTGCATTGGTGCGGGCATCGGTCACCGCCTGCAGGGTATCGCGCTCGTGGCTCATGTAGCCTTTGACGGCTTCCATCAGGTTGGGGATCAGGTCGGTGCGGCGCTTGAGCTGCACATCGATGCCCGACCAGCCCTCCTGCACCAACTGCCGGTTTTTGACCAGGCTGTTGTAGATGGAGATCGCATAGACGACCGCGACGACGACGACAGCGAGAATAATCCAGATGGCCATAAGCGCCTCCAAAGCGAGGCGGAAATCCGCCCCAATGCCCCGGCGGGACATTGGCATTGCGGCGATTACAGAGCAACGGGGATTTAGTGCTGTACTGCTTCCCTCTCCCCTGCGGGAGAAGGTGCCCGAAAGGCGGATGAGGGTAAGCGATGTCGCCGCGCCAGGAATTTGCGGCCCCCTCACCTTGACCTTCCGCTGAACGCGTCGGGTCGGCCCCTCTCCCGCAAGGGGCGATGGGAAGAGGTGCTAGCCCTCCGCGCCGCCGCCGGCCGTCTCCAGCCAAGCGGCGCCGCAGGCTTTGGCGAGGTCGCGGATGCGCAAGATGTAGCTCTGGCGCTCGGTGACTGAGATCACGCCGCGGGCATCGAGCAGGTTGAAGTTGTGTGCAGCCTTGAGCACCTGTTCATAGGCCGGAATAGCCATGGTCTGACGATTTCCATTAGTGCCTAATTGCAGGACGGAGCGGCATTCGTTCTCCGCGTCGGCGAAATGGCGAAATAGCATATCGGTATCGGCGGCTTCGAAATTGTACTTGCTCGATTCCTGCTCGTTCTGAAGGAACACATCGGCGTAACTAACCTTGTCCTCGCCGCTGCCGCCATTGAAGTTGAGCTCCATGATGGAGTCGACATTCTGCAGATAGCAGGCCAGACGCTCCAAGCCGTAGGTTAACTCGCCGGCTACGGGATTGCATTCGAAGCCGGCCACCTGCTGGAAATAGGTGAACTGGCTAACTTCCATGCCGTCGCACCACACTTCCCAGCCTAGGCCCCAAGCGCCGAGCGTCGGGTTTTCCCAATCGTCCTCGACAAATCGCAGATCGTGCAGCGCCGGATCGATGCCCACCGCGTAGAGAGACTTGAGATAGAGCTCCTGCATATCGGCTGGCGACGGCTTGAGGATGACCTGGAACTGATAATAGTGCTGCAGACGGTTGGGGTTTTCGCCGTAGCGTCCATCTTTGGGGCGGCGGCTGGGCTGAACATAGGCAGCCTTCCACGGCTTGGGGCCGAGCGCACGCAGCACTGTAGCGGTATGCGACGTACCGGCGCCCATCTGCATGTCATAGGGCTGCAGGATGACACAACCCTGCTCCGCCCAGAATTGCTGCAGCGTCAGGATGAGGCCCTGGAACGAGTTCCGTGGGTCCATATAGGAGGGGCGATCGGTCATGGGTCAGGTCCGGCTGAATAACGGCCGGAACCTAGTGGCGCGGGCGGAACCGGTCAATCGGCATTGTGCCTAGCGCTTGTCGTCCCCCGGCCGAAACGTGCCATCCTTGTCGCGCTTGAGATCGATGACGCCGGGCTCGGCGCGTTCGCGCAGGTCACGTTCCCGGCGGACGCGGCGGGCGTCCTCGTCTTCCTTCTTGAAGGTGCCGGTCCAGTCGCGCCAGATCTTGCGAATGCCGAGATAGATGATCAGCGCGATGCCGATATAGATGGCGAGGCGGAGGAAAATGTAGGTCATCTAGAGTCCCAACCGCGCCCAGACGGCGCGGTCCTCGATGCTGGCGGAGAGGTCACCCACCAGACTCTCGGCGGAAAAACCGAAGCGGGGGAAATTGATCAGGCCGCGCTTGGGGGCAATGGGCTTGAGCACGATATCCGTGCCGTAGCGGCTGCGCAGCACTTCGTGCACGTCGCCGATGGCGTCGATCAGGCCAAGATCTAGACCACGAACGCCAGTCCACCATTCGCCGGTGAACAGCGCATCGTCGGCGCCCTTGAGCTTACTGCCCCGGCGCGATTTGACGTGATCGATGAACACCTGGTGGATGTCGAGTTCGAAGGTCTTGATGCGCTCGACGTCCTCGGCTTTTTCCGGCTGGAAGGGATCGAGGGTGGATTTGTTGCGGCCGGCGGTATGCACGCGGCGCTCGATGCCGAGTTTGCCGATGGCGTCGACAAAGCCGAACCCGGCCATGATAACGCCGATCGAGCCGACGATGGAGGATGGATCGGCGAAGATTTCGTCGCCCGCCACGGCGATGAAATAGCCGCCGGATGCCGCAGCGTCCTCGACGAAGACCAGCACCGGCTTGTTGTGCTCGTTGGCGAGGTCGCGGATGCGCTTGGAGATCAGGCGCGACTGCACCGGCGAGCCGCCGGGGGAATTGACGATGATGGCCACGGCGGGCGCCGACTTGATGGCAAAGGCGCGGGCCAGCAGCGGGGCCACATTGGCAATATTGAGCCGGCCCTGGCGCTGGTCGGCGGCGATCACGCCCTGCAGGCGAATGACGGGAATGACGGTCTTGTCGCGCCCGAGCAGGCGCTTAAACCAGTTGCCCCGTTTTGCCGGTGTCTGCGCCATGCCCGCTCCGATGTTGTTGGCGCCAGATTTAGGGGGCATTGGTGCCAATTACCAGACGAGCTGGGCGGTCCCACGCAGAATTGCGTCGAATTGGGGGGCAAAGGCGCGGCCTTCTGCATCGTGCAGTGCGCGGGTGGCCAACATGGTCAGGGGTGCGCGGGAGCCCTTGATGGCGCGTAGCAGCACCCGGGTTACCGGCGCGTCGGCGCGGGGGCTGAGCGGCAATATGGTGATGGCGCCGAAGCGGGCGGCGAAGGCCGATAGCAGCGGCGACAGCGATTCGACAGGATAGATGAAGATGATTTCGGCCCCGGCGGCAGCGGCACCGGCCGCGGTTTTCACCCAGAGGTCGAGGTTTTCCGCCCCCATATGGCGCGCATCGGCGCGGGCGCCGTCGTGGGCCCGCGTGCCGCCGGCACTGTCGAAGAAGGGCGGATTGGCGATGACGCTGGTATAGGCGTTTTCGCGCAGGCCGGCAGCGAGGCGGGCGGCGCCCTTCCCCGCGACATCGGCCTCGATCACCGTGGTGCGCGCAGCGAAATGGTTTTCCTCCGCATTGAGCCTGGCCAAAGCCAGGATGTCGGAATTTTGATCGACCAGGGAGGCGGCCAAAGCCGGGTTGTGCGCCAGCGCCACCAGCCCCGCCGTGCCGACACCGCAGCCGAGGTCGAGCAATGCGGTGCTATCGGGGGCAATGGCGGCGCCGAGCAGGACGCTGTCCAGTCCGGCGCGAAAGCCATGGCGCGGCTGCGACACAGTGATCCTGCCGCCCAAAAAGGCATCGCGCGTCAGCGTTTGGTGTTTTACAAAGTCTTTTGGCTGGTCTAGGGACATCGCATCCGAATGGCCGGTTTGGCGCCAGTTTACATGCCTGGGCACGCGGTGCTCAACCAGAATTGCCGAATGCGGTCAAACGAGGATGATGTGCCGGTGTCAGTGGCGACGCAAACAAAACAGGCTCCCAGCGCCAACGCGATCGAGCGCCTGCTGACGGCGACCTCCGCTGATATGGCCAAGGTCAATGCGCTGATCCTGGAGCGCGCCGATTCCCATGTTGAAATGGTGCCCGAGCTGGCGCGCTATCTGATCGAGAGTGGCGGCAAGCGGCTGCGCCCGATGCTGACCGTGGCAGCCGCGAGCCTGTTCGGTGGCGGCGTGGGCAGCGCGATCAAGTTCGCGGCGGCCGTTGAATTCATGCACAACGCGACCCTGCTGCATGACGACGTGGTGGACGAAAGCGACATGCGCCGAGGCAAGCCCGCGGCGCGGATGATCTGGGGCAACCAGGCCAGCGTGCTGGTGGGCGATTTCCTGTTGGGCCAGGCCTTCATGATGATGGTCGAGACCAGCGATATCGCGGCGCTTGGCGTGCTGGCGGCAGCGGCCGCGGCGATGGCCGAGGGGGAAGTATTCCAACTGGCCAAGACCGGCGACCTTGCGACCACGCCCGAGGATTATGCCGAAGTGATCCGCGCCAAGACGGCGACGCTGTTCGAGGCGGCCTGCGAAGTGGGTGCCATGGCGGGCGGTGCCGACGATGCCGGCCGGCTGGCGCTCAAGGCCTATGGGCTGGAGCTGGGCAATGCGTTCCAGCTGGTTGACGATGTGCTGGATTATCGCGGCGAAAGCGGCGCCATGGGCAAGAATACCGGCGACGACCTGCGCGAAGGCAAGATGACACTGCCGGTGATCCTGGCGCTGGCTGAAGGCACGCCGGCCGAACAGGCGCTGATTTCGTCGGCGCTGGGCGACGCGGAGGCCAGCGAGGCGCAGGTGCGCGACGTGGTCACGATCATGGGGCGCTATAATACGCTGACGCGGACGCTCGACCGGGCCGATGCCCATGCGCGGGCTGCCATGGATGCGCTGGCGAAATTGCCTGGTTCAGAAATGAAGACGCTGCTGGCCGAAGTGGTCGAATTCAGCGTGCGCCGGGCTTACTAGCCAAACGCGATATCGCGGCTCCATCGTCCCCTCCCCCTCGAGGGGAAGGCCAGGGCGGGGGTTGCTCAGGTCGAACCCCGAAGCCCTGTTTTCCAAAGTCCCGGTCTGCGGAAATTTCCCCCCTCAAAGGGGGAGGAGGGCCGGATCGTGGCTCTCGGACGCTACGGCACCATGATCGGCGCTGCCGCCACCCAATATTCCGGATGTGCCCGCCGCAGCTCCTGAGCGGCCTGGTGGGCCTGCCCGCTCGACCCAAACAACCCAAACACTGTCGCCCCTGAACCAGACATTCGGGCCAAGATGCAGCCTTGGGTTTGCCCGAGCAGCTCGATCAGGTCACCGATCACCGGCACGATCTTGACCGCTGGCGGCTGCAGGTCATTGCGGGTTTCGGCCAGCCAGATGCCAAGTTGAGCTGGACGGGTGAGTGGTGACGGTAAAGCGGGCAGCGGATAATTGTCATGGGCGCGCAGGCGCCGGAAGATATCGGCAGTGGCGACCGGCACCAGCGGATTGACCAGCACGATATGCAGCGTGGGGAATTCGGGGAGTGGCGCCAGGATTTCGCCGACGCCGCGCGCCACCAACGGCACCGAGAGCAGGCAGGCCGGCACATCGGCGCCCAGGCGCAAGGCCAGGGCCGAGAGTTCGAGTAAAGGGATCGCCACGGTCGACAGGCCCGCCATCAGCCGCAGGGCAGCGGCGGCGTCGGCGGAACCCCCGCCAATGCCGGCCGCGACCGGCAGGTTCTTGCGCAGCGTCATAGCCAGCGGCTGCTCGACAGCGCCGGGCCATTGTGCACGGAAGGCTGCGACCGCGCGGGTGATCAGGTTATCGCCATTGCCCAGCGCCTTGGCGAAGGGGCCGGTGATAACCAGAGTATCGGCCCTGGCCGGCATAGCTTCAAGGTCATCGGCCACGTCGGCGAAGACCACGAGGCTTTCGAGGTCGTGATAGCCGTCCTCGCGCCGCCTTGTAACATGCAGCGCGAGATTGACCTTGGCGGGTGCTGCCTGGACGCTCAGCGACACCACGCAGCTAGGGCGTAGCGTCGGCGGTCAGGCCATTGGCCAGCTTGGAGACGGTGCGTTTCTTGACATCGCCGATGGTGTCGACCGAGGCCGCGATCTTCCACTGGAACTTGGCTTCGAGCTCGCGGCCGGCTTTCCAATAGGCGTCGCCCAGATGATCGTTGATCTCCGGATCGTTGGGCAGCAATTGCACCGCCTGCTCAAGCGTGGTCACGGCTTCGTCGGTGCGGCCGAGCTTGTAGAAGGCCCAGCCTAGCGAATCGACGATGTAGCCGTCCTGCGGCACAGCGGCGACGGCCTTCTGGATCATCTCCAGCGCCTGGTCGTAGTGCATGTCCTTGTCGATCCAGCTATAGCCGAGATAGTTCAGCACCTGCGGCTGATCGGGATTGAGCTTGAGCGCCTCGAGGAAATCGGCTTCGGCCTTGGGCCAGACGCCGGCGCGCTCATAGGCAATGCCACGCACGTAATAGAAGCGCCAATCGGACGGGCTTTGCCCACCGCTGATTGCCAGGGCCTTGGTATAGGCGTCGGCGGCCGCGGGATATTGCTCGTCGTAGCGCAACAGATCGCCCATTACGGAAACCGCGTCGAGGTCATTGGGGCGGGTGGCCACGATATTGCCGAGGCGACGCAGGGCCTCGGGACGATCGCCCATGGTGTCGAGGTTCTGCGCGATGCGCACGACGGCGGTCGGCTTCATCGGCGAGGTGGCAGGGACACCATCATAGATGGCATTGGCGGCTTCGTTCTGGCCTGCCTGATCGAGCAGTTGCCCGAGCGCCAGCGAAATCACGTCGGCCTGCGGATCGAGGTAGAGCGCGAGGCGCAGGAATACGATCGACAGATCCATGCTGCCATCGCGCGACAACGCCACGCCGATGCCATGATACATTTCGGCGGCGCCGACCTGCACGCTGGACGCGAAGACGCCCGGCTTCTTGCCGGCATCGATCATATTCTTGACGATGGTGACGATGGGGTGGTTTAGGCCCTGGGCCTCGAACTTGGCGATGGCTTCCTTGGCCTGGTCGAAATGGCCTGCATTGGCGAGAATGCGGGCATAGACTTCAACGACGCGGGCGACATTGGGCTCCGCGTCGAAGGCCTGCCCCGCCAGATCGATGGCCTTGTCGGTATCGCCGGCGGCTTCCGCCATCAAAGCGCGGTGGAACAGCAGGAAGTCTTCAAGACCACCCTGCCCCAGCTTGTCGAGTTCGGACTCGGCGTCCTTGGCCTTGTTATCGCCCACCATGGCCCAGGCGCGCAGGATGCCGCCGGTAATGGCGGTGAAGCTGTCCTGCCCGATGTCGGACAGGGCGGATTCGGCGGCCGGATAGCGGCGCTCCTTGAGCGCCTCGGTGGCGACGACCAGTTCCGCAAGTTCATTTTTGGGATCGAGTTCGAGCAGATGCTTGGCGGTCGCGGCAGCCTGGCCAATCTGGCCATCGGCGGCAAAGCCGATAAAGGCGCGCTCGACCAGGATCGGGTTATTCCAATCGGCCTGCGCGGCTTGCATGAAATAGCTGGCGGCTTCCTTGGTACGCAGTTCCTTGAGCGCCTGTTGACCCGCCAGATAGCTGCCGGTTTCGCTGGGGCTGAGCATGTTGAGCATGTTCATCGCCTGCTGCGGCAGCGGGCTTTGCTGCGCGAGGACCGGCGCCGCAAGACTGCCCAGAGCCAGCGCCAGAACAGCGGGGCGCGTGAGACGGTTGAAAAGCTTGGTCACGAGGCTCAGTTCTCCCTTGGCCGGTGCAGGCCGGTTTTCGCGCAAACAGTGTCGATTTTGCGGCTGCCGCGCAAGCTCGGCGCATCACGCAGGCAGTCACATTGTGCTGTTGTGGCAGTCCACCGCATCTGGCAGGCCGTCCAGTGCTGTGACATAAGTCGGCCCATGGCTCAAGATCGACCGCTCAATCCCAGCGAATTGCTGTCGGTGCTCGACTGGTATCGGGCTGCCGGAGTGGACGTTGCGGTGGGCGAGGAGCCCGTCAACCGGTTCGCCCAACGCCCGCCAGTGCGACCCGCCGAAGTGGCTGCGGCAGCGACAGAATCGCGACCGGCGCCGCAGGGTCTTGCCGAGGCCGCGCCGGCTGCGCCAGCTTCTTTCGTTACCGATCCGGGCGAAGCTCGCGGGCTGGCGGCGACGGCGCAAAGCCTCGTTGAACTCGAAGCCATTGTGGGCGCCTATGACGGCTGCGGTCTGAAACTGCGCGCCACGCAATTGTGTTTCGCCGACGGCAATCCACAAGCGCAAATCATGTTGATCGGCGAAGCGCCGGGCGCCGAAGAGGACCGCCAGGGCAAGCCCTTCGTCGGTAAATCAGGGCAATTGCTGGACCGCATGCTGGCCGCCATCGGGCTCGACCGCACCAAGGTCTATATCGCCAATACAGTGCCGTGGCGGCCACCGGGCAATCGCACCCCGACGCCGGAGGAGCTGGCGATCTGCCTGCCCTTCCTGCATCGGCAGGTGGAATTGGTGGCGCCCAAGGTAATCCTGACGCTGGGCGGCCCGGCTATGCAGACGGTGTTCAATACCACCATCGGCATTCTCAAGATGCGTGGGCGCTGGAGCGAATTGACGGTGGGCACTCATGGCGTCGAGGCCATGCCGACGCTGCATCCAGCCTATCTGTTGCGCAACCCAGCCGCCAAGCAGCAGGCATGGCGCGATATGCTGAGCCTGAAGCAGAAGATCGACGCGCTGGGGATCGCGTAAGCACTGCGCTCACCGATTAGTCGTTGCCGATGCAAACAAATTCGCATCCCGCCGCACTTTTGCCGTGCGAAACAATGACACCGGGATATGGTCACCATCGCGTGATGATTTGAAATCCCCCAGCCGGAAGCGTCCATGTCCTCCGTAATCAAGATTTATGCCCTGTTCCTGGGCTCCGCCCTGCTGATGTTCGGTGGTGGGCTGCAGGGACTGTTGCTCTCGGTACGCGGAGCCGAGGAAGGGTTTTCACTGCTGTCGCTGGGCCTGATCGGCACTGGCTGGTCGGTCGGCTTCGTCGCCGGCTCGATCTGCGTGCCGCTGATCGTGCGCAAGGTCGGCCATATTCGGGCGTTTTCGGTGATGGCGGCGATCGGCACGGTCACCATCCTACTCAACTTGATGATGATTCACGACTGGAGCTGGATCGTGCTGCGTGCGCTCAGCGGCTTCTGCTTTGCCGGCGCGGCGATGATCGTGGAAAGCTGGCTCAACGAAGTTGCCGACAACAAGAGCCGCGGCACGGTGTTCTCGATCTATGTCACCATCAACATGGCCGCTTCAACCATGGGCCAGATCGCCATGTCGATGACCGGCACTGCCGGCTATATCCCCTTCGTGCTCGGCGCTATCAGCTTCATCTGCGCCGTGCTGCCCACCGCGCTGACTTCGAGCCCGCAACCGCGCCCGCTGGCCTCGGCGCGGCTCGATGTGCGGCTGCTGTACAAGACTTCGCCGGTGGCCGCGATCGCGGCATTTTCGGTGGGCATGGCCAATGGTTCGTTCGGCACGCTGGCGCCAGTTTATGGCTATGAGCAGGGGCTGGATGCCAGCGGCATCGCGTTCCTGTTCGCGCTGGCGGCCATTTTGGGCGCCGTGGCGCAAATCCCGTTCGGGCGGCTGAGCGACCGGATCGACCGCCGCATCGTGCTGATCGGGCTTTCGGGATCGGCGGCGGTGATCGGAGCGCTGACCGTCATCATCAATCCTTCCGCGGGCTGGATGATGTACGTATTGTTCGCGCTCTATGGCTTCTGCGCAAATCCGATTTACGCCGTCGCGGTTGCCCATGCCAACGACTTTGCCAAGGACGGGGAATTCGCCAAGATCGCCGGCGGCATGCTGCTGATCCTGGGCGTGGGGCTGGCGATTGGCCCTGCCGTGGCATCGTTCATCATGGGCGCTTTTGCGCCGGTGGGGCTGTTCATCGTTACGGCCGCCTTCCACGGCGCTTTGGCGGTTACGGCGTTCCTGCGCATGCGGGTGCGCAGCGCGCCGGTGGCGGCCAACCGCGCGCCGTTCCAGCCCATGGGCAATGACAAGCAGGTGACCCCGGAATCGGTTGCGCTCGACCCCCGGGCTGATAGTGAAGACATCCCGCCAAACGATGCGGAAACCGAGGAAGCGGAGAGAAGCGATGTTCAAGTCAGCCCGGTTTGAAGACCGCAATTTCGTTCCGCTGACGATCGCCGTTATCGCTGTTTCGGATACGCGGACGCTGGAAACCGATACCGGCGGGGCCCTGCTGAAGTCCTTGCTGGAGGCCGACGGGCACAAATGTGCCGACAGGGTTGTGGTGCGTGACGATATCCAGTTGATCCGCGCGGCGGTGCAGAATTTTGTCGCCG
Source organism: Devosia sp. UYZn731 (assembly GCF_040546795.1). Lineage (NCBI taxonomy): Bacteria > Pseudomonadati > Pseudomonadota > Alphaproteobacteria > Hyphomicrobiales > Devosiaceae > Devosia > Devosia sp. UYZn731. Next base: position 909,234 of record NZ_JBEPOL010000001.1, read on the forward strand.
ATCCCAAGGTGGATGTGATCCTGACCACCGGGGGAACCGGTTTTTCCGGCCGCGATGTCACCCCCGAAGCCATCGAGCCCCTGTTCGACAAGCGGATGGAGGGGTTTTCGGTGCTGTTCCACCAATATTCGGGCACCACGGTGGGCACCAGCTCGATCCAGTCGCGCGCCACGGCGGGGCTGATCGGCACCACCTTCGTCTTCACCTTGCCCGGCTCCCGCGGCGCTTGCCGCGATGCCTGGGAAGGCATTTTGACCCACCAGCTCGATTATCGGCATAAGCCGTGCAACTTCGTCGAGCTGATGCCCCGACTGGACGAGCGCTAGGCTTCAGGCCATCTGCAGCCGAGCCTTGAAGGATGCCGGGCGCTCCACGGTCAAAATGAGCAAAGCCGCGAGTACGCAGAGAGCGCCGGCGATGAAGACGGCGGGCATGTAGCTATCGAACTGGGTGCGCGAGGCTCCGGCGAAGAAGGCCGAGCTGGCGGCGCCAAGCTGGTGGCCGGCGAACACCCAGCCAAACACCAGGCCCGCCTTTTCCGGGCCGAAGCGTTCGGCAGCCAGCTTGACCGTGGGCGGGACGGTGGCGACCCAATCGAGGCCGTAGAAAACGCCGAACAGCGCTAGCGCTTCGAGCGAGAAGCCGCTGAATGGCAGGTAAAGCAGCGACAGGCCGCGCAGGAAATAGAACCAGAACAGCAGCCAGCGATTGTCGAAGCGATCGGAGAGCCAGCCGGCGCTGATGGTGCCGGCGAAATCGAAAATGCCGATGACGGCGAGAATGCCGGCGGCGCCGACGGCGGCGATGCCGAAATCACCGCAGATCGAAATCCAGTGGGTCTGGATCAGGCCATTGGTGGAAAAGCCGCAGACGAAGAAGGTCAGGAACAGCACCCAGAACACCGAGGTCTTGGCGGCGTCGCGCAGGGCGGCGATGGGTGAGGTGAGCAGTGACAGCATGTTGCCGCGCGGTGGGGCTGGGACGATGGCGATGCTGCCATAGGGGGCGAGGCCGAGATCGGCGGGACGGTCGCGCATCAGAACGAGGACGGCGAGCATGGCGACCAACAGGATGCCGACGACGAGCGTGAGCGCGGTGCGCCAGCCGATCTGCTCGGTGAGCGCTGCGATCAGCGGCAGGAAGACCAGTTGGCCGGTGGCATTGCTGGCAGTCATCATGCCGACGACGAGGCCGCGACGCTTGTCGAACCAGCGGGTGGCGACGGTGGCGCCGAGCACTAGGGCAGTCATGCCGGTGCCGACACCGACGACCACGCCCCAGAGCAGGACGAGCTGCCAGACCTGGGTCATGACGAAGGAGGCCAGAATACCGCCTGAGATCAAGATCAATGCGGTGACCACCACTTTGCGGATGCCGAAGCGATTCATGAAGGCGGCAGCGAAAGGCCCGAGCAGGCCGAACAGCACCAGGCGGATGGCGAAAGCGGTGGAGATTTCGGTGGTGCTCCAGCCAAACTCCTTTTGCAGCGGCTCGATCAGCACGCCGGCTGAGCCCATGGCAGCGGCGGTGGCGAGCATGACGAGGAACGTCGTGCCGGCGGCGACCCAACCGTAATGGATGCCCCGGGCCGCGAGGAAGGCGGCGAGACGATTGGAAATCATGGCTGGCATCCTGCGGGTAAAGTCATGTGGCGTCCATCTTCGGGTATATACCCGCTTGTGGGTGAAAAATCAGAGTTCGGCCAGCAGTTGTTCGAGCTGGGCGACTTTATCGGCACCCAGCCTGGTATTGATCTGCTCTTGCGCCCGCTCCCAGAGCGGGATGGCGGTGGTCAGTACCCCCTGCCCTGTTTCGCTGAGCTCGACGGTGGCTTCGCGATGGTCCTTGCCGGTGACCGCCTGGGTCAGGCCGATCCGCTCCAACACCTTAACGTTGCGACCGATGGTGGAGCGATCAAGCTCCATGGCGGCGCCAAGATCCGTCAGAGAAACCGGTGCCATACGACGGATTTTCTTGAGCAGACTATATTGCGCCAGGTTGATGCCGACAGGCCCCAGCGCATCGTCATAGACCGTGGTCATGCGGCGCGAGGCTTTACGGACGGCGATGCAGAGGCAAGTTTGATCCATGGATGCGGGTATATGCCCGTGTCCGCATGTTGGCAAGGGGAGAAACCAACTCGCCGCTTTGCACTCTTGCCTGTGAGCCCCGATCTGCCTCCCTCCCCCTTGTGGGGAGGGATTGAGGGTGGGGGTACTTCCCGCCAGCGCCGTGCCCGTTGATAGCTCCCCCACCCGACCCCTGCGGGGCCACCCTCCCCACAAGGGGGAGGGAGAAGAAGGGCTTGGGGAATAGCAGAATCCGAATCTAACTCGCGGCTTCGTACCCCTGCTTGAGAGCCCCGATCTGCCTCCCTCCCCCTTGTGGGGAGGGATTGAGGGTGGGGGTTCTTCCCGCCAGCGCCGTGCCCGTTGATAGCTCCCCCACCCGACCCCTACGGGGCCCCCCTCCCCACAATGGGGAGAGAGAAGAAAGCGCGGCGGTGATCCGCGCGATATCAAAACCGCTTTGTCCGTTGCCATTTCTGGGTTAGCCGATGATCACACTCGGCGGTGGAGACGGCACATGGGCGCATCCCAAATCCTGATCGTGATGATGGCGGCGATCGGGCTGACGATCTTTGCCGAGCGCAAGGGGTATCAAGCCGCGCTGTTCCTCGCGATCGTGGGCATTGCGGTGTCCTTCGTGCCGGGCGTACCGCGCACCGAGCTTGAGCCCGAGATCATCCTCGGGCTGGTGCTGCCGCCATTGCTGTTTTCGGCGGCGGTGAATTTCTCGTTCTTCAGCTTCATGAAGCGGATCGGCTCGATCCTCAATATGGGCGTGGCGCTGATTTTGGTGAGCACGGTGGCGGTGGGCGCACTGCTGGGGTGGCTGTATCCCGTGATGTCGCTGCCGGCGGCGCTGATTTTGGGCGCGGTGATCGCGCCGATCGATGCGGTCAGCGCCGTGGCGATCGGCGCCAAGCTTAAATTGCCCAATCGGCTGATGACCGTGCTCAAGGGCGAAAGCCTGATCAACGACGCGGCGGCACTGGCGCTGTTCAGCGCAGCGGTAGCCGGGGCGACTGGCGAGAAAATGCCCATCGACAATGCGGCGCTGTATTTCCTGTTCGCGGCGGGCGTGGGCGCCATTTTGGGCGTGGTAATGGGCGGGTTTGTGCACGAAGTGCGCCGGCGCCTGGGCAATCCGACCTTGGTCACCGCAATAACGGTCATCACCCCGTTCGCCGCCTATATGGTGGCGGAAGAGCTGGCGGCATCGGGCGTGATGGCGGTGGTGTTTGCCGGCCTGTCGCTGGGGCACAATTCGTCGGACCTCAAGTTCGACGGCCGCATCCAGCAGCGTGAATTTCTCAGCGTGGTCGATGCGCTGCTCGAAGCATTCGTCTTTGCCTATATGGGCCTGCAGTTCCGCTTCGTCGTCGAAGAAGCCATCGAGCATGGCTATAGCCTAGGCACGCTGGCGGGACTATCGGCGTTGACGCTGGTGGCGGTGATCCTGGTGCGGGTGATCTGGGTGATGTTCAGCGCAGTGCTGTCGAAGTGGAGCCATCCGCGCCGTAAAGAAGGGTTCGAGCGGCGCCTGGCCAGCATCCATGCGAAGCCGACCAGGCGCGGTCGACAGCCGCGCAGCCGGGATGCCAAACTGGCCGAGCCGCTGGGCTGGCGCGAAAATCTGGTGCTGTCCTGGTCGGGCATGCGCGGCGTGGTGACTTTGGCGGCGGCGGCCGGTACGCCGCTCATTCTGCCGGAGCGCGACCTGATCGTCACCATCGCGTTTGCGGTGGCTCTGGGAACGCTGATCCTGCAGGGGTTGAGCCTGCCCTGGCTGATCAAGGCGCTCGGCATCACCAATGATGGAGACATCGCCTATCGCAAGGAGCAGGTGGCGCTGGCGCGATCGGCAACGCAGAAGGCCTCGGTGCAAAAGCTGGAGGAAATCCGTGACGCCCAGCAGGATGAAGCGGGGATCGCGTTCAGCGATCGCATGCTGGCCAATGTGAAACGCGACTTCAGCGTCAGTCCGGCAGGCCGGGGCGCCAATGACAGCGTTGGCCGCGAGAAGATGATGGTGATTGTCGGCGAGATGCAGGCGGCGCGTCGTGGCGCCCTGCTGGCGGAGCGCGATGCCGAACGGCTGGACGATGAAATTGTGCGCGAAATGCTCGAGGATATTGACCTCGAACAAGCAGTCATCGCGCGGCGCAGCGAATAGATAGCTGCATTGCGAGCCGAGAACCGGCAAGTGGTTCACAAAGCAGGTGAACTACACTATATAAGGCTTATCAGATTATTCTGCCTGTCGACGCCTCTGGGGAAACCCGGTTGCCAGACGTGATGATCCCAACATACCCGAACCCGCCCGGCGTCTGCCGAGGCCCTGCTTCGGGGCTACTCAGGAGCCTACATGGCCAAAGAAGACGTGCTCGAATTTCCGGGCGTTGTTACCGAATTGCTGCCCAATGCGACCTTTCGGGTCAAATTGGAGAATGACCACGTGATTATTGCCCACACTGCCGGCAAGCTGCGCAAGAACCGCATCCGCGTGCTGGCCGGCGACAAGGTGTTGTGCGAAATGACGCCGTACGACCTGACCAAGGGTCGCCTTACTTACCGCTTCCGCTAGAATCAGGCAGTCGCGCCGGTCAGCTCGACCGGCGCTGGGCCAACTGGCCTGGGCAATGCCGAGGCGGCGGCGCGCTTCGGTGGCGATTTCGTCATTGAGATAGGCGTGGCCGCCAATGCCCCAGCCGCCATCGGGCGCCTCCACGATCTGTACCCAGACATGCTCCTTTGGCGTCGCATTCCCGGATGCGGCGACGATGATGTCGGTCATCTCGCGGGTCATACCCAGCTTGTGCGGCGGCCGGGATGGAGGGTGCGATGATCCTGTGCCGGGCCGAGGGGAACGTCGCCCCCCTCGATGGTGTTGCCGCTGAATTGTTGCGGCTGCTCTGACGCCTAGTGGCCGTGGGCCATGCCCGGCGCGCCGCCGGCGGGCTTGCGGATGAAGAAGGCCGCAACCACTGCAAGCAGCGAGATAATGGCGCCGCAGAGGAACGCCGCCTTGATGCCGCCGGTCGTGGCGGTCAGCATATCGGCGCCGCCGGCAGACAAGCGCGCCGACTGCAGCGTGAGGATGGCGACGAACAGAGCCGTGCCGGCAGCGCCAGCGACTTGCTGGGTGGTGCCGATCACCGCGCTACCATGCGAATAAAGGTTCGGCGGCAGCGAGCCGAGGCTAACGGTGAACAGCGGCGTAAACATCAGAGCAAGCCCGACACTAAGCCCCAGGTGAGCGATCAGCAGCGCCCAGAATGGCGTATCGACCTGAATGAAGGTGAGGCTCCACAAGGCGGCACTGGTCAGGATGGCGCCGGGAATGACCAGCGGCACCGGGCCGTATTTGTCGAACAGGCTGCCCACCGTTGGCGCGCAGAGGCCCATGATCAAACCGCCAGGCAGCAGCAGTAGGCCGGTCTGGAGCGTCGTTAGGCCAAGCACGTTCTGCAGATAGATCGGCAGCAGGATGAAGGCGCCGAACATCGCCATCATCAGGATGGACATCATGGCCGCCGAGATGGTGAAGGCCGGGATGGCGAGCGTGCGCAGATCGAGCAGTGCACGATCTTGCTTCTGCAACTGCAACTGACGCAGCACGAAGACCACGATGGCCACGACGCCCACGGCGAGCGGAATGTAGGGCGAGACGAGCGGCGCATGGATCGCCGCTTCGCCCAGACCGCTGAGGCCATAGACCAGGCCGCCGAAGCCGATGGCAGAGAGAATAATCGACACTATATCGATCGGCGCATTGGTGGGCGTGGTGACGTTCTTGATGCGCGAGGCACCCAGCGCCAGGGCGCCAAGAGCGATCGGCAGCACCAGGATGAACATCCAGCGCCATTCGAGCACCGACAGGATCAGCCCGGAAATGGTCGGCCCGATAGCGGGGGCGACCGAGATGACGATGGAGATATTGCCCATGGTCTTGCCGCGCGATTCGGGCGGCACCAGGTTCATCACCGTGGTCATCAGCAGCGGCATCATGATGGCGGTGCCGGAAGCCTGCACGATGCGGCCGATGACGAGCACGCCAAAACCGGGCGCCAGCGCCGAAATCAGCGTACCAGCGGAAAACAGCGACATGGCGAGAATGAACACCGGCCGCGTATTGAGCCGCTGCAACAGGAAGCCGGTGATCGGGATGACCACGGCCATGGTCAGCATGAATGCGGTGGTGAGCCACTGCGCAGCGCTGGCCGTGATATCGAGATCGGCCATGAGGTGCGGCAGGGCCACGCCCATGATGGTCTCGTTGAGGATCACCACGAAGGCCGAGACCAGCAGCAGGCCGATCACCAGCTTGTTGCGGGCGCTATGGTCCTCGGCTGGGGCAGCAGCCTCGAAATCGGCCAAGGTTGGAGCGTCGGTGGTCATGGGCTTTCCCTTCATACGAGCGGTATCGCCATAAAGACGAATGACTTCGGTTCACTTCGACACGGTGGTGCAACAAATCCACGACAGCGTGTGTCAGCAGGCCGAGTTTAATAGTTAAGCGAATTGTTTAGTAATCCGCCCTCCCCCGAGGGTCAATACTAAATCGACTGCTTAAGAATAAATCGCCTTCCGGCAGCAGGGTTCGGAAGGGTTGGCTGGTTTAGGCCGATGACCTTATCCTGTCCAGCCACCGCGGCGCAGTCCTGCCTTGCGATGGTGGAACTGAAACGGCATTGAAGGGCGGCCCCGCGATGACCATCTCATGGGCAGCGGGAGTGTGCCCCGTAAAATCTGTTCTTGTTATGTTCTTATGCAACCCCTATGTTCGGGGGACGTTGAATTCACGATTCGACTGTGGTTTCGCCGGCAGGAGAACAGCATGGCCCTTTATCAGGCCCCGTCTTTCGAAGCATTGGAAAAGCTCAGCCGCAGCCGCGACGCCGATCTCGCGCGGCGCGAACTGGTGGACCCGAGCCGCAATCGCGGCCGGGGCGCGCAGTCCAATCGTAGCGGCCGTTTCGAGAAGCAAAGCCGCGAAGGGTTCGACGATGGCTGGAACAGCGTCGAGCCGCTGCCCATTTTCGAGACCATTGAACATCTCGAACGCGCCAAGACCATCATCACGTCGAACGACAGCCCCGATATCGGCTTCGATCGGTCGATCAACGCCTATCGCGGTTGCGAGCATGGTTGCTCCTACTGCTTCGCGCGGCCGACGCATGCCTATCTGGGTCATTCGGCGGGGATCGAATTCGAGCGCGATATCTATGTGAAGACCAATGCGGTGGAGGCGCTGCGGGCCGAACTGTCAGCCAAGAGCTACAAGGTCAAGCGCATCGCCATGGGCACCAATACCGACCCGTACCAGCCGGCAGAGCGCAAGCACAAGCTGACGCGTGGCATTCTGGAAGTGATGCTGGAAACCAAGCATCCGGTGAGCATTGTCACCAAATCGGCGCTGATCGTGCGCGATCTCGACCTGTTGACCGAATTGGCCAAACTGCGGCTGGTCAAGGTGGGCATTTCGATGACCTCCATGGATCACAAGCTCAGCCGCAAGATGGAACCGCGTGCGTCGTCCCCCGCCCGGCGGCTGGAAGCGATCCGGCTGCTCAGCGAAGCGGGTGTGCCGGTTTCGGTGCTGGCGGCGCCGATGATCCCGGCGATCAACGACATGGAGCTGGAGCGCATTCTCGACGCGGCGGCGGCGCAGGGCGCCAAGGGCGCCGGCATGGTGCTGTTGCGCCTGCCCGGCGAAGTACGCGACATTTTCCGCGAATGGCTGCTGCGCCATTTCCCCGACCGGGTGCGCCACGTGCTGTCGCTGGTGCGCGACACGCGCGGCGGCCTCGACAACGATCCGCGCTTCGGTACCCGCATGACCGGCGAAGGGCCCTATGCGACGCTGCTGCAGCAGCGCTTCGAAAAGGCACGCGAGCGCTATGGGCTGGACGAGAAACTGCCAGCCATCCGCACCGACCTGTTCGAGCCGCCCCGGCCCGAGGACAAGCAGATGAGCCTGTTCTAGCGCGCGTTGAGATGGCTAGCCCCGATCTGGCTCCCTCCCCCTTGTGGGGAGGGCCGGGGTGGGGGTACTCCGGTTCTCTGAATCTTGGCACTCGCGCTAAAGCACCCCCACCCTAACCCTCCCCACAAGGGGGAGGGAATTCGTTCAGGGCTGACGAATGTCAGCGACAAGCACAATGGCGGTAGCCTTAAGCGACACTCACAACACGCGTGATGAACTCCAGCACCGCGGCATCGTCATAGCGATCGGCCGAAATAGCGGCGCCGGCGGCAATCATGTCGCCATGCGCTAGGCTCGTTCGTATGCCGATGGTCTTGAGGCCCGCGGCCGTTGCCGACGCAATGCCGGTGCGGGAGTCTTCGAAGGCCACGGATACGGCGGCCGTGGCGCCAAGCAACCGCAGGCCTTCCAGATAGGGCAGCGGGTGCGGCTTGCCGTGGGCGAGTTCTTCGCCGATGACCAGAGCGCGGAACCGGTGACGGATGCCGAGGCCATCAAGGATCAGGTCCGCATTGGCGCGCGGCGCGTTGGTGACGGCCGCCATGGGCAGGCCGCTGGCATCGGCGAGGTCGAGCAGTTCGAACAAGCCCGGAACGGCATGGATTTGCGTGCGCGCCAGGTCGCGGAACAGTTGTTCCTTGCCCGCCATCACGGCGATCTGCTGGTCCGAGGCCAAATCCGGCACGAAGCGCCTGGCGATGGCTTCATTGGCCTTGCCCTGGAGTTCGAGCGCGAACCGTGCCTTGTCGAAGTGATGGCCATAAGGCTCGAATGTGCGATTGAACGCCTCGAGATGCAGCGGATCGGTATCGGCCAGCGTGCCATCAATATCGAAAAGCAATGCTGCGCCGGACCGTGGATGCATTATCGTGCCGCCTTGAGGAAATGGTCGGCGGATTGAGCCTCGCCAAGCCCAAAAGTCAATCGCCTGACGCTGCGTAAGCTGTGCCGACATTGCTGGGGTTTTATGCCCATTGGGCGGGCCGGCAATAGCTCAGTATTGGGCGACCTTGCGGGCATAGCTGGCCATGAAATCGAGCGAGGCGGTCACGCCGCGCAGGGACACCCAGACACTGCGGGTCCTTTCGTCGAGTTCGGTCAGCGGCACGGTCAATGTCGCCGCATTGCGCGTCTTCATGATGGCGATCAGGCTATCACGCCGCGTTGGGTCGGCGACGAACCACTGATTGGTGGTGTTGTAGCGGGTTTGCAGATCGATGGTGAAATCGAACAGCAGCGGGGCCTCGCCGCCAAAGGCGATCCGCAGCGGCCGCGTCGTATCGACTTCGACGGCATCGGCTGCGCCGGTGAAGGCGATATCGATTACACCGGTCAGTCGATTCAGGATCAGCGTCAGCTTCCAGGCCGGCAGGCTGGTGCTGTTGAGCTCTTCGCTGCCGGTGCTGGCGAAACAGGAGTTGCCGTAATAATCGGTGGCGTTCTCATTGATGATATCGGGACAGGCGGCCAGCCAATCCTGGTTATATTCCCGCCACTCGCCGTAGGGATGATGGAACGGTGCGGCGGCACTAGGCAGGCCCGACAAGGCAAGCAAAAGGACGACAAGGCTGATTTTCGCGATCATCGACTAACTCTATTTGCCGCCCCCCGGCGCAGTTCTGTTTACAACAGGAGGTGCAAAGAATACAGGCCGGCGTCCGGGAGTTTTCAGGAGATGGTCGTGCAAGTGTCGCAGATCAACGGTTTGCGCGCGTTGGAACTGGATGCGACGGGGCCGCGTCTCGGGAGCGAGCGCGACGCCACCGATATTCTGAGCGAAGCGTTCTCGAACGATGCAAGCGTGATCGTACTGCCTGTCGGGCGGCTTGATCCGGACTTCCTGCGGCTGCGTAGCGGGCTGGCGGGCGCGTTTATCCAGAAATTGAAGAACTATCATTGCCGCCTGGTGATCCTGGGCGATGTCAACGCTGCGGTTGCGGCCAGCACGGCGCTAGGGGACTTCGTCTATGAGACCAACAAGGCTGGTCACCACCTGTTCGCTGCCGACCGCGCGGCCATGCTCGCGGCTTTGAGTTGACTTCGCGCCGCGGGCGCGGATGCTGCGCCCATGTTGTTCGAATCAATTGAGCAGACCGAACCCGACTATACCCACGAGCTCGCGGCCCAGGCGCGCGGGGCGCGGATTGTCGCCGGTGTCGATGAGGCCGGACGCGGGCCGCTGGCCGGGCCGGTGGTGGTGTCCGCCGTGGTGCTGGACCCGAACAATATTCCGGCGGGCCTCAACGATTCCAAAAAACTGACCGAGGAGCAGCGCGAGGCGCTGTTCGAACTGATCGTGGTCAGCGGCGCTATCGTGTCGGTCGTCGTTGCGCCGCCCACGATCATCGCCAGCCGCAATATTCGGGGCGCCACGCTATGGGCGATGAGCCAGGCCGTGCGCGGACTATCGGTTGCGGCCGACCGCGCGCTGATCGATGGCCGCGATATTCCGCCCGGCCTACCCTGCGAGGGCATTGCGCTGATCGGCGGCGACGGACGCAGCGTATCGATCGCAGCGGCCTCGATCGTCGCCAAAGTGACGCGCGACCGGATGTGCCGCATCATGGACTGCGACGCGCCCCATTTCGGCTTTTCGGCGCATAAGGGCTATGGCACGCCCCAGCATTTGCGGGCGCTTACCGATCACGGCCCCTGCCGGCACCATAGGGCGGATTTCGCCCCGGTCGTGGAGGCCCGGCTGCGCCTGACGGTGGGTGCGACGATCATCGACCTGGCCTCTTAACCTCTCGCTAACCCATTCTATTCATTCCACTTTAACCCTACCGCGCTACAACAGGATAGTTAGTCCTTTGTTAGGGTTAAGTGTATGTTGCGTACCGCGCGTACGGCCTTTTCGGCCGCTGCGGAGGAGCCCACGCGGCTCCCGATCGATACTATTCTGGTGGGCGATTGCATCGACCACATGAATGCGCTGCCGGCCGGGTCGGTGGACCTGATTTTCGCCGACCCGCCCTATAACCTGCAACTCGAGCAGGGGCTGACCCGTCCCGACCAGTCCAAGGTCGATGCGGTGGATGACGCTTGGGACAAGTTCGATAGCTTTGCCCATTATGACAAATTCACCCGCGCGTGGCTGGCGGCGGCGCGTCGCCTGCTCAAGCCCGATGGGGCGCTGTGGGTGATCGGCAGCTATCACAACATCTTCCGCGTCGGCACGGCGCTGCAGGATCTCGACTTCTGGATGCTCAACGACGTGATCTGGCGCAAGGCCAATCCGATGCCGAATTTCCGCGGCACGCGCTTTACCAATGCGCATGAAACGCTGATCTGGGCGGCCAAGAGCCAGAAAAGCCGCGTCACCTTCAATTATGAAGCCATGAAGCTGGCCAATGACGACACGCAGATGCGCAGCGACTGGCTGTTCCCGATCTGCACCGGGGCCGAGCGGCTCAAGGACGATGCCGACGACAAGGTGCATCCGACGCAAAAGCCCGAAGCGCTGCTGTTCCGGATTTTGAACGCCACGACGAAGCCGGGCGATATCGTGCTCGATCCCTTCTTCGGCACCGGCACCACCGGGGCCGTGGCGCGCAAGCTGGGCCGTCACTTTATTGGCATCGAACGCGAGGATACTTACATCGCGGCGGCGCTCAAGCGGATCGCGGCGATCCGGCCGGGTGTGTTCGAGGCGCTGCAATCGGTGACGCCAAAGCGCAAGGAAACCCGCATTCCGTTCGGCTCGCTGATCGAGCAGGGATTAATCGAGCCGGGGGCGCAACTGTTTGACTTAACAAAACGTTACTCTGCCATGGTTCGTGCCGACGGCTCACTCGTCTCGGGTTCGCATCAGGGCTCCATCCACAAGGTTGGCGCGCTGGTCCAGGGTTCCGAGGCATGCAACGGGTGGACATTCTGGCACCACGACACTGCCCGGGGCGTCGCCCCGATAGACGATCTTCGTACGGATATCCGCGCGAAACTTGATTTGCTTTCTGCCTGATCCTGACCTCCAATCAATCAGGCTCTTACTTCGGCCGCCGGTTTGCCCCGGCGGCCTTTTTGTTTTGCGGGCCCTAGATCCGAACCAGGCTTGGGTTATCCCCTAGGCACTGGGAAAGTTGTCGGCGACACCCGCCAAAACCAATGCCGCTTATCCCCACACGCGAAGCCATTGTTACTATCCCATCATCTTGACAGGAGATTGAGATCAGGAACCCCGCTGATTTAAAGACGGTGAGGAGAACAATCGTGGATTTCAGGCGGCACTAGCTGCTCTGCGCGGCGAGATGTTGCTACGAAAGTACCGATCCACCCAACCTCGAGTGCCCGCTGGTAGCTCGGAGGGAGGGCAGTGGACAGATGGAGCGGCCAACTCCAACGCCGTCTTTGTCGCTGGTCTTACTGAGGCGGAATGCGATGCCCAATACGACTACGATACCTTCATATGTGTGGCTACTGGCTCAAGGTCGTGTCACGCAAGAGCAGCTGAACGATATGGAGCTTGCTTAGCCGGCAAGAAAATTGTCCCACTAAATTTCTGAGGTCCCATGATCTTCGCAACTCGAACAATCTACATTCATACAGGTGATCTAAAACGGCCCGTCGTGATTGAGATATATCCTCCCGAACAAAATGATCGGTCTTGGAGTTGCACTTACAAGATAGACTGGCCCGGGGCGCCAAGAGTCGCAATGGCACATGGTCAGGACGGCGTTCAAGCGCTACTCATCGCAATGCAGAAGATCGGCATCGAGCTATATTCGAGCAGCTATCACCGGGCAGGCAACCTCATGCTCGATCGTCCGGGCAGCGGCTATGGATTCCCAGTGCCGCCAATCATGCGCGATCTGCTAGTTGGCAACGACGCGATAGACGACGCTCCCTAACTTGCCATCCCCGCCGTCGCCAAGACTTTGCGGAATAGCGTTGGCAGCGCCTCGGCTTTGAGGGTCTTGGGACCGGACCACCAGCCCTTCTCCAGCCCCGCTGGGTCGACCACTGCCGACCAAACTTCCAGCTCCAGCCGAAAATGGGTGAAGACGTGGATGACCTGGCCGCGGTGACGCCAGTCGGCCTTGGCGGGATAGTCTGGCGCTGGCAGCGTTGCCGCCCAGTCGGAGCCGGGAACTTCGGTCATTTGGGCAAGGAGGCCCTTGCCGGGGCGGGTTTGCAGGTACACGTCGCCGTCCTGGTCCAGCATCACGTAGGCATGGCCCTTGCGCGTTGGCCGTTCGGCTTTTTCGGGCTTGATAGGATAAAGCGTCGGCTCGCCGGTCTTGGTGGCGATGCAGCCGGGCTGGATCGGGCAGAGCATGCAGAGCGCGTTGCGGGGGGCGCAGATGGTGGCGCCGAGGTCCATCATGGCCTGGGCGAAATCGCCGGCGCGCGCCGGGACTGAGGCCTGCAGGGCGGCGCGGAGTTCATCCTTGGCGTCGCGGACGGGGACGTCGAGCGCATAATAGCGGGCGAGGACCCGGTCGAGATTGCCGTCGAGGACGGCGATGGGTTCGTCAAAGCAGATCGCCGCGACGGCGGCACTGGTATAGGCGCCGACGCCGGGGAGGGTTTGCAGGCCCGCAGAGGTGTTGGGGAAAAGGCCGTTGTGGTCACGCATGACGGCGACGGCGCAGGCGTGCAGGTTGCGCGCGCGGGCATAATAGCCGAGGCCCGCCCATTCGACGAGCACGGCCTCGAGGGGCGAGGCGGCGAGGTCTTGCACCGTGGGCCAGAGCAAGGTGAAGCGCTCGAAATATTTGCGGACGGCTGCGACGGTGGTTTGCTGCAGCATCACCTCGGACAGCCAGACCCGATAGGGATCGGGGGCGATGCCAAGGGCGCGGTCGGCGGGAGGAATGCGCCAGGGGAGATCGCGGGCGTGGCGGTCATACCAGGCGAGGACCAATTGGGCGTCGATGGGAGCGGGGGACGGCAGATGCATGAGGGAGAATTGGGGGAAGCTTGCCGTTCGTGCAAGCGGAGTTGAGTTCACATGCACAAGATCGGGGCCAAACCGCACCCCCACCCTTGCCTCCCCCTCGAGGGGGAGGAGTCTCTCCACTCTTTTGACTTGATCCAGTCAACCCACCGGCGCACTCCTCCCCTCAAGGGGGAGGCCGGGTGGGGGTGTCTCCGGGCCCCCGAGATGCTATGCAGATCTCATGACCACGCCCGCCAAATCCCCGCCCGAACCCAAGCGCCGCAATCGCTCGCTGTCGCTGGCCGATGCATTGGCGGGGGCGCTCGATCCGGTGCTGAAGAAGCGCGGCTTTGCCAGTCGCGATATCATCACCCATTGGGGGGCGATGGCGCCGAAGCCCTATGACGCGGTCGCTATTCCGGACAAGCTCACCTGGCCGCGCGGAGAGCGCAGCGCCGAGGGCGCGACGCTCTATCTGCGCTGCATTGCGGGCCATGCGCTGGCCATTTCCCATGAAGGGCCGGCGATCGCGGCGGCGGTCAACCGCTATTTCGGCTATGTGCTGGTGGGCGCTGTCCGCTTGTCGGCAGAGCCATTCAGCGGGCATTCAGCCAAGGGGGACGATAAACGTCGTCAACCGAGCCAGAGCGTCATCGCGAAGGTCGGAGCCTCGGTCGCCGGGGTTGAGGATGAGGGCCTGAGGGAGGCGTTGCGGGCATTGGGCCACGCGCTGTCCAGCAGGCCGGAAGGCAAGAACAAATAGATTGTTCACTCCCTGTTGATGCATGTGCCCACTTGCCGACACTTTGGCGATGTGTAGTGTCGCCACAAAGCCATCAGGAGCGTTCCCAGTGAAGTTTACCCGTCGTGACACCCTCGTTTTAGCCGCTGCCGCCTCGGCGCTCAGCCTTAGCGGGATGGCTCCGGCTTTGGCCGCTGACGGCGACACCGTGGATATGGCCAAGTTGATGGCCCCCACCGGATTCACCGATAAGGTGCAGGGTTCGGCCGATGCGCCGGTCACGGTGATCGAATATGCGTCGCCGACCTGCCCGCATTGCGCGACCTTCTCCAACACGGTCCTCGCGCCCTTCGAAGAAGCCTATGTGAAACCGGGCCACGTCAAGTTCATCCTGCGCCCCTTCGTGCGCAATGTGCTGGACGCCGCGGTGTTCATGCTGGCCGAGGCGGCCGGCGAGACCAATTATCACAACGTCATCTCGACCTATTTCAAGACCCAGCAGACCTGGGGCACTTCGGACAAGCCGCGTGACGCGATCCTGGAAATCGCCAAGCAGCTCGGCTTTACCCAGGAAACCTTCGACGCCGCCTTGACGAATCAGGCGCTGTTCACCGGGATGGAATCGCTGCGCGATCAGGCGCTGAACGAGTTTGGCCTTGCCGGCACACCGACATTCTACATCAATGGCAAGACGCTCTCTGGGGAACAGTCGCTTGAACAGCTTGCGGCCGAAATCGACCCGCTGCTGCCCGCCGGAACCGCACCCGTTCCTGCCGCGGGAACGACTCCCGCTGCCCCTGCCCCCACTGGCGAGACCGCAACCCCGGTTACCCCGGCTGAGACTGCAACGCCGGTTGCGCCCGCTGCGCCAGCCGCCACTCCAGTCGCTCCGGCAGCCCCTGCCGCTCCATAATACCGCGACCAAACTACCCCCACCCTTAATCCCTCCCCACAAGGGGGAGGGAGACAGATCGTATTCGCATAAAATTCACCGCAAACTCGACGCGGTTCCCTCCCCCTTGTGGGGAGGGCTAGGGTGGGGGTTGGCTAACGCAGAATTCGTGGCGCGGGCGCCATGAAATTCTCCCGCCTCAAGCTGCACGGCTTCAAATCCTTCTCCGATGAAACCGTGCTCCATATGGAACCGGGGCTGACCGGCATTGTCGGGCCGAACGGCTGCGGCAAATCGAACCTGGTCGAGGCGATGCGCTGGGTGATGGGCGAAAGCTCGTACAAGGCGATGCGCGCCTCGGGCATGGACGACGTAATCTTTTCCGGCTCGGGCGGGCGCCCGGCGCGCAATTCGGCGGAAGTCACGCTGGTGCTGGATAATTCCGACCGCACCGCGCCAGCCGCGCTCAACAATGCCGACGTTTTGGAAATCACTCGCCGCATCGAGCGCGAAAATGGCTCGGTCTATCGCGTCAATGGCAAGGAAGTGCGCGCCCGCGACGTGCAATTGCTGTTCGCGGATGCGTCCACCGGCGCGCATTCGCCGGCCATGGTGCGGCAGGGACAGATCGGCGAATTGATCGCCGCTAAGCCGACGCAGCGCCGGGCCTTGCTCGAGGAGGCCGCCGGTATTTCCGGGCTGCATTCGCGCCGGCACGAGGCCGAATTGCGGTTGCGGGCGGCCGAAAGCAATCTCGAACGCGTCGACGACATTATCGGCCAAGTCGATACCCAACTCGAAACACTGAAGCGGCAGGCGCGGCTGGCGATGCGCTATCGCGCCGTTTCGGGCGATATTCGCCGCGCCGAGGCAACACTGTTCCACATCCGCTGGGTGGCGGCGCGCTTCGCTGAAAAAGAGGCCGAAGCGCAGCAGGCGGTGCTGATCCGTGGTTTGGCCGATGCCAACCATGAGCAATTGCAGGCGCAGCGCGCGCTGGAAACGGCAGACGCCGCGCTGCAGCCCCTACGCGACCGCGAGGCGGTGACCGGGGCGGTGCTGCAACGCTACACGATCCTGTCCGAGCAATTGGCGGAAGAGGCCCGGCGCAACAGCCAGCGGCGGGTGGAACTGGAAGACCGCATCAGGCAATTGGCCGCCGACGGCGAGCGTGAGCGTGATCTGGTGGCCGAAAGTGAAACGACGCTGGCGGTCTATGGCGAGGAGCAGGCGCACTTACAGGACGAAGGCGAGGCAGCGCAGGCGGAATTCGACGACGCTCGAATTGCCGCCGACGAGGCGCGGGCTTCTGTCGTGACGGCTGAGGCCCAAGCGCGCGCGGCCGCCGATGCCCTCTCTCAGATTCGTGCAAGACGGGTGCAGGCGCAGCGTAGTGCGGAGGACGCGGCGACACGAATGGCGCGGCTGAGCCAGCAAGTGGCCGAAGTCGAGCGCGAAGCCGCGACGATCACGGCAAGCCTTGATGCCGATGAGACACTGACGCTGAAGCGCGCGGCCCTGGCCAAAGCGCAGGCCGACACGGCCGAGGCGGAAGAAGGCGCAGTAGCGGCGGAGGAAGTTTCCGTCTCGGCGCAGGCAAAGCTCGATGCGGCGCGGCCTAAATTGCAGGAGATCGAGGCCGCGCTGAACCGGCTGGAGGCCGAGGCAACTACGCTGGGCAAGATGCTCAATGTCGGGGCCTCGCTGTGGCCCGCGATCGTTGACCAGCTCAACGTGACGCCGGGATACGAGACGGCTCTGGGCGCGGCGCTGGGGGATGACCTCGAGGCGTCCTCGGATGCAGGGGCGCCGATGCATTGGGCAGCGGCGATCGACGGATATGACGATGCCGCCCTGCCCCAGGCAGCCGAGCCGCTGTCGCGCTATGTTTCGGGCAATCCCTTGTTGAAGCGCCGGCTAGACCAGATCGGGCTGGTCAGCGATGCCGATGGCCCGGCATTGATGCACGCGCTCAAGCCCGGGCAGCGGCTGGTGACGCTTGAGGGCGCGCTGTGGCGCTGGGATGGGTTTGTGGCGGCCGCCGACGCACCGAGTGCTGCCGCGCAACGGCTGGCACAGCGCAATCGGTTGGCGGAACTCGACGAGGAAGTGACGCGCGCACGGGCCGAGCGTAATGGCTGGAAGCGCGATATTGACATACTGAGCACGGCATTGGCCGAGGCGCGGCAGTCCGAAAAGCAGCAGCGCGATGGCTGGCGCGCGGCTCAGCATGCGATCGGCGCGGCGCAGATCGAAGTCGATAAGGCGCAGCGCGCCATCGGTGATTTGACCACGCGGCAGAGTGCGCTGGAAGAGGCGCGCGTGCGACTGGCGTCCAGCCTGAGCGAAGCCGAGGCGATCCGCGACGATGCTGAGCAGGCGCTTGAAGAGGCCGGTGACGAGGGCGACGCCGGCGAGCTGGCCGAGGCGAGGCAGGCGAGCCTCGTGCAGTTGCGCGAGCGGGCCGACCAGGCCCGGCTCAAGCTGGGCTCGTTCGAAACCGCAGCGCGGATGCGTGACAGCCGGTTGGCGCAATTGGCCAAGGACAGTCAAAGCTGGCAGCGCCGCCGCGAAGGCGCGATGGCGCAATTGGCGACGCTCGACAGCCGCACCGCCGAAGTCACCAGCCAACTCGCCAATGTCAATGAAACCCCGGATGGCTTTGCCGCCCGTCGCGCGGCGCTGGACGAGCAGATCGAGCGCGCCAAGGTCGAGCACAAGGCCTCGAGCGACAGTTTGAGCGTGGCGCAAACCACCTATCGCGAGGCCGACAAGGCGCTGCGGCTGGCGAGCGAAGCGCTGGCGGCGGCGCGAATCGAGCTGACGCGCATCGAAGAGCGTCTCAAGGGCTTCATCGTCCAGCGCCAGCAGATCGAGCGCCAGATCGAGGAGACGCTGAATATTGAGGCCAGCCGGACGCTCGAAGCCTCGGGTATCAAGCCAGAAGAAGCCCTGCCCAATGAACACGCCATCGAACAGAAGGTCGACCGACTCAAGGCCGAGCGCGAGCGGCTGGGCGGGGTCAATCTGTCGGCGGAAAAGGAAGCCATCGAGGTTCAGGAAAAACTCGACCTGATGGTCAAGGACCGCGACGACCTGATCGAGGCCATAGCCAAGCTGCGCCAAGGCATCGCCTCGCTCAATCGCGAGGGCCGTATTCGCCTCAACGAGGCCTTCGCCAAGGTCAACGCGCATTTCCAGGAGCTCTTCACCACCCTGTTCGGCGGCGGCACGGCGGAATTGCAGTTCGTCGAAAGCGACGATCCGCTGGAAGCGGGCCTTGAAATCATCGCCCGCCCGCCCGGCAAGAAGCCGCAGACCATGACGCTGCTCTCGGGTGGCGAACAGGCCCTGACGGCGATGAGCCTGATCTTTGCGGTGTTCCTGACCAATCCGGCGCCGATCTGCGTGCTCGACGAAGTCGACGCGCCACTGGACGACGCCAATGTGGAGCGATTCTGCAATTTGCTGGATTCGATGCGCCAGCGGACGCAGACGCGGTTCATGGTGATCACGCACAATCCGATCACGATGAGCCGGGTGGACCGCCTGTTCGGGGTGACGATGGCCGAACGCGGGGTCAGCCAACTGGTTTCGGTGGATTTGACTACGGCGGAGAGCTTCCGCGAGGCGGTTTAGGAAGAGAATCCCCCGTCGCCTGCCCAGACTTCGCCATGATTAGCTGTGGACAGCATGCCGCACCCTGCTACCAAGCCAAAAATACCATACACATCAGCATGTTAAGCCGACCGGCCTCGTCTTGACACTCCCAGCACCCTTCCCTATGTTGCGCGCGACTAATAAAGGCGCCCCGGAACACACGGGAGTGGCCGGCCAAGGGGAGCGAGCGGATGCCAAAACCGCAAGATACCGAGGGTCAGCCCGATAGTGCCAAAGGGGTGACGCGCGATCTCGCATCGCGTATTGCCTCTGCCCAGAGGGAACGCAATGTCGAGGCCAACAGAGCTTCGAACATGTCTCCCAGCGACATGAGCGGTATGGCGCGCGGCATGCGCATCGGCACCGAGTTCATCGCCGCTATTCTGGTGGGAGCGGGCTTGGGTTATCTGGTCGATCTCGGCCTGGGAACTCGGCCATGGGGCTTGCTCATCCTCCTTCTGGTGGGCTTCGCCGCAGGCATTCTCAATGTCATCCGCGTGGTGACACAAATGAACAAGGCGGCGCCGCCGCCACCGGGTTCGGACCTAGGTTCGAGCGCGGACGATGAAGACGATAACTAGACCGGGGTTTGGGCGTGGCCGATCCGAATAAAGTCGATCCGATCCATCAGTTTGGACTGACCAATATCTTCTCGCTCGGCGGTGAAGGCGGCTTCGCTTTCACCAATTCGGCCCTGTTCATGGTGCTGACGGTCGGCCTGATCGTCATCTTCCTGCTCGGCTCGACCGCCGGCCGCCGTCTGGTGCCCGGTCGCGCGCAGGTGGTGTCCGAACTGCTCTATGATTTCGTGGCCAATATGGTCAAAGGGGCCGCCGGCTCCGAGGGGATGAAGTTCTTCCCCTTCGTGTTCTCGCTCTTCATGTTCGTGCTGATGGCCAACATGTTCGGCATGATCCCGTTCTTCTTCACCACCACCTCGCACATCATCGTGCCGGCCGCCTTGGCCATCCTGGTGTTCGTCGTGGTGATCGGCTACGGCCTCTATCGCAACGGCTTCAAGTTCTTCAAGCTGTTCGTGCCGGCCGGCGTTCCCGGCTATGTCCTGCCCATCGTGGTGCCGATCGAGGTCGTCTCGTTCCTGTCGCGCCCGATTTCGCTCTCCGTGCGTCTGTTCGCCAATATCCTGGCGGGCCACATCACGCTTAAGGTGTTCGCGGGCTTCATCTATTCGCTCGGCTCGCTGGGCGTTCTCGGGTTCCTCGGCGCGTCGCTGCCGTTGATCATGACGGTCGCCATCACGGCGCTCGAATTCCTCGTGGCAGCCTTGCAGGCCTATGTGTTTGCGGTGCTGACCTCGATGTACATCAATGATGCGATCCATCCGTCGCATTAATCTGACTGCCTAGCTATTCGTGCGGCCGCGGTGGCCGGACGGCAGAAACACAAATCTTCGGTCTCCAAGGAGTATTCAAATGGATCCAATTGCCGCCAAGTACATCGGTGCCGGTATTGCAGCTATCGGCATGGCCGGTGCGGCTATCGGCGTGGGCAACATCTTCGGCAGCTTCCTGTCGGGCGCCCTGCGTAATCCTTCTGCCGCCGGCAGCCAGTTCGGTAACCTGATTTTCGGTTTCGCCGTGACCGAAGCTCTGGGCATTTTCTCGTTCCTGATCGCCCTGCTCCTGCTGTTCGCAGTGTGATATCAGCGTTCGTTCACTAGGAGCGGCGGCCGGGGGAAATTTTCCCGGGCTGCCGCTTTTTTCGAAGGCTTTCAAGCCGGCTCATCAACGGGTAGACCAATATGGCAACCGAAACTCCAGTAGCGGTCGAAGGCCACGAGGCCATTGACGCATCTGCCGAGGGTGGTGCCGTCCACGCTTCCACCGAAGCGAATGGCGGCGAACATTCCGAGGTATTTCCGCCGTTCGATCCTTCGAGCTTTGGCACCCAGCTGATCTGGCTGGCGATTACCTTCGCATTTTTGTATTTCACGATGAGCAAGCTGGCTTTGCCGCGCATCGGCTCGATCCTCGAAGACCGCAAGGCGCGGATCGACGGCGATCTCGCCGCAGCCGACGCGGCCCGCCAGAAGACCGACGCGGCCATTGCAGCCTACGAGGCCGCTCACGCCGCGGCCCGCGCAAAGTCGCAGGCCATTGCCGAAGAAACCCGCAACGCCATCAAGGCCGATATCGACGGCAAGCGCAAAGCGGTCGAAGCCGATCTCTCCAAGAAGGTCGCCGACGCCGAGGCCAGCATCCAGGCGACCAAGACCGAGGCCCTGGGCCATGTGTCTGAAATCGCTGCCGATACCGTGCAGGCTCTGGTTACCCAGTTGACCGGCTCGGCTTCGGCCGATGAGGCGCGCAACGCCGTCGCCACCGCGGCCAAGGAGTAGCTCGGATGGACTTCTCGACGATCGACGCAACCACCTGGGCGACCATCTGGGCCACCATTTCGCTGGTGATCTTCATCGGCATCATGATTTATTTCGGCCTGCCGAAAATGATCACCAAGATGCTCGACGCCCGCATCGCCCAGATCGAAACCGACCTGGCCGAAGCCAAGCGCCTGCGTGAAGAAGCCGAGGCCCTGCTGGTCGATTATGAAAACAAGCGCGTCGCTGCCGAAGGCGAAGCCGCCGGCATCGTGACCGCCGCGCAGGAAGAGGCCAAGCGCCTCGCCGAAGACGCCAATGTGGCGCTGACCGATCTGATCGCGCGCCGCACCAAGTCGGTGCAGGACAAGATCGACCAAGCCGAAGCCCAGGCGCTCGGCGAAGTGCGCGCCCGCGCTGCCGACCTGACTGTGGAAGCCGCCCGTATCGTGCTCAGCCAGCAGATGGCCAGCAAGGGCGACGATCTGGTCAGCAAGGCTATCAAGGATGTTGGTACGCAGCTGAACTAAGGTTTGGCGACAAGCGTAGAGAATTAGGGCGGGCCGCAAGGTCCGCCTTTTTTGTTTTGGGGCACTGAGCAAGTTCCCCTCCCCCTTGAGGGGAGGGGTTAGGGGTGGGGGAACTTTCAGCGGGAGGGATCTCCCTTCAGCCAGCCAACTCCACTCCGGCTCCAACTTCCCCCCACCCTAGCCCTCCCCTCAAGGGGGAGGGGACTGGATCGCGCTCGTGCAACCCGCGACTGCAATCCCATAATTCCCTGTGCCCCGCCTTGCCGGCCGATTGACGCCCTGAGGAATCTACCCCATGGTGGCCCTCGACTGCGGGAGAGCTGGTTTAGTCCAGCGCCGAAGGAGCAACCGCCCCGGAAACTCTCAGGCAAATGGACCGCAGTTCGACGAAAACTCTGGAAAGCAGGCGCACACGCCTCACCGAAGGAGCAACCGGCCCATAGGCGGCCGGGAAATCTCTCAGGTTCAGCGGACAGAGGGGGCACCACGGCGTTCGGCAACGAATGTCCGCAGTGTCCATTTGCCGGGAGCGCCGCTTGTCCGAACCAGTCGAAGACCTCAAGACCACCCCGCTTTATGCCAAGCACGTCGCCGCCGGCGGCCGCATGGTGCCGTTTGGCGGCTATAACCTGCCGGTGCAGTACCCTACCGGCATCATGGGCGAGCATAAGTGGACCCGCGAGCATGCGGGCCTGTTCGATGTCAGCCATATGGGGCCGAGCTTCCTGACGCTGAACAATCCAAGCGGCGATGCCGATGCCGATCACGCGGCCGTTGCGGCGCTGGTGGAGCCGCTGGTCTGCGGCGACATCAAAGGGCTCAAGCCCGGCCAGGTTCGCTACACTCTGCTGCTGAACGAGAGTGGCGGGGCCATCGACGATCTGATGGTCGCTCGCTCGCCGCTGTTTCCCGGTTCGCTCTATATCGTGGTCAATGCCGGCACCAAGGACAATGACTTCGCCATCATCGCCAGGGCTGCCGGCGACAAAGCCAAACTGACCCGCGCCGATGATGGCGCCCTTCTCGCCCTGCAGGGACCCGAGGCGGTTGCCGTTTTGGACACCACCGTTCCAGGTGTTGCCGAGCTGGGCTTTATGACCTATGCGCCGTTCGAGTGGAACGGCACCAAGCTGATCATCGCCCGCTCGGGATATACGGGCGAGGACGGCTGCGAAATCCTTTGCGACGCAAGCGTGGCCGAAGCGATGTGGGACGCCCTCCTGGCCGACGAACGCGTCAAGCCGATCGGGCTTGGCGCGCGCGACAGCCTGCGTCTTGAAGCCGGACTACCGCTCTACGGACATGACCTCGACGAAACAGTCTCCCCTACCGAAGCAGGGCTCAACTTCGCCGTCTCCAAGCGGCGCCGTGAGAGCGCCGACTTCCCCGGCGCCGCGCGCATTCTCAAGGAGTTCGGTGGCGAGTTGTCCCGCGTCCGCGTCGGCCTGTTCGTCGAAGGCGCACCGGCCCGCGAAGGCACTGAAATCCTCGATGCATCCGGCATGGTCGTTGGCAAGGTCACCAGCGGCGGCTTTGCGCCCAGCCTAGCCCGGGCCATCGCGCTCGGCTTCGTGCCGCCAGCCCACGCCGCACCCGGCACGCAATTGCAGGTCAGCGTCCGCGGCCGCATGCAGCCGGCCCAAGTGACTGCCACCCCCTTCGTTCCACACCGTTATTTCCGCAAAGCCAAATCCTAGTTGAGGGATCGATCATGACCACCAAATTCACCCCGGACCACGAATACATTCGCGTCGAGGGCGCGACCGGCATTGTGGGCATCACGCCCTATGCCCAGAACGCCCTGGGTGACATCGTCTTTGTCGAACTGCCCAGCGTCGGCAAGGTGCTGAAGAAGGGCGACGAGGCCGCCGTGGTCGAGTCCGTCAAGGCGGCCTCCGAGATTTACGCGCCGGTGTCGGGCACGGTGACTGAAGTGAACGCCGAACTGACCGCCAATCCGGGCCTGATCAACACCGACCCGGAAGCCGGCGGTTGGATCTACAAGATCACCATTGCCGACGCGGGCGAGATCGACGGCCTGCTCGATGACGCGGCGTATGCCGATTTGACGAAGTAAGAGAACCCCCACCCTGGCCCTCCCCACAAGGGGGAGGGAATCGATCCGGTTTGCGGAACCACCAAGCGTTCAGCGAGCTCGATCTGCTTCCCTCCCCCTTGTGGGGAGGGATTGAGGGTGGGGGGTGATGCCCCAACAAACTGGAAGCCGGAAACCCCCATGCGTTACCTCCCCCATTCCGATGCCGAACGCGCCGAGATGCTTGGCGTGATCGGCGCGACCTCGATCGAGGCCCTGTTCAGCGCCGTACCCGCCAAGGCGCTCAAGACGTTCGACCTGAACCTGCCGCAGCACAGCCCCGAATATCTTGTCGAAGCCCACATGAGGGCACTGGCCGGCAAGAACCGCGCGGGCAGCGACGGCCCGTTCTTCGTCGGCGCGGGGGCGTATCGCCACCATGTGCCGGCGACGGTCGATCACCTGATCCAGCGTTCGGAATGGCTGACGGCCTATACGCCGTACCAGCCGGAAATATCGCAGGGCACACTGCAGATGCTGTTCGAATTCCAGACCCAGGTGGCCAAGATCACCGGCATGGATGTGGCGAACGCCAGCCTCTATGACGGCTCGACCGGAACGGCCGAGGCGGTGCTGATGGCGCGGCGGTTGACGCGACGCAACAAGATCGTGCTGTCGGGTGGGCTGCATCCGCACTATCGCGACGTGGTGCGGGCCTATCTCAAGGACGACGCCGATCTTGAATGCCTGTCGGCGTCGCCAGACGGTCAGGGCGATATTCTCGACCATATCGATGAGACGACCGCGGCCATCGTCATCCAGACGCCGGACTTTTACGGTCATCTGCGCAATCTCAAGACCGCCGCCGACGCCGCCCATGCCAAGGGCGCGCTGCTGATCGTGGTGGTCACCGAGATCGTGTCGCTAGGGCTGCTGGAGTCGCCCGGGGCCTATGGCGCCGATATCGTGGTGGCCGAGGGCCAATCAATCGGCAATGCGCTGAACTTCGGCGGGCCGTATCTGGGGCTAATGGCGACGCGCAAGGAATTCATCCGACAGATGCCTGGCCGGCTATGCGGCGAGACGGTCGATGCCGATGGCCAGCGCGGTTTCGTGCTGACGCTATCGACCCGCGAGCAGCATATCCGCCGTGAGAAGGCGACCAGCAATATCTGCACCAATTCGGGGCTGTGCGCGCTGGCGTTCTCGATCCATATGGGGCTGCTGGGCGAGGCTGGGTTTACCAAGCTGGCGCGGCTGAACCATGCCCGCGCTTGTGCCCTGGCGGACGCTCTAGCCGGCATTCCGGGCGTAGAACTCCTCAACAAGACCTTCTTCAACGAAATGACCATTCGGGTGGCTGTTCCAGCAGCGCCATTGGTCGAGGCCTTGGCCGCACAGGGCATTCTGGGCGGCGTGCCAGTCAGTCGGCTGGAGCCGGATAATCCTGAGGTCGCCAACCTCTTGGTGCTGGCGGCGACCGAATTGACCACCGACGAGGATATCGCGGCCCTGGTGGCCGCGCTGACAGAGGAACTGGCATGAGCATGAATACGCAAGGCCGCCCAACCGGCACCGGAACATCGGGTTTTGCCTCAACCTCCGGCTCGTCCATGCTGCCGAATGAGCCGCTGCTGTTCGAGATTGGCGATACCGAGCATTCGGGCGTTGATCTGCCGGATGCGGAGATTTCGACCGGTCGCCTCGGCGGCTTCGAGCGCAAAAGCGCGTTGGACCTGGCGGGGCTGACTGAGCCGGAGGCGATGCGCCACTATGTGCGTCTCAGCCGGCTGAACCATTCGATCGATAGCGGCATGTATCCGCTGGGATCGTGCACGATGAAGCACAATCCGCGGTTGAACGAGAAGATTGCCCGCCTGCCCGGCTTCGCCGATATTCATCCGCTGCAGCCGGTTTCCACCGTGCAGGGCGCGCTGGAGTTGATGAACCAGCTTGCCAAGTGGTTGATGACGTTGACGAATACCGCGGCGGTAGCGCTGACCCCGAAGGCCGGCGCGCATGGCGAATTGCTCGGCATGATGGCGATCAAGGCGGCCCAGGATGCGGCGGGGCAGAGCCATCGCCGGATCGTGCTGGTGCCCGAGAGTGCGCATGGCACCAATCCGGCGACGGCGGCGTTCCTGGGCTACACGGTCAAGCCGATCCCGGCGCGGGACGATGGCACGGTGGATGTGCAGGCGGTCAAGGATGCGCTGTCGCCGGAGGTGGCGGCGATCATGTTGACCAACCCCAATACGTGCGGGTTGTTCGAGCCACAAGTCATTGAAATTGCTCAGGCAGTGCATGATGCCGGGGCGTTCTTCTACTGCGATGGAGCGAACTTCAACGCCATCATGGGCGTGGTGCGGCCGGGCGACCTGGGCATCGATGCGATGCATATCAACCTGCACAAAACCTTCTCGACGCCGCATGGCGGAGGCGGTCCCGGCGCGGGTCCCGTGGTGCTGTCTGCAGCGCTCGCGCCCTTCGCTCCGGTGCCGTTTATTCGCCAGCATGCTGGACTTCTTGACCTGGTCGAGCATGCCGAGGGCGAGTCCCTCGGGCGCATCACCGCATTCCAGGGCCAGATGGGCATGTATGTGCGGGCTTTGACGTACATGCTCAGCCACGGTGGCGACGGGCTGGCGCAAGCGGCGCAGGATGCGGTGCTCAATGCCAATTACATCAAGGCGCGGCTCGCCCATGCCTTCTCGGTGCCGTTCGGAGACTACCCGACCATGCACGAGGCGCTGTTCGACGACACGTTCCTCGTCGGGACCGGTGTCACCACGCTCGATTTCGCCAAGGCGTTGATCGATGAGGGGTTCCATCCGATGACGATGTACTTCCCGCTGGTGGTGCATGGGGCAATGCTGATCGAGCCGACCGAAAGCGAGAGCAAGCAGACGCTGGACCGGTTCTGCGAGGTGATGGAAGAGCTGGCCGCCGACGCCAAGGCGGGCAATACCGAACGCTTCACCGCAGCGCCGATGAAAGCGCCACGGCGCCGGCTGGACGAGACGCGGGCGGCGCGATCGCCGATCCTGCGCTGGGAGCGGCCGGAGGAGTTGCCGCAGGCGGCCGAGTAGGCGCTCTCGTGATCACCAAGCGTACCACACACACAGGCCGCCCGCGGACTTGATCCGCGGGCCGTTCACAACACGGCGCGCGCAGGTAGAGGCCCACGGGTCAAGCCCGTGGGAAGGACGGTGGGTGGGGTGGATGACCTGCCGTCCACAGCATCGACCATCGAAACGAAAATCCCCGCTTTCGCGGGGATTTTGCATGTGCAGAGCTGAAAGCTGAGCTTACTTGCCGGTATCGAAGCCGACCCAGATGGTGATGTCCTCGCCGCCCAGATAGGGGATGGCGACGTTCTGGACGACCTTGATGAAATTGCCAGCCTGCGCCGGTGGAGTGATGGCGACCGGGATCTGGTATTTTTCCGAGAATATGGCCTGCTTGTCGCGCTCGACAGCGAAGCGGATCGGCACGGTGACCGAGGTCTGGGTGCCGGTGGGGCCGAGCAGGACGCGGCCCTCGACACCCATCTGCACGGTGATCAGGCCATTGGAGACCACGCAATTGCGGGTGCTCTTGTCGATGACGCCCTGATATTGCAGCGTGCGCGGATCGCCGACCTTGCCATTACCATAATAGAACATCGCCTCTGTGCCGGTGCGCACCTTGATGGGGGGGCAGGCAGTGGCGATTGCGGGGAGAGCGCTGGTCTGCGCCTGGGCCATGGCCGTCGGGGTGGCGCTGGAATTGGCGAGGTTGGCATCGGCCGCGGGCGAGCCGCCGCCGAACATGCCGCCCATGCTGCAACCGGCCAGCGCCGCTGCGAGGAGCCCGGTGGCGCCAAGGGTAAGACCGCGTCGCGCAGCCAGGGTCAGGGTGGACTTGAGCATGAAATCGTCTCCTAACGCAGATACTAGCTGTTGGCGGTTTCAAGCGCCATCAGGATGGCGGGAGCGCCACTGGCCGACACGCCGGGCGCGTCTTCGACGAATACGTTGTCCACAATGCCGTTGCGAATGATCATGGCCGCGCGGGCATAGCGTGTGCCCATGCCGCTGCCGCTGAAATCCTTGGCCAAGCCCAGCGCCGTGGCGAGTTCGGCATTGCCGTCGGCGATGAAATCAACCTTGCCGAGGGCGCCAGAGGCTTCGGCCCACGCTTTCATGACATGCTGGTCGTTGACCGATGCGCAGACGATGCGGGTGACCCCGGCAGCGTGCAGCTTGGCCTGATTGGCGATGAAGCCCGGCAGATGATTGACGTGGCAAGTAGGCGTGAACGCGCCGGGGACCGAAAACAAGACGACGAGGCCCGTGCCGAGGATGGCGTCGCTGGTGCTGTCGGCAATGCCATTGGCATCGACAAGCTTGACCCGCACCGACGGGACCGGATTACCGCGCTCGATCATATAGGATTATGCCCCCTCATTGCTGGCGGCCTTGTCCGCTGCCAGCGACGCTTGAATTGCTGGGAACCCGGATATGCGGCTTTGCCCCCGCATGCAAGGCATTGCGCCCTGCTCCCGATCGCCCTCGTGACCTTATTCGGCCGTTTGGACGGGCCGAGTGATTTCATATGCTCCCATATCAGTGGTGAATGTGAGCTGAACGGGGCGGTTTTCCAAGTCAATTTCGTCGGTTTTGCCCAAAACCGGGATCAGCACTAGATCGGGCTCGGGACTTTTTTGCGGCGCACCGAAGAAGGGGTCGCCATCTTCGGTGGCCACGATCAGGGAATCGGGATCGACGGCGGGATCGGTGACGTGCACCAGGAGCATCTGGTCGGCGGCGCGATATTGGACATCGCCGATGGGCTGGACAGCGTCTGGCCAGGCGATCGGCGCCATGGCCACGGCCTGGCGGATGCGCAGGCCATTGGGCATGTCCTTGGTTCCATCCACCGGCAGGCTGAAGCTGGCTTGCGCGGGCACGCAGATATCGGAGCATACGCCCATCACCACGGCGACCTCGATCTGCGCGGTGGCGGCGTCGAGGGTCAGTTGGACGGGCAGCAAAGTGGGACCGTGATAGACGTAATCGAGGTAGCGGCCCGACTGGTCGCGTTCGGGATAAGGCCACGAAATCGCGTTGCCAGCAATGCCCTGCGAGCCGGCGAAATCGAGCTCGGTGGGCAGGCCCGTCTCGCCGGGGATGCGCCAATAGGTCTTGGTGTTTTGAGGCATGTCCAATTCGACGCCGATCCAACTGGTGCCATCGGGCTTGATCGTGCCGGCGCTGACCAGCCGCATGGTGACCCCGGGCGCCACGGTTTGCCACGGCGTTTCGGCCGCTGCGACAGGCGTGGCCAGCAGGCTAAGCAGCAAAAGGACTTTAGGGTAAATTCGCATGGACACTCGTGTAACCCAGGATATCCGCGCCGCCTAGCGTCCCCTGTTCATGGCTTCGTGAGGCTCGCACCCAAGCATGGGCGAGCGTTAACTTGGCAGCGGGGGCCGCAGCCTTTAGAATGGCGCCATGAACTCACTTGAAGGACAATTCCTGGTGGCCATGCCCGACATGGCCGATGAGCGCTTCGCCGAGAGCGTGATCTTTCTCGTGGGCCACAGCGATGACGGCGCCATGGGCCTTGTGGTCAACCACGAACTGGACATGCGCTTCGCAGATATCCTGGACGAGTTGGACCTGGGCGATCCGGACATGATCATCCGCCTGCCCGACGCGATCCGCGAGCGCGCGGTGATGCGCGGCGGCCCGGTGGAGAAGGGGCGCGGCTTCGTGCTGCATTCGCCCGATTTTTCCAGCGGCAACACCTATGAGGTGGCCAACAATATCTGCCTGACCGCGACACTCGAAGTGCTCAAGGCGATGGCGTTTGGGCCGGCACCCAAGGCGGCTTTGTTCGCGCTGGGCTGCTGCGGCTGGGCGCCGGGGCAGTTGGAAGGCGAGATCGCGCAAAATGGCTGGCTAACAGTGCCGTTCTCGCGAGAATTGTTGTTCGAAACGCCGGTGGAGCGGCGCTACGACGCCGCGCTGGGCATGCTGAATATTACGCGGGCGACGTTGAGCCCGGATGCGGGACATGCTTAGGGCGGCTGTCTAATTCACCGATTTCACCCAACCACTGCCTTCCCGCGGACTTGATCCGCGGGCCTGCTTCCACACGTGCCGAGCTGTGAGTGGCCCGCGGGTCAAGCCCGCGGGAAGGATAGTGGGGTGGGGCGCGTTAGTGGCGAGGCGTCTTGTCTTGAGGTGGCAGGCCGGTGGAGCGGGTGGGCTGCGTCTTCGGCCCGCTGGCGTGGCTGGTCTAGCTTGCCGTTTCCCGAGCCGGCAGGCGGGCGACCTGGGCGGCGAGTTGTTTGCCGAATTCGGGGGCGGTCATGGCGGCGCCGAAGGCAAAACCCTGACCAAACCGGCAATTGAACTGGCGCAGGCGTTCGACTTCCTCGGGAGTCTCGACGCCCTCGGCGATGACAGCCAGATCGAGATCGTTGGCCAGCGCGACGATGGCGCGGATGATCGGCCCCTGGGTGTGGCCGATGCCGTTGGTGTCGCCCATCTTCACGAAGTCGGCCGGAATCTTGATGGTGTCGAAGGGGAAGCGGTGCAGGTAGCTGAGCGATGAATGGCCGGTGCCGAAATCGTCCAGCGCCAGGCCCAGGCCCATGCCGCGCAGGGCTTCGAGCATATAGGCGGAGTGCTCGGGATTGGTCATCACCTGGGACTCGGTGAGCTCGAGCTTGAGGTGATTGGCAATGCCGGGATTTTGCGCAATCACGGCGCGAATATCGTTGAGCAGGCTCGGCGCGGCCAATTGGCCGGGGGATAGATTGACCGACACGAAGAATTCTTCCGGCAGGCCCGGAATCGACGTCATCCAGTCGCGCGTCTGGTAGGCGGCCTGCTCGAAGGCGATGCGGCCCAGGCGTTCGATCTGGCCGGAGCGTTCGGCCAGCGTGATGAACTCGGACGGCGCGACGATGCCGCGCGTGGGGTGCAGCCAGCGCATCAGGGCCTCGGCCCCGGCGATGCGGCCGGAGACGATATCCATGATCGGCTGGAACTGGACCTGCAACTCGCCCTGCTTCATGCCGCGTTCGAGGTCTTCCTCGCTGGCGCGGTTATAGGCCGAGATCGAGCGGGCGGAGGCGCGATAGGCCTCGATGCGGTCGCCGCCAAGGCGCTTGGCGTAATACATGGCCAGTTCGGCATCGCGCAGCACGTCGGCGGCGCTGGCGGGGTTGCTGTCATAGATGGTGACGCCGATGGAGGCCGAGAGGGTCAGGTCGCGGTCGCCGAAATTGAATGGGGCTTTGAGGGCCTTGCGGATCTGTTCGGCGGTTTCGGCGATTTTGCCGGCGGCCTGCTCGGAGGCGAGAATGACGGCGAACTGGTCGCCGGCAACGCGGGCGACGGTATCGAGCGGGCGCATGACCCGGGCGATGCGGCGCGATACGGCCAGCAGCACCGAATCGGCGGCGGAGTGGCCGATGCGCTCCTCGAGGTCCATGAAGCGGTCGATATCGATGAGGAAGACGGCCGGCTTGGTGCCGCCCGGCGTGCGGGCGCGCACGAGGGCGCGCTCAAGCCGGTCGAGCAGAAGCTGCTTGTTGGGCAGGCCGGTGAGGCTGTCATGCACGGCGTCATGCAGCAGGCGCTCGCGGGCGGCGCGATCTTCGGTGACGTCCTGCAGGGTACCGACGATGCGGTTGACCTGACCGTCGCCGCCCAGCACCGGCTTCACGCGCATCCGGAAGGAGCGGTAGCTGCCGTCGTGGCCGGCGATGCGCATATCGGCCGAGACCTTGCCGCGGCGCAATTCGACCAGGGTATCGAAGGCGGTGCGGAAACGGTCGCGGTCATCGGGATGGACGCGATCGAGCCAGCGCTTGATGGCTCCGCGCAGGGCGCCGCGCTTTTCGCCCAGGCGGGTGGCGAGTTCATCGGAGACGGAGACGCGGTCGCGCTCGATGTTCCAATCGAAGACGAAATCGCCGGAGCCGGTGAGTGCCAAAGCGCGGCGTTCGACTTCGGACAGGGTGCCGATGGACACCTGCCCTTCCGAAAAGGCGTGTTGCACCGAGGTGAAGCCGAGCAACATCACCAAGAGCACGAGGCCACCCGCCACGGCGGGCTGGGCGATATCGTTGGAGACCTGGCCGGTGATGACCAGCCAGCCATAGAACAGCCAGGCAATCAGGATGATCCAGGTGGGCACCAGCAGCACGGCGCGGTCATAGCCGCGAAGCGCGAGCAGCAGGATCAGGAAGAAGCCGGAGACGCCGAGCAGCGCCAGCACCAGCCGGGCGATGGTCGCGGCGATGGCGGGCTGGAAGAAGGCAAAGGCGAAGAGCGCGAGGAACAGGGCGGCAAGGCCGAGTGCGAGGTGGATGAAGCGCAGATGCCATCGGTGCAGGTTGAGGTAGATGAACAGGAATCCAGCCAGAGTGGTGGCTATGCCGGCCTCCGAGGCGGCGCGGAATGGCTGCATGCCGCCGCTGCTGAGGCCCAGCAGGCGGCCAAGCACGCCAAAATCGATCAGGAGGTAAATCAATACCGCCCAGGCAAAGGCGGCGGTTGCGGGGAAGACGCCGCGGCCCTTGACCACGAACATGATGGTGAGAAACACGGCGGCCAGCGAGGCGACGCCAAGCACCACGCCGCGGAACAGGGTGAACGAGTTCACGTAGTCGCGGTAGGCATTGGGTTGCCAGAGGTAGAGTTCGGGCAATTGGCCGGAGGTGAGTTCGGCCACGAAGGTGACG
This sequence comes from Devosia sp. UYZn731, assembly GCF_040546795.1. Lineage (NCBI taxonomy): Bacteria > Pseudomonadati > Pseudomonadota > Alphaproteobacteria > Hyphomicrobiales > Devosiaceae > Devosia > Devosia sp. UYZn731. The sequence continues at coordinate 942,104 of NZ_JBEPOL010000001.1, forward strand.
GTGGCGCCGGGATCGAGGGTGACTTCGAAAACGTCGGCTTCGGGATCGGCCAGGCGGACGGGGCGGATGCCGGCGCTGGGCGTGAGGGCGTTGATGCGGTCATCGCCCAGATCGGGGCTGAAGACGCCGGAGCCGGGGAGCCGGAAGAACGGCGCCACGAGGAGACGCTCGATCTGCTGGTCGCTTTCGTTCTTGAGCGCGAACAGCGCCCAATCGGGGTTGGTGCCCTGATCGGTCGCCAGCACTTCGATGCGGCGGATGATGCCGTCTTCGCCCGGAGCCGTCGACAACTGCACCTTGCCCTCGGCGCCCTGCTGGACCTCGACGACATCGGACAGGTTGACGGCGTTGACGTCCTCGGGAACGGAAATCACTTCGAAGGCAGCGGCTGGAGCGAGGATTCCGAGCGCGAACGCAAGACACATCGCGAGTGCTAAAAGGTGACGCATCAGAGGCGATTATATCCTGCGCTAGGCTTCATTATGGCAGCGAAACGGCGCTCGACTGTTTCGGCGTCGCGGCCATGACGGTGTCCTCTTGAGGGGAGCGCTCTTTGGTAGCGGGGATTGACCCATGCGACAAGCGTGGAGCCGTGTTGCCGAATAGACACAAAGAGCTGACGGGACGACGCGGTGACGCCAACATGGCGTATACCATCCTCCCCACGGATCTTCCCCCGGACTTGATCCGGGGGCCGCTCGACGCTGATGCGATGTGGACCGAGGCCCGCGGATCAAGTCCGCGGGAAGATCGGGGATGGGGATGGTTGGGGAATTACGATCAACGTGAATGTTAAACGCGACGGCTCAGGCATGCCGGGTGCGGCGGCGCATTTCGTAGCGTTCGCGGGTGAGGCCGAAGAGCACGTGGTCCTCCCAGCGACCGTCGATCTGCAGGTAGCCGGTGGCAAAACCTTCCTCCACAAAGCCATTCTTTTCCAGCACCCGGCGCGAGGCGGCGTTGCCGGGCAGGAACGCGGCGTGGAGGCGGTGCAGGTCGAGGCTGTCGAACACAAACGGTAACGTGATGCCGACGGCCTCGGTCATCATCCCCTGCCCGGCGAATTGGCGGCCCATCCAATAGCCCAGATTGGCGAACTGGGCGGCGCGGCGGCGGATATTGGAGAGGGTAATGCCGCCGACCAGGGTTTCGGGGCCGCCTGTGGCGGTGAAGATCAGGAAGGAATAGTCGCTGCCGTCCTCAGCCTCCTGCCGCGAGCGCTTGACGCGGGCGGTGAAGACCGACCGTGCCAGATCGGCTTCGGTCCAGCGCGGCTCGAAGGGCTTGAGGAAATCGCGGCTGGTTTTGCGCAGGCTATACCAGGCCTGATAATCGCCATGCTGGGGCAGACGCAAAAGAAGACGCGGGCCCTTGAGGGTGATCAGGGACGCCGGCGATGACCAGGGCCAAATCATCGCGTGGGCCCGCTCAGCGCTTGAGCAGGCCGCCGACGGCCTCGAGATCGGGCAAAGCGTCGATCGGGCCGATGCCCGCCAGGGTTGGCGTGCCGGAGAGGAATATCTGCTCGGCGACATCCTTGACCCGCTGGGCGGTGATGCGGTTGATGCGCTCGACGGTTTCGGCCATCGGGATCGGGCGGCCCCAGAGAATCTGCTGGCGCGCGAGCTGACCGGCGCGTGCGGAGGGGCTTTCGAGCGACATCAGGAGGCCGGCGCGGATCTGGTTGCGGACGCGGATCACTTCTTCGTCGGTGATGGTCTGGGTGGCGCGGCGCAGCTCGTCGATGACGACGGGCACGAGATCGCCCACCTCGTCCTCGCCGGTGGCGGCGGCGACGCCGAAGACGCCGCTATCCGCGAAGGCCCAGTGGAACGCATAGACCGAATAGCAGAGACCGCGCTTTTCGCGCACTTCCTGGAACAGGCGCGAACTCATGCCGCCGCCCAGAATGGAGGCCAGCACCTGGGCGGCGTAAAAGCCGTCCGAGTTGTAGGCGCGGCCCTCGAAGCCGATGACGATATGGGCCTGCTCGTGCTCGGAGACCAGACGCTCTTCACCACCCTTGTATTCAGCGCTTTGCGGGGCCGGGGCACCATGGGGCTTGAGCTCGGCGAAGCGCTGTTCGGCGACCTTGACCAGTTCGTCATGATCGACATTGCCGGCGGCGGCCATGACCATGTGATCGCCCACATAGTTGCGGTTGAGGTATTTGCGGATCACTTCCGGCTTGAATTCTCGCACCGATTCGACGGTGCCCAGAATGGTGCGGCCGATCGGCTGCTCGGGGAAAGCAGCGGCCTGGAACAGGTCAAACACGTGATCGTCGGGATTGTCGCGCGCGGCGCCGATTTCCTGGACGATGACCTGCTGCTCGCGCTCGAGTTCCTTCTCGTCGAACAGGGAATTCTGCAGGATGTCGCTGAGGATGTCGGCGGCCAGCACCACGTCCTCTTTCAGCACGCGGGCGAAATAGCCGGTGTGCTCGATGGAGGTCGCGGCATTGAGATCACCGCCGACGTCTTCGATCGCCTCGGCGATCTGCAGCGCGGTGCGCGACGTGGTGCCCTTGAACGCCATGTGTTCGAGCAGGTGGGAAATGCCATGCTCGGCCTTGCGCTCGCTACGGGCGCCGGCGCGGACCCAAACGCCCAGCGAGGCGCTTTCGAGATGGGGCATATCGTCGGTGAGGACGACCATGCCGTTGTCCAGGGTTGTCGATTGTAGACTCACGCAATCCTCCCGGCACCGGCGGTCAGCGACCACCTCGTGCTTGTGTTATGCGGCACGCGTGCGCGCCCTGATGAAGTCTTCGACCGCAGCCTGGTCGTTGGCAAGGACGCTGAGGCGTTCCTCGCGCTGATGCAGATCGGCAAGCCATGCCGGCAGGGCCGGCGCGATGCCGCTGGCCTGCGTCACCGCATCGGCGAATTTGGCCGGATGGGCGGTGGCGAGGGTGACCATTGGGATGCTGGCCTGGCGCTCGTGACGAGCCACGTGCACGCCCACGGCGGTGTGAGGATCGAGCAGATAGCCCGAATTCTTGTAGGTCGAGGCGATGGCGGCGCGGGTTTCGGCCTCCCCCGTGGTGCCGGCGGAGAACTCGGCGCGGATATTGGCCAAAGCGGTTTCCGGCAGCTCGAAACCGCCGGATTGCTTGAGGCTATCCATCATGCGGTTTACAGCCCCGGCATCGCGACCAGCGGCATCGAACAGCAGGCGCTCGAAGTTCGAGGAAATCTGGATATCCATGGACGGGCTGATGGTGGGCTCGACGCCGTCCATCTGGTAGCGGCCGGTGGCCATGGTGCGGGCCAGGATATCATTGGCATTGGTGGCGATAATCAGCCGATCGATCGGCAGTCCCATGCGCTTGGCGGCATAGCCGGCGAAGATATCGCCGAAATTGCCGGTCGGCACGGTGAAGCTGATGTTGCGCTGCGGGCTGCCGAGGGAGACGGCCGCAGTGAAATAATAGACGATCTGCGCGACGATGCGGCCCCAATTGATGGAGTTGACGCCCGAGAGGCGCACCGAGTCGCGGAAGCGGTGGTTGTTAAACAGGGCTTTGACGACGTTCTGGCAATCATCGAACGTGCCTTCGAGCGCGATGTTGTGCACGTTCGCGTCGAGCACTGTGGTCATCTGCAGCCGCTGCACGGTGGAGGTGCGGCCAAGCGGATGCAGGATGAAAATGTCGGTGGTGTCGCGGCCGCGAAAAGCCTCGATGGCGGCGGAGCCGGTATCGCCGGAGGTAGCGCCCACGATGGTGGCGCGCAGTTTGCGGGTGGTGAGGATGTGATCCATCACCCGGCTGAGGAACTGCATGGCGACGTCCTTGAACGCCAGGGTGGGGCCATGGAACAGTTCGAGCACGAAGTGGCCGGGCTCCAGTTCCACCAGCGGGGCAACCGAAGGGTGGCGGAAGCCCGCATAGGCGCCATCGATGATGGACTTCAGCGTGGCCGGGGCAATCTCGTCGCCGACGAAGCGCGAGATGATGGCATAGGCCACGTCGCTATAGGGCTTGCCGGCGAAACCGGCGATTTCGTCAGGACTGATCTGGGGCCAGGATTGCGGAACATAGAGTCCGCCATCGGTGGCAAGGCCGGCCAGCACTGCATCGGAGAAGCCGAGCGACGGCGCCTGGCCGCGCGTAGAAACAAACTGCATCGAGGGGAAGAGCCCTTTTAGAATTGTTGCAACCTAGTCAAACGAGGGGCGAGGCGCAAGTTTTGATCGGGAGGGGGTGGGTTGGCGGAGAATGGAGCTCACTTCACCTCTCCCTTTGGGGGAGAGGTCGACCCTCTTGGGTCGGGTGAGGGGGCCTTTTCTGGATGAGGCGCGTGGGGAAGGGGCCCCCCCCCCCCCCCCCGCCCCCCCCCCGCCCCCCCCCCGAGACGTGGGGGAGGGATCAAAAACAACAA